>NZ_JAFDSS010000001.1:3246308-3895570 GCF_017831975.1 Microbacterium terrae | reverse complement strand
CGGTGCCCGCTCACTGGAATCTGTCGGGCTTCGGATCACCCGCCTACTCGAACGTGCAGTTCCCCTTCCCGGTCGACGCCCCTCACCCGCCCGACGAGAACCCGATCGGCGACTACGTGCGCCTGTTCGACCTCGATGCGCCGCTCACGCACCTCCGCGGACGGATGCTGCTGCGCTTCGACGGCGTCGAGTCGGCGGCCGAGGTGCACCTCAACGGCGTGCGCCTCGGCAGCACGCGCGGAAGCCGGCTCACGCACGAGTTCGACATCACCGATGTCGTCGCGGCCGCGGGCAACGTGCTCGCCGTGCGCGTCGCCCAGTTCTCCGACGGCACGTACCTCGAGAACCAGGACATGTGGTGGCTCCCCGGCATCTTCCGCAGCGTCACCGTGCTGGGGCGACCCACCGACGGCGTCGATGACACGTTCCTCATCGCCGACTACGACCCGGCGACCGGACAGGGCACGATCGACGCCCGCATCGCGTCGACCGGATCGGTCTCGATCGAGGTTCCCGAGCTCGGCATCCGCGCGTCGGCGGATGCCGCCGCCACCCTCGACGCCGCACCGGTCGGCCGCATCGCGGTCGGCGCGGTCGAACCGTGGTCGGCCGAGACGCCGCGGCTCTACACCGCCGTGGTGTCGACGCCGACCGAGACCGTGACGATGCGGCTCGGCTTCCGCCGCGTCAGCACCGACGACGGCGTGCTTCGCGTGAACGGCCGGCCGATCATGCTGCGCGGTGTCAACCGCCACGAGCACGATCCCGAGCACGGCCGCGTCTACTCCCCCGACCTCGCCCGCCGCGATCTCGTGCTCATGAAGCAGCACAACATCAACGCCGTGCGCACGTCGCACTATCCGCCGCACCCCGACTTCCTCGACCTCGCCGATGAACTCGGCGTCTACCTCATCGACGAGTGCGACCTCGAGACGCACGAGTACGAGTACGTGCAGTGGCGCGGCAACCCCAGCGCAGACCCCGCGTGGCGCGAGGCATTCCTCGATCGCATCCGTCGCACGGTCGCTCGAGACCGCAACCACGCGAGCGTCATCATGTGGTCGCTCGGCAACGAATCGGGCACCGGGGGCAACCTCACGGCGATGGCCCGCTGGGTGCGCGAGCACGACCCGTCACGGCTCGTGCACTACGAGGGCGACTGGTCGAGCCGCGACGTCGACGTGTACTCGCGGATGTACGCATCGCACGACGAGGTCCGCCGCATCGGCGAGGAGGCCTCCGAGCCGCTCCCCATCGGCATCAGCGCCGACGAGGCGCGCCGGCGAACACTGCCGTTCATCCAGTGCGAGTTCGGTCACGCGATGGGCAACAGTCCGGGCGGCGTGCGCGAGTACTGGGACCTGTTCGAGGAGTTCCCGCGGCTGGCCGGCGGGTTCATCTGGGAGTGGGTGGAACACTCCATCACCGTCCGCGACGACAGCGGCCGGCGCGTGCATCGGTACGGCGGCGACTTCGGCGAGTCCGTGCACGACCACAACTTCGTCATCGACGGCCTCGTCAGCGCCGACCGCGAGGTGCGCCCCGGACTCGTCGACTACGCCGCGATCATCGCGCCGGTCGTGATCGGGGTCGACGAGACGCGCGAGACCGTGACGATCGGCAACCGCTACGACCACGTCACCACCGATCACCTCCGCTTCACCTGGCGACGCGAGGTCGACGGAGCGACGATCGCCTCGGGTGAATTCGACGTGCCGTCGACACCCCCGCGTACGCGCGTCGAGCTGCCCCTCCCCGCACGCGCCCGCGGCGACGTCACCGCGCGCATCGCCGACGTGATCACGGTCGGGGCCGCTCTCGCAGCGTCGACGACATGGGCCGATGCCGGTCACGTCGTCGCCACCGGGCAGCAGCTGTCCGCCGTCCCTGCCGTCGCGGCGACGCGCAGCGCACCGGGAGCCGACCGGTTCGATCGGCGCGGCGCCCCGCTCCGCCTCGGCGGACTCGACGTGCTCTCCGGCCCGCAGGTCGGGATCTGGCGCGCCCCCACCGACAACGACCTCGCCCCCGGATGGGATGAGCCCGACCTTCCGCCGATGGCGGCCCGGTGGGCGACAGCCCGCATCGACCGCATGCTGACCCGGGTGCGCTCCATCGATCACGGACCGCACTCGCTCGTGGTGGAGACCCGCACCGGGGCGCCCTCGTTCGACACGGCGATCGACGCGCGGTGGTCGTGGAGCGAGACGCCCGGCGGCCTGCTGCTCACGCTCGAGCTCGATCCGCACGGGCCGTGGGACGTCGACTGGGCGCGCCTCGGCATCGACCTCACGCTGGCGGGAGCGCCGACCGGCATGCAGTTCGCCGGCCGCGGTCCGGGCCCGAGCTACCCCGACACCGACGCGGGCGTGACGTTCGGCTGGCACGAGGTGCCGGCATCCGATCTCGTGACACCGCACGTTCGGCCGCAGGAGAGCGGATCGCGGCGCGGTGTGCGCTCGGCGATCGTCCGCACCACCGCGGGTGCCGTCCGCGTGCAGGTCGCCGGCGGCGACGCGCTCGAACACGGTGTCGCGCTCACGGTCTCACCGTGGGACCGCAGGACGCTCGCCGAGACCACCCATGCATCGGACCTGCCCGAACCGCTCGCGACGCACGTCTCGATCGACATCGCGCAGTCCGGCGTCGGCACCGCGACGTGCGGACCCGGGGTGCTCCCCCGGTACCGCGTTCCGGCGCGGCCGGCATCCTTCGCCCTCCTCTTCGACACCCCCTGACCGGAGTCCCATGTTCACCGCCGCCCTCTCGCTCGCCTCGTCGCCGGTCGTCGCCCCGGTAAACCGCCGGCTGTTCGGCTCGTTCGTCGAACACCTCGGGCGATGCGTGTACGACGGGCTCTACGAGCCCGGCCACCCGACCGCCGACGCCGACGGCTTCCGCACCGACGTGATCGAGCTCGTCCGCGAACTCGGCGTCTCGACGATCCGCTACCCGGGCGGCAACTTCGTGTCGGGGTACAAGTGGGAGGACGGCGTCGGCCCGCGCGAGGAGCGGCCGCGCCGCCGCGACCTCGCCTGGCACTCGACCGAGACGAATCAGATCGGACTCGACGAGTTCGCGCGCTGGGCGAAGACGGTCGACGCCGAGGTGATGCTGGCGGTCAACCTCGGAACCCGGGGCATCGCCGAGGCGCTCGATCTGCTCGAGTACGCCAACGGCCACCCCGGCACCGAGCTCGCCGACCGTCGCATCGCCAACGGCACCACCGAGCCGCACGCCATCCGCATGTGGTGCCTGGGCAACGAGATGGACGGCCCGTGGCAGGTCGGCCACCTCGACGCCGACGCCTACGGGCGGCTCGCGGCGCGCACTGCTGCGGCCATGCGAATGGCAGACCCCGCGCTCGAACTCGTCGCGTGCGGCTCGTCGGACTCCGGCATGCCGACGTTCGGCGCATGGGAGCGCACCGTGCTCGCCCACACCTACGACTACGTCGGCTACATCTCGTGCCACGCCTACTACGAGCCGTACGACGGCGACTACGCGTCGTTCCTCGCGTCGGGGCTCGACGTGCAGCGCTTCGTCGACTCGGTGGTGGCGGCGGCCGACGAGGTCCGTGCGGAGCGGGGCGGCGAGAAGGACATCATGCTGTCGTTCGACGAGTGGAACGTCTGGTACCACAAGGATCAGCTCGACGAGGAGGCCGCGATCGCCGCCGCCGACACGGCCGGCGCTCGCGACTGGCCGGTCGCGCCGCGGCTGCTCGAAGACGTCTACAGCGTGCTCGACGGCGTCGTGGTCGGCAGCATCCTGATCCGTCTGCTCGCGAACGCCGACCGCGTCACGTCGGCGTCACTCGCCCAACTCGTCAATGTCATCGCACCGATCACCACCGAGCCCGGCGGACCGGCCTGGCGGCAGACGACATTCTTCCCGTTCGCCGCGACCTCGCGCCTCGCGTCGGGAGTCGTCCTGCGCCCCGACGTCACCGTCGCCACGACCCCGACGTCACGGTACGGCGACGCTCCACTCGTGGATGCCGTCGCCACGTGGGATACCGAAGCCGGGGCCCTTGCGATCTTCGCGGTCAACCGCTCGCTCGATTCCGAGGCCGTCGTCACGATCGACCTCGGCGACCTCGACGTCACGACCGTCGCCGAGACCGTGCTGCTCGCCGACGACGACATCCATGCCCGCAACACGCTCGCCGATCCGGAGCGCGTCACGACGACCGGCATGCCGTGCACGCTGCAGGACGGGGTGCTCTCGTTCACCCTGCCGGCGGTGTCGTGGGCGGCGGTGTCGGCGGCCGGCTGACCGGCTGACCGTGACCGGTCAGCGGTCGACGTACCCCATGTGCAGGTCGTTGTAGCGGTCGCCCTGCACGCCCACGCGCCGGGCGAGGGCGTCGAGGTCGTCGATCTCGTCGGCCGACAGCGCGACCGCGGTCGATCCGGCGTTCTCCACGACGCGGGCGGTGCGACGGGTGCCGGGGATCGGGACGATCGACGGATGCTGCGCGAGCAGCCACGCGAGTGCGATCTGGCCGGGTGAGGCATCCTTCGACGACGCCAATGCCGCCACGTGCTCGACGAGCGCCTGGTTCGCCGCGCGATTCTCCTCGCTGAATCGCGGGATGGTGGAGCGCACGTCGCCCTCGGCGAACGACGTCGACTGGTCGACGGTGCCGGTGAGGAACCCCTTGCCGAGCGGGCTGAACGGCACGAAGCCGATGCCGAGCTCGACGAGGGTGGGCAGCACCTGCGCTTCGGGGTCACGCGTCCACAACGAATACTCGCTCTGCAGCGCCGTCACGGGGAAGGCCGCGTGAGCGCGGCGGATGGTTGCGGCCGAGGCTTCGGAGAGTCCGAAGTGGCGCACCTTGCCCTCGGCGACGAGCTCGCCCACCGTGCCGGCGACGTCTTCGATCGGCACATCCGGGTCGACGCGGTGCTGGTAGAACAGGTCGATCACGTCGGTGCGCAGGCGCTTCAGCGACGCGTCGGCGACCGCTCGGATCTGGTCGGGCCGGCTGTTGAGCCCGACCATCCGTCCGCCCTGGATGTCCCACCCGAACTTGGTCGCGATCACGACCTGGTCGCGCACCGGCGCGAGCGCCTCGCCCACGAGCTCCTCGTTCACGTACGGCCCGTACACCTCGGCGGTGTCGAAGAAAGTGACCCCCAGGTCGACGGCGGAGCGCAGCACGGCGATCATCTCGTCACGACTGCCCGGATTCGGCCCGTAGCTCTGCGACATGCCCATGCAGCCGAGGCCGATGGCTGAGACCTCGAGGTCCCGTCCGAGTGTGCGCTTGTGCATGATCAGTCCTCCGTCGCCGCGGCTGAGGCATCCGTCTCGCCGCCCTCTCGACCGTACGCGCGTCGCCTCCCGCGCGGGATGCCCTGCGAGTACCTGTCTCGTCAGGCCCTCCCACGCGGGTCCGACCCGGCGTCGATCGGGCAGCGCGAGCGCGCGCGGGTTCAGCCGGCCGTCCGCACGGCCGCCGTCTCGGCGGCGTCCTCGCCCTCGCCGGCGGGGTGCTCGTCGGTCTCACGCGAGTCGGTGAGGGTGAGCGCCCCGACGGCGGAGATGAGGCCGACGACGACAGCCAGCACCGCGAACAGCACCTGCTCGCCGTGGAAGAACGACGCCGTCAGCTCGGCGCTCCACGCCCCGTCGGGCAGCACCGTCGTGACGAGCACGGCGATGACCGTGCCGACCACGGCGGTGCCGAAGCTCGTGCCGACCTCCTGCGCCGTGTCGTTGAGGGCGGCGCCCATCGAGGTGCGGTTGTCGGGCATCGCGCCGATCAACGCGACGGCGCAGATCGTCATGACGGTGCGCAGCCCGACGGTCATGACGACCATCGCGATCGCGATCGCGAGGTAGTCGCGCTCGACGCCCCATGCCATGAGGCCCAGCCCGGCTGCCAGGAATCCAGCTCCGACGAGGCACGCGATGCGGTGGCCGAGGCGGCGCACGAGCATCTCGGTGAACGGCGTGGCGAAGATCATGGTGAGGATGAGCGGCAGGTTCGCCAGTCCCGCGAGCATCGGGCTCCAGCCCCACGCGTACTGGAAGTGCAGGATCAGCGCGAACATCACGCCCGCCATCGCGATGGCTGTGCCGATCTGGGCGATCGCCGCACCGCGCACGGTACCGCTGCGCAGCAGCCGGAGGTCGAGCATCGGCGAAGCCGCCCGGCGCTCGCGCACGATGAAACCGACGACGGATGCCGCGGCACCGGCGATCACGGAGATGGTCAGGGGCGACGTCCATCCGAACTGCACGCCGCTGGTGAGCGCGTAGCAGGCGAGACCGATGGCGAGGATGCTGAGC
Organism: Microbacterium terrae; assembly: GCF_017831975.1. Classification (NCBI taxonomy): domain Bacteria; kingdom Bacillati; phylum Actinomycetota; class Actinomycetes; order Micrococcales; family Microbacteriaceae; genus Microbacterium; species Microbacterium terrae. The sequence goes on along the minus strand of NZ_JAFDSS010000001.1, from coordinate 3,889,267 downwards.
GCGGCGCCGGGCAGGTCGAGGCGGTCCTTCGTGAGACCGCCGGGCTCATCGGCCGGCACTCCGAAGTGCACGCCGAGGGCCGCGATCAGCGCGATCGGGGCGTTGATGATCAGGAGCCACTGCCACGGCAGATGGGTGAGGATCGTTCCGCCCAGGAGCGGACCGACGACGAAGCCCGACATGCCGACGACCATCATCAAGGTGATCGCGCGCATGCGCAGCTTCTCGTCGTCGAAGAGGCGGAAGACGAGCGAGTTGGTGATCGGCGCCATCGCGGCGGCCGCGATCCCGAGCACCGCGCGGAGAGCGATCAGCTCCGACACCTGGCTCACCAGCAGCACGGCGAGGCTCACCGTGCCGAAGATGGCGAGGCCGACCTGGAGCACGCGCCGCCGCCCGAAGCGATCGGCGATCGACCCGGCGGTGAGCAGAAGCCCGCCGAAGGTCAGCGAGTAGGCGCCGGTCACCCACTGCAGCGACGTTGTGTCGCCGCCGAGGTCGCGCCCGATCGTCGGCAGGGCGATCGACAGCAGGGTGTTGTCGACCATCTCGACGAAGAAGGCGAGGCAGAGAGCCGCGAGGGGAATCCACGCGGCCTTCAGAGAGGTGTAGGTGCGGCCGACGGCCGGGGCGGATGTCGTGGTGCTCACGGCAGCTCCTTTCTCGAACGCTGTTCGATGCTCGAACAACGTTCGATAACATAGAACATTGTTCGATGAACCGCAAGTGCGCGGTTCCCTGTGATGGGATGAGGGGATGAGCGACGAGACCGAGCGCGTTGCCGCAACTCCGCGGGGCCGCCGCGCACGCACCCCGAATGCTCGGGGGCGCGCATCCCACTCACTCGACGCCGTGCTGGCGGAGGCGGTCGCGCTCCTGGACGAGTCCGGACCGCAGGGGCTGACGATCCGCGCTCTGGCCACGCGCCTCGGCGGCGGTGCCGCGAGCGTCTACTGGTACATCTCGGGCCGTGAGGAACTCCTCGACCTCGCCGCCGACTCCGTCCTGGCGGGCGTGCACACCGCGGTGGCCGACGTCCGCACCGCAGACCCGATCGCCGACCTGCGCACCATCGCCACCGCGATGTTCGACGCCATCGTCGACCGCCCGTGGCTCGGCGCGTATGCCATGCGCAACACCGGCGCGCAGCCGAACTCGCTGAGCCTGTACGAACGGATCGGGGAGGAGACCCTCCGTCTCGACCTGACGCCGCGTCAGCGTTTCCACGCGACATCGGCCGTCGTCGGGTTCGTCATCGGCACGGCGGCCGACATGGGGCAGGAGCCGCCGGCGGAGGTCGTCTCCGGCGAGGTGAGCCGCGAGGAGTACCTGGGTCGGGCGACCGAGCAGTGGCGCGCGCTGGACCCGGCGAGCTACCCGTTCATCCACCACATCGTCGACGAGTTCGCCGGTCACGACGATCGCGACCAGTTCCTCGCCGGGCTCGACCTGCTGCTCGACGGACTGCGCCTGCGAGCGCGGCGCTGACGCTTCGTCGCCAACTCGGCGGACGCCCCGCCGGTCACTATTCCCGCTGCACCTGACTAGGGTCGGATATCCAGGGCAGTGAGGAGCTCCGCCGCTTCGACCACCTGCGCCATCATGGGGAAGATGCGCCCGATCGAGTTCTCGTGCGTCTCGGCCGCGAGGTCGGTGACGGCGTCGGCGACGACCACCAGTTCGTAGCCACGATCGTGGGCGTCTCTGAGGGTCGACTCGACGCCGATGCTCGTGGCGACGCCGACGACGACGAGGCGATGGATGCCGCGGGCCCGCAGCTGCTGATCGAGGTCTGTGCCCGAGAAGGCACTCCAGGCTGTGCGTGTGACGCGAAGGTCCTCGGGACCCTCACCCACCTCCGGCAGAGCGTCCCCGAAGCCTTCGGGCTCGGAGCGGCCGGGAGCCCCGCCCAGCGCGAACGTGGCCACGGCGACCGGCATCCCGTGTGCACGGAAGGCGGTCGCGAGTCGCCCTGCGTGTGCGACGACGTCTTCGATGGGTGTGACGAACGGGTTCGCCGCGGTCCCTCGCTGGAGGTCGATGACCAGCAGGGCGGCGTCGGGCGAGACGCCGCTCGGGTCTTTCGGAATCATGTCGCGCTCCTTCTTTCAGTCGAACGTGACGACGATCTTGTCTGCGGCGCCCGGCGTCTTCGCAAGCTCGAGCGCTTGGAGCGTCTCCTCGAACGGGAACGTGTGGCTCACGATGAGCGCATACTTCCGCCAGTTCTCGATGATGTCGTCGGTCACCTCGAAGATCTCGGTCGGGTAGCCCATCGACCACACGATCGTCAGCTCGCTGGTGAGGATGGCTCCGAAGTCGAGCTCTACCGGCTTCTTGTGCACCGCGACGATTCCGAGGGTGGCTCCCTGCTTCGCAATCCGGGTCACGGTCTGCGGGACCACGGCGACCCCGGCGGCGTCGAGGAAGACGTCGGTGCCGGCACGAGCGCCGCGGTTGAAGACCGTCGCGCCGTCACCGTGGAGTTCGATCAACCTGGCTGCGACATCTTCTTCGGCCGAGTTGATGACGGCATCCGCTCCGATCTCGAGCGCTGTCTGCAGACGGCCGGGCAGGATGTCGACGACGACGATGTGCGACGCTCCGCGGCGGCGATAGCCGAGCACCGCTCCGAGGCCGATCGGGCCGGCCCCGAAGACGACGACCTTGTCGCCGTGCTTCGGGTCGGTGCGGTTGACCGCGTGGTACGCCACGGCCATGGGTTCGTTGAGCGCGGCGACGTGCCATGGCACCTCGTCGGGAATGACCCGCAGCTGACGGCCGGCGACCGCATCGCGCACGACGACGAACTCTGAGAACGCGCCCTGAGCGCCACCTGACCCCAGCAGGCCGTCGGTGAAGGCCATCGTGTCGATCACGACGTGGTCACCCACGGCCAGTTCCTCGACATCGGCGCCCACCTCGACGATCTCTGCCGCGGGCTCATGGCCGAGCGGCGTGGCGCCGATGCGCGGCGGGATGCCTCCGTTCCCCGCGTACAGCGCGTCGGACCCGCAGATGCCGCACGCCTTGATCTTGAGCAGCACATCGGCAGGGCCGACGGCCGGCTGCTCGACGTCGACCCATCCCTCGGTGTCGACAGCGATGACATGGACGGATTTCATGAGGACTCCTCGTCGGGTTTCGTGTGGTGGTGCAGCGCGGATTCGTGGGGTTGCCGGTCACTCAGGCGCCGGGCAGCGGGGTGCGCCCCGTGGCGACCCCGGCGATCGCGCCGCCGTCGACGAGCAGATCGATGCCGGATACGAATGTGGCCTGCGGGCTCAGCAGGAAGGTCACCGCGTCGGCGATGTCGCTCGGGGTACCCAGGCGTCCGGCGCCCGAGCCGTCGACCATGGCCCGCATGAATGCACCCGACGGCGAATCCAGCTCGGCGCGACCCATCTTGGTGGAGATCACGCCGGGGCTCACCGAGTTGATGCGGGCGCCGCGGCTTCCCCACGCTCCGGCGCTCGCCTCTTGAACCTGGATTCGGTTCGCTAGCTTCGCTCGGCCGTAGGCGATACCGGGGTGGTGACTCAGAGCCTCAGGCGAGAAGAAGGGAAGGTTCAGCAGTCCTTCCGGCGTGCTCGTGCGGATGGCCACCTGCTCGTCGGGGGTGAACGGCGGCTGCAGATAACTCGACGAACTGGAGATGACGACGCCTGCCGCTCCCGATGCGACGACAGCCCCGAACGCCTCGAGCACCAGCGCCACGCCGACCAGATCGACGCTGAGCACCGAGTCGAGCGGAGCGTGGGCGGGCGAGAGCCCGGCGGTGTGCACGACCGATCGGATGTCGCCGAGCTCGGCGGCACGCGCTGCGAGCTCCTCGACCGATTCACGCGACGACACGTCCACCCGCACGGGATGGACGAGGAATCCGTCGTCGGTCATGGACTCGGCAAGTCGCGCGATCGCGTCTTCGCTGTAGTCGGCCACGACGGCGACAGCGCCGGCGGCCTGTCGACGCGCGATGGTCTCTCCCATCCCGCCTACGCCGATGACGACGACCACGTCAGCCATGTCGATCTCCCTCGCAAGATAATGTGACACCTGTCACGAAAATGCTACACCTCCTGTTACCGTGACACCATGACCCGCTCCAGCCCCGGACGCCCACCCAACAGCGTCGGTCGCGCCGCCGCTCTGACGGTTGCGCGAGACCTGGTCCGGACAGTGGGGTACGAGAGGGTCACGTTGGCGGAGATCGCCGAGCGCGCCGGTGTCGGCCGGCAGACCCTTTACCGCTGGTGGCCGTCCAAACAGGCGATCGTCGCAGCCTGCGTGCTGGAAGACGTGCTGCCCGTGCAACCAATGGTCGCCGACTCCTCCGGAGACCTCCGCGCCGACCTGCGGGCGTGGATGGCCGACTCCGCCGCTGCGCTGGCCGGCGACGATTCGTCCGCGCTGTTCCGCGGACTCCTCGCCGCTGCCGCGTCCGACGCACACGCGGCGGACGCCCTCGAGGCTCGGCTCTCGCGACCCATCCGCCAGGCGATCACCGCAGCGTTCGCCGCCGCCGGTCATCCGGGTGACCCAGCCGTCACCGCCGACATCCTGATCGGCGCACTCCTCAATGCCATCGTGACCCGTGACCCGGCAGCACGCGACCGCCTCATCGGCGTCGTCGACCTCGTCGCCGCACCGCCTCTCTGACATCTCACCCTCGTTCACGGCCGAGCGGAGCGGCCGCGATCGGATACGGCGGATGATGTCAGCGCGCCCAGGGTGCCCGAAGCTCACGAAACGTCATCTGTGACGCGGCGGCACGTTGGCACGCGACATCGACGCCGGCGATGGACACCATGCTGCCCGCCGGGGTCGCGCGACGGATGACCCAGCGGTCGTCCACCGTGCGCGCTCGGGCGCCAGTGAGCAGCGACCGCGCGATCATGGACGCACGGACGGATGGCTCGCGCCGTGCATCCGTCAACGGCGTCGGCAGGCGCAGTGACCGCACACCGTGGCGGTTGGTGACACGCGCCGTTGGCTCCGGCCCGGCGATGCGGATGACCCCGTGCGCCCCGTAAAGCGTGATGGCGGTGTGCTCCTGATCGACCTCGGCCCGCGAAGTGAGCGCAGCAGCCAGATGCACGCCCGACCCGACGGTGAGCACGACAGCCGCTGTGTCGGGCTCGTTCATCGCATCGGTGGCCCATGCGTCGACCCGGGCGGCTAGGACGGACCCGTCGCTGCGAGCGTCGACGAGAAGCGCAGCGTCCAGCGCTTGGGCCAGCAGATCACCCAACTCCGCCCCGCGCCCTGTGCGCGAATCGATGGCATCGCAGCGCCGCACGCCGACCACACCCACGGCGAGCACGCGCCCGATCGCTCTCGTCCACGGGGTCTCGGCGGTCGGCATCTCGTCCGCTGCATCACTCCGCAGGCGCTTCCCCTCAAGATGGGCGACGGTCTGGAACTTCGTCATCGCCGTGTTTCCGCGCCGACCCCGCGGCGGGCGGGGATGGCGACGACGGCGGTGGCGGCGCAGCCGAGCGCGGCGATGACGAGGGGGATGAGCATCCAGGTCACGACGCCGGTGAAGACGACGGTCGCGGCGAGGTAGAGCGTGCCGACCGGGTCGCCCGCGAGGGCGGCGGGGATGCCGCGGACGGCGGGCATCCATCCGGTGCCGGGCGTCCAGGCGCCGGCGGCGGCGAGCAGCGCGGTGCCGGCGAGGGTGAGGCCGGCCCAGCCGATGATCCCGATCGCGGCGCCGCCGGGCAGGGCGCCGGTGTTCGCGAGGAGGATGTCGGCGATGAGGATGCCGGCGATGAGGGTGGTGACCGCACCGACGGCGAGCCCGCCGGGGAGGGCGTGCCGGTAGTCGCTCCAGAACTGGCGGGCGTGGGACTGCTCGGCGTTCAGGTAGCGGCGGATGTGGCGGATGCCGGCGGCGAGGGCTGCGGGGAGGGTGATGACGGGGAGGCTCGCGATGGTGACGAGGAGTCCGGTGAGGAGCACTTCGCCGAACAGTGCGAACGCGCCCGTCGCCCCGGGGTAGCGGGCGGCTTCGCGCTCTTCGAGCGTGGGGCCGGAGCCGTCGCGATCGGCGCGACGGGCGGCTCGCATCTGTCGGCGGTCCATTGTCGGCTGCTATCCCTTGACGCCTTGGGTGGCGACGCCGTCGACGATGAACCGCTGGAACACGAGGAAGAACAGCAGCACGGGGAGGAGGGCGACGAACGACGCGGTGACGGTCGCGCCGTAGTCGCTGGTGGAGGTCTGGTCGTTGTAGAGACGCAGCGCGATCGGGAGGGGGTAGTTCTCGGGGCTCGTGAGGTAGAGCAGGGGTCCGAGGAAGTCGTTCCACGACCAGATGAACGCGAAGATCGCACAGGTGATCAGGGCGGGCCTGATCAGCGGCAGGATGATCGACCAGAAGATGCGGAGGTGTCCGGCGCCGTCGATGCGGGCGGCTTCGTCCATCTCACGCGGCATCTGCCGGATGAACTGCACGAGGAGGAACACGAAGAACGCTTCGGTGGCGAGGAACTTCGGCAGCACGATGGGCCAGAACGTGTCGACCAGGCCGAGGTTGTTGAAGATGATGTACTGCGGGATGATCACGACGTGGAACGGCAGCAGCAGCGTGCCGATCATCGCGGCGAACAGGATGCCGAGGCCCTTGAACTGGATGCGCGCGAACGCATAGGCCGCGAGAGCGGAACTGAGCACCGTGCCGATCACCGCGAGGGCGGCCAGCACCAGGGAGTTCCAGAAGAACTTCCACATCGGGATGCCGGCGATGCCTTCTGACACCTTGATGTAGTTGTCGAAGGTGGGGTTCTCGGGGAAGATCGCGATCGACTGGCCGAACTCGCTGTTCGGTTTGAAGGTGGAGAACAGCAGCCAGACCAGCGGGTAGAGCACGATCACGGTGATCGCGGTGAGCACGATGAACCAGATGACCGTCTGCCAGGTGTTGCGCTTGATCTTGCGGCGGCCCTTCGCGGGGGCCTGCCCGGCCCGGGTGTCGGGGTCGACCTGGTTCTCGGTGATCAGCAGGGCGTTCTCACCGAACGAGGATGTGGTGCTCATCGGTTGTCTCCGGCGTAGTGGACCCAGGATCGCTGGGTGCGGAACAGGATGAAGGCGATGATCGCGACGACGACCAGCAGCACCCACGCGATCGCGGAGGCGTAGCCCATCTGTCCGTCGGAGAATCCTCGCTTGTAGAGGTAGAGGGTGATGAAGTTCGTCATCCCGGCCGGACCGCCCGACCCGTTGCTGATGATGTACGCGGAAGCGAATACCTGGAACGCGCCGATGAGGCCGAGCAGCAGGTTGAAGAAGATCACCGGGCTGAGCATCGGGATGGTGACCGCACGGAACCGGTGCCAGGCGTTCGCGCCGTCCATCTCGGCCGCTTCGTACAGTTCCTTCGGGATCTGCTTCAGGCCTGCGAGGAAGATGACCATGGTGGCGCCGAACTGCCACACCGACAGCAGGATCATCGCGGGGAGCACCAGGGCGGGGTTGCCGAACCAGCCGCCCAGGTTGATGCCGAAGAGCGACAGCGTCGTGTCGACCGGGCCGTCGCCGGCGAACATCGCCCGCCACACGATCGCGACCGACACCGATCCGCCGATGAGCGAGGGGGCGTAGAACGCGGACCGGTAGAACCCGGCGCCCTTGTCGCGGTAGTTCAGCAGCATCGCGATCAGCAGCGCGGCGAGCAGGGTGATCGGGGTGCCGATGAACACGTAGATCAGGGTGATCTGCGCGGACTGCATGAACGACGGGTCGTTCGTGAACATGCGGACGTAGTTGTCCAGCCCGATCCACTTGGGCGGGGAGAAGATGTTGTAGTTCGTGAACGACAGGTACAGCGAGTACGCCATCGGCACCAGCGTGAGCCCGAAGAACCCGACCAGCCACGGGATCAGGAACCCGTACCCCGCCAACGACTCCTTGACCTGACGGGAACGCTGCCCCGGCCGATGCAGATCGCCGTCACGGTAGCTGCGCCGGAGCAGGCTCCGACTCGACGACGGCCGGCCCGTCGTGATCACTCGTGTGGTTGTGGTTGCCATTTTGATGACTCCGTTGTGCCGAGGTCGGCGGGGCGTGAGGCCAATGCGCTCACGCCCCGCCCCCGGGTGAGGTCCGATCGAGCACCGCACCAACGGCTCGACCTTCACCCGGAGAGCGGGGAAGTCCGAGGACATGGACTCCCCCGCTCTGAGCGGATGGGCTTCTACTGGTTGACGATCACGTCGATCTCGGCGAACAGCTGCGAGACCGCGTCGTCAACCGAGATCGTCCCGAAGCCGAGCTCCTGTGCGAGCTCCTTGAACTTCGCCTCGACCGAGCCGTAGCCGACGATCGGGACCGGCGGCGGGTCGCCGATGCGGTCAGCGACGGATGCCTCGTAGTCGAGGATCTGCTGAGCGGTGGCGTCGATCTCAATGCCGGCCCGCTGAGTCTCGGACGCGGGCATTCCTCGGTTGGTGCCGAAGATAGCGCCCGCCTCGGGGCTGTTCACCATGAAGTCGATGAACGTGGCAGCCGCCTCGGGGTGGTCGGATCCTGCCGCGCCCGACAGGAGCATGCCGGCCTTCATGTAGAGGTCCTTCGCTCCCTCCTCGGTGACCGGAGGAGCGACGAGATCGACGGTCGGGTAGTTCTCGCCCAGGTTGGCGAGGTAACCCGCGCCGAAGTTGTCCCAGGTGATCTCGCTGAGCGTCTTGGCCGCGTCGAACGGGCCGAGCGGCGACAGCTCTTCGATGCGCTGCTGCGGGATCACCGCACCATCCTCGATGAGCGGGACAGCCTGGTTCCAGAAGTCGGTGAGGTCCTCTTCAGTGAAGCCGACCTCGCCATCCTCCGTGAAGATCGACTTGCCCTCGGAACGCAGCGTCAGCTCGAACGACTGGATGAATCCGTAGGGGTTTCCGCTGCCCCACGCCTCGACTCCGGCAGCGTCGGCAGCATCCTTGACCTCGTACAGCCAGTCTTCGAAGTCTGCCCAGGTGCCCTCACCGAAGCCCTCGACCCCCACCTCGCCGGCGAGCGTCGGGTTCTCGAACATGCCGAGGGTGTTGGTGGAGATCGGCATACCCGCGACGGTGTCGTTGATCGAGGCGATGTCGAGGACACTCTGCTCGTAGCCATCGGTAGCGATGATGCCGCCGAGGTAAGGCGTGAGGTCGAGGAGCAGGCCGTTCTCGGAGTACTGGCGGACGTACGTCATGTCCATCTGGAAGACGTCGGGCAGATTCTTGCCGGCGGCTTCGGTCTGGCGCTTCTCCCAGTACTCGTCCCACGCGAGGAAGGTGGGGTTCACCGTGATGTTCGGGTACTCCTCGTTGAAGGCGGCGATCGCCTCGTTGTAGAGCTCGGCGCGCACGTCATTGCCCCAGAACGCGAAGTCGAGCGTGACCTCTTCGTCGGGGTCATAGGTCGATGCGGCTTCGGGTGTGCTCCCGCCGGCACAGCCGGCGAGGATCAGGGCCGCGCCCGCTGCGAGTGCAGCCCCGGCGAATGCCCGCTTGTTGCTGTGGAACATCTTCGTCCTTTCCAGAAAGTGTTCGTTCACATTCGGTGTCCCCACACTGTAGTGAACGATCACCTTTGTTGTCAAGGTTCGCATCAGTACGTGCGTCGGGTAAGGAATGATCGTTCACAGTCAAAGGATCCCGTACGGTGGGACTACGAGTGTTCGATGCCGCTGCAGCGAAGGAGCCGACGATGCCGATGACATCCGCCGCGGAGCGCCGACCCACGATCATGGAGGTGGCCCGCCTGGCCGGCGTGTCGCACCAGACGGTGTCCCGGTACCTGCGCTTCGACGGCGCGGGGCTGAAGCCTCAGACCCGCGAGCGGGTCGCCGATGCGATCGCGAAGCTGAACTACCGCCCCAATCTGGTGGCGCGTTCGATGCGGTCCCGCGTGACAGGCCGAGTCGCCGTGGTGATGCCGTCGCTCGCCTTCAACCCCACCCGCATGCTGTCGGGCGCGACGCGCGCCGCGCACGAGGCCGGCTACCAGGTCGAAGTGATCAGCCCAGAGGGTGGCGCCGCTGCGCGCTCCACCCGCATCCTCGAACTCGCCGACGCCCGCCTGGTCGACGGCATCCTGTCCTTCTCGACCGTCGACGAGGCAGCGAACAACCTGCCGAAGGGCACGGTGCTAGTCGTGTCGCCCGAATTCGACGACGAGATGCGCGGAATCGGCGATCTCGCCGACGCCGCGCCCGTGGCGGAGATGATCGAGCGCCTCGCGGAGTCGGGACACCACCGCTTCCTGCATATCGCCGGCGACAGAACATTCGCTTCGGCCCGAGCCCGGGCCACCGTGTTCACTGAGACGATCGCCCGTCTTGGACTCGCATCGGTCGGAATCTTCGACGGCGACTGGTCGGGCGAATCGGGCATCGCCGCGGTCGAAGCCATCCGCAGCTCAGACCGACCCACCGCCATCATCGCCGCCAACGACCTCGTCGCGACGGGTGTGCTGCGCGCGGCCCACCAGCGCGGGTGGTCGGTGCCCGACGATCTGAGCGTCACCGGATGGGATGACGCGCCCGGCAGCGAGTACCTCATTCCCGCCCTGACCACGGTCAACACGAAGATCGAGCAGATCGGCAGCAACGCGATGGCTCGCCTGATCGGGCGGCTCCGCGACGAGGCGCCGGTGCTGTCGACCGAGCCGATCAACCGCGTGATCTGGCGCGAATCGACCGGAGTCGCACCGACGGCGTAGGGCTGCGGGACCTCTCAGCCCCGCGCCGCACGCACCTCGGAGACGAAGGGTTCCGACGCAGCCAGCGATGGCGACACGATGCGGATCAGAGCGACCACGGGATCGTCCGATGCCGCCGCCTCCGCGATGTCGTCGGCACGGGGGTCCGGAGACGTCGGGCGTGCGACGACCCAGTCGATCCATGCGCCGAACGCCCGAGCACTGCAGAACGCTCGTCGACCCGCAGCGACCGTGCGCTCTGCGACCGATGCGAACCGGAACTGGACCTTCACCGTCGTGTCGGCTGCTATCTGGGTCAGCTGATGCACGATCCGCGGGTTCGAGAAGCGCTCGACCAGCTGGTCGCGGTAGCGCACGTGCTCCGTCCCCGCAGGAAGGCACTGAACCGCCTCGTCCCAGAAGTCCTCCACTAGGGCCCGGCACGTCGGGTCGGCGATCGCCTCGGCGACGGTGAGGAGGCCGCGCGGCAGCCCGGCGACGGCCAGGATGGTGTGCGCTCCGTTGAGGAGCCAGAGCTTGCGGTTCTCCCACGACTCGATGTCGTCGACGAATCGTGCGCCCGCGGTCTCCCATGCCGGGCGCCCCGCAGGGAACTCCCCTGCGAGAACCCAGTCGGCGAACGGCTCGGTGATCACGGTCGATCGATCGATCCACCCGGCATCGGCCACGGCCTGCGGCGCGTCAGGGATGTGCGGCGTGATTCGATCGACCGACGTGCTGACGAACGAGACATTCCGGTCGACCCATTCGGCGAGGCCGGCGCCGATGTCGCGCGCGAACGCCGTCACGCCGCGCTCGACGAAGACTCCGTTGCGCGGGATGTTGTCGCACGAGACGATGGCGATCGGCCCCGCCTCCGCCGCGCGACGCGCTGCGAGGATGCACAGGAGTCTCCCGAGCACGGTGCGTGCGCCCCAACCGCCGGACCGGAGATCGTCACGGTCGGCGAGCACGTCGGCATCATCGAGGTCGGGCGCCCCCTCCGCGGTCAGGCGGTAGCCGTTCTCGGTCACCGTGAGGGTGACGATCGCGACGGCGGGGTCCGCCGCCATCTCGACGAGCCGGTGCACGTCGGACCCGGAGCGCGCCTCGACGACACTGGTCACCACCTCGAGGCGATCCGCGGCGGCGCCGCGCTCCACCAGCGTGAACAGGCAATCCTGTTCGGTGAGCTCGGCGGCGAGCTTGGGGCCGCGTCCGGTGAACGCCGCGATCCCCCACCCGTCGGCATCGGCGGCGTGCGCGGTGTACCAGGCCTGGTGCGCGCGGAAGAAGTGCCCGAGCCCGAGGTGGATGATACGGGCTGGCGCGGGATCGGACTCGCTCCCTCTGCGTCGCAGCTCGTCACGCGAGAGAGACACAGGCGAGATCGCGCTCACAGCTTGAAGACCTCTCGCGGAATGGCGTCGACGAGATCACGGACGATTCGGGTCGCCGTCCGGCGCGTCACGCGGCCTTCGATGACGAGGCGCGCCAGGAACGCGGCATCCATTCGTCTCGCCGTGTCATGCCGGGCGGGGATCGACAGGAAAGCGCGGGTGTCGTCGATGAACCCCGAGCCGCGATAGAAGCCCGCCGTCTCAGTGACGGCCGAGCGCCATCGCAGGATCGCATCCGGTGCGTCGAGGAACCACCACGGAGCGCCGATGTAAACGCTTGGATAGAAGCCTGCGAGCGGGGCGATCTCGCGGGAGTACGCCGTCTCGTCGACGGAGAACAGCACGAGGTGGAATCCGGGGGCGGTCCCGAACGCCTGCAGCAGCGGGCGCAGGCTTTCGACGAACTCGGTTCGCAGCGGGATGTCATGGCCGGTGTCGGGGCCGAACCGCTCGAGCGTGCGTGTGTGGTGGCCGCGGAACACGCCCGGATGCACCGTCATCACCAGTCCGTCCTCCACGCTCATGCGTGCCATCTGGAACAGCATGTGGCCGCGGAAGATGCGGGCGGACGTGGCATCGAGCTCGCCTGCGATCGCGCCCGCGAACAGCTTCTCGGCGGCGTCGGGATCGAGGTCCGTCGCGAACGGCTCGGTCACGCCGTGATCCGTGGAGACCGCGCCGTGCGCGATGAAATGCGCGCGGCGGGCCTCGATCGCCGCCAGGTATCCCGAGAACGTCGTCTCCTGCCCGGCCTGCGCGATGAGCCTCGCCACGCGTTCAGCGAAGTCGGGGACCGCAGGGTCGAGATACGCGTCGGGCCGGAAGGTCGGGAGCACCCGCCCGGGGAACGTCGGGTCCGCCGCAATCCTGGCGTGGACCGACAGATCGTCGAGAGGATCGTCGGTGGTGGCGAGGACGTCGATGCCGAACTGATCGAAGAGCGCGCGCGGGCGCATCGCGGGGTCGGCGAGGGCAGCCGCGATGCGGTCGTACACGCGGTCGGCAGAGTCGGCGGACAGCTCCTCGGTGACACCGAAGAACTGCTCGAGCTCGCGCTCCAGCCAGTAGCCGCTCGACGTTCCCGCGAACATGTGCCAGCGCTCGGCGAGGATGCGCCACGCGGCGCGGGGATCGACCGGTGCAGCTCGTCCAACCCCGAGGTCGGCCAGCGAGATGCCACCCGAGTGCAGAAGGCGCGTGACGTAGTGGTCGTGGGTGAGGAAGAGGTCGGCAGGATCTCGGAACGGTGCGTCATCGGCGAGCAAGCGAGGATCGACGTGCCCGTGAGGTGAGATGATCGGCGCGCCCGCCACCTCGTCGTACAGCTCGTGCGCGATCGCTCGGGTCGCCCGGTCGGCGGGAAACAGGTGATCGGTCGCCTCGGTCATGCGGAGACCTCTCGGGTGAACCGCAGGTCGAGGCGCGCCGGAAGAACTTCGCGCACATGGCGCGGATGCACGCCGGGCCCACAGGATGCCGAGCCGAGACCGTACTGGGCAACGTCGAGATTCAGCCAGACACGATCGCCCGCGACGAGGTCGTTCGGATGGCGTGCGGCGTCGAGGTCTTCGCTGGTCCAGCGTCGCGCGGTGAACGCGAACGGAACGGCCGACGCCACCCGCAGCGCCGACCCACCGGCAAGCCCCAGGCGCAGCCAGCGGGTGTCGAGGCGGTTGCCGTTCTCCTGCGGCATCAGATAGGGGGTCTGCAGATCGTCGATCTCGGCCAGATAGCGCCCGATGAGCTGGGAGCGGGCCGAGTCGGGGTACGCCTCGAGGGGACCTCGTCCGTACCACTCCGCTGTGCGGGCGGTTGCCGGGAGGCCGACGCGGATGCCGAGGCGCGGGAGCGGGAAGCTCCACTCCCCCTCCGCTTCGATGCCGAGCGACAGGTCGAGATCGTCACCGTCGGTGCTCCAGCGCCACGCGCCGCGGAGGGCAAGGCGCGAGCCGGCAGCGGCGGTGCGGGTTTCGACCACGAGGGCGGTGTCGTCCCATGTGACCGATTCCACACGATGGTGCATGCGGTGCAGGCCGTTCGCACGCCAGGTCGGTTCGAGCGCCTCGCCGTAGTACCCGTGATCGTTGTCGATCGGAGCACGCCAGACGTCGATGCACGGCGACCCGAGGTCGATACCGGCGAATCGACGCAGGCGACCGCGTGCGTCGAACTCTGCGGGGCCCACGTGGGGCGCCGCGATCGCCACACGCGCGGCCGGGATCTCTGCGGTCGCGGAACGGACCTGCCACTGCGAGGACGAGACGATATGCCCCTGCTCCGCCCACGACGTCGCGCGTGCGAGGACGACGCGGACCGTCAGCCAGCTCTCGCCCTCCGTGGCCGGAAGCGCAGGGAGCTCGACGACGGACTCGCCGCGGGGAGCGACGTCGGGAAGCGGGAATGCGCCCCGGGCGATCCCCACCCCGACCTCTTCGAAGACCCACTCAGCACGGTAGCGCGCCGTGCCGGAGTGGTCCTGTGCGTTGAAGACCCGAATGCCGCCCGGCACGGGATCGAGCCGCACAGGCTCCAGCACCTTCTTCAGCTCGAGCAGGCCCGGCGAGGGCGTTCGGTCGGGGAACAGCAGGCCGTCGGCGACGAAGTTTCCGTCGTGCAGCTCTTCGCCGAAGTCGCCGCCATAGGCGTAGAAGGGCCGTCCCGCAGCATCCGTCGACAGCAGTCCGTGGTCGATCCACTCCCACACGAACCCGCCCTGCAGGCGGGGATATGCGTCGAAGAGCTCCTGGTACTCGCTCAGACCGCCAGGCCCGTTGCCCATGGCATGCGCGTACTCGGCGAGGATGAACGGCTGCGCATCACGGTGCTCGGTGAGCGCGGGGTCGTCGAGCGCAGGCTCGTCGCCACGACCGATCGCCTCCACTTCGCCGTAGGTGAGGTACATGCGGCTGTAGACGTCGACGTGCGCGCTGGTGAAGTCCCGCTCGTAGTGGATCAGCCGCGTCGGATCGATCTCGCGCGCGGCCGCAGCCATCGCCGCCACATTGACACCGGGACCGCACTCGTTGCCCAGGGACCACATCACGATGCTCGGGTGATTGCGATCGCGGACCACCATGCGGCGCATCCTCCCGACCAGAGCCGTCTGCCAGCGCTCGTCGTCGACGGGGTTGCCAGAACCGGCGTCGTCGCCCTCGGCTCCGAAACCGTGCGTCTCGAAGTCGCACTCGTCGACGACCCACAGTCCGTACTCGTCGCAGAGGTCGAGGAAATGCGGATGCGGTGGGTAGTGGCTGGTACGGACCGCGTTGATGTTGTGCCGCTTCATCAGCAGGACATCGGCGAGCATCGTCGCACGGTCGATCGCGCGGCCGTGCTCGGGGTGGAAGTCGTGACGGTTCACACCGCGGAACTGGATGCGCTTTCCGTTGACCTGGATGAGGCCATCGCGCACTTCGACGCGACGGAACCCGACGGCGATCTCGAGGGTCTCTCCGGTGGAGACCAATCGGCCGCGATAGAGCCGAGGCTCCTCCGCCGACCACGGCGACACGTCGTCGATCGCGATGAGCTCGCCTGCCGGGGCCTCGATTCCGAGCTCATCGATCACGACCATCGCGGGGACGTCGGTCTCGACACGGAGAAAACCGCCACCGGTGGCGGGATCGAAGTCCGCCTCGATACGGTGATCGCCGATAGCCCCGACTGGCCGCAGCTCCAAGCTCACGTCGCGGAAGATCCCCGAGAGCCACCACATGTCTTGGTCTTCGAGGTAGGTGTTCGACGACCACTGCAGCACTCGCACGGCGATGACGTTGGCCGCATCCGAGCGCACCACGTCGGTGATGTCGAACTCGCTCGTGATGCGGCTGCCGCTCGTCGATCCCACCTCGGAGCCATTGACCCACACCGTCGCGAAGGAGTCGACGCCCTCGAATCGCAGCACGATTCGGCCATGCCACTCCGCGGGCGCATCGAACGCGCGCACGTAGTCGCCGGTGGGGTTCTCGTCGGGAACCCTCGGCGGATCGAGAGGAAAGGGATAGGGGTGGTTGGTGTACACCGGAGTTCCGAAGCCGCGCAGCTGCCAGTGCGATGGGACGTCGATCTCTTGCCAGCCCGCGGGTACGGCGCCGACGAAGTCGATCGGCGTGGACGGATCGGAACTGAACCGGAAGCGCCATCTCCCGTTCAGATCGATCCGGGGAGCATTCGAGTGCGCCCAGGAACGAGGCTCCAGCAGCCCACTGGCGGTCTCGAATTGCTCGTGCTGACGCGCAGTGGTCTCAGTCGATAGCACGACGGGGCTCCTCATCGGTGGCACGTTCGACAGCGACGTATCGACGCCGCTGTCGCAAAGTGATCGTTCACGTATGCTGGGTGAGCGTAGTCGACGCCATCCTTCACGTCAAAGCATTCGGAATATCCGGGCCTCGACAGTTGACAGCGATTGTGATCGTTCATTATCGTCCTCCGGTAGTGAACGATCACTGAAGATCCGCTCGCGACCAGGACGGTCGCTCACCGAGGAGCCGAAGATGACGCAGCACGAGCTCGACACCACTTCCCCACCGCTTGCGAGCATCCGCGCGGCACGTCGACGGACGGCGCCGGTGTGGCGCTCGTCGCTCGCGCTCGGCATGGCGGCACTGCTCGCCATCGGCGTTCCGACTGCCGCGAATGCAGTCGGCGGCTCCACGCATGTGCCTGCCGGAACGACCGTGCCCGTCGACAACCTGTCCTTCGAGCAGGGCCTCTCCGGCTGGACGTCGACTGGTTCGGTCACCGCCGTGGGAGATGGCCACGCGCACGACGGCACACAGCACGTGCGCCTCGCGGCGGGCGCCTCGGTCACCCGCACCGTCACCGGCATCGCTCAGGGCAGCTACACGCTGGCCGGTTGGTTCGACGGCGCGAAGAGCAACAACGCCGCTGCCCTGACGGCCACCGACACGGGCGCCCCCTCCGCCACCGCGCCGGTCGACGTGTACCTTGCGGGTGCCGGAACCTGGGCGCAGGGCGCTCATCGGAACGTCCTGGTCTACAACGGCCAGGTCACCATCACGATCACCGCAGGCTCGTCGCCGCTCCTCGTCGACGGCCTCACTCTGACCCTCGACTCGCAGGATGTGAACCCGCTGCAGAACTGGGGGTTCGACGACGGCCTGTCGGGGTGGGCCGTCAACGATGCCGCGCGCGTGACGGGCGTCACCGATGGCGCCGACAGCGGGTCGGGCGCCGTGAGACTCGGCGCCGGCGGGGCGATCTCCCAGACGATCCCCGTCGAGCCCGACACCCGCTATGTCGTCACCGCCCGCGCCCGCGTGGAGCGCGAGGACACCTATACGAGCACGACGCAGACGGATCGGTTCGGGCCGATCGGGACGCTCGTCACCCGATCCACCACCGGCAACCGCGTCAACATCGGCGTGAAGGGTGCCGATGACGTCGTGCTGCGTCAGGCGCCCGCCGCCACTGCGGGCTATTCGCTCGTGAGCGTGAGCTTCACCACCGACGCAGATGACGAGGAGGTGACGGTCTACGCGAACACCATCGCCGACGAGGCCTACCGTGAGTCCGTCGGCGTGTTCGCCGACGGCGACGGTGCTACCGCGTCGGGCGCCGCCCCCGCCGACGACTGGACCGGCAACGGCTCGGACGGAGCCTGGATCGACAACTTCGACGTCTTCGCCCTCGAGGAGGGTTACATCCGCGGCGCGGATGTGTCCAACCTGCAGGTGCTCGAAGACAACGGCGCGAAGTACTTCGCCAACGGCGTTCAGCAGGACGCGCTCCGGATTCTCTCCAACCGCGGCGTCAACTCCATCACCGGGATGATCTTCGTCCATGCCGGCAAGACGCTCTACGACGACAGCCTCCAGCCCATCAAGGTCACCGACGCGATTCCGGGCGGCGGGGCCTATCCCGACACCCTCAAGCTCTCGCACGAGGGCTACTTCGACGAGGTGCACACCGTCGCGTTGGCCGAGCGCGCCGCGGACCTGGACCTGAGCCTCATGCCCAGCTACCACCTGAGCGACGGCTTCGTCAGCGCAAGCAAGGCATCGACGCCGTACGAGTGGCTGGATCACTCGTACGACGGCACGGTGGCCAACTCGGACCTCGCCCACATCCGATCGGCGACCTACAACTATGTGCGCGACTCGCTTACCGCGATCGCAGACACCGGCGTCGACATCATCGCCGTCAAGCAGGGCAACGAGCAGAACGGCGGCCTGGTCTGGCCGATCGGCAAGGGAGCCACGTCTGCCGGCCATGCGGCGCTGATCGCCGCCGTCAACGATGCCGTCCAAGAGGTCGCACCCGGCGCACCCGGATGGGCGCACACCAACAACGGCTACTCGACGAGTGCCGCGCAGAGCTTCTTCACGGGGCTGATGAACAACGGCGCCAAGATCGACGGAGCCTCCTTCTCGCTCTACGGTGGGCGCTCGAGTGCGAACATCCTCAACATGGCCGAGATGCTCAACGCCGACCCGGCGCTGCGTCACCTCGACTACGTCAACGTCGAGGCAGCCGTGTCGTTCACTAGCTACAAGGCCACGTGGGCGAGCGACAACGTCATCACTCCGCCGTCTCAGTACTACAGCCGCAGCGTCAACGGGCAGTACAACTGGCTGCTCGACTACATGCAGGCGCCCTTGGACGTGCCCAACCCGTATGGGCAGATGCGCGGCTTCTACTTCTGGGAGATCGATTGGATCCCCGTGGGCGGCATCGGCTCGAAGCAGGGCGTTCCGGCCGATGTGAGCACCCGCACCATGTTCAACAACGGCAATCCGGCGATCACCCAGATGGGCTCGACTCAGCCGGGCAAGACCGGCGACATGCTCGACAGCCTGAGCGCGTACCTGATGCGCGGCACCGTGAAAGACAAGCCTGTCGACATGCAGTCACCGCTGGACGACCCGACGACGCGCGAAGCGTATGCGGTCGAATCGACCGCTCCGACCGGCATCACGCTCGCCGGCGACGCCGTGGAGCTCACGGTCGGGTCACGCGAACGGCTCCAGCCCACGGTCGCGCCGGTCGACAGGGTACTCACCGAGTCGACCATCTCGTACACGAGTGCAGATGAGACCGTCGCGACCGTGAGCCCATCCGGATACGTGGTCGGCACAGGCCCCGGGACGACGACGGTCACCGCCGCCGTCAGCGGGAACCTCACCGCCTCGATTCCGGTGGTGGTGACCGCGCCCGGGACAGCCGACGCGGGCGATCTCATCGTCCGCCGAGGCGCGACTGAGCTCACGGATGGCGCGACGATCACCGTGGCCGCGCTCGAGAAGCTGCAGCTTTCGACGACGCTCGCCGACGGCGCCACCGACCGCAAGGTCGTGTTCACCTCGTCCGATCCCGACGTGGCCACCTTCTTGGGCGAGACGTGGCAGACCCCACAGGGAGAGCTCCGTGCTTACTCGGGCAGCGGCAACACAGTCCAGCTGAACATCCTCGACGAGGGCACGACCGACCTCACCGTCTCGACCTCCGACGGCGGCTCCAGCGTGACCGTTCACGTCGTGGCCGCCAAGGTCGCCGTCACGGCAGTCACGCTCGCCAAGCCGAACGCACA
Source organism: Microbacterium terrae (assembly GCF_017831975.1). NCBI lineage: Bacteria > Bacillati > Actinomycetota > Actinomycetes > Micrococcales > Microbacteriaceae > Microbacterium > Microbacterium terrae. Next base: position 3,869,626 of record NZ_JAFDSS010000001.1, on the reverse strand, counting down.
CGTCGCGATCGGCACGACCGTCTCGCTCGGCGGAGCGGTCACCCCGTCGAACGCCACGCTGAACAAGCTGGTCTGGACCTCTGCCGACCCGTCGGTCGCCACCGTCGATGACTCGGGAACGGTCCGAGGCGTCGAGAACGGGGTGACGACGGTCACCGCCGTCTCGCACGACAACCCGTCGGCGTCGGCGACAGCCACGATCACCGTTGCCGGGGTGCGCGCGACCGACCTAGCTGTCTTCCCCGCCGATGTCCATCTCGCGGCCGGAGCGACGCGCACCATCGGCGCCACCGTGACCCCGGCCGACGTCGCAGATGCCACCCTGACGTGGACCTCCGCCGACCCGGCCGTCGCGACGGTCGATGCGGGCGGAAAGGTGACCGCGGTCGGCGCCGGTGAAGCAGACATCACCGCGCGCACGACCGACGGCAGCGACCTGACCGCCGTCTCGCACGTCACGGTCCATGAGAACGCGATCGAGGCGACCGCACTCACACTGGAGCCCGCAACCCACTGGTTCCAGTCCGACCACTTCGCCAACCCCTCGGTAGGCGATGCCCCGGAGCGGGCCCTCTCGCTGACCGTCGAGCCTGCCGATGCCACCAATGCCGACATCGTCTGGACGTCGAACACGCCGCAGGTGGCAACGGTCGACCCCGCGGGCACCGTGACAGCTGTCGCTCCCGGAGTGGCGGAGATCTCGGCACGCACGCGCGACGGCAGCCTGACCTCGACGACCACTGTGCACGTCCCGCAGCTGAGCGAGACGTTCGAGAACCGCGGGTCGACCTTCACCTGGGGGCAGACTGCAGTCTCCGGTGTTCCCGCGATGACGTCGCGGGTGACGACAGGTGCCGGCGGCATGGCTCTGGTGTACACATCGCGCAGCGGCACAGGACCGAGCGCCCTGCAGAAGGTGTTCGCCGAGCCGATCGTCAACGACACGGTCGTCGCCGACCTGACATACAACGTCGGAACTCCCGGCTCGTCGAACGGCGCATACCTGGCGATCGCCGACAGTGCGGGCAACCGGTACGTCACCCTGCAGTTCATTCGAGGCACGGAACTCGCGATCGGCTCGGGCGGAGCGCTCACGGGCGCGAACGCGGCGTCGCTCGTCCCGGGTATGACTCCCGTCGGCACGGGATTGAACGTCAACGCGGCGTGGTACGCCGTGCACGCCGAACTGGACCTGGCAGCGCGCCAGGCGACCGTGACCGTCACCTCTCGCGCGAACAACGCGATCACCGCCACCCGAACGATTCCCTTCGACGATGCGACCGAGTACACCGGCGATGTAGCGGCAGTGCAGCTGTGGACCGCCGGCAGCGGAAGCGGCGTCTGGTATCCCGCCGTCGCGGAGGCCCACTTCTACGGGACGTCGGCGACGGCGCGAGAGGTCGTGGTCGATCCCACCGAGGTGCGACTCGTGCCGGTGACGGGCACGCTCGGCGTCTCTGAGCAGGTCACTGCGTCGGTACTGCCGGCAACTGCTCCGCAGGATCTCACGTGGACGTCGTCGGCACCCGAGATCGTCGCTGTGGACGATGACGGCCTCGTATCGGCAGTCACCACCTATGCCGACCTCGGCGCCGTCGTTCCCGCCACCGCCGACATCACCGTCGCCGCGACATCCGACCCCTCGGTGAAGAAGACAGTAAGGGTGACGATCACCGACACACCCAACGCGTCGGAGCAGCTGACCGTGATCGACGAATCGGGGGATACGGTCTCCCCCGCCGATGATCCGATCGCACTCGACGACGGCGAGCAGCTGACGCTCATCGCCACCCCGACCGGCGGCGACGGTCCGTCCGACATCGCGAACATCGAGTGGACCAGCACCGACGACGGCGTCGTCGCACTCGAGTCCGTCGGAGGCCGCGAAGCCGCCATCCGGGCGATCGCTGGCGGGCGGGGAACAGCCACGATCACGGTGCGCGTGTGGACGTTCGGTGCGGACACCCCCCTGACCGCACGCATCACCGTGGACGTCGACGGGGGGGCACCGCAGGATGCCACAGAACCCGAGGTGACGGGTCTGCCGACCGGAGACGTGAACGCCATCGACGGCCTGGACGTGTCGATCACGGCCACCGACCCCGAGAGCGGCATCCGGTCACTCGTGGTGACCCTCGCCGGCGACGAGATCACCGCGAACGGGCACGTCGACATCAGCGGACTGTCGGGCGAACAGACCGTCACCGCGACCGCGTCCAACAATGCGGGGCTCGAGACCACCGCCACCTCGACGATCTTCGTCGTCCCAGTCGACGGCGCGACGAAGGCACCATCGACCGGAGTGCTCTCGAACACGAGCGGCTGGGCGCACGGGCTCCACGATGGCTCGTACGACGTCGTGATGAACCTGTGGTGGGGCACCCCCGGGTCGGTCTTCCGCCTGTACGAGAACAGCGAGCTCGTGGCGACCAAGGTGCTGGGCGCCGCGGTCGGCACATCGCAGACACTCACCACGCGGTTCACGGGCAAACCCAACGGCACGTACGTGTACACCAGCGAGCTGATCAACTCGAAGGGCACAACCACCACGACATCGACGACAGTGGTGGTCGACGCCGCCGCGCCGGGCGTGCCCGCCGTGAGTCACGATAACTGGGACGGCGACGGCGACTTCACCGCCACAGCCAACATGTGGTGGGGCACGAACGCGACGTCGTACACGTTCACGCTCGACGGCCAGGTCGTCGCCGAGGGCACACTCGCGGCGAACAGTCCGAACCGTCAGACGGCGTCCGCGCACTTCACCGGCGTCAGCCCCGGCGTTCACACGATCCAGGCCGTGTTCACCAATCCGAGCGGGTCGACGAGTTCGCAGCCCCTCCAGATGACCGTGCGAGGCTGATCGGAGGGGGTGTCGCGAATCACCGCGGCACCCCCTCCGTTTGGGCATTTTGTGAACGATCACTACACTGATCTCAGTGAACGATCACTGAACGATCGACGACCACGGAAAGCACGATGACGTTACCGCCGAACCACGACCGCCTCTCTCTGCGTGATCGCCACGACGGAGTGCTCATCGCCGAACGCGCCACCCGACTGCAGCTCGCCCTCGATCCCGCCGAGCCCGCAGCAGTGCAGCGCGCCGCCCGGCGACTCGCCGACGACCTCCGATCGCTGGTCGGCGCGGAGGTCGACCTGGATTCCGCGTCTGCTCCGACACGCATCGTGGTCGGCACCCTCGGCGTCTCCGAGGCTGTCGACACCGCCGTAGCGGAAGGTCGCCTCGACGTGCGCGACCTCTACGACGAGACGGGCGCGGCTCGCTGGGAGGGCTTCACCATCGCCGTGGTCGACGACGTGCTGCACCTCGTCGGCACAGACCGCCGCGGCACGGTGTACGCGGTCTACGAATTCGCCCGCGCCATCGGCGTCTCGCCCTGGCAGTGGTGGGCAGATGCGCCGGTGCACCCGCGCGATCACATCACGCTCCCCCGCGACACGCGGATCTCGGACTGGCCGTCGGTGCGGTATCGCGGCGTCTTCATCAACGACGAAGAGGAGCTGTTCCACTGGTCGCGTCTGCACACTGCGGACGACACGATCGGGCCTGAGACGTACGAGCGCCTGTTCGAGCTGCTGCTGCGGCTCGGCGGGAACTACATCTGGCCGGCGATGCACGTCGGCGCGTTCAACCACGACGCCGAGAACGGTCGCCTGGCTCACGAGATGGGCATCGTGGTGGGCTCGAGCCATTGCGACATGCTGCTGCGCAGCAACAACCACGAGTTCACCCCCTGGTCGCAGGCACGGCCGGAACCTGTCATCTACGACTACTCCCTCGAAGGTTCCAACCGCGATGCGCTGCGCGAGTACTGGCGGGGCAGCGTCGAGCAGAACGGCGACTACGAGGTCACGTGGACCGTCGGCATCCGTGGCGTCCACGACTCGGGGTTCGAGACGGCCGCGATCGACGCCGACGAGTCCCTCGACGACGACGGCAAGTTCCGCGCTCGTGTGGAGCTTCTCGAGAAGGCGATCGAGGACCAGCGATCGATCCTCTCGGACACACTCGGAGTCGACCCCACCCGGCCGCCGCAGCTGTTCATCCCCTACAAAGAGGTGCTGCCGCTGTACGACGCGGGTCTTCAGGTGCCCGACGACGTGACGCTGGTGTGGGCGAACGACAACTTCGGCTACATCCGCCGGTTTCCGTCCGACGCCGAGCGGGAGCGGGCAGGGGGCCATGGGTTGTACTACCACTCGTCCTACTGGTCGAACTACACGACGAGCTACCTCGCCACCTCCTCCACTCCGCTCGCGCTCATGCGTTCCGAACTGACCAAGGCCTGGGATGGCGGCATACGGCAGCTGTGGGTCGACAACGTCGGCGGCCTCAAGCCCCTCGAGATCGAGACGGAGTTCTTCCTGCGGTGCGCCTGGGAGGCGGGGCGCGAGACGACCACCGGGAACGTGCGCGCCTTCATCGAGCGGTGGACGAACGCGACGTTCAGCGGATCTCTCGGCGCACGGGCCGCAGACATCTACGCTCGCTACTACCAGCTGAACAACCAGCGCAAGTACGAGCACCTGTCGGCCGACGTCTTCTCGCAGACCGGGTACGGCGACGAGGCAGGGCGACGCCTCGCCTCGCTGCGCGAGCTGTTCGATGAGACGAACGCGTTGATGGCGGAGCTGCCCGAGGACGAGCGCGATGCGTTCTTCCAGATGTTCGCCATCAAGATCCACATGTCGTACCTCGTCAACGGCGAGTTCGTCTACGCCGACCGCAGCACGCTCGCCTATGAGCAGGGAAGGCACGCGGCTGCGGATGCGCACGTGGCGACCGCTCGGAGCTTCGGAGACCTTCGCCGCCGGCTCATCCACTTCTACAACACGACGATGTCGGACGGCAGGTGGGACGGCATGTTCACCCCGGAGGCATTCCCTCCGCCGGTCATGCCTCTGTTCGCGCCCGGAACTCCGGCTTTGCGCATCGCCGGGCACGGGCTCGGCGTCACTGCGTGGAGTACCGGGTACGCGGATGCGCGCCATCTCACATTCGCACCGTATGGGCGCACCGAGAAGTGGATCGAGGTGTCGTCGCTCGGTCACCCCGGCACGGCTTTCGCGGTCGACTGCGACGACTGGATCGAGGTGTCGCCCGCCGCGGGGATCGTCCAGACAGAGCAGCGACTTGCGGTGCGGGTGCGATCCGACATGCGCGCGCTGGCAGGGCGCCGTGGCCGGATCCGTGTCGTCTCGCCCGATACCGGGCAGACCACCGTGATAGAGGTCCAGGTGGCCGATGCGCCCTCGATCGCCCCCGGACACCCCGGATGGATCGAGGCCGACGGAGTGGTGAGCATCGATCCGTCGATGCCCGATTCCGTGCGTCCGTCCAGCGACCACGCATGGTCGGTCGTCGAGGACCTCGGGCGGTACGCGAACGGTGCGCTGATGGCCCAACGCATCAACGGGTCCCGCGCGCACGGCACGTCGACGGCGACGGCGACCTTCGGATTCCATCTCGCTACGCCCGGCACGCACGTCCTCGAACTCCACCGGCTTCCGTCGCTCGACTCCACAGGGCGAATCCGTGTCGGCGTGAGCATCGACGGAGACGAACCGCGTGTCGTCGAGAGCGAGACCACCGACGAGCACCGGGGTCACTGGGCGTCCGGCATTCAAGACAACGTCGAGCGGCTCCGCGTGCATCTGCCTCGCCTCGCGCCGGGGGCTCACACCCTCACGCTGCACGCGATCGACCCGGCGTTCGCCGTCTCGAAGGCCGTGATCTACACGTCGCGGATCGCCTCGACCAATCTCGGTCCCGAGTTCAGCACGCACACCGATCGGCCCAGTTCTTTCGTGTCCGACCCCGATCCGGCAGCGCTCGACATGCAGGCGCTGCGCGATTCGCTGGCCGCGCTGTTCCGGGGCGGCGACGACGAACTTCCCACTCCGGATCAGCTGTATGCGGACCGCAGCTTCTGGAGCGGTGACACGACGAACCGTCGACCGATCGCCGCACCCCAGCCGAGGCGTTCACTGCAACCCGAGTCGCTCGAGCCGCCAGTGGCGAAGGATCTTCTCGCGGGAATCGCCACAGGCCCCCTCGTCGAGTCGGGAGGTGTGGTCGCCTTCGAAGCCGAAGACGCATTGGCTGACACGGGGCATGCCTGGCTCACCCCCGAAGAGGGCGGCGCGGCGCGGTGGGTGCACACGCAGGCTGAGTCCGCCGCGCGAGTCGGTCTTGCCCTCCAGGTGCGCCCACGCGCTCTGCGGTGGCACGACCCGCTGCAGGCGCCGGCGATGCACTTCGCGATCGATGTCACGACCGGCGGCTCCTACCGCGTGTGGCTCCTGGTCTCCTTCCAGGACGACCGCGACGACTCGTGTGTGATCGCGCTCGACGGGGTGCCGCAACCAGTCGAGGATCAGTTCTCGCACGGCTCGCTGTGCACGTACGGCTTGCGGCAGGCGTGGGTCTGGACGCACATCTCCGACCTGGAGATCGCCGAGGGCCGCCATACCTTCTCGATCCACGCGCGCGAATCCGGACTGCGCGTGGACCGCATCTACCTCACGCTCGGAAACGAGCTTCCCCCCATCGATGCACGCTGGCAGCCGACGGCACGCTCCGTGGCGCCGCCGCACCACCCCGCGATCGCAACCGCGGTCGACGCCTGAGCAGAAAGACGGAACCTTCCGATGGAGCACACCTGGCGCTGGTTCGGCCCCGACGACCCGATCAGCCTGGCAGAGGTCCGTCAGACCGATGCGACCGGAATCGTCTCGGCGCTTCACCACATCCCCAACGGCGAGGTGTGGTCGGTCGAAGAGATCCTGAAGCGCAAGGCCGTCATCGAGGCCGCGGGCCTCACCTGGTCGGTCGTCGAGTCGGTCCCCGTGCACGAGCACATCAAGTGGGGCGGGCCGAAGCGCGACGAGGCGATCGCGAACTACGCGCAGACTCTCCGCAACCTCGGAGCCTGTGGGTTGAAGACGGTCTGCTACAACTTCATGCCCGTCATCGACTGGGCGCGCACCGAGCAGCGCTACGCGATGCCCAACGGCGGCTTCGCGATGCGGTTCGACTTCAACGCGCACGCGGCGTTCGACCTCTTCATCCTGGAGCGCACGGGCGCCGAAGCCGACTACACACCCGACGAGGTGGCGCAGGCGCGTGACTACCTCGACCGCGCGAGCGAGGCCGAGCTGACCGAGCTGCGCAACACGGTGCTGCTCGGGCTACCCGGCTCGGAGGAGTCCTACGAGCTCGCCGGCCTTCGCGCGAGCCTCGCCCTGTATGACGGACTGACCGCCGACGACATCCGCGAGAACCTCGGCACGTTCCTGCGCGCGGTCGTCCCGGCGGCCGAGGAGGCGGGCATCCGCCTGGCCATCCACCCCGACGACCCGCCCCGTCCGCTGTTCGGCCTGCCGCGCGTCGTCTCGAACGCCGACGATGCGCAGTGGCTGTTGGATGCCGCGCCCTCGTGGGCGAACGGCCTGACCATGTGCGTCGGGTCGTACGGGTCGGTCGCGACGAACGACGTGGTCGAGATGACGCGCCGGTTTGCGGACCGCATCTACTTCGCGCACCTGCGCAACGTGACCATCGAGGCCGACGGCAAGAGCTTCTTCGAAGACGACCACATCGATGGCGGCTCCGACATGGTCGGCGTCATCACAGAGCTCGTCCGCGAAGAGCAGCGCCGGGCGGCGGCAGGAGAGGACGCCGCTGTCATCCCGATGCGCCCCGACCACGGCCATTTCCTGCTCGACGATCTCGCCCGCCCCACCTACCCCGGCTACGCGCTGATCGGCCGGCTCAAGGGCCTCGCCGAACTGCGTGGGGTAGAGCGCGCCGTCACCCAGGTTCTCAGCGGTTCACTCGCGGGCGCATGACCAACGCCGAGCTGCTGACCGTCGGTGAGACGATGGCGCTCGTGACGGGCGACCTCGCCGAAGGCACGGCTTTGGCGCTGTCGTCGGGCGGGGCCGAGAGCAATGTCGCGATCGGCGCGGCGATGCTCGGGGTCCGATCTGCGTGGGTATCGCGGGTCGGTGACGACCCCTTCGGTGCGATGGTTCGGGATGCCGTCGCCTCGCGCGGCGTCGACGTCGGCGGTGTGCGGACCGATCCGGCGCGCCGCACCGGGCTGATGGTCAAGCAGCCATCCCCTACCGGATCGCGGGTGTTCTACTACCGGGCTGGGTCGGCGGCATCCGCGCTGTCGCCCGCGGATCTCGACGGGGCTCCGGCGGCGCGCGTCCTGCACACCACCGGCATCACCCCTGCGCTGTCCGCGTCGGCGCACGCCCTGGTCGAGCACATCCTCGACACCGCGGCGGTGGCGAGCTTCGATGTGAACTACCGACCCGTGCTGTGGGAGTCGAAGGATACGGCGGCCACCGTGCTTCTGCGCCTTGCCCGCCGCGCGCACATCGTGTTCGTCGGTCGCGACGAGGCCGAGAACCTGTGGGGCACCTCCACCGCCGAATCGGTCCGCGACCTGCTGCCCGACGTGCCCCACCTGGTCGTGAAGGACGGCGACATCGAAGCGGTCGAGTTCCACGGCCAGGATGTCACCCGCGTACCCGCGAAGCGTGTGGAGGTCGTCGAGCCGGTCGGCGCCGGCGATGCGTTCGCCGCCGGCTGGCTCACGGGGTACCTGCGCGATCAGTCTCCCGCCGAGCGTGTCGCCGCCGGGCACACGTCCGCTGTCGCCGTGCTGATGAGCCCACACGACACCGCCGCGCCGGCCGCGGCATCCACCATCACCACCCCGGAGGAGACCCACCCATGACCGACGCCTACTTCGAGAAGACATTCGGCGAGGTGCCCGTGATGGGCATCTTCCGCAGCCAAGGGCTCGAGCGCACACTGCGCCTGGCCGACGCGGCTTGGGACGCCGGAGTGCGGATCATGGAAGTGCCCGTCATGGAACCCGACGACTACACCGTGCTCGCCGCCGTCGCCGAGAAGGCCCGCGAGCGAGGCCTCGACGTCGGCGCGGGCACCGTCATCTCGCTCGAGCAGATCGCGGCGGCAAAGGACGCCGGTGCGGCGTTCACGGTCGCCCCCGGGTTCGACCCTGAGATCGCCGCCGCGTCGGTCGCCGCGGGGCTCCCCCATATCCCCGGAGTCGGCACCGGCTCCGAGGTGCAGGCGGCGCTGCGTGCCGGATTCACGTGGCAGAAGGCGTTCCCCGCCGAGCGCCTCGGCCCCGCCTGGGTCAAGCACCTGCACGGCCCGTTCCCTCAGGTGCGGTTCGTCGCCACCGGCGGCGTGGCCCCCGAGACCGCACAGTCCTTCCTCGACGCCGGCTGCCGCGTCGTCGCCCTCGGGTCCGCCTTCGACACCGAGGAGCAGATCGCCAAGCTCGGCGTGATCCTCGCCGGCCGGACCGTCACCGCATGACGTACCTGCTCGCCGGGGACTCGACCGTCGCGTCGATGAAGCCCGGCGAAGAGCCGATGGCTGGATGGGGTGAGTGCCTCCACGAGTTCGTCGACGCTTCGGTGCGGAACTTCGCGTTCGGCGGGGCGACCACCGAGTCATTCATCCAGTTCGGCTCGTGGGCTTCGCTCCTGGAGACGATCGTTCCGGGCGACACCGTCGTCATCCAGTTCGGACACAACGACCAGAGGGAACCGGCTCTGCTCGGTTCGCGGGGCGGATACGCCGAGCGGCTCCGCGGCTTCGTCCAGGATCTGTCCTCTGGTGGCGCGACGGCGGTGCTGTGCACCCCGGTCGAGCGGCGCTGGTTCGATGGCGATCGCGTCACGCCGACTCACGGTGACTATCCCAACGCCGTCCGCGACCTCGCGCTCGACCTCGACATTCCGCTCATCGACCTGACCGCGTTCACGACCTGGCTCTACGAAGACCTCGGCGATGAGGAGTCCCGCGCATTGCTGTCGCACTACGCACCGGGCGAGACCATAGCCTGGCGCGACGGCCTCGTCGACAACACCCACTTCCGCATCGACGGGGCCCGCAGGATCGCCGCGTTCGTCGCGAAGAGCCTCCGCGCGATTGAACGTCGAGACGGCGACCAGCCGGCGAAGGGTATCGAGATCGTAGGCGGGGTCGGCTGATAACGCCGGTCAATACTCCCCCAGCACCTGCTCGAGCCGCATCAGCATCTCGGTCACCTTCGCGTCGTCGACGATTTAACGGATGCGCTGCCCGCGCATCGCCTCGTCTCGAGGTGGGTCGGCGATGACAAGACCGCCGTCGACGAGCTTCTCGAGACCGTTCGCGATCGTCATCTTCGGCGAATGCACACCATCGGCGATCTCGAGACGCGTGAGGCCAGGGTTCTTCCGCAGGTAACCGATGACGGTCGCCTGCATGACGTTCCCGAGCAGGTTGATGGGATCCTCCGCGTGTTCGCGGGGTGGGCGTACCTTGGCATGCGCCGGGCAACATGCCCTTCTGACCGAAACGCGAAAACCCCCGGTTGACCGGGGATTTTTCTGCGGAGACGGAGGGATTTGAACCCTCGGTCCCCTTGCGAGGACTCCACCTTAGCAGTGTAGATTCAGCACTCCAGGGCGTGTCCAGGGCGATTGCCCTCCTGCCGCGGAGTCCCGCGGTGTTCTTGGCTCATCAGGCGATTCATTTACCCGGCGGGTCGCACTCTACGCACTCTGTGCACTTCAGGCTCGCCATGATCGGCGTCCTCGGGATGCTCGGGGACCCCTGGGGGACCCCACGCGAACCCGCCACGAACCTCAGTAGAGCCAGCTTCGCACGGACGGCGTCGGCGCACCTCGGCTCGCCCACAAGGGGACACCCTCGCCCAGCTTCTACATGGCGGGGACTTGCATCGGGACCGACACCCGGCTCCGCCTCTCACGCGAGAGGTGGTGCAGCGGAACTCGCACAGGCGGTGGCTTCCGTGGCGGACATTGCCTGCTCCACTCTCGATCTGCAAGACGTGAAGGACCGGGAGATAGCGTTTGGGTCTGACAATCCTCCGCCCTCGTCGATGAGAGTGCGCGACGTCGAAATCACGAACTCAGTAGACGGATTCGCCTCCGTCACTGGGGAGCACTGCACCGTTGATGTTGATTCCGTCGCGGCTGAGTAGGAAAGTGATCGACGCGGCGAGAGCCTCCGGCAGGGCGAGTGGGGCGTCCGCGACATGCTCGTCGAGGCGGGTCTGACCGAACGCGCTCACCTTTCCCGGGCGCATGCCGGTGAGGGTGCCGCCGGGGGCTACAGCGTTGACTCGGATGTTGTGCTGCTCGTACATGTAAGCGGTGTTCTTGGTGACGCCGACGACCGCATTCTTCGATGCGGTGTACGCGAGCCCAGCCGACGAGCCACGCAGGGCGGCTTCGGACGCGATGTTCACAATGGATCCGTGGCCATGCTCGATCATGAAGGGAACCACCGCACGAGTCAGCTTGATGAGGCCGAACACGTTGACGTTGAAGACCCGCTCGAGGGTCTCGTCCGAGACCTCGTGGATCGGGCTGAAGTCATCCAAACAGGCCGGCGACGTTCGCAAGGCCGTCGATGTGCGGACCTGCCGCGGCGATGATGCGATCGATGCTCTCGGCTGCCGTGATGTCTCCGGCCACCAAGACGATGTCGGCCTCGGGCACGCTCGCGGCGAACTCGGCCAATCGCTCCTCGGACAGATCGACCGCGACAACACGGCCTCCCTCGCGCGCAATCCGTGACGCCACGGCGCGCCCGATCCCGCTGGCCGCACCGGTGACGATGATGGTCTGGCCGTCGAATCGACCCGCTGCGACGACCTCGGTCCATGACGTGTGCGCAACTCTTTCGGGTGCGGCGCCCCCGTTGGCCTGTGCGACGAGATTGTCGATCATCCCCTCGGGCGGCGGGCCGCCCGCACCGAGAAATCGACTCAACGGTACGTTGCGTGCGAGCCGGAGGGCGCTGTCGGAGATTCCGCCTTGAGTCGCGATGCCGGCGATGATCCGGGCACCCACCGGATGCCGCATCCATTCTCCGATCGTGCTCTCTGCGTCGATGGGGGTCATCTGGTCAGTCATGTCTGTCCTTTCGGTGAGTGTGGTGGCGCGGCGAGGAGGCGACCGTGATGGCATGCGCACGTGATCGCCCGGAGGTGGTCAGAGAGCGGCTCAGCCCACGGCATCCGCCCCGGCCGCTGCGTGTACGGTGGCGACCAGTCCATCGATGAGGGACTCGGGAAGCGCTCCGTTGCTCATCGCGACCAACTGCATGAGGGGAGCCCCGCGCAGTGGCGCCAAGCTGGACGCCGTTGCTCCCATTCGCGACAGCAGGCCTTCGAGGACCGATCCTCCAACCGGGTGATCAAGCCATTCGCCGATCGTCGACTGTGCGGACAGCGGCCTCGGCGGCTCGGGAGCGGCGAGTTCTGCTGCCGGTTCGACTCGACTGCGACGTGCGTCGAATGGGCCTGGAAGTTCCGCGAGATCTCGCGCTCGTCGGCATGGACCGCACCGACCTCTCACGGATTGCGGTGCCTCGTCTGACCACCATCGAGTACGACATGGTAGCTGCAGCCAACGCCGGCGCGGCGAGCCTTCTGCAAGCCCTCGGCGCTGGAGCCCCGCGGCCCACGGTGGCTCCCGCGGTGTTGTCCCTTATTGCCGGCGAGACCATCTGATCATTCGCGTAGGCGGCGTATCGCGCCTGACGAGGATGCGACCGATCGCGCCGTTGTCGAGACCTAAACGCCTGTGCGTCCCTCGCATCGCGCCGACTGATCGCTGCCCGCACTCACGCGGGGCATGAATCGTCTCGGCAGACGAGCACCCGCATCGCTCATATCACTGCCGGCAAGCGAGACCTACTGCGTCTGGAGTACACATGACGATCCGTCTGGACGGTTCGTCACGGCGCCCAGGTGGGGAACCTTGAGGACGATCTTGTTCCGCCTCAACCTGCAAAAGGATTCCAATGTCCCAGTTCTTGTCCGCTGTCGGGCGCTTCAGCGCTCGATTCCGGTGGGTGGTGATCGTCGCCTGGCTGGTGATCTTCGCCGCGCTCATCGGCGTCTTCGTCGTTGGCAGCAACGCGAACTCCAACAGCACCGCCGAAACCTCCATCCCCGACTCGCCCGCGTCCCTCGCGCTCGAGCGGATGGAGGAGCACTTCCCGGCCGCTGACGACAACACGGCATCGCTCCAGTTGGTCTTCCAGCCCGACAGTGGCGACGTGACGTCCGATGCGACCGCGTCGGCCATCGCCGAAGTGCTATCCGAAGCGAATGATCTTCCCGGTGTTCAGTCGGTCAATGACCCGCTCGATCCGACCCGCCCGTATCTGTCCGAGGACCTGGCTCTCGCCGTTGCAACGCTCACCTATGGTGAGCTGACGGAGGACGAGGGGAAGGATTTCTACGACGCGGCCCTCGAGCTGCAGGAGAACGCACCCCCGGCACTGGGAGTCGAGCTCGGCGGCAACCTCCTTCCGCTCGGGGCCCCCGCCCCCGGGATCGGTGAAGGCGTGGGCGTGCTCATCGCGTTCGTTGTCCTCGCTCTGACCTTCAGCGCCCTCATCGCGGCCGGCGTCAACCTTCTCATCGCGGTATTCGGCGTCGGTGTCGGGCTCATGGGCATCCTCGCCTACGGCTCACTCACGCCCATCGGTGACAACACCATCATCCTGGCGTCCATGCTGGGTCTCGCAGTCGGCATCGACTACTCGTTGTTCATCCTGTCCCGCTTCCGCAACGAGCTCCGCGCAGGCAGGACGGTGGACGATGCTGTGGCTCGCGCGACCGGCACCGCCGGCACCGCTGTCGTGTTCGCAGGGCTCACCGTCATCGTCGCGCTCGTCGCGCTCCTCGTCGCGAACCTCAGTTTCATGACCGAGATGGGTATCGCGGCCGCATTCGCTGTGCTCGTCGCCGTGCTGCTCGCGCTCACCCTGCTGCCTGCACTCATGCGATTCCTCGGCGTCCGTGCGCTGTCCAAGAAGCAGCGCCACGCGCTCGAGCATGGTGAGCTGTGGGCCGAAGGGCAGAAGCAGAAGCGTGGAATCATGCGTGGGTGGGGCAGCTTCGTTGTCAACAAGCCCGTGATCTCGCTCCTGTCTGGCGTGCTGCTCCTGGTGGTCGTCGCCCTGCCCATGCTGAGCATGAAGACCGCGTTCAACGTGCCAGGCGGCGCCGACCCGGAGTCCACCGAGCGCGCGGCCTACAACCTCATCCTCGCCGAGTTCGGAGGCGCGCAGAGTCCGCTCATCGTGCTGGCAGAAGGCGACGACGTGGCGTCGAGTACGGGCAGCATCGAACGCGACCTCGCCGACATCGCCGGCGTCCAGCAGGTGATCCCGGCGGAGGTCAGCTCCGACGGCACGGCCGCACGGATCATCGTCATCCCGGACGGCGGACCGATAGATCAGGAGACGAAGGACATCGTGCACACGATCCGGGACGCCGAGAGGATCCCAGGGGTGACCCTCGAGGTGACCGGTGAGACGGCCATCGGCATCGACCAGGACGAGCAGCTCATGCAGGCGCTCATCAAGTACATCATCGTCATCGTCGTCATCTCCATCCTTCTGCTCATCGTGCTGTTCCGTTCCGTGCTCATCCCCATCGTCGCCACAGCCGGATTCCTGCTGTCCGTCGGCGCCTCGTTCGGGGCGTCCGTCGCCGTCTTCCAGTGGGGCTGGCTGGACCCGCTCATCGCGGCTCCGCAAGGAGATCCCATGCTGAGCCTGCTCCCGCTCCTGCTGGTCGGAGTGCTCTTCGGGCTGGCGATGGACTACCAGGTGTTCCTCGTCTCGCGCATCCAAGAGATGCACCGGAAGGGCATGGACCCGAAGCCGTCCATCCGCGAAGGCTTCGCACGCTCCGGGCCCGTGCTCGTCGCGGCCGCGACCATCATGCTCGTCGTGTTCGGCGGATTCGCGACGAGCCACTTCGCCATCGGCGCGTCCATCGCATTCGGGCTGATGGTCGGTGTCGCAGCTGACGCATTCATCGTCCGGATGGTGCTGATGCCGGCTGTCCTGTCGCTGCTCGGCAAGTCAGCCTGGTGGATTCCGACGTGGCTCGACCGCATCCTCCCCAACGTGGACGTGGAAGGCCACTCGCTCGACAGCAACCCCCCTGCTGCCGTCCACGCCCAACCCCTCCGCGAACCGGTGCGGGTCAACTGACCTGCCCCGGAAGAACGGGGTGGCTGCCGAGGATGCAGCCACCCCGTTCTGCTTCGCCGCGCACGGACTACTGCGAACAGACGACGTGAGGTCCTCCACGAAGACGACGTGAAGCTGCGCTCCGAGTCCGAGCCTTGATGAAACGGGCCGATGAGATCCATCGGACCCGAAAGGAGGTTGAAGACCATGACCACTCCCACCACCCGCAAGATCCTCGCGGCGTCCTTCGGTACCAGCGACGGAGCGCACCGCGCCGCGTCCGCCGTGGTCGCGGCGCACGGCCGCAGCATCGTCAACACCGCCGTGATTCACGTCCGGCAAGATGGCACGCCCCACTATGTCGAGACGAAGGACTGGGGCCCGGGACGCGGCGCTCTGCTGGGAGCCGTCATCGGCCTCATCGGAGGCCCCGTCGGAATGCTCGCAGGCGGCGGTGTCGGCGCCCTGGCGTCCAAGTTGCGCGACATGGGATTCAAGAACGACCAGCTGCAGGACCTGGGCGACTCCCTGGCTGCCAACGAGTCCGTCGTCATCTTCGAAATGGCGGCCGAGGCAACCGTTGCCGCTGCGGAGATGCTTCGAGCTCTCGACGCCCGAGCGTTCGTCATCGAAGCGGTCGACGCGAACGTCGCGACGCTGTTCGATGGGCTCCCCGAGCCGTTCAGCCCGGTCACCTCTCCCCTCTTTCGGTGACCGACACAGACGGGGCCCGACGATGCCGTCGGGCCCCTTCTCACGTCCACTGCAGCGCTACGACGAGGGCGCGATCCCCGCACGGTAAGCGAACGCGACGAGTTGCGCCCGGTCTCGTGCCTCCACCTTCGCCATCGCCCGGTTCACATGGGTCTTCACCGTGAACGGGGAGACGAACATGGCTGCGGCGATCTCATCGTTCGACAGGCCCTTCGTGACCTCGACGACAACATCGCGCTCGCGCGCCGTAAGCGCCTCAAACCGTCGAGCCAGTGGTTCATCCACTCGCTGCACCGGAGTCTCTGCCAGCCGGCTGATCGCCGCTGCGGCAGCCGCGGTAGAGAGGGTGCCGCCGCCAGCGCTGACGTCGATGATGCCGTCTATCAGTTCAACTGGCCCGACACCCTTGCCCAAGAACCCATTCGCTCCTGCACTGAGCGCAGCATAAACGTTCTCCTCCTGCTCGAAGGTGGTGAGGATGATGATCTTCACCCGCTCCGGCGCATGGGTCTTCCGAATGCGGGCTGTGGTCTCCACACCGTCGATTCCAGGCATGCGGATATCCAGCAGCACCACGTCGACGGGGTGCGCATCCAGGTACTCGAGGGCGAGGAACCCGTCGCCGACGTCGCCGACGACTTCCAGATCGGGGCTGGAGGAAATGATGGTGCGCAGACCAGTGCGAATCATCTCCTGGTCGTCGACGATGAGTACTCGGATCACTGCGGTCTTCCCTTCGTGGGCAGTTCGACATGCAGCCGGAACGTGTCATCCGTCTGGAAGACGGTGAGCTCACCGCCGGCCGCCTGTGTTCGCTCTCGGACGCCGACAAGCCCGTATCCGTCGCGTTCCGAGTTCACGCTCGGGTCATCGCGACGGATGGCGTTCACGACGTCGATGTCTAGCCAGCCGTCTGTGGCGACCACTGTCAACCGTGCGGGGCCTGTGCCGTACTTTCCGGCGTTGGTGAGCGCTTCCTGCACGATTCGGTATGCGGCGGCGGACACTTCGGCGTCGAGCGAAGGCAGAGGGCTGACGATCTCGGTCTCCACAACACTCCCGGCGATTCGAAGGCGCTCGACCATTGACGGAATGTGCTCGGCGAGGGGCAGTTCGACGCGGTGCTCGTTCTCGTCGTTCGTGCGTCGAAGGAGATCGAGGATCTGCTGCGTCTCCTGAAGGGTGCGTTGAAGCCCTTCGCGTGCAGAGCGCAGCGCGGCTCGCGACGCGTCGCTGTTTTCGGGCAGCGAGATCTCGGCCACGCCGACATTCACGTTCACGACCGCGAGCTCGTGCCCGACGACGTCGTGCAGGTCGCGTGCGATGCGTAGGCGCTCATCGGTGACTGCCTGCTGGAGTTGCGCGGCCTGTGCCATCGCCAGGTCCTCGGCCCGTTGCCGAGCCGCATCCCATGACTCGGTCTGCAACCGCACTGCGCTGCCGGCGGCGCCGGCCGCGACGCAGAATGTCGCCGCGATGAGTGCACCCGCGGCGTCGAAGTCCCCGCCTTCACGCAGGACGAGCGCGAGGTACAGGGATGATGCGGAGACGGTGACAGCGGGGAGAACGTGGCGACCTTGGCGCGCGAAGATGAAGGTTGCGAAGACGGTGACCGTCCACACACCGATGTACTCGTCGGCGAAGAGGGCGCTCGCGATCCCACCGGCGGTTGTCAACGATAGGCCGACCCATCGTGCTCGGAAGATCACGAGGAGCCCGATGGCCGACAGTCCGATGCCGAGGTAGCCCCATGACTCCTCGGCGGCGATGAGCATGACAGTCAGCTCGGTGGCGAGCGCGGCCACAGCAGCGACCATCGCGATGGTGGAGAGCAGCGGACCACGAAGGAACCATGACTGGCGTGGCCACGTCCAGCCGGAGGATGAGGTCTCCAAGGTCATTGCGCCATCATGCGCCATCGCCGCGTCTGCTAGGAAGGCGAGTGGAGCGAGTCGCACGCGAAGCGGCACTGGAGCGTTCGTCCAGTGCCGCTCGCCCGGTCACGCCGCTGCTCGCGCGCGTCGCACCCCGAGTACGGTGCCGACGGTGGCGAGAATCCCCACCAGCGTCACACCAACTGCGATCTTCTTCCGCTTGCTCATCTGCTCTTCTCCTCTGCTCGACCCAAGTGGGGTCTGACAGCAACTCTGCATTCCGGCGCGGGGGGATACGTCGTCTGCGCGAAGCGAGCTGTGTACTGCGTCCGCAGTATTCGCGAGACCGTAACGTGCACGAACGCGAAACCGATCGGCCCTGACAGGCAGGGCTACTGCGTTTGAACGACGGAGGTTCGTCCACCCGCACGACGTGCAAGCGAGGGCACCTGACGAGGGTTGAACCATGACAAACCACAACCTTCGACAGACCGAACAGACACCCGCGGCCCCGCCGAGCGGACCCCGCGTCGGACACCCCGCGTACAGCCTCCTCATGCTGGTGGCCGGATCGCTGATTCAGGTCGGCACCGTCGCGACCGCGTACGTGAGCAGCTGGGACCTCGCTCCCCGCGCGCCACAGGGAACGGTTGCCACATCATGAGCGCCGGAACGACGAACCTCACGTTCACGGACCGCGTCTTCATGACCGCGATGGGTGTAGCGGAAGCGGGCGCTCTCGTCGTCACCGGCATCGTGATGACCGGGATCGTCATCGCCTCGCAGATCGTTCGAGTCGTTCAGCTGTCGGCTGAGCGCCGACGATTTCGCCACTCCTGAGACCGCCCGCCCTCGTCACACGCTCACCGAACGACGATACGCGCGCGTGCGAGGTTGTACAGCCGTGCGAACGGTCGCGGATCCTGCGGGTCGCGCTTCGCGAACCCGCGGACTGTCACGAAGTAGGTTCCCGGAGCATCGAACGACACGGAACGCGTCTGGGTTGCGGTGGCGTCCGGCAGAACGTCGCTGACCACGTCGAACACCTGGTCGCCATCGAGGTCCCACTCGAATCTGACGAACGCTCCGAGTCCCGGCGTCTCGGCCGCAGCGACCAGCTGCACATTCTCGCCGACCTCGACTTCAGCGCGAGACTCCCCGTTGGCCGAGAGCGTCAGCGTCGGCTGGATGCCGCGTCGCTCTCGCGCTGAGGCGGGAGTGAGCATCTGACCGCTGTCGAGTCGGTAGGCGGTGCTCGCGGGCGGCTCGATGTCTTGCTCCACCCAGGCGGCGAGATCGCGGAGCGCCTGGTGGAGCATTCCGCCGTAGCTGATGGACTGATCCGGGTGATCCCGCACGTCGGTGTCCGCGTGCAGTGCCCGGTCGGTGAGCCAGAGCCGGAACCGGCCATCCAGGCGGTCGGCACCGAGGTGTTCCTCTACGCGCGCCCGGTACCAGTCGGCCTGCCATGGGTAGGCCTCGCGGTCCATCAGGGACTCCACGAGGATCACACGGCCTTCGAACTTGCCGGTCGGGACCGTTCCTGCAGCGCCCGCGGTGAAGAGGGGCCCGACGAGGAACGGTCGCTGCGGGTAGAGGGGGTCGCCGTTCACGTCACGGAACTGGCCCCAGACGCTGTACTCGGGTCCGGGGACCTGGTGGCGATGGTAGGTCTGCACCGCGAGGAAGCCGCTGTTGTCGAGGGTGACGGGTGCACCTGGGAACAGGGCTGCGATCTGGCCGGGGTCGGCTGGCCCGAACACCACGACATCTCCCAGCACCTGCATGAGCACGATCCGCGTCGCGCCGTCGGGTCCGATGACGAGCTCCGCGAACCCCGGATCCCGTGTCGGCACCACGGCCAACTTCGCCCCGACGATCGCCGCCTGATCCCGGCCGAGCCACGCGTCATCGGCGTTCCCGGTGGACGCGCCCGGAATGGACGAGACATCGACTCCTGCCGCGACCAGATCCTCGACGGTCAGCAGCATGTCGATGGTGGTCGCAAGGACAACGCGGTCCTCGTGCACGGACGATGTCGGATCTGCGCCGAGGTAACCCGGGACGGTCCAGAAGTCGTCGAAGTAGGAGGCATCCATCGCGCGGACGCCGGGATAGAGGACGGCGAGCGCGTGCATGCCCATGGTGCGGTGGCCGTACCAGGACCTAAGGGGGAAGCCCATACCGCTGACCTCGCGCAGTGCCGCTTCCTGCTCGGCGCTGAGCGTGGCGTAGGGGTCGCCTGAACCACCTGCGTCCATGGCGTCGACGACGTCATCCAGTTTGTCACCGAGGATTCGCATAGCGTGCAGGCGCGGGGTGAAGCAGTTCGGGATCGCCATCGGGGAACCGAGAACGAATGGCACCGCACCGTCCCAGACGCCCACGGTGTTCTCGAGGCCACCGACTGTCCGGTACGCGCCGCCGCTGCCGCCGAACGAGTACCCGAACGGGCGTCCGCGGTCGTACATCTCCTCCGCCACCACGCGCGAGAAGGTCGCGGCGGCGGCGTTCGCGCGGTACGCGCCGATGGCCGGGTCGACGCCGGAGAAGGGGTCTGCGGCTACCGGGCCGCCACCATTGGTCTCCACGAGGTAGGCGCCGCTGACGAGAGCGAACAAGATGGTGTCGTCCTCACCCTCGCGGGCCTGGAGGGTGTTCTCACTCTCGGGTACTGGGGTGATGTATTGGAAGAACCTGCCTTCATAATGCTCCGCCGTAGGGAGGTAGAAGGAGAAGCGGATGTCGGAGTCGGAGAACCCGCCGTGCACGTACCGATGCGCGATGGGCTGCTGTCGCCACTCGTCGATGTCGATGAACGGTGCTCCGAAGTCGAGGTGCTCCGCGAGCGGCTCGAGTGTGGTCAGCGTGCTCATTTGACACCCTTCAGCGGGAAGATGACGACCGCGGCAAGGATCACCAGGACGAACGCGGCGACCCAGACGCCCAGGTAGCTGCCGGTCACGGCGACGACGGTGCCGGCGAGGATAGGGCCGAGCGCCTGACCGAGGTTGCTGCCGAGTGCGGCCACACCGAGGTCTCGACCTGCAGCCTTCTCGTCAGGGAGGACGTCGATGAACAGCGCCTGGTCGACGGGAAGGTACGTGCCGAAGGCGATGCCGCCGACGATGGCCTGAAGGAACAGTCCGGGCAGCGTCGGCGAGATGATGGGGATGAGCATGGACAGCGCCATCAGGAAGGACGAGAAGATGACGAACGAGCGCCGCTTCTGGAGCTTGTCCGACAGCTTCCCTGCGATGAGTACTGCGACGATGAGGAACGGCACGCCGGCAAGGGCAAGCATCGCCGAGGTCTGAGTCGCCTCCACGACGCCCAGGGCCGGGCGGATGTAGCTCTGAAGCATGTACAGGGAGAGCGCGGTGGACACGGCGTAGCCGAAGGTGAGCAGGATGCGTGCGACCCACACCCAGCGGAAGTTGCGGGAGCGCAGGGCGATGGTGAATCCGACGAAGAACGTGTTCCAGTCGAACTTGGGCACTTCTAGCGCCCTCGAGGAGTCCTCGCGGGCGAACAGCACGAACATGACGCCGGCGAAGGCAAGGAACGCGGCGAAGACGAAGTACATGTCCAGGCCGAGGAAGGCGAAGAGGGCGCCGGCGGACACGCCGCCGAGCACACCGCCGAAGAAGTTGCCGAACCCGCCGAGGGCGGACGCGGTTCCACGTCGGTTCTCGGGCATGCGGTCTGCGACGGTGGCGTTGAGGGGGCCGAGGCCCGCGTTGATGACGGCCTGCGCGAGCATCCAAATCACGGCGAGCATCGCGACGGTGGGAGCGAACCGGAGACCGACCAGGAGCACGGCGCCAACGACGGTGCCGAACAGGATCCAGGGGGTGCGGCGTCCCCAGCGCGAGCGGGTGCGGTCGGATGCGACGCCCACCAGCGGCTGAACGAGCATCGTCAGCACGACGCCGACCGACGCGATGATGGACAGCGACTGCGCGCGGGCGGCGTCGAACTGGGCGAGGATCGCGAGCTGGCGCACCTGCTCAGCCGTGGCTGTTGCCGTTCCGTCGTCGATCTGCTGCTTGAGAGCGGTGAGCTCCTGCAAATTCAGGTTCGCGTCGTTCCCGGTGAACCAGTTGCCGAACTCAAGCATCTGGACGTGGTTGGCGAGCAGGATCGACATGCCTCCCCAGATCGCGGTTGTCGCGATGGTGAGGATCGTGAACCACGTCAGATAGCGGCGTGACCGCACGCCCTTGATGAGGATGGTCGCCGTTCCCGGCTCCCGCGGTTCGATGACAACCTCGCCGCGACGATTCGCGGTGGGTTCGGCAGACAAGGTCTCGCTCATGGTCGTCCCATCAACAGTGATGCCCGACTCGCAGCGCACGGCATCGAGGCTGTCTCGGTCGGATGAAAGTAGCATGCCATGCGATTTTCGCTCCCGCAAGCACTTTTCGCATGTTGTGCGATTTTCGCTTGGATTCGTCCTAGACTTCGGACATGCCAGCCCGCGGACCGTATAGGAAGACGGCGGCGAAGCGTGAGGAGATTCTCCGCGCCGCTCTCGACGTCGTCGACAAGAACGGGTTCAGCGGCGCCACGGTGAAGGAGCTAGCGGAAGCCGTCGACATGAGTCAGAACGGCATGCTCTACTACTTCGGGTCAAAGGATGCCCTGTTCCTGGAGATCCTGCGCTGGCACGACGCTGACACAGCAGCCATGATCGACCCGGAACACACCGACTTCTCCATCGGATTCGCGAACCGGATTCTCGATGCTCTCAGCTACTCGGTCGCGGTGAACGGGATCAGCCAGCTTCTGCTCAGCCTGCTCATCGCTGCAGGCGATCCTGAGCATCCTGCCCACACCTACTTTCGTGAACGCTACGAGTCCTTCGTCCTCTACGCCCACCAAGGACTGAGTGGCGCTCAAGCGCGGGGAGAGTTCCCTGCTGATGGTGACCCGGAGGCCGCAGCAGTGATCCTCGCCTCGAGCTTCGATGGGCTTCAACTGATGTGGATGTATGACCCCAGCATCGACGTGCGGGCCCGAATGGCTCAGCTTCTGAGCTCGTTGGGAGTGAGCGACGCGGCGTCAACGGAGACGAGTTCCGCACCAACGGGTCCGGAAGCCGCGCCCATTCGCTAACTGCTCCAGAGCGCGGACGTCAAGCTTCTCACTGCGCCTCACGCCGCTCGCGTCGCCGCTATGTCCTTCGCCGCCACGCGAACCTCGTGTCGCCCAGCGGGAAGGTGCTGCTCGTACCCGCCGAGGCGCACGGTTGCGACCGTACCCGTCGGAACGATGACGTCCAGCGTCGTCGCGTCGTCGTCCTGCCGCCAGTTCACGGCAACCCATCCGTGGGGCGTGCGAAGCCGGGTGCTCGCCCACTCCACCGCAGGGTCGAGTTGAGGCGCGACGAGGATGCGGCGGTATCCGGGCTCGAGGGGTGCGATGCCGCCGACGACGCGGTGGATCCAGTCGGCGACGGAACCGAGAGAGTAGTGGTTGAAGCTCGTCATGTCGCCGGGATTGATGCTCCCATCGGGAAGCATCGAGTCCCACCGTTCCCAGATGGTCGTTGCGCCCATGCTCACCGGATACAGCCACGACGGGCACTCGCGCTGCAGCAGAAGCCGGTACGCGGTCGAGGTGTGGCCGGTGGCGGTGAGCGCTTCGGTGATGAAGGGGGTGCCTGCGAAACCGGTGGAGATGTGGAAGCCGCTCGCCGCTACCAGTTCCGCGAGCCGCGCTCCCGCCCACTCCTGCTCGTGCTCGTCGAGGAGGCCGAACGCGATGGCGAGCGCGTATACGGTCGTGCAGTCGCTCGTGATCCGTTCGCCGTCCACGTACTCCCGGTGGAATCCGTCGCGGATGTGCGCGGAGATGAGGGAGAACTCGGCGGCTACTTCCGCGTGCCCGAGGAGTAGCGCAGTCTGACGGATGGTGTCCGCCGTGCGGTACGCGCATGCGGTGGCGACCACACCGGGGTCGGCCTTCGCTGCGCCTGGCTGGTCGGCGGGTGCGTCCGGGTCGAGCCAGTCACCGAACTGGAAGCCGCTGTCCCAGACCCCACTTTCGGAGAGCAGTGACGTCACACGTCGTCCGTGGGCGACCATGGATTCGTAGGCGGCGGTGAGTACGTCGCGGTCGCCGTAGGCCTGCCAGAGCGCCCATGGCACCCAGACGGCTGCGTCGCTCCAGAACGCGGCGGCTTCCTCGGCGCCGGCTCCGGGCTGCGGGACCTTCGCGTACTTGAGGATGTCGGGGACGATGTACGGCACCAGGCCGTCGCGTGCGCTCTGTTCGAGGGCGAGGTCGCGGAGCCAGTCGGTGAGGAAGTCCTTCACGTCGAACAGGAACGCGGCGGTCGGCGCGAACGAGGAGATGTCACCGGTCCACCCGAGCCGCTCGTCCCGCTGGGGGCAGTCCGTCGGGATGTCGACGAAGTTGCCGCGCATGCCCCAAACGACGTTCGAGTGGAACTGGTTCAGCTCCGGAACGGAGCACTCGAAGTACCCGATGCGCTGCAGGTCAGAGGAGACGACGACCGCTTCGAGGGCCTCCGCCAGGTCGACCTCCTCGGGCCAGGCGGTGATCTCCGCGTATCGGAACCCGTGGAAGGTGAGCGTCGGTTCGAAGACGTCGTCTCCGCCGCTCAGGATGTACCTGTCGACCGAGGCCGCAGAACGGAGGGGTCGTACTGCCAGTTCGCCGTTCTCGAGGACCTCGGCGTGGCGGAGAGTGAGTTGGTCGCCGGATTTCCCGCGTACGCGGACGCGGACGAACCCGACGATGTTCTGCCCGAAGTCGATGAGCGTCTGCCCGGATGGGCTGTCCCAGATCTTCTGGGGTTTCAGCGTGTCAACACGCCGGACGGGCGGGGCAGGGTCCAGTTCGAGGGAGGGGGTGTCGGTGACGACATGCACCCCACCCCATGCTTCGCTCGTGAAGCCGCTCTGCATCCAGCGGTCATCGTGCAGGCGCGCGTCGATGCTCTGCCCGTCGTAGAAGTCGTTCGCGGTGACCGCACTGGGGCCGACTGTCCATGACTCGTCCGTCGCGATGATCTGCCGGTGGCCGTCGGCGTAGTCGATGACGAGCTTCGCGTAGGCAGCGATCTCTGTGCCGTAGCGCTCCGTCTCGATCCAGCCGAGCCGCCCGCGGTACCAGCCGTTGCCGACCCGGATGCCCAGCACGGAGCGGTCGACAAGGAGGGCGGTGACGTCGTGGTCGGTGTAGTGCACCCGCCACTCGTAACTGGTCCATCCCGGCGTGTAGAGGGCGTCGGTGATCGCCTGCCCGTTCAGCCATGCTTCGCAGATCCCGAGCGCGCTCAACGAGATCACCGCCGACCGGACTGCGCCGTGCCCTGGCTCGAGGTCGAACTCGATGCGGAAGATGGGTGCGGTGTCGGGCTCGATGTTCGCTGCGATGAAGTGCGCCTCGGGGATCGTCATGACGTGCTTTCTGTGTGGTTGTCGTCGGAGTCAGGCTGTGACGGTGAACCGCGCGGTGAGGAGGTCGGCGTCCCGTGAGCTGCGTCCTACCCGTAGCTCGAAGTCGCCGGGTTCGACGGTGCGGTGGCCGCGCGCGTCCACGATGGTCAACTCACGGACGGGAATCTCGAGGCGGGCGTCGACGGACTCTCCAGGCTGCACGATGACCTGCGTGAACGCCTTCAGCTCCTTCTCGGCCCAGGTGACAGAGGTGACGATGTCGGTGACGTACGCCTGAACCGTCTCCATGGAGGGCCGAGAGCCGGTGTTGTGAACCGTGACCAGCGCGGTGACCGCACCCTCTGAGGTGAGCTGACTGTTCTCGAGTCGCAGGTCGGAGTATTCGACAGTCGAGTAGCTGAGCCCTTCACCGAACGCGAAGCGCGGGTCCTGCGTGAGGTCGGCATATCGCTCGCCGTGCTGACCTCGCACGTTGTTGTAGAAGACCGGGAGCTGGCCGACGTGGCGCGGCACCGTGATGGGCAGCCGCCCGGTGGGCTCGATGACGCCAAGAAGCAGTTCGGCGATAGCGCGTCCGCCCTGCATACCTGGGTTGAACGCCTGCACGATGGCCGCCGCCCGGTCTGCCGACTCGGGGAGGGTCGACGGCTTCGATTGAATAAGGACCACGATGAGAGGGGTTCCGGTCTCGACAAGCGCATCGAGGAGCGCGATCTGCGCGCCTTGGAGGTCCAGGGTGGCCGTCGACTTGTTCTCGCCGGTCAGGGGGACGACGTCGCCGAGAACCACCACAGCCCAGTCCGCGTCGGTGGCGGAGCGCACGGCCTCCGCGATCTGGTCGCTGTCGGGCTCCGCGGGGATGAAAAGTTTCGGACGAGGCTGCCCATCGCGGAGCACTTCGCCGGCGGGGTCGACGATCTCGTGTCCGATGTCCGCCCCCCGCGCGTAGGTGACGGTCCAGTCCGCGGGCACGGAGCTGCGGATACCGTCCAGGACGGTGGACGTCAGATGCCGCGGGTGTCCGTCAGGCAGCCAGGGGATCTGGCCGGATGCGCCCGCCCAGTCGCCGAGCTGTGCGTGCTGGTCGTCCGCGTTCGGGCCGATGACGGCGACGGTCGGGGTGCGGCCAGCCGGAGCAGACAGCGGGAGCGTGCCGTCATTGCGGAGGAGTACGAGCGACCGGCGAGCAATGTCGAGGTTGATGCGGGCGTGGGGCTCGCTGCCAATCTCAGACAGACGCGCGCTGTCGGGGAGGCGCGCATCGTCGAACAGGCCCAGCTCGAACTTGAGTCGGAGGATGCGGTGTACGGCCGCGCTGATGAGCGCTTCATCGAGACGTCCCTGGCGGACCGCTTCCTGCGCTGCGTCGAAGAACTCAGGTGTGGTCATGACGAAGTCGTTGCCCGCCTGCACGGCGACGATGGCAGCCTCGACGTGGTCGGCGCAGACCTTCTGCTCCCAGACCATGCGGCCCACGTTGTCCCAGTCGGTGACGAGCGTCCCGGCGAATCCCCACTCGCCCTTCAGGACGTCGTTGAGGAGCCACTTGTTCGCGGTGATGGGCACCCCGTCGATGGCCTGGTAGCCGAGCATGAACGTTCGGCACCCCGCCTCGACCGCGCGCTGGAAGGGTGGCAGGAACCAGGACCGCAGCTTGCGCGGGCTGAGGTCCGCTTCGCTTGCGTCCCTTCCGCCCTGCGTTTCGGAGTACCCGGCGAAGTGCTTCGCCGTGGCGAGGATCGCAGTCGGGTCTGCAAGCCCGGCCCCCTGGTAGCCCCGGATCATCGCGGCTCCGAGTTCTCCGATGAGGTGAGGGTCCTCACCGAATGTCTCGTCGACACGTCCCCACCGCGTGTCGCGGGCGATGCAGAGCACGGGTGAGAACGTCCAGTGCAGACCCGTGGCGGCCACTTCGACGGCGGTCATCCGCGCCCCGCGCTCGACGAGCTCCGGATCCCACGTGCAGGCCATCGCCAACTGGGTTGGCAGGATGGTCGCGCCGGGCCAGAACGAGTGCCCGTGGATGCAGTCGTCAGCCATCAAGAGTGGGATACGAAGGCGTGTGCGTTCGACTAGCGCTCGTGACTCGACGATGCGCTCGGGCGACGCATGGAGCAGCGAACCGACAAGCTTTCCGCCGACGAGATCCTCCAGGTCGCCGCGCGCGTCGAGCTGGAGCATCTGACCGACCTTTTCGGCCAGCGTCATCCGGCTGAGCAAGTCCTCCAAACGCTCTTCGATGGGCGCTGCAGGGTCGAGGTAGGGCAGTGGTGCGGTATCGATGGTCATCCCTTCAGCCCTCCGGCGAAGCCCTGGACGATGTACTTCTGGAGGAAGAAGTAGGCGATGAGGATAGGCAGGATGCTGATGATGATTCCGGCGAAGATGAGGTTCCACTGCGCGCCGTACTGTCCGACGAATCCGTAGATCGCGACCGTGATGGTCTTCTGGTTGCTGCCGGAGAGGTACAGCAGCGGCGTGAGGAAGTCGTTCCAGTTCGCGACGGCGGTGAGGATGATGATGGTTCCGGTGATGGGCCGGACGAGTGGGAACACGACCGACCAGAACGTCCGGAACGCGTGGGCGCCGTCGAGCGCTGCGGCCTCTTCGTACTCGGCGGGGAGAGCACGCATGAACCCCGCGTACAGGAAGATCGAGAACGGCATGCTGGCACCGACGCCGACGATGATGACACCGGCGAGTGTTCCGAGCAGTCCGAGGTCCCGGACCGTCTGGTACAGCGGTAGCAGGGCGAGCTGGGCGGGGAGGAGCAGTCCGGCGAGGAACACGAGGTAGGTGAGCTTCGACCAGCGTGCCCCCAACCGGGAGAGCGGATAGGCGGCAGCGGCGGCGAAGATGACCGTGAACAGGACGATGGCGCCGGTCACGATGGCGCTGTTGATGAGCGCGTTCCCGAGCCCACCTTGGGCCCATGCGTCGATGTAGTTCTGGAAGGTCGGCTCCTGCGGAAGCGCGAATGTCGAGCTCTGGTCGCCCGGAGCTTTGAACGACAGGTTCACCAGAATGTAGATGGGGATGAGGAAGAGCACGGCGACGAGGATCGTGCCGACCTCGAGAACGCCGGTTCGCCAGGTGTATTTCTTCATGTCAACGCTCCTGGAGGGCGAGCAGTCGGTACTGGATGATGGACGCCACCGCGACGAAGATCGACAGCACCACCGCCAGGGCGGCGGCGTAGCCGAACCGTCCCAGCGAGAAGGCGTTCGAGTAGATGAGCGTCGAGATGGTGTTCGTCGCACCGCCGGGCCCGCCTGCGGTCATCACGAAGACCTGGTCGAACAGCTTCAGCCCGCCGATCAGGGAGAGCATCACGTTGATGGTGATGGCTGGGGCGAGAAGCGGGCGGACGACAGACCAGAATCGGCGGATGGGGCCTGCGCCGTCGATGGCGGCCGCCTCGAGGACTTCCTCCGGGATGCCTTGCAGTCCGGCGAGGAAGATGACCATCGAGTAGCCGACGAACTGCCAGAAGACGACGAAGATGATGGACCAGATCGCGATGTCCGGGTCCCCGAGCCAGTTCTGCTGCAGCGCGCCGAGCCCGATGGCTTCGAGCATCTGGTTGATGCCGCCGCCGGGCGAGTAGAGGTTCTGCCAGAGGAACCCGACGGCGATGGACGTGATGACCACCGGCGCGAAGATGATGACGCGCAGGACGTTGCGTGACTTGATGTGCGAGTTGACGGCCAGCGCAATCAGCAGTCCGATGGCGTTCTGGATGACGGTGACCGCGAACGCGATGAGCAGTGTGTTGCGCACCGCGACGACGGCGTTGGGGTCGGTCAGGATTCGGGCGAACTGGTCCAGACCCACCCAGCTCGGGTTCGGCGTGACGCCGTCCCAGTCGGTGAAAGCGAACAGGCTGCCACGGATGCTGGGGTAGACGACCGCGAAGACGTACAGGGCAAGGGCCGGGAGGACGAACCACCACACGCTGGATGCGAAGCCGCGGTAGCGGCGGCGCTTCCTGGGCGCCTGGTTCAGGCGGACGGCAGTTGCTATGGCCATGATGTCGTTCTTTCTCCTCGTTGAGAAGGGTCGCGGTGCGATGCTTCGCTGCGAAAACATCGCACCGCGACCCTTGGTGTGATACGGGGTTAGCCGTTCCAGGCGGCATCCATCTGCTGCAGGAGCGTCGCGGCCGTGGTCGAGCCGCCGATGAAGGTCTGCAGACCAGTGGTGTACGCGTCGTTCACGACGGCGTTGGGCCAGGTCTGGTCCGGAAAGGACACCGTCTTGTCGCTCTGGACCTGGTCCGACACGCCGGCCAGCGCCTCGGGCGGGGTGTATCCCTCGACCGGGCCGCTCGGGTAGATCGAGCCGTTGTCGACAGCGATCTTGAGGCCCGCCTCGGAGAGGTAGAAGTCCACGAACTTCTTGGCGAGGTCGATGTTCTCGGACTTCGCGTTCACGCCGTAGCCCGCGCCAAGCCCGACCGGGAGGAAGGTGTCAGCGGGATCGTCCGTCGACGGGAACGCGGCGGTCTCGAAGGTCGTGCCGTCAGGTGCCATGTCCTGGATGGTGCTGATCTGCGGGCTGACCGTGATGATGCCGAGAGCGTCTCCCTTGGCGACCTGGCCCTGCGCGATGTCGAGCGCCGTTCCGGTGGCGTCTGCGGTGAAGCATCCTGCGTCGATGAGCTCGGTGTACTGGTCGAGAGCAGCGTTCCACTCGGAATCGCTGAACGTGGCGTCCCCGGCGTACTGGTCGGCGACGAAGTCGGGGTTGGGCCCGTAGAGCAAGGTCGCGGTCAACGCGTACGGGGTCAGGTGGTAGTTGCCACCGGCGACACCGGCGAGTGCGTAGGCGACCTTCCCGTTGTCAGTCGCGGTCTTGCAGAGGTCGAGCACCTCGCTCCATGTCGCGGGAGGAGTTGCACCGACCGCCTCGAGCGCCTGGGTGTTGTAGATGGCGGGGATGATGGTGAACGCGTTGGCGCCCATCAGGATCTTGCCGTCAGCGCCCATCACGGCCTGGTTGGCGTCGTTGTAGTTCGACACCCACGGTGAGTCGCTCAGGTCGGCGAGGTAGTCGCCCTTCGCCAGCGTCTGCGCGGTGATGGGGTTGCCGTTGCCGGGGAAGACCACGACGATGTCGGACGCGGTCCCCGAAACGAGTTCGGTATTGATCTGGGTGAGGATGTTCGGCCACGGGAGTCCCGTGTAGTCGATGGTGACGCCAGGGTTGTCTTCTTCGAACTGTGCGATGAGCGCCTCGGCGATACCGTCGTCTGCCCAACCCGACATGGTCAGCACGGTGTCGCCGTCCTCGCCGCCCTCTGACGTATCCGTGGAACACCCGGCAAGAACCAGGCCTGTTGCTGCTGCCGCCGCGATGATGGCGACCGTCCTCTTGGCAATACGGGACATTGCGTTTACCTCCTTGTAAAGGCTTCGATTGTGAGCCGTGTATCTCGTCGCGTAAACCGGTTGACACAACCGCCGGAATGCCGCTTAGAGCAAGGTAGGGGACAAATGCGAAGGTTGTCAACCGGTTCACACGAAATACGTCAACCGGTGCACGAACCCCGCTAGAGTGGCCGGGCGGGACACGACGGAGAGGATCGTTCGAAGATGAGCACACCTGCGACGCGGCGCCGCCCCTCGATGGACGACGTGGCGAAGGCTGCGGGCGTTTCCAAGGGCGCCGTCTCGAAGGTCATCCGTGACGCCTATGGCGTGAGCCCCGAGATGCGGCAGCGCGTCGAGGCGACGATTCGCGAGTTGGGCTACCGCCCCAGGATCGCGGCGCGAGCAATGCGAGGTTCGAGCTTCAGCATCGGACTTGAGATCCCGAATCTCGACAGCGAGTTCTTCACTCAGATCATGAAAGGCGCGGCCTCTCAGCTATCCGGCACGAACTACCAGTTGATGATCGCTCCAGGCCTCGGCGAGCTCAGCGGCACTCCGGTTCTGGAGAACCTCGCGGACCGTCAGGTGGACGGTATCATCGCCATTTCGCCGGAGGTGACGCCCGAGTGGCTCGAGGAGCTCTCCCGCGAGGTTCCGGTCGTTCTGCTAGGCCGGCATGATAAGTCCGCGAGCTACGACACCATCACCAATGACGACGAGGCAGGTACTCGCCTCGCGCTCGACCATCTGCTCGGCCTTGGCCACCGCAGAATCGCGCACCTCACCCTGCGCATGAAGAACGAACGCTCCGACGCTCAGCCACCCCACACCGTCAGGCGCCTCATGTATGAACGCGTGACCGCGGACGCAGGGCTCGAACCACTTGTCGTCTACAGCGACCTGGCGGGAGACGGCGCCTACCTTTCGGCGAAGGAACTGCTCGTCAGCGATCCCCGAATCACCGCGATCTTCGCCGGCAATGACACACTCGCCATCGAGTCGCTTCGCGCAATCGCCGACCTCGGCCTTACAGCGGAAGATGTGTCGGTGATCGGCTATGACGACATCCGCATGGCGGGACACCCGCTCGTCTCGCTCTCGACAATCGATCAGTTCGGCGAGGCGATGGGTCGAGCGGCAATCGACCTCCTCATGGAGCGGATCCGCGGGGGCCGCACCGAGCCCCGCCATCGCGAACTGGAGCCGAAGCTGCGGGTGCGGGCGTCGACCCGGCCTGCATCGCCGACACGCTGACCTCCCCACTCGCCGCCATGTCGCCCACGATGGTGACAAGTGTTCCGGCGAGGCGCGGCCGTGCCCCGTCGGCTCCACGGGGTGGAGGTCGGACAACCACGAGACATCGAAGTTGAAGGGCGTGGACCCAAGCCTGGCGCCCGCGCTCGCGGAGATGCTGTCCCTGACTCCCGAGCAGATGCTTCACCGAAAGCTCGCGCTCGTGCTCCGCGTCTCGGCCCGTTAGCGCAGTGGAGGATCACCCTGGTCAGCGCGCAATGAAACCCTCATCCAACAGCAATAGCGGCGCTCTCCCTGCAGCCTCCCCCATCTCGGGATCCCGTTGCATGCACCGGTCCCGTCTGCGAGCATTGCCCGATTGGGATCCGACTGCGCTGTCGTTGCCTAGGCGGTCAATGAACATCGGTGAGCACGGTGGCGATTTGCCGGCGGATGTGCTCGAAGAGCACCTCTGTGTCGGCAGCGGTGTTGGTGCTCGCACTCAGCGTGACGTACATGATTGCGGAGCCGATCCGGGCGATTGCCGACGCCCGCTCGTGGTCGATTCGATGCCGGGTGGTGAGGGTGTCGGCGATGCTGGTCTCAGTTCTTGCGACGATCTCCAGCGCGGCGGCGTGGTAGGGCTCGGCGGGGTCGCCGAACACCATTTCACGTAGGTATGTGCGGCCGTTCTCCACCTGGGTGCGGTTGCATTCGATGATCGGGCGCAGGTACGCCATGACGGCGTCGACAGCCGTCGAGGCGGCGGGCGCTGCGGCGTGACCTCGCTCGAGCGCGGCGGCGTAGTTCGCGTTCTGGACGAGCAAGAGCAGTTCACCCTTGGTCTTGGCGTAGAGGAACAGGGTGCCGGTGCCGATGTCGGCGGCGTCGGCGATCTGCTGGGTAGTGACATCGTCGATCCCGCGCTCAGCGAACAGGGTGGAAGCCGCGGCCGTGATGCGCTCGAGCTTCTGCTGCTTGTTGCGTTCGCGTCTGCCCATGTGCGGCTCATTCGCCGGCATCATCATGCCCTCCGGAATAATTACTGACTATGCTCAGTTATGAGTCTAGTCGCCGCGTTCGCGATCAGTCCCATCCTTCCACCCGCTCAATGCTTGCTCGAAAAGGACCGCCGTGCCCGATCTCACCTCATCCGTTGTCCTCGTCACCGGCGCGAACGGGGGCATCGGTACCCAGTTCGTACATGAAGCTCTCGAGCGCGGCTCGAGCAAGGTGTACGCGACCGCCCGCAGTCCGCGCGAGTGGGACGACCCTCGCGTGGTCGCGCTGCGATTGGATGTCACCGATCCGGAATCCATTGCTGCGGCGGTCGCCGCGGCACCCGACGTGACCGTACTCGTGAACAACGCGGGTGTCTCCCCGTCGACAGGGAGCCTTCTCAATCTGTCCGAGGAGGAACTGCGGGGGAGCATGGAGACGAACTTCTTCGGCCCGCTGCGCCTTGCCCGCGCGTTCACCCCCGTCCTGGCCGCCGCGCCCGGCGCAGCGCTGATCAACATCCACTCCGTGCTGAGCTGGTTTGCGACGGCCGGGGTGTACAGCGTGTCCAAGGCGGCGCTGTGGTCTGCCACGAACGCGCTCCGCCTGGAACTCGCACCCAGCGGCGTGCACGTCGTCGGCGTCCACGCCGGGTGGGTGGACACCCCGATGGCCGCGCACGCACCCGGGCCGAAACTCGACCCCGCGAACCTTGTGCGTCAGGTGTTCGACGCCGTCGAGGCCGACGAGTTCGAGGTGCTCGCGGATGAGGCGTCGAAGCAGGTCAAGGGGGCGCTCTCCGCTCCGATCGAAGCGCTCTACCCGCAGCTGGCCTCCGCGACCAGCTGACCGCGGCAGTCGCAACTGGGGCCGACAACGACATCACGACAACCGAAGGAACTGAACATGAAGGCATTCACCATCGCCGGGTACGGTCTGCCGCTGCTGGCGGCCGACCTCCCCGAGCCGACACTGGGCGCGCATGACGTGCTCGTCGACGTGAAAGCAGCGAGCATCAACCAGCTCGATATCAAGATCGGCGAAGGCGCATTCAAGGCGTTCCTCCCGCAGCCGTTCCCCCTGACACTGGGGCACGACGTTGCGGGGATCGTGACCGCGACCGGCGCGA
This sequence comes from Microbacterium terrae, assembly GCF_017831975.1. NCBI lineage: Bacteria > Bacillati > Actinomycetota > Actinomycetes > Micrococcales > Microbacteriaceae > Microbacterium > Microbacterium terrae. The sequence goes on along the minus strand of NZ_JAFDSS010000001.1, from coordinate 3,835,787 downwards.
ACGTGACCCGGTTCACGACCGGTGACCGCGTCTACGGGCGCGTCCGAGACGGACGAATCGGCACCTTCGCGGAACGCATCGCGGTCGCCGAGGACGACCTCGCCGCCGCCCCCACCTCCATCAGCCTCGAGGAAGCGGCATCCCTTCCGCTGGTCGCGCTCACCTCCTGGCAGGCGCTCGTCGAACTCGGCAACGTGCAGCCCGGGCAGAAGATCCTCATCCACGCCGGCGCCGGCGGCGTCGGATCCATCGCCATCCAGATCGCCAAACACCTCGGAGCCATCGTCGCGACGACCGTCAGCGCCGCCAACGCGGATCTTGCCCGCAGCCTCGGCGCCGACATCACGATCGACTACCGCACCCAAGACTTCGAGAACGAACTCACCGGGTTCGACCTCGTCCTCGACAGCCTCGGCGGCGAGAACCTGCACAAATCACTCCGCGTCCTCCGCCCAGGTGGACGCGCCATCGGCATCTCCGGCCCACCCACCCCGGCCTTCGCACGCAGCATGGGCGCGAACCTCATCGTCCGTGCGGTGATCTCTCGACTCAGCACCAAGACCCGCAAGCACGCCCGCACCCTCGGTGTCGACTACGACTTCCTCTGGATGCGCGCCAGCGGCGAACAGCTCACAAGGATCACCGACCTCGTCGACACCGGCATCATCCGCCCGATCGTCGCCCAGACCTACCCGTTCGAGCAGACCCCCGAGGCCCTCGCCGCACTCACCACCGGAGGCCACCCCGGCAAGATCGTCACCCGCCGCGACTAGCCAGACCACCTACCGCCGCGCTCAGTCCCGACCAACAGACCGCAAAGCGAACGCGACGCGCCCCACCTTCGGGCATGCCCGCAAGATGATCCGTGTGGTCGGGTAGCGCGGGAGTCGTGGACGCTGCGTTGACGGATGCGCGGATGATCGCGATGCTCCCATGCGCGGACATCGACCGCACTGCGGAGTTCTGGACGGCGCTCGGGCTGACCGTCACGTATCGTCAGCTTCGACCCAACCCCTACCTCGCTCTCGAGCACGGCGGCTTCGCGCTGCACTACTACGGGATTGATGACCTCGACCCGGCCGCCAATCATTCGACCTGCGGGATCCTCGTCGACGACACAGAACCGTTGCACGCGCTGCTGAAAGACGGCCTCACGAAGCTCTACGGTCGCACGCCACTGAACGGTCTGCCTCGAATCACGAGGCCCCGACGACGCGCGAACAACGGCGGACTCAGCGGGTTCAGCATCGTCGACCTCGACGGCAACTGGATTCGTGCCAGCCCTCGCCCCACTCGCACCGAGGAGTCGCCGCGCTCGGTCGACGATCGAGTCGAGTGGGTGTCGGAAGGCGGCGGCCCCCTCGCACGCGCCGTCGAGAACGCCGTCGTGATGGCCGACTCTCACGGTGTCGAGGCGCAGGCCGAACGGCTGCTCGCCGGAGCGCTCGTCCGACATTCGGAGGCTTCGATCGACGAGCGCGCGACGGCGTGGGCCTACCTCACGGAGCTGCGGCTGCGCCTGGGTGACAGGCACGGCGCCGAGAATGCCGCGGCCGAAGTGACGCGTCTCGCGGGTCTCCCCGACCATCCACCCAAAGTGACTTCAGGCGTCGCCGAGGCGCTCCGCTCAGTCGCAGAGCTCGGACTGTAACTCGCACTCAAGCGTCTACCCAATGGGCACCGCCGTTGGGGACTCCGTCTCCGCCCGCTGACGCCAGCGCCAACATGACAGTCGCGATCACCAGCTCGCTAGTGCGGCGACCAGTATGTTCTCGACCTCAAAGCGTGACACGCCAGGAGACTCGGCATGAAGACTGCCGAAAGTCCTGGGGTCCCATTCGAGGTCGAGAGCAGCGTTTACCATCGCGAGGACTTCCGCCAGGGAATCGACATCACCCAAAGGAAGCATTCCGCTGAGCAGTCGCGCGCCGCGGATAGATCGCTGCGAAGTGCCGATCATTTTCACGCGCCCCCCGGCGTTGACGCTGTACTCGCCCGGACAGTACTCGCCGGGCACGATGCCGACATGAGCGTCGACGCCAAGAACGTGCAACGCCTGCACGAGCGCCTCGCCGATCTTCGCGAACAGTCGCTCTTGGCCGATCTCGTCCTGTCGTTCGCGTTGAATGACGTCGAACACGACACACGTGTCGTCATACGCGACAGCGCGTCCACCGGTCGGTCGGATCTCGGGAGTGAACCCGCGAGCGAGCGACTCCCGTGCTGCAGCAGCAAACCCGGGCAGTCGGCTCTCGCGACGGCTCATCGCAACGGTGGGCGCCGGAGTGTACAGGCGCACTACACGGTCCTCAGCGAGGCTTCCATCCGCGACAGCGTGCAAGAGCTCCACCGAGCGGGCGAGGTCGTCGGCAGCGGCAACTCGATCCTGCTGACGAATGATGAGTACTCGCCTGCTGGAACCCGGTGCGTCGGCGTCAGTCACGGCCCAACACTCTCATTACCCCGCCCGAACCCGGGTAAGCGATGCCCCACCCTCCTCTGCGCGTGCGCAATGCGAAACGGGGTCAGTGGTTCTGGGGGAAGCCGAGGTTGATGCCGGTGTTCTCGGAGTGGTGGCGGGTGGCGGGGTCGAGCCAGCGGGCGGTGATGGCCTTCTCGCGGGTGAAGAAGTCGAAGCCGTTCACGCCGTAGGCTTTCGCGTCGCCGAACAGCGACTGCTTCCAGCCGCCGAACGAGTGGTAGGCGACGGGGACGGGGATCGGCACGTTGATGCCGATCATGCCGACCTGCACTTCGTTCTGGAACCGGCGGGCCGCGCCGCCGTCGTTGGTGAAGATCGCGGTGCCGTTGCCGAACTGACCGGAGTTGATCAGGTCGAGTCCCTCCTCGTACGAGGCGACGCGGACCACCGAGAGGACGGGGCCGAAGATCTCCTCGGTGTACGCGCGGCTCGTGGTGGGGATGTCGTCGATCAGGGTGGGGCCGAAGAAGAATCCGTCCTCGTGCCCGTCGACCTGGAAGCCGCGGCCGTCGACGACGATCTTCGCGCCGTCCGCCTCGGCGATGTCGACATACGAGGAGACCTTGTCGCGGTGCACGTCGGTGATCAGCGGCCCCATGTCGGGCTCCACACCGTCGACCCCGGCGCCGTTGCCGATCCGGAGTCGGCCGATGCGGTCGGTGATCTTGGCGATCAGGTCGTCGGCGACCGGTTCGACGGCGAGCACCACGCTGATGGCCATGCAGCGTTCCCCGGCGGCACCGTACCCGGCGTTCACGGCCTGGTCGGCGACGAGGTCGAGGTCGGCGTCGGGGAGGACGAGCATGTGGTTCTTCGCACCGCCGAGTGCCTGCACCCGCTTGCCGTGACGGGACGCGGTCTCGTAGATGTACTGCGCGATCGGGGTCGACCCGACGAACGAGATCGACTGCACGTCGGGGCTGGTGAGCAGTCCGTCGACGGCGAGCTTGTCGCCCTGCAGCACCGTGAACACCCCGGCCGGCAGACCGGCCTCGGCCCACAGCCGTGCGAGCCACAGCGCGGCCGACGGGTCCTTCTCGCTCGGCTTGAGGACGACCGCGTTGCCCGCGGCGATCGCGATCGGGAAGAACCACATCGGCACCATCGCGGGGAAGTTGAACGGGGAGATGACCCCGACCACCCCGAGCGGCTGCTTGGTGGAGTACACGTCGATGCCGCTGGACGCGTTCTCCGAGTAGGCGCCCTTGATCAGGTGCGGGAACCCGGTCGCGAGTTCGACGACCTCCTGACCGCGCAGGATCTCACCCATCGCGTCGGAGAGCACCTTGCCGTGCTCCGAGGTCAGGATCGCGGCGAGCTCGCCCTTGCGGGAGTTCAGCAGCTCCCGGAACGCGAAGAGCACCGTCTGCCGCTTCGCGATCGAGTAGTCCTTCCACACCTCGAACCCGGCCTTCGCCGACGCGATCGCCGCAGCGATCTCCGCCTCGTCCGCCAACGCGACCCGCGCCTGCACCGCACCGGTCGCCGGGTCGAACACCGGAGCCGTCCGCCCCGACTGCGACGCACGCTCATCGCCATCGATCCAATGCGAGATCGTGCGGACGTCGGTCCACGGGTCCTGAGGGGTCAACGCGGTATCTGTCATGTTTTTCTTTCGTCGTCGAAGATCACGATGACTGTACCTAACATTTGTTCCGTGCTACAAGTGGACTGTGAGCACAGCAACTTCACGGAGAGTCCGTCGACCGAACCGAACGACGCTGAAAGCACATCCCCGCTCTGGCGCGACGATCCGACCTGGCTTGATCCTGTTCGTTCTCGCGACCGCCGGGATGGTTGCAGCGTTCATGCATTCGCTGCTGATTCCGATCCAGTCCGAGCTCCCCGACCTCCTGCACGCGTCGAGAGAAGACTCCGCATGGGTGATCACGATCACCCTGTTGGTCTCCGCCATCTGCGTGCCGATCTCTGGTCGGCTCGGCGACATGTACGGCAAGCGGACGGTGATCCTGGTCCTGCTCGGTCTGCTCACCGCCGGATCGCTCGTGTGCGCGCTGTCGGACTCGCTGCTCCCGATGATCATCGGGCGAGGCCTACAGGGCGTCGGCATGGGGGTCATCCCGCTCGGCATCGCCCTGCTCCACGACGTGATGCCCGAGAACCGGGTGAACGTCGCCGTGTCACTCGTGAGCGCGACGCTCGGCGTCGGAGCGGCACTAGGGCTTCCCGTGGGTGCGATCATCACCGCGATCGGCGATTGGCACATCCTCTTCTGGGTGTCGGCCGGACTGTGCATCACTGTTCTCGTTCTTTGCCTGCTCGTGCTGCCGACAGAAGGCATCCGAAGTGGTGGCCGCTTCGACTACGTAGGAGCGCTAGGCCTCGCGGTGTGTCTGACAGCCCTGCTTCTCGTGCTCTCCAACGGGAATCAGTGGGGCTGGGCAGCGTGGCAGACCCTGGTCCTCAGTGGCTGCGGACTGCTCGTGTTCGTGATGTGGGGCTGGTACCAGTTGCGACGACGGGAGCCGCTGATCGACGTCCGCGTGAGTCTGCGCAGGCCTGTACTCATGACGAACCTCGCGTCCATCGCGATGGGCTTCGCGCTCTTCGCCTCTCACATCACCTTCCCTCAACTGCTGAGCCTTCCTGAAAGCGCCGGGGGCCTCGGCGCCTCGCTCCTGGTAGCCAGCGTGACCCTCATGCCCTCGGGCCTCGCGATGCTCGCGATGTCACCGATCTCGGGGCGCCTGATGGACCGGGTCGGCCCCAAGTCGCTGCTCATCTTGGGTGCTGCGACCATCGCCGCGACATACATCGTCGCCCTCCTGGTCCCGACCACGATCGTGAGCATCGCCGTGATCAACGCTGTGCTTGGCGCTGGAATCGGACTCGGATACGCGGCGATGCCCACGCTCGTCATGCGGTCCGTGCCGGATTCGGAAACGGCGGCGGGCAATGGGCTGAACACGTTGATGCGCGCACTCGGCACGACGGCGGCATCCGCGGTGATCGCCGCGGTGCTTGCGCAGTCGGCCCACACCTCGCACACCGGGTATCCGACCGGCGGTGGGTTCCAGGTCGCCCTGCTGCTGGGATGCATCGGCGGCATGGTGAGCATCGCCCTGGCAATCTTCATCCCCTCACAGAAGCGATTCCCCTCCCCCGTCGCGGCGCAGGAGCCGCAGCGGTCACTCTCAGAAAAGGAGATCACCCATGTCTGACCCTCTCTACACCGCGACGGCCACGTCGACGGGCAATGGCCGCAGCGGTCAGGTGAAGTCCGACGGCGGTCGGCTCGACCTCACGCTGGCGATGCCCCCGCAGATGGGGGGATCCGGCGACGGCACCAATCCGGAGGAGTTGTTCGCGGCCGGTTTTTCCGCGTGCTTCCACAGCGCCCTCCTGGTGGCCGCGCGTCAGGACGGCGTCGCCCTGACCGGGTCAAGCGTGACGACCTCAGTGGGCATCGGTCCGCGCGAGAACGGCGCGTTCGGCCTCTCGGTCGCGCTTCGCGTTGGGCTGCCAGGTCTCGAACAGGAGGTCGCCGACCGGCTCGCCGAGCGTGCGCACCAGATCTGCCCCTATTCGAACGCCACTCGCGGCAACATCCCGGTCGAACTCGTCGCGGTGACGGATGCCGCGCTGGAGCCTGCCGCTCTGTAGAGCTGATCGCCGCCCAGACGAAGAGCGGCCGCCGAGGGCAACTCCCCCGGCGGCCGCTCTTCAGCCGTGGTTCAGATGTCGAACTGCGCTCCCTCGAGCCTCTGCTTGACCCACGTCAAGTATCGGGCTGCGTCGGCGCCGTCTACGATGCGGTGGTCATAGGTGAGCGCGAAGTAGACCATCGACCGGATCGCGATCACCTCGTCTCCCGACGCATCCCTCGCCACCATAGGCCGACGGACGACGGCCCCCGTCCCGAGGATCGCGGACTGCGGACGATTGAGGATCGGCGTGTCGAAGAGGGCCCCCCGACTGCCGGTGTTGGTCAGCGTGAACGTTCCGCCCGCGAGGTCATCCGGGCCGGCAGTCCCCGATCGCACCCGATCGGCCAGTTCGTCGACGCGCCGTGCGATCTCCGCGACGCTCCGGTTGCCGGCATCGGCGATCACAGGGACGTACAGCCCTTGTGCTGTGTCGACCGCGATGCCCAAGTTCTCGGCATCCGGATATGTGACGGTTCCCGCTTCGAGGTCGAGCGTCGAGTTCACCCGCGGGTAGACCTGCAGACCTTCGACGGCGGCCTTCGCGAAGAAGGGCAGGAATGACAGCTTCACACCCTCCCGCTCGACGAATGCCTGCTTATGCTCATCCCGGAGCGCGGCGAGCTTGGTGACGTCGATCTCGACCACGGTGGTCAACTGCGCGGTGTTCTGCAGCGACTCGGACATGCGGCGCGCGATGATCTTGCGAAGTCGACTGAGCTTCTCGGTCGAACCGCGCAGCGGAGAGACGTCGAGAGCCGGGGACGCCGGCGGCGGGGCGGTGAGGGGCGGGGCTATGGTCATGCGCTGACTCCTTGTGTCTTGCGGTCTTGAGGCTGTTCTGGATCGTCCGATCCGCCGAGCGCATGGCGAGCAGCAACGTACCCGAAAACCATGGAGTTGGCGATGCTCGCGCCCGCGCCAAGGTAGTGCCGGCCCATGACCGTCGCCGTGGTGTTGCCGGTGGCGTACAGTCCCGGGATCGGGCCATCCGCGGTGAGCACTCGGGCCGCTTCGTCGGTGATCAGGCCTCCGCATGTCCCGACGTCGCTCGGGAAGACGCGGAAGGCGTAAAACGGACCTGACTCGAGCGGGCCCACGGCAGCGTTCGGAACCGAACCGCCCGGGTCGCCGAGACACACGTTGTAGGCGGACGTTCCCCGCCCGAACTGCGGATCCTCTCCGGCAGCGGCGTGTCGGTTGAACTCGGCGACTTGCTGCTCGAGCCCCTGCGGATCGATGCCGCACGAGACGGCGAGCTCTCGCAGGGTAGCCGCTTGGACGATCAGACCCGACTCGAGCCACTCGGGCGAGAGCCTCCCCACCAGGAGACTGCGCCGATGGGCGTAGCGCCGACGATAGCCATCATCGAAGACGAGCCAGGACGGCACGGCCGGCGTGACCTGATCGCGGGCGAACATCGCCTTCCCCACCTCGACGTACGAGTTGGACTCGTTGACGAAGCGCCTGCCATCGGTGCCGACGATGATCGTTCCGGGCCGGTTCCTCGCCGCTGACAGGGTGCTCGCACCGAGTGCGCGGTCCGGCCCCGGAAGCCACCAGGCCTCATCGAGGAGGTCGGTCTGAGCACCAAGTGCGATCGCGGCCGACAGCGCTTCGCCGGTGTCACCGGGATTGGCAACGCTCCACGCCGGGTCGGGCGTCTGATCGCCGCCATGCTCCCGCCGAAGCGCCGGATTGTGGGCGAAGCCGCCCGACGCCAGCACGACACCCTTGCGGGCGCGCACCGCGACCACGTCTTCACCCCGACGGACCCGGATGCCGGTGACCGCGCCGTCCTCGACGATGAACTCCTCGAATGCGGTGTCTGTCCACAACTCGACGCCCGCGTCCAGGCACACCCGCACGAGTTCGGCGATGAGTGCCGTGCCGTTGGTCAGGATCGGGCGCTTGGTCAGCGCCGACACCCACGTGCGCAGCTGAACACGGGCGGCGATCACGAACGACCGGAGCGACCTGTTGAAGTACTGGACGTGCCGCAGTTCATTGGTCTTCACCGACATCCCGAGCCCCGCTGCCATTCCCGGCTGGATCTTCGGCAGCCACTCGCCGATTCGGCGCCCATCGAACGGTCGCGGCTCGATCGAGCGCCCGATGTCGTGTCCGCCGTCGTTGTTCGAGTAGTAGTCGCTGTAGCCGTCACAACGAACGAAGGCGACCCCCTTGTCTTCGAGGAGGCGGATCATGTCGGCTCCGGACGAGAGGAAGGTCCGCCGTCGGGCGTCCGACGATGCGGGCCCGACATCTCCCACGGTCGACGCGAAGTAGCGCATCCCGCGTTCCTCGGAGTCGTCGATGCCGTCGCGTTTCATCACCGGGTTGTTCGGGAGCCAGACCACGCCCCCCGACATGCCGGTCGAGCCCCCGAGGACGCCTCGCTTCTCGACGACCAGTGCCGTGCCGCCCGCGTCGGATGCGGAAGCGGCGGCGACGAGACCGCCACCGCCGCTTCCGACCGAGACGACATCGAATTCGAAGTCCCAGTGCATGCTCATCCCTATGCGGGCTGCTCGATGCGCCCGATCTGCGCGCCGACCTCGTAGGTCTCGTCGCCGACGGCCTCGCCGTGGCGCAGGATGCCCCCGGCCGCCGCTTCGATCTCCATCTCGATCTTGTCGGTCTCAACGCTGTAGATCGCGTCGCCCACATTGATGGTCGCGCCGTCGGCGACCAGCCATTCGACGAAGACCACTTCTTCAGCGGCCATCGAGACCTTGGGAATGGTCACGGGGACATGGTCAGACACGAACTGCTCCGATCGTTTGCTTGGCAGCGTCGACGATTCCGTCGACGCTGAGGGTGACGGCGAACTCCGATGCCCGCGCAGGGATCGGAGTGAAGCGGGCGCCGACCCGCTGCACCGGTTCGGCGAGGACGCCGAAGAGCTTCGCCGAGATCTGCGCCGCGATCTCGGCTCCCGGGCCGGCGACGGTGGTCGCGTTGTGGGCGATGATCGCGCGGCGGGTGCGCCCCACCGATTCCAGCACCGTGTCCATGTCGAGCGGGAGCAGGGTGCGCAGGTCGATGACCTCGGCATCCACGCCCTCTTCCGCCAGTCGCTCCGCGGCCTGCACGGCGCTGGCTGTGGCGAGGCCGTATGTGATGATCGTGAGGTCGGTGCCCGGCCTGATGATCGCGGCCTTGCCGATCGGGACGCGATGACCGTCGCCGACGGGAACCTCTCCCTTCACGCCGTACAGCCGGGATGCCTCGATGAACAGCACCGGGTCAGGATCGAAGATCGCCGACAGCAGCAAGCCCTTCGCATCCGCCGGGTTGCTCGGGTACACGACCTTCATCCCGGGGACGTGCATGAACCACGCCTCGAGCGACTGGGAGTGCGTTCCACCCGAGCCGGTACCCGCGAACACCGCCGTGCGGACGGTGATCGGACACGTGGTGCGACCGCCCGACATGTAACGGATCTTCGCGGCGTGGTTGACCATCTGGTCCATCGCGATGCCGATGAAGTCCATGATCATGATCTCGGCGACGGGCTTGTACCCCTCGATCGCGGCACCAACCGCCGCACCGATGATCGCCGCCTCCGAGATCGGCGTGTTCATCACGCGATCCGACCCAAACTCGGTGGCGAGGCCCCTGGTGACTGCATTGACGCCTGCCGCGGGGTCGGCGAGATCCTCGCCGAGGAGGAACACTGACGGGTCGTCGCGCAGGGCTTCGGCGAGCGCCTCGTTCAGCGCCTCGCGAATGGAGATAGTGCGGGTCTCAGTCATGGGTGACCACCAATCCGTCGGCGTAGACATCGGACCGGATCTCGTCGATGTCCGGTCCGGGTGCGGCGAGCACCGTGCGGAGGGCCTCCTCCACGGCGGCCGCGGACTCGACGCGAATCGCGTCGAGCTCTTCCTGCGTGAACCCGTGCTCAAGGAGGTAGCGCGGGAAGGTCACCATCGGGTCGAGCTCCCGCTGACGCGCGAGCTGCTCCGACGGAATGTACTTACCGGTGTCGCCGGCGTAGTGGCCTTCGAAGCGGAAGGTGACCGCCTCGACGAGCGTCGGACCGCCGCCCGATCGAGCACGCTCCACGGCTTCGGCCAGCACCTGCAGCGTCGCGACCGGGTCGTTCCCGTCGACGGTGACCCCCGGCATCCCGACACCCTTCGCCCGATCGGCGACATGCTCGATCGCCATGGTGTCTTCGACCGGCGTCATCTCTGCGTACAGGTTGTTCTGACAGACGAACACGACGGGCAGCTTCCACGTCGCCGCGAGGTTGACACCCTCATGGAACGAGCCGGTGTTGGTCGCGCCATCGCCGAACGACACCACGGTCACGCGGTCCGATCCCGATTTCACGGCCGCGAGTGCCGTTCCGACGCCGATGGGGACACCGGAACCGACGATGCCCGTTGTGAGGAGCACCCCGTGCGCGGGGTCGGCGATGTGCATTGTCCCGCCCTTGCCACGCGATGCTCCGACCGTGGTGCCCATGACCTCGCCGATGATCTCGGTCAGCGGCACACCCTTGGCCACATGGTCGTGGAGTCCGCGGTACGTGGTGATCAGCCGGTCATCTGTGCGCAGCACCGCGCCCACCGCCGCCGAGATCGCCTCCTGGCCACGCGATGGCCAGATGACCGTTGCGAGCTCGCCGCGCTTGATCCCGTTGAGGATCCGCGTGTCGAGCGCCTCCTCCAACGTCATCGAGGTCCAGAGTCCGCGGAGCTGCTCCGTTGTCAGCTCACGTTCGACTGGTGGGGCCTCAGCCACCGTTTCACTCATTCGAGTTCCTTTCTGCTGGTCTTCTAGTCGTTCATGCTCGGCTGGGCTCTGCCTCAGCCGTGAGCATGTTGTTGTCCTCGGGAATCTCCCGCCGGAACCCGCGCTTCTCGAGGACGAGTGCAGTACCGGTACACCGGAGCTGGCACGCCAGGCGCACCTGTCCGTCGGTGCGCATCTTGCCGGTCATCTTGAGCCGGATCGCATCCAGTTCGAGGTCTTCGGCGGGTACGGCATCCTGCTCTCCGTCGACGATGCGAGTGAAGCAGCTGAGGCAGTCCGCCTGACCCCAGCACTGCGTCGGCCAGACCCAGCCCTGTCGCCAGGCGGCCTCTGCGACCGACTCACCCGGGTTGACCTCGAGTTCGACGTCGGCGGGCATGATCCTCACGCGGGGCATGGTGTCAGTGCCCCATCCGCGCTTCGTCCGGTTCACCCAGGCGCAGCTCGTCGGGCGTCGGTGCGGCGAGCTCGGCTTCGAGCTTGACGTACCAGCGCTCGCTCGCATCCGGCCCCTCGAGCTCGCGCACGCGCGCCTCGAGGTCGCCGACCAGCTCGATCAATGCGAACACGGCCTTGCGAAGCACGAGGTCGTCCGACCGGTTGATCCGGTTCTTGTCGATGTCGACGAGCTTGGCCAGCAGGGCTGTGACAAACGGGGCATCGGGCGTGACCGAGACGTCTTGGACCGAGTTCTCGGTGAACACCGCAGCTCAGAGCTCCGCAGCCAGTCGACGGTCGAGCTCCTGGTGCATGTTCGAGATCGTGATCTCCCACTGCTCGGCAAGCGTCGTATGACCCAGGCTCTGGTTCTTGATGCCTCGCTGCATGCGCTCGAGGTTGGCGAAGTCCTGGCGCGGGATCAGGCCCCAGTGGTCGTCGTCATCCTTGTCGTAGCGACCAGTGAGCGTGAGACGCCCGCGATCCTCACCCTCGGGGTACGTGGTCAGCGACCAGACCTCGAAACGGCACCAGTCCGGGTCATCGTTGTAGGGGCGGATGCGGTACGCCAGCGAGTTCGCGTACATCGGAAGCATGAGGTAGTTCGGGAACAGATGGATGTCTCCACCCCACAGCTTCATGACCTCGGGCGTGAAAGGCGGGGCGGGGATGCCTGCACCCTTGTAGAACTCGTACAATGCTCCGATAGCCTTCATCGTGTACTCGGGCGTGCTCGTGTCCAACTCACCGGCGACCGACTCGAAGATCGTGACGTCGCGCTCGAGGGTCATCGCATCCTGACCCGACCAGTTCATGCGGGCGGAGTGCAGGAAGTCCGGCTTTCCTCCGTAGCTGGAACGTGCGTCACCGCTCTGGAAGCGGCCATGGCCATTGAGGAAGGGCGTGTAGGCGACGTTCTGCTTGTTGATCTCCTCCTCGCCGTCGACCTCCTTGTAGGTCCACAGCTGAGGGTGCGTCTGCTTGACGTGCCACCCCTCGAAGAATGCCTCCTGCGCGAGCTTCCAGTTGCAGTTGATGATGGACTCTTTCCACCATTTCGCCTTCATGCGCTGCACGCCCTGGCGCTCGAGGATGTTCGCAGCTGGGAACAGCGATTCGATCAGCGACGGAGCCTCGAGATCGAGGTTGATCCACACGTGACCGCCCCAGGTCTCGCACTGCGCCTCGCGCAGATTGATGTTCAACGGGTCTACCGCCTCGTCGCTGAAGCCCTCGCGGCCGAACACGTGGCTGATCTGTCCGTCCGTCTTCCAGCGCCACCCGTGGAACGGGCACACGATCTGGTTGCCGGGGAACCGGCCGCAGCCGCTGGCGAGCTCGGTCGCGCGATGGCGGCAGGCGTTGTGCAGGGCCTTCACGCTCATGTCCGGCTGGCGGACGATCAGGATGGACTGGCCGACGATCTCGTACTCGACGAAGTCACCCGGGTGCGGCAACTCCTCCTCGCGCGCGGCCATCTGCCAGACCTTCGGCCAGAGGTGCTTCTTCTCGAGCTCGTAGAACTCGCGGGAGTAGTAGCGCTCCGCCGGTACCTCGTGGGGCTTTGTCATGGCGAACGGGACCTTCGAGGTCACGTCGGCTCCGTTGGGACCCAGCGCGATCGCTTCTTCGATGCCGTCAACCGGCAGATATTCAGCGATGGTCATCTTTGAACCTCTCTCTCCTCGATCACAGCTACGTCGCTGCGACCAAATATTTGCTCAAGGTTAGGTCGTTCCTGAGCCTTTTGCAACGGCCGCGGCGACGACTTCAGGGGTGCGTCGGCAAGCTCACTGCTTGTCGGGGGCCGGGGGTCTTTTTTCTCGCGGCCACAGGGCGTCGGGTCGCGCCGACCGCGCCGTGCCGGGTTCTCCCCCGGTCGGGATCGTCGCGGGGCCGTCAAGCTCGGCTATCGCATGCGCGGGACAGTCCAGGATCGCCCGGCGCACGCCTGAGACGCGCTCCGGGGCGACTTCGTTGCTGCCACGCAGCGACGGATAGCCCCAGTCGTCCAGAGAGAACACCTCCGGAGCATGGAGTGCGCAGGTGCCGAAGCCGTCGCAGACGGTCCGGTCCAGCTTGATGCGGATGGGTTCCGAGCTCATGAGGCGATCCTGACTGCGAAGGGGACGGACATCGACGCATCCTCGACGGCGCACCTCCCGCATTCCACCCGGAGGTGATCGGCGACCAGCGCCGGGAACTCGCGCAGTAGGGTCGCCGCGATGTTCGTCGCGCCGTCGAGGGTGCCGCACGCACCGCGGCCGCGCAGATCGGCAGCCCAATGCCGAAGCCGGTCGAGGTCGGCGGTCTGCGCCCGACCGTTCGCCAGCGCCTGGACGACGGCTGCCATCGCGGCAGTGCCGTTGAAGCAGGAGCCGCACTGGCCGGCGTTGTGCTCGGCGAAATACCCCAGCACGCCCGCTGCCACCGCGACCGGACACACGGCCTGATCGACGATACCCACGGCGCCGCATCCCAGCCCACTCCCGGCATCTCGCAACGCCCCATACTCCAGCGGGATATCGAGCACCCGGGGCGACAACAGGCCGGCGAAGTAGCCCCCCATCAGCACCCCGTCGATCGCGTCGTCGATGCCACGCCAGGCGAGGACCTGCCGCAGGGTGGACCCGAAAGGCACCTCGGCCAGCAACGACTCGCCGCGTACCGTCAAGGTCATCAGGAACGTTCCGGGCGAGTCGTCAGTTCCCGCCGACCGATACCACGCCGCGCCACGCGCCTGGATCAGTGGCAGGTTCGCGAGCGTCTCGACGTTGCTGATCAAAGTCGGCCGATCATCGACTCCTCGCTCGAAGGGTCGTGGCGGCTTGTCCGCGGGGAGCGCCGGGCCGCCGTTGAGGGAGCGGACAGCCGCGGTCTCCTCTCCGGCGACATATGCGGGCTCGACGCGGTGGACCGAGATGGAGATCTCATTCCACCCCTCTGCGGGAAACTCCTCAAGCGCCTGCGAAACGCTCTGCGCCGCGATCGGGTCGGAGACGTAGACGTAAGCGCGCTGCGCACCGACCATCGCGGCCGCCAGTCGCAGTCCATCCAATACAAGGTGGGGGCGATGCCGGAGCAGCCACTTGTCCTTGATCGATGCCGGCTCGCCCTCCTCACCGTTGGCGACAAGCACGGGGGATGCTGCGCCCGACCGCACCGTGAGGATCTTGCGCGCGAGCGGGAACGCCGCGCCCCCGCGCCCACGCAACCCTGCCGCGGCCACGTGATCGAAAAGCGAGTCCGGGCTTCGCAACGGTGCGTACCCGCCGCTGTCGAGGTACGATGCGAGGTCCTCGACCGCCGCAGAACGCAGCAATCGCGGCTCGAGTCCGGGGAAGTGCGCAACCGGCACGTCGAGCGCGGGGTCCGTAAGAGAGATCATGCGGTCACCAGAACCTTGTCGCCGTCGATGCGGACCGGATAGGTGCGGATGCTCCACTCCGGCTTCACCGTCGTGGTGCCCGTCGCCAGTTCGAAGCCCCACTGGTGCCACGGGCAGTAGATGAACTCGCCCGGGCGGCTCTCACGGGCGCCGCCGGGTCGCTCGTCGTCGGCGACGTTCGTGCCCCGCGTGCGACCGACGCACAGCGGGCCGCCCTCGTGGGGGCAGTAGTTCGCGATCGCGTAAAAGGAGCCATCCACGTTGTAGACGCCGACACCGTAGCGACCGATCGGAACCACCTTGTGCTCGCCCGGGGGGATCTCGTCGACCGTCGCAACCACGTGCTCGCGTCCGGTGGCCAGCCCGATGTTCTTCGCCATCAGAAGGCTCGAACCTGGCCGGGGAGCGGCGCGACCTCGGTCGGGAGACCGAAGAGCTTCGTCGCGTTGCCGAACATCACCGGCTCGCGCATCCGCTCGGGGAGGTGCTTGGCCAGCCAGCGCGGCTCGTCGAACGTCCAGTGCGGGTAGTCCGACGAGAACAGCAGCAGTTTGTCGGCTTCCATCCATTCGAGGGCGCGGACCAGTTCGAGCTTGTCGTCAGGGTAGTCGAGCGGCTGTGTGGTGAACCAGATGTTGTCCTTGACGTACTGCGACGGCTCCTTGCTCAGGCCGGTCTCGTTCCCTCGCGCGGCATGGATCGCATCCATCCGCCACATCAGCGGCAGGATCCACGAGAACGCGTGCTCGATGAAGAGGAACTGGAGCGTCGGAAAGCGCTCGAAGACGCCGTCGAAGATCAGGCTCATGACCTGGTTCGCCGCGAGCATCGAGTACGTGACCATGAAGTCGTGGTTGTAGGTCATGAACCCGACCGGGCTCATGGGAAGCAGGTTGTGCTGCCCGCGCCCGAGGTGGCACGCGATCGGAATATTGTGCTTGACCGCCGCCGCCCAGATCGGGTCGTACTTCGGGTGCCCCCACGACGGACGCGGCTCGGCGTGGATCAGGATCTGCTTGAACCGCTCGTGCCCCGCCCAGGCCTCGATCTCGAGCGCGGCTCGCTCCGGGTCGCTGATGTTGGCGCAGATCGACCCGTAGAACCGGCCGTGCCAGTTGTTCTCGGAGTCGAGCCAGCGCGCCTCCTGCCAGGCGTTCGTCGCAGCCGCAAGTGCCGTGGTCTCCTCGTCGGTGTCACCACCGCCGCCGGAGGTCGGCCCCAGGATCACCAGGTCGGAGCCCGAGTCGAGCACGAGCTGCTGGAATGCGAGCGCGGGATCACTGCACGCGAACTCGCCGTCGTCGGGAAAAGAATCCACCCGCATCGCGTTCGCGTGATAGAAGTCCGGCGCGTCGTAGAAGACGCCGTTGTTGGCGCCCTCCCCCTTGAGGCGCAGATGCCTAGCGATCTTCGGGTCGAGGAACTCCTGGAGGTCGCCGCGGCGCGGGTACGGGTGGACGTCGCAGTCGACGACCCGCACGGGGACGGTGGCCGCCTCCTGCTTCACGTCGGACGTCGTGATGATCGTTGTCATTTCAGTCTCCTTCGACGAATCACACGTGTGCGGGAACAGGAAGGCCATAGAGCGATGCCGCGTTCCGCCACATCACTTTGTCCTGCTGCTCCGTGGTCCAAGCCGAGGGCAGTGCATCGACGGTCGCGGTCTGCCAGTCGGGGTAGCTCGAGCCGAACATGAGCATGTCCTCCTTGCCCGTCATCCGGAGCCACTCCGAGGCGTAGTCGACATCGCCGGGGCCGTCGAGCATGCCGTTGACGAACCACACGTGCCCAGGCAGGTAATCGCTGGGCATGCGGGGCGACCAAGGCGTCTGCTCCAAGTGCGGGCGACCGAACGTATCCATCCGCCAGATCATCGGCGTCAGCATGTCGGCCGCACCGTCCGCGAACACCACACGGAGGTCGGGGAACTGCTCGAAGACACCCTCGACGATCATGTTCATGAGGTGGTAGACGAAGGTGAGCGGCTGGAACCCGACGAGCTGCTGATACGTGTGCGCGACGCCGTTCGGTGTCGGCGGGTGAGTGATCCCCGCTCCCATCTCCCAGTGGATCGCGACGGGAAGGCCGGCCTCGACAGCAGCTCGCCAGATCGGCGCGTACTGCGGGCGGCCGTAGGGCGCCTGTGTCTGCATCGGAAGACCGATCTGCACGACTTTCGGGTGGCTCCCCCAGCGCCGGATCTCGCGGACCGCGGACTCGATATCGTTCGGATTCACCCGGATCGTCCCGCGGAAGTTCTCAGCGTACGTGCCGGAGTCGAGCCACCGCTCGACCAGCATCCGGTTCGTCGCCTCGAGGATCGCCGACTCCAGGTGCCAGTCGGGAAGCATCCCGACTGACATCGGATGGAGAACGGCGAAGTCGAAGCCACGCTGATCGATCACCTCACGCCCGACGAACTCCGGGTCCGAGCCGGCGTGCAGTCCCGGCTGCGACTGCGAGTCACGGAGGAAGCGCCCGCCGTGCGGCGCGGTGTACGTCGTGTTGTAGGTCGGAAAACCACGGCTCGCCCATGGCTCGCCCAGGTAGTCGCGGAGTTCACGGTCCGACGAGAAGAAAACGTGCACACTCGCGTCGACGCGAGGTCCGGATGCGGCGCTTCGTTGCATGCGGAACAAACTATTGCTCCGTGCCGGATTTCGCAAGCCCAGATGAAACGAGTTCGCCCGTGGGCTCGTCGACGAAGTCGAGGAATGTGGGCACGGCAAGCATCCATGGGTCGAAGATTCCCCCTCGGCCCGCGTCACGCGCCTCCTGTGCACGCTCCCACGCATCCTCCGGCCACGGCGGATCGATGAGCCGCGAGCCCGGGATGAGCGCGTGCACCTCGAGCGAGGTGCGCTTGGGGTGATCGAGGTCGGCCTCTCCTCCGCGCACGACGAGTGTTGGCACAGAAATGCTGCGCATCTTGTGGTCGGGGACGCCCGGAATCGCCTCGGTGGCCTTCGGGACGTAGGCCTCGAACCACCGCCACATGACCTTCTCGAACTCGTCGGCACCCAGGTCGATGAGCCGCTGACGGTTGCGGGGGTTCCCCTCGACGAGATCGGCCCAGCTTCCCGCAGGACCTCGATGGGAGAGAATGCCGTCGATCCCGCTGCGCCGTACGGTGCGGATCTCGTTCATCACGTAGACGTTCGCCAGGCTCATCGACGAGTACGCGCCACCCACGATCGACCAGACGATGAGTTTCCTCATGAGCTCCGGATACTCGACCGCGAAGACGATCGAGTCGCGCGCGCCGCCCGAGCCACCGAGCGCCACCACCGGGCCGAGGTCCAGCGCACGGACGATGCCGGCGAGTGTTTCGGCGCGCATGTGCGACTCCGAGGGGCCATAGAGCTGAATGTCGGACCGGCCGGTGTTCGGCCTATCCCAGATCAGCACCCGCTTGCCCGCGGCCGCGAGAGCCTCGGCGAAGGGCCGCACACCCGGATAGTCCTTGCTGAACCTCCCGCCGGGGGTGATCGTGAGCACCTCGCCATCGGTCGGCCCGAGGAGCTCGTATTCCACGAAACCGCCGTTCACTTCGATCGTCGCCATCGAGATCGCCCTCTCTGCGCGCGCTTCGATGCATCACGCACGACCGATTATGCAGAGAAGTGCCTTGCGCACCTAATATTTGTTCCGGAACCATTGCAACTCGGATTCGGCAGGTCGGCCCGCACGCGAGGCCGGCGGAAGTGGATAATTCACGGATGGGCACACCCACAGACGTGCAGGGCACCGCTGTCGAAGAGAGCAGCCGCACCACCGAGATCAGGAACATCGCCGCGCAGCTGTTCGAGCAGTCGGGATTCTCGGCCACGACGATGAGCGACATCGCGACGGCCGTCGGCATCCTGCCGGGGAGCCTCTATCACCACTTCACATCGAAAGAGGAGATCGCGCTCGAGATCCTCGCGGAGTTCGAGCACGATCGAGCCGATCTCATCCAGACTCTGACCGGGCTGCTCGACGACGTCGACCGCGACCCCCGGGATCGGCTGGTCGACGTCTCTGCCACCGTGATCGCGTTCTCACTACGGCATCGAGCGGCGATGCGCCTTTTCGCCTACGACGCCCCGAGCGTATCGACGGAGCGGCTGCGCGCCGCCGTCGGCACCAGTGCACCGTCGCTGGAGCGCGTTTGGAAGCGGGCCGTCGACCGCCTGATCCCCAGCCCGGACGCGAGTCTGGACACCGAACGGCTGGCGCTCGCCCTCCACTTCCTCAGCATCAATGCCGCGATCAACACGCCGGAAGCTGACGATCCGGAGGCACTCGCGCGGCTACAGATTTCGATGCTGCTCGACGGATTCCTGGCGGCGGCCCCGACGGACGAAGAGCTCGACGCTTCCGACGCGATGCGTGCGGCGCTCGAGGGGATCGCGTCGTGGGGAAAGTCCTCGCCGGCGAAGGACCCCACGAGCCGCGAGCACATCGTCAACGCAGCGCGAGCGGAGTTCGCACGCCGGGGATACGACGCCACGACCGTGCGGGACATCGCGAACGCAGCCGGTGTGCGCATGGGCACTCTCTACCGCCGCGTCGGATCGAAGGAGGAGATCCTCACCGAGATCGTCGAGACCTATAAGGACCACATCGAGCGGGCCTACGAGGCCATCCGAGCGGCGGAAGACTCGGACATCGCCACCCTCGACGCACTCGCTCTGATCTTCGTCGAAGCCAAGCACCGCTTCCAGCTCGAATCCGAGATCGTCAAGGTCGGCTGGTCGTCGAGCCGCGTGAGCATTCCGGCCGTCCAGGCCTTCCAGGAGAGCACCTCGACTCGACTCCACTACGTGGAGAGCGTCCTCGCGCACGGCCGGGAGTCCGGAGACATTCGCGACCTCGGTCTCCCCTCCGATGTGGGTCCGCAGTTCCGATTCATCCTCTGGGTGCCGTATCCGTATCGGACGAAGGCCGATCGGCGGCGAACCCTGCGCTTCCTCAGAAACTCCGTGCTCCGCGGCCTCCTCCAGCCTCGCTGAATCAGTCCGTCAGCACGATCTGCACCTCGGCGTTGAGCGCGGCCTCCAGCGCCGTGTGCAGGCGACTCTCGGGAACACGCCTCATCTCGGCGCGCGGCACAGTCACTGTGACGACGTCGCTGCCTTCGATGACGGCCCTACGCACATCCCCCACGAGGTCGAAGCGTGCCAGCACCGAGCGGGCGTCGTCGTCGGTTCCCCGACTCACGAAAGTGGTGACTCCCAGTGCGGCTGGCGCATCGAAGACCTGCTGGCAGAACGAGACCGCATCATCATCGGACCACTCGAAGTCCTCGTCGTCTCGTAGGAGCGCGATCTCGATGCTGTCGGCGTCGGAGGGGCGCGTCGAATGCTCGAGAAGGGTGAACCCCTGCGCGCGAAGGCGCGCGACGCCGCCCGCCAAACGCTTGGGATCGGGCGTCGCGTCCACGATGACTCTGACCACTGCAGTAGGCATTGCATGAGCCTAATCGGATCCATCCGTAGAGCAAATAGTTGATTCGGGTTAGAATCTGACCGCGCGATGTCCAACGGGTCGTCGCCCCGGGATCGGCAAGGGAGCTGACATGGACCACGCCTCGACAGGCCTTCTCATCGTGACGACCACGCCTGCTCCAGGGGTCTCCGAGCCCGACTTCCATCGCTGGTACGACGAGGTCCACGTGCCGGAGCTTCGGCAACGAGTTCCGGGGATCGAAAGTGTCGAGCGCTACCGCGGGAGCGACGCCGAGCATCCAACGCGCTTCGTCGCCGTGTACCGGATCAGCCGCCCCGCGAACGATGTTCTCGCCGACATGCGCACACCCGGAGTGCCGGGCGCCGCCGCGTTCGTCGACGTAGCAGCCCATCCGCCCGTGATCGCGGGCTTCGACGCGATCGGCTGAAGGTGATCATGCGCAACAAGGTGGAGTTCGACGAGCCGCGCTGTGTGTCATCCGGGTTGTGCGTGATGGCCGCGCCCGACGTGTTCGATCAGCGGGACGACGACGGCGTGGCGATCGTGCTGATCGAGGAGCCCGGCGATGACCTCATCGACGACGTGCGCGAAGCGGTGACGATCTGCCCAGCGGCTGCACTCAGGCTGGTGCGGGAGTGAATCACATCGTCGTGGTCGGCGCGGCCGCGGCCGGACTCGCGGCGGCAGAAGAGCTCAGGCGTCAGGGATTCACCGGAGCGCTGACGGTGATCGGCGATGAGCCCCATGCACCGTACGACCGCCCGCCCCTGTCGAAGCAACTCCTCAAAGACGCAGGCTACGACGCCCGGCTGAGCCTCCGCAGCGACGACGATCTGGGTGGGCTCGGAGGGAAATTCCTTCTCAGTCGACGCGCGGAGCGTCTCCGACTTGAAGACCGTGAGTTGGATCTCGACCGCGGCGAGACGATCGCGTTCGATGGAATGGTGATCGCGACCGGGCTCCGCCCGCGCCCGGTGGCGGCGGCATCCACTCAACATGTACTTCGCACGATTGACGACGCGCGAGCACTGCGGGCGGCACTGCGCCCCGATGCCCGGGTCGTGGTGATCGGAGCGGGACTGCTCGGAACCGAGATCGCCTCATCGGCCGCGCTCCTGGGATGCCGAGTCACGCTGCTCGACCACGGTCCTGCACCCCTGACCACCGTCCTCGGACCGCGGATCGGCGCATACATCACCGGCCTCCATCGCGCGCAGGGCGTGCGCATCCTCTCCAACTCCACCGTTCTCAGCGCCGACGCCGGTGAGGTGTCCCTGTCCAGCGGAGAGATCGTCGAGGCCGATGTGGTCGTCGCGTGCATCGGGTCCGAACCCGCTACGGAATGGCTCGCCGACAGCGGGCTGACGCTCGGAGACGGGGTCGTATGCGACGCGACGTGCGTGGCCGCGCAGAACGTCACCGCCGCCGGCGATGTCGCCCGCTGGTTCAACCCCGCCTACGGGGTGTCCATGCGCATCGAGCACCGTACCAACGCGACGCTTCAGGGCGCGCACGCCGCGCGCACACTCCTGGCGGAGCTAGAGGGGCGGCGCGGCGAGCCCTTCTTCTCGGTGCCGTACTCGTGGTCCGATCAGTTCGGCGTCAAGATCCAGACGCACGGCTACCTGCGTGGGTACGACGAGGCCGAGATCGTCTCAGGAAGCGTGTCGGAAGGAAGCTTCGTCACCGCGTATCGATCGCTCGGACGCATCCTCGGCGTCGTGGGGATCAACACACCTCCCAGAGAGTTGCGCGTGTGGCAACGCGAGGTGGCAGAGTCAGCCACCCGGTACGCCGCCGCTCAGTTCGCCTGAGCACAGCGCGGCCGACGCGGAGTCATCCGCGCCGGCCGCCCTCAACTCGTCCTGGTCAAGTCGTGGGCTGTCCGGCGGGCTCGCGCACGCCCTCGCCACCGCCCTCGGTGGCGGCCGCGCGCTTGCCCGAGACCAGGAGCGGCGAGACGACGTCACCCTTCCGGGGACGCAGCACGGTTGCGGCCAGCAGGAGGAGTACCGCAGCGGTCACCGCGGCGCAGGTGAGCCAGATCGTGAAGCCGGTCTCCTGGTAGACGATGCCACCGGTCGACGAGGGCATCGCATAGGGCGCCAGGATCGCGAACATCAACACGGGTGCGACGGCGCCGAAGCCGGTCTGGCACAGCTGCACCGTTCCTGCGACGGAGCCCTGGTTGTCCGCCGGAGTCGCCTGAATGACGACATTGGGGAGCGACGCGTTCACCATGCCGCCACCGGTTCCGATGAGCAGCGCGCCGATCGTGAGGAAGTACTGCGTGTCGTTGAAGAAGATGAGCCAGAGCGTCGCCGCGAGCCAGAAGCTCATGCCGAGCACCATGAACATCCGCGGAGATCGTCCGCGCGCGACCAGGATGCCGAGGAGAATGCCGACTGCGGCGGCGGCGATCGCGCGTGGGGTTTCTACGGCGGCATACTCGACGGTCGTGAGACCCAGGCCATACGTGCCGCCGTCCTCTGCGCTGGTGAGCGCGAGAAGCGGCATGAGCTGGCCGATCGTGGCCGATAGCGCGTAGCCGACCGCCCCGAACAGGACGACGAAGATCACCGGTCGACGACGGAACAGGGAGCCGTCGATGATGGGCTCGGCCACCCGTCGGGTGTGGAGGAGGAACCACGTGAAGAACGCGATGCCTCCGATGAGGGATGCGAGGGACACGAGCGAAACCCACCCCAGCTGTCGCCCGAGACTGACGTAGAGCAGGATTCCGACGACGCCGAGCGCAAGGAGCACACCACCCAGGATGTCGGGCCGGGCCTTCCGGCGGAGCGATGACTCAGGCACGACGACGGCGATGAGCAGGAGCAGACCCAGCGTCCAGACGGCGTCGAAACCGAACATTCCTCGCCATCCGAAAGCCGCGATGAGGATGCCCACCAGAAGCGGCGTGACGATGCCGAAGATCCCCATCCCCGTAACCGTGATGCTGGCGGCGAAGGCTGCCGGCTTCGGCGGGAAGATATCACGGATCAGGGAGTAGGTCAGCGAGAGCGTCGCGAGGATCACACCCTGCATCGTGCGACCGATCAGCAGCACGCCGAAACTCGGCGCCAGTACGGCGACGATGATGCCGAGGCCCGAGATGCCCATCGTGATCAGCAGCATCCGCTTCTTGCCGTAGAGGTCGGCGCACTTACCAAGGATCGGCGCCGCGACGGCACCGGCAAGGTAGTACGTCGACAGGAGCCAGCCACCCTGATCGGTGGGGAACTCCTCGAGGATACTCGGCAGGGCGATTGAGATCATGATGGCACCGAGCGCCACCGCCTCCAACACGCATGCCAGCAGGATGGTCGTCACGACCATCCGTGGGGTCCACCCCTGAGAGGTGGTGGGTGAACTATGTGTAGTCATACTCGAGTCCTTCGACGGTGAGGGAGCCGGTGCTCCGCGACGTTGCGGTTCGGGCGCTGCGTCCGTTGGTAACGTGCAACAGCAGTGCATCAAATGTTTGCTCCGGATCGTATAGCCGCATGGTCGTCACCGCAAGAGTTCGGCCGAGGATGGTTTGCACGCGAGCGGCGCCGCGCATCGGGGCTTCCTCAACGCTGGGTGGGCAGAGAACGCGCTCCGCGTTGCCGCCCAGTCGCGGCGCAAGTCACCTACACAACGCTCCGCGGGACGTTGTGGACGACCGCGAGCGCAACCCCGCAAGCCCCGCCGACGAGGAGTGAGCGAGCGGACACTTCGACCACAGGGGCGCGACGACGACCCACACTACGAGTGGGATGAAGTCGAGCAGCGCATTCACGGCGCTGTCCCGCGCGAGTCCCGCGCGCTGCCCGCGGGGCAACGGCGACGGCGACGGCTGCGCCTGGGCACGCCGGTCAGCGAGGTAGCCGAGCATCTCGGCGACGAGGCTCACACCGTCCTCGCCGTCTATGCACACATCCTGGGCGAGGACCAGCGGCGCGACCACGCCGAGAGACTGGCCCGCGCGGAGGAGCGAAAGTCGGCGGGGGACCCCTGGGGGACCCCTGACCCTGATTTGGGGCCGTCTACGGGCAATATGATCTTCTGACCCAAATGCGAAAACCCCCGGATTACCGGGGGTTTTTGGCGGAGACGGAGGGATTTGAACCCTCGGTCCCCGTGAGGGGACTCCACCTTAGCAGGGTGGTGCACTAGGCCTGACTATGCGACGTCTCCAGGCATCCGTCGACGAATCGGCAGATGACCTCAGCAATCATAACCTGCCGGCACACGCAGACCGAACCACATCCCGAGCCGAAGCCCGGCAGAGCCGGGAACGCCACCGACCCGGCGCTCAGCCTTGGGGAACTGTGCAGGTGACGTCGTCGGCGGTCTGGCCGGCGATGTCGGACGGCAGCTCGACACGATCCTCGGCCTCGGCCGTGGCGGAAGCCGAGGGCGAGGGGGTCGCGCCAGAACCCGAACCCGCATCACCAGCCGACCCGGACTCACTCGGGGTGGCGCTCGGCGTGGCCACCGGCTTCTCGGCCTGGCCGGTGATCTCGACGCCGTAGCCCTGGCTCGCCTCGCCGGTGAGCGTGAGCGGCTCGTTCGCCTGCACTGCCGCGAAGAGTGCATCGGCGGCCTCGGTGACCGGCCACACCTGCTCGGTGGTGCCGACCGTGACGTACTGCGTCGGGTACTGCACGAACACGAAGTCCTCGTACGCGACATCCTTCACGGCCAAGGCGATCTGCACCATGAGCGTCGGGTTGGTGAGACCCGAGCTCAGCACGAGCTGGCCCTGCTGCACCTGGCTGATCGCGGTCGTGGCGAGGGTGAGGAGCCGGGTCGGATCGCCGAGCACCGAGTCGGACTGCAGCTTGCGCACCAGCGAGCCCATGAACTGCTGCTGGTTCGAGATGCGGCCGAGGTCGGAGCCGTCGCCGATGCCGTGACGGATGCGCAGGAACTGGAGCGCCTCGACGCCGACGAGCGTGTGCTGCCCGGCGGTGAGGGTGAGGTTCGTGTGCGGGTCGCTGATGTCGCCCGCGATGCAGACGTCGACGCCGCCGATGGCATCGGACATGTTGATCACGCCGGTCCAGCGGATGGCGGCCGCGAAGTCGATCTTGTCGCCGATGAGCGACTCGACGGCGAGCGCGGTGCAGGCCAGTCCGCCGTAGGTGTACGACTCGTTGATCTTCTGGGCGCTCATCGCGGAGTAGCTGCCGCCGGCGCCGTCGGGGCAGGCCGGGATGGGCACGATCATGTCGCGCGGGAACGACACGACGGTCACGCGCCGCGGCTCGTCGGAGATGTGCACGAGCATCGTCACGTCGTTGCGCTCGCCCGGCGAGTCGTTGTTGGCGCAGCGGGGGAAGAGCTTGACGTCCTGACCCTCGCACGTGTCGGTGCCGACCATGAGCAGGTTGACGCCGCCCTCGATCGCGCCGAGCGACGGTGGGAGCTCCTCGTCGGGGTTCAGCACGACGGCTTGATCCTTGACCGTGGATGCCGCATCCCAGAGCGAATACGCGGCCACGCCGGTCGCGCTCACCGCGCAGACGCCGACGACGACCAGCACCAGTGCGAGAAGACGGAGCAGCGGATGCCGCTCGTCGCTCTGCGCGTGACGCGCGACGGTGACCCGGCCGGCTGCGCCGGCCGCACTCCGTCGCGCCATCAGTCGGAACCGCGGAGGTTGCCGTTGGAGCAGGTCGACTGGGCCGCGGTGGACCCGGTGATGGAACTGGGCAGCTCGATCGTCTCCTCGGTCGGCGCGGCGGTCGCCTCGCCCGTGGCTTCGGGGGTGGGGGTCGCGGTCGCCTCGGTGTCGCCGGCATCCGCTTCGGTGTCATCGCCTGCGACGACCCCGCCGTTGGAGCCTATCTCGCCGCTGAGCTCGACCGGTTCGTTCGCTGCGAGCGCCGACCACAGCTCGTCGGCCGCGGCCTCGTCGGGAACGACCTTGTTCGCATCCCACGGGTCTTCGGCGACCGGGTACTGGGCGAACACGATCTCGTCGAACGGCACGTTCTTCACGGCGAGCGCGATCTGCACGAGGGTGAGCGGGTTGGTCAGCGACTGGCTGGGGGTGACGTTGTCGACCGCTGTCGTGGCGAGCCGGTACAGCGTCGCGGGATCGGCGAGCACCTCGTCGCTGATGAGCTTGCGTGCGAGACGCGACATGTACTGCTGTTGGTTCGCGATGCGGCCGAGGTCGGAACCGTCGCCGACGCCGTGGCGCGTGCGCAGGAACTGCAGCGCATCCATCCCCGAGATCTCACGGTTGCCGGCCGGCCAGTCGATGCCCGTGTACGGGTCCTTGATGCCCGAGGCCAGGCACACCTCGACGCCGCCGATCGCGTCGGTGATCTCGATCACACCGCCCCAGGTCACCTTCGCCGCGAACGGGATGTTCATGCCGCTCAGCTGCGAGATCGTCTTGACCACGCAGTTGAGGCCGCCGACGGTGAACGCGGTGTTGAGCGGCTGGTAGTCCATCGCCGCGCTGGTCGAGCCGTCTTCGCGGGTGCACTCGGGGATCGACACCATGAGGTCGCGCGGGAACGACACGACCGTCACGCGCCGCGGCTCATCCGAGATGTGCACGAGCATGTTCACGTCGTTGAGCTCACCGCCCGCGTCGGCGCCGGTGCACCGGTCGCCGAACAGATCGGCGTACTCGGGCTCACAGGCATCCGTCCCCGCGAGGAAGAGATTCACGCCGCCCTCGATCGCGCCGATGTCGGGCGGAACCGCGTCTTGCCCCTCGAGCGCGATCGCGTCTTCGGTGAGCCCGGAGGTGAGGTCGTACGCGGCATACGCCGCGACGCCGGCGCCCGACACCATGACCACGGCGAGCACGACGCCGATCACCTTGAGGATCAGCGAGACCGGATGCGGCGACGACAGCTCGCCGTGGCGCGCCACCGTGCGGCGGCCACGTGTGGCGGGCTTGTGTGCGCTCACTCGCATCCTCTCGGGGTTCTTCCGGTTCTGGAGTCTCCTCGACGTGATGCTGTCGCGGAGGGTGTGGGATTCGAACCCACGGGACATTGCTGCCCACTGGTTTTCAAGACCAGGTCCATCGGCCGCTCGGACAACCCTCCCGATCGGATGCCGCGCGAGGTGGCATCCGTCGATCAGGCGTCGAGTCTAGCCGACGGCTCCGCAGAAGATTCTTCCAGCGGCATCTGTGGATGCCCTGGATACGCGAAGTGCGAGCCGTCAGAGGCTGCGGAGCACCGCGGCGACGCCGCCCTCGTGGACGGATGCCGTCACCTCGGTCGCGGCATCCCGCACTTCCTGCGGGCCCTGCTTCATCGCGACGGCACGTCCGCCGTTCTGCCGGGCCCACGCGAACATTCCGAGGTCGTTGCGGCCGTCGCCGATCACGAGCACGTGCGCGGGGTCGATGCCGAGCTCGGTGCGCACCCGCTCGAGGCCGGTGCTCTTGTCGACGCCCAGCGGGGCGATGTCGAGCCACGCGGTCCAGCCGACCGCGTATGAGACCTGGTGCAGGCCGATGCGCGAGACGAGCTCGACGAAGTCGCCCTCGCCCTTCTCGGGCGCGACGACGACCACGCGGCAGACCGGCGCCTTCGCGAGTTCCTCGAACGGCACGCGGTCGGCGCGGGTGAGGTTCCAGTCGTCGAGGTGCTCGGTGAACAGGCGGTGCCCGTCGGGGAGCTCGACGAGGTAGCGCGCGTCGGGAAGGTGCTCCTTGAGCAGCGTCAGCACCTCGGCGGGGTCGAACGTCTCGACGTGCCACCGCTCGTACGACAGGTCGGTCGCGTCGATGCGCTTGAGCACGACGGCGCCGTTCGAGCAGACGACGAACTCGGGGGCGATCTGCAGGGCGCGGAGGATCTCGTGCGTGCCCTCCCAGCTGCGGCCGGTGGCGATCATCACCTCGTGGCCGGTGCGGTGGGCGTGCTCCACGGCTTCGACGACGCCGGGGCTCAGCGACTCGTCTTCGAGCAGCACGGTGCCGTCGATGTCGAGCACGATCAGCAGGCGCTCGACGACCGCCGGCGCCTCCTCGGTGTCGCGCGCGACCTGCTCGACGAGCTTCGCGGCCTTCGCAGGCTTCACGACCTTGATGGAGCCCGTCGGCGGCAGGTGCGCTTCGCTCACGCGATCGGCTCCATGACCTCGAGGCCGCCGAGGTAGGGGCGCAGCACCTCGGGCACGACCACCGAGCCGTCGGCGCGCTGGTGCGTCTCGAGGAGCGCGACGATCCAGCGGGTGGTCGCGAGGGTGCCGTTGAGGGTGGCGACGTGCTGCGTCTTGCCGCCCTGGTCGGCGGGGAGCCGGTGGCGGATGTCGAGGCGGCGGGCCTGGTAGGTGGTGCAGTTCGAGGTCGAGGTGAGCTCGCGGTACGCGCCCTGCGTGGGCACCCAGGCCTCGACGTCGTACTTGCGGGCGGCGCTCGAGCCGAGGTCGCCGGCGGCGACGTCGATCACGCGGTAGCTGAGACCGAGATCCTGGAGCATCGCCTCCTGCAGCGCCACCAGCCGCAGGTGCTCGGCCTCGGCATCCTCCGCGGTCGTGTAGACGAACATCTCGAGCTTGTTGAACTGGTGCACGCGGATGATGCCGCGGGTGTCCTTGCCGTACGACCCCGCCTCGCGGCGGTAGCAGGTCGACCAGCCGGCGTAGCGCTTCGCGCCCTTCCCGAGGTCGAGGATCTCGTCCATGTGGTAGCCGGCGAGGGGCACCTCGCTGGTGCCGACGAGGTACAGGTCGTCTTCTTCGAGGTGGTAGACCTCGGCTGCGTGCTGACCGAGGAACCCGGTGCCCCGCATCACCTCGGGGCGAACGAGCGTCGGCGGGATGAGCGGGATGAACCCGGCCTGCAGCGCGCGGTCGAGAGCGAGGCTCATGAGGGCGAGCTCGAGTCGCGCGCCGATGCCCTTGAGGAAGTAGAAGCGGCTTCCCGAGACCTTGGTGCCGCGCTCCATGTCGATCGCGTCGAGGATCTCGCCGAGCGCGAGGTGGTCGCGCGGCTCGAAGTCGAAGGTGGGCGTCTCGCCGTGCGTGCGGAGGGTGACGAAATCGTCCTCCCCGCCGGCGGGCACGCCGTCGATCACGACGTTCTCGATCTTCGACAGGGCGACGGATGCCGCCTCCTCGGCCGCGGTGACCGCGTGCTGGGCGGCCTTGACCTGCTCGCTCAACTGCTTGGCCTCGGCGACGAGCGCGGCCTTCTCGTCTTTGGGCGCCTGGGCCACCCGCTTGCCGTGCGCGTTCTGGGCTGCGCGCAGCTCTTCGAACGCAGTGATGGCGGCGCGGCGGGCACGGTCTGCGTCGAGGGCGGCGTCGACGGTGTCGGGCGACTCCCCTCGCGCCACCTGGGAGCGCTTGAGAAGCTCAGGTTCATCGCGGAGGAGCACGGGATCGATCACCCTGCAAGCTTAGTCGCGGCTTCGGGCGCAGCATCCGGAACCGTTCGCCCGGGGCGCCGGGGTTCACCGCCTGCGGCTATCGTGTGACCATGACAGACGAAGCCACGGCCTCCAAGCGGGCTGCGCTCGTCTACAACCCGATCAAGGCCGACGGCCCGAAGCTGCGCGCCACGGTCGAGCAGGCCGCCGCGGCTGCCGGGTGGGGCGCTCCGCACTTCTACGAGACGACCCCCGAAGACCTCGGCGACGGCGTGACCCGCGAAGCCCTCGAGGCGGGCGCAGACATCGTGCTCGTCGCCGGCGGCGACGGCACCGTGCGGGCGGTCTCCGAGGCGATGAGCGGATCGGGCGTGCCCCTGTCGATCGTGCCGAGCGGCACCGGCAACCTGCTCGCCCGCAACCTCAGGCTCCCCCTCACCTCGCCCGACGCGATGGTGACCGCGGCGTTCACCGGCGACACCGTGCCGATGGACATCGGCTGGTCGACGCTCGCGCGCGCCGACGGCACGAGCGAGGACCGCGCGTTCGTGGTGATGGGCGGCATCGGCCTGGATGCCGCGATGATCGCCAACACGAACCCGCAGCTGAAGAAGCAGGTCGGCTGGGTGGCGTACGTCGACGGCGCGGCGCGGTCGCTCCCCGGCGCAAAGCCCTTCCGCGTCATGTACGAGCTGCCCGGGCACCGCCTGCACTCGGCCAAGGTGCAGAGCGTGCTGTTCGCCAACTGCGGCAAGCTCCCCGCCGGGCTCGACCTCATCCCCGAGGCATCCATCGTCGACGGCGCCCTCGACATCGTGATCTTCCAGCCCAAGGGACCGCTCGGGTGGATCTTCATCTGGCGCCGCGTCGCGTGGGACAACTCGGTGCTGCGCCGCTTCCGCGCCGGCCGCCGCGCCCTGTCGCTGCGTACCAAGGACAACGCGATCCGCTACTCGCGCGGTGCCGGCATCGAGATCGCCACGAACGAGGCGCAGCCGGTGCAGCTCGACGGCGACGAGTTCGGCGAGGCCGTGCGGGTCACGACCCGCGTCGAGGCGGGTGCGCTGATCATCGCGGTGCCGAAGGGGCACGACCTGTCGGGGCTGTGACCGGCACGGCGGTGCGGGGCAGGATGGAACGATGACCGGCCCGAGCATCGTGTGGCTGCGCGACGACCTGCGCCTGGCCGACAACCCGGCTCTGCGCGCAGCCGTCGATCGCGGCGAGCCCCTCCTCGTGCTCTTCGTGCTCGACGAGGAGTCGCCCGGTATGCGCCCGCTCGGCGGCGCGGCGCGGTGGTGGCTGCACCACTCGCTCGCCTCCCTCGACGAGCGCCTGCGCGACCGCGGCGCCGCGCTCGTGCTACGCCTGGGCCCTGCCGAGCGGGTGGTCGCCGAGACGGTGACGGATGCCGGTGCCGGCGCGGTCTTCTGGAACCGGCGCTACGGCGGGCCGGAGCGGGCGATCGACACGGCACTCAAGGCGTCGCTGCGCGACCGCGGCATCGAAGTGCGCTCGTTCGCGGCATCCGTCCTGTTCGAGCCCTGGACCGTGACCACCGGCGCCGGCACGCCCTTCTCGGTCTACACGCCGTTCTGGCGCGCCTGCCTCGCCGGGCCGGCGCCCCGCACGCCGCTGGCGGAGCCGCGGCACGTATCGGGAGCGACGGATGCCGTCGCATCCGACGACCTGGATGCGTGGGGGCTCCTCCCCCGCAACCCCGACTGGGCGGGCGGGCTCCGCGACGCGTGGGAGCCGGGCGAGCTCGCGGCGCGACGGCGGCTGCGCGAGTTCCTCGACGACGACCTGGCCGGCTACGACCGCTCCCGCGACGAACCGGCCGCCGGTGCGACCTCGCTGCTGTCGCCGCGGCTGCGGTGGGGCGAGCTCAGTCCGCACACGGTGTGGCGCGAGACGCTGGCCGGCGGCCATGGCGGCGCGTTCCTCTCCGAACTCGGCTGGCGCGAGTTCGCCTGGCACACGCTCTATCGGTTCCCGGACCTCGCGACCGACAACCTGCGCCCGGAGTTCGACGCGTTCCCGTGGCCGCCCCTCGACGAGGCCGCACTGACCGCGTGGCGACGCGGGCGCACCGGCGTGCCGCTCGTCGACGCCGGCATGCGCGAGCTGTGGACCACCGGGTTCATGCACAACCGCGTACGCATGGTCACGGCGTCATTCCTGATCAAGAATCTGCTCGTGGACTGGCGGCTGGGCGAGCAGTGGTACTGGGACACGCTCGTCGACGCGGATGCCGCGAGCAACCCCTTCAACTGGCAGTGGGTCGCCGGCTCGGGCGCCGACGCGGCACCGTACTTCCGCGTCTTCAACCCCGAGCTGCAGGCGAAGAAGTTCGATCCCGATCGCCGGTACATCGGCGAGTGGGCGCCCGAGCACGTGTCCGAGAACCCGCCCGAGCCGATCGTCGACCTCGGAGAGACCCGCAAGGCCGCCCTCGCGGCCTACGAGCATGTGAAGCAGGCGGCGCGCGCGACGAAGGGGCCGGCCTGACGGCCGACCCCTCCGCTCACCACGTGCTCAGCTCGCGGGCACGGACTCCTCGCGGTCATGCGCGTCGGTCTTCTCGGACTGCGGCGACTCGCCGGCCATCGCGCGGCGCTTGCGACGGCGCCGCTCGACCAGAGTCACGATCGCCGCGACGACGGCGACGAACGCCACCACCACGAGCCAGAACTGCCACGAGCCGACCGGGAGCACCGGCACCGGGATCGCTCCGGTCGCGAACGATGTGCCGATCATAATCACGAAGATGCCCGCTGCCCACTTGCCGGCGCTGCGCTGCCACTCGCCCATGTCGACCTTCGTGAGGTTGAGCAGCAGGTAGATGAACGCCGTCAGCGGGCTCAGCATGTGGAACGCCTGTCCCATCAGTGAGGCGTACCCCATGTCGAACTGCGAGAACCCGTACTGCTGGCCGGCCTCGGCGAGCACCGGCAGCACCCCGTAGAAGAACGCGTCGTTCGAGATGAAGAACCCGCCCGGGGCCGACACCAGCGCGACGACGAACGGCCAGGAGTCGCCGAACGCCGGCGGGAAGACGTCGACGAGGCTGTTGGCGACGGCCGTCGACATGCCCGAGTTGGTGAAGATGCCCATAAACACACCTGCGGCGATGACCATGATCACGGTGGCCAGCACGTCGGCCGACACCGAGTCGAGGAACTTCTTCAGCTCGGGGATCACCGGGAAGTTGATCGCCATCGCGATGAGCGTGCCGAAGAGGAAGATGAACACCGGCTCGAACAGACCCATCATCAGCACCGTGAGCGCGCCGATGGTGAGCACGGCGTTGATCGTCATGATCGTGCGGTTGCGCGTCACGGTCATGACGCCGCTGTCGAGCTTGCGGGACTCCATCAGCTCGTCGATC
Organism: Microbacterium terrae; assembly: GCF_017831975.1. Classification (NCBI taxonomy): domain Bacteria; kingdom Bacillati; phylum Actinomycetota; class Actinomycetes; order Micrococcales; family Microbacteriaceae; genus Microbacterium; species Microbacterium terrae. The sequence goes on along the minus strand of NZ_JAFDSS010000001.1, from coordinate 3,802,867 downwards.
TCGGCGTTGGTGAGTTCCGAGATGCCGAGTCGCTTGCGCTCGCGCAAGCCGCGGTAGACGCACACCAGCAGCATGAACGCGATCGACAGCGCCATCGGCAGCAGCAGCGCCTGCAAGATCTCGTTGGCCGTCACCTCGGGGAGGACCGCCAGCATTCGCGCCGTCGGGCCGCTCCACGGGAGCAGGTTCAGGATCGTGTTCATCAGGATCAGGATCACCGCGAGGTCCATGAGCCTGAGGCCGAGCTTGCGGTAGATCGGGATGAGGGCCGAGCAGACGATCAGAGTCGTCGTCGTGCCGTCGCCGGAGAGCGAGACGACCGCCGAGATGATCCCCGTTCCGACGAGGATCTTCAGGGGGTCACCCTTCGCGATCCGCAGGATCTGCTTGGTCACCGGATCGAACAGCCCGACGGTGAGCATCACCGAGAAGAACAGGATGGCGAAGAGCAGCATGAACGCCGTCTTCGACGTCTGGATCATGCCGTCGAGCGACCAGTCGCCAATGGCCTGGAACTGGTTGAGCAGCGTCACATCGGCGGGCGCCATCTCGAGGTAGGTCGCGACCGAATCGGTGAAGATGCCGAAGAACGCGCCGACGATGGCGAACACGATCGGCACGAGGGCGAGCCCGACGAACGGGTGGATGCGCTTGAGCATGATCAACGTCATGAAGACGAGGATCGTGAGCCACGCGAACAGGGTGATCACAGGAAATACGCTCCTTTACGTACGCGGATGAGGGAGGGATCGGGTCAGCGGGCGACGCCGGCGGGAAGGCCAGCCTCGGCGAGCTCGAAGCGGTCGTCCTGCTGCTCGCGCAACTCCCAGAGCGCCGACGCCTCCGGGCGCTCGACCATGTCGTAGGTGATGACCGTTCCGGCGGGGATGTCGCGCGTGGCGCGATTGCCGGTGAGCAGGTGCGCGGCTGCCGCGTTGTCTGCGGCGATGCGCGCCGCCGGGACGATGCGCGCCGTGGTCTGCGGGCTGTGGTCGTTGCCGAAGACGTCGCCGGCCTTGATGTCGTGCGCGGCGACTTTGATGAGGTCGAAGTGCGGACGGTAGGTCTCGGCACCCGTGTCGACGCCGAGCTGCACGGCGGCGAGGAGGCTCACCGAGGTCTCGACTCCACAGAGGTGGTACGGGCGGTAGATGACCGTCGCGGTGCCATCGGCGTTCGCGATCTGCCCCTTGGTGGTGAGGATGTGGTTCGAGTACTCGTTCTCGGCGCGCACGGTGATCCATACGCCGCCCCCGAGTCCCGACTCGTCGGGGGTGCGCAGGCACGTCGCCAGATCGATCGCGCCGGGCGCCGCGTAGATGCCGCCGTCGCCGACGAGAGCGTAGGCGACGGGGATCTCGGTGATCCGGAGGGGCGCGTGCTCGAGCGTGTCCACCTGCGGCGCGAAGCCGAGGTAGTTGGCGGCGATCGCCATCTCGCACAGGTCGTACGAGCCGGGCTGCGGAAGCCGGGCGAGGATCCGGCGGCGCTCCTCGATGTAGCGGAACGACTCCCCCTCCGGGATCTTCGCGAGCCACTTGCGATCCTCCGGAGCAACCGTGATCTCCTCGACGAACGGCGCGTGGATCTTCTTGTCGGTGTGGATGCGCACCGTCGAGGCTTCGGGGTCGTAGATGTACTCACCGTCGGTGGCCTTGCCGGCGGCGATCACGTCGAGGCCGACCAGCTTCGCCCACTCCACCAGCTGCACGAGCAGACCGTGCTGATCGCCGTCGACGGGCGTGTAGACGACGCCGGCTTCGACGGCGAGCGCGCGAAGCTCGGGACCGACGGTGACATCGGTGTCTTTCGTGACCATCGCGACGTGCTTGCCGGCGGCGATCGCGTCGCGGGCGTAGCGGGCGCTCGCCTCGGGGATGCCGGTGCCTTCGCAGACGATGTCGATGGCGGGCAGGAGTGCCACGATGTCGGCCCGGTCGGTGACGACACGTCCGCCGCCGTCGAGGATCGCCTGCGCGGCCTCAGCGGTGTCGGCATACGCGAAGTCGTCGGTCGTGAGTCCGGACTTGAGGTAGGCGCCGATCGCGTTCTCGAGGTTGATGTCGGCGACGACGCGGACCGTGAGTCCGGGCGTGTACGCCGCCTGGGTCACCACGGCCGTCGAGTACTGGCCGGCGCCGATCACTGCGGCGGTCACGACGGGGTGATCCGTGCGGTTGAACAGGTGGTGATAGATCACGGGGAGCCTCGCGTTCCTGGGTCGTCTTCGTCTCGGCGGCGATCACGTCGTCGTGGAGTGTGGGATGGCATCCGGGAGAGCGGATGTGGCGCACCTGCGCCGAAGACAGTATTACCCCAAGTGGTCGACTGGTCAACCACAAAATAAGAAATGCGAAGGGATGAGCTCAGTCCGCGTCGGGTCCGCCCCCGTCGGCGGAGGCCGTCGAGAGGGTGTCGATGAGGCGTCCGCCGGCGAGGCGCATGTGCGTCCGCATGTACGCCTCCGCCCCCTCCGGGTCGCCGTCGCGAATCGCCTCGTAGACCGGGACGTGCTCGCGGTACGAGGGCTCGAACGTCTCTGCGGCCGACATCACGCGATGGATCCAGACCCGCAGCAGAGCGGCGATCGACTTCAGCATGTTGCCGAGCGCCTCGTTGCCCGCGGCATCGGCGATGGCGAGGTGGAACGCGACATCGGCATCGACGAACTGCTCGGTGGTGACGGCGCGCTCCATGGCGGCGAGCGCCGCTTCGATCGCCTCCAGCTGCTCGGGCGTGCGGCGTTCGGCGGCGAGGCGAGCCGTGGCCTGTTCCAGGAACTTCCGGGCCTCGACGAGGTCGGACGCCTGGCGGCCGCCCAGCAGCAGCCCCCACTCGATGACCCGCGGGAGGAACACCGAGTCGGCACCGCGGAAGTAGGTTCCACCGCCGTGGCGGAACTCGACCACGCCCAGGAGTCCCAGCGATTTGAGCGCCTCGCGCACGATGGATCGACCGATCCCGAACGACTCGGCGAACTGCCGCTCCGAGGGGAGCTTGTCGCCCGCGGCCACATGCCCCGACAGGATGTAGTCGATGATCGCACGGGCGATCTCGTTGGACGGCGGCTCGACCGGCGAGAAGGTGATCTCCCGCAGCCCTTCGACGGCACCCGCAGCCCGCGGCGGGCGCCCGCGACGACGCTCGGCTGAATCGGGAACCTCAGTGGTCATGACCCGATCCTATTCGGCGTGACGATCGCAACTTGGCGATAAGTGGTCGACCAGTAATCCAGTTTTCGCTATAGTTTCTCCATCGCACTCGCTCTGGAGGAATTCCCGTGGTTCTCGACACTCCCCGCATCGCGGTGATCAGCGCCGTGTCCGCGGCGATCGGTCCGGCCGCATCCGCCATCGACGCCAACGTGACCGGCGTCGAGGTGTGGAACATCCTCGACGATCGTCTCCTGACCGACGCCCGCGCCCACGGGATCCGCACCGAGGAACGCGAACGGATGGGTCGCCTCATCGATCACGCGGTGCGCGGTGGAGCCGACGGCGTGCTCGTGACCTGCTCTCTCTACGGCAGCGTCGTTCGCTCGCTCGCCGGTCACATCGACGTGCCCGTGCTCACGGCCGACGATGCGGCGTTCGCCGAGATCGCGGAGCTCGACTACTCCCGCATCATCCTGGTCGCTCCCCTCGCCGAGGCGCTCGAGGACTCCACCGCACGCCTGCGCGCCTCGCTGCCGCGCCACTCGGCGCTCACGATCGTCGGCGTGATCGCCGAGGGTGCCCACACCGCGACGAGCCCGCTCGCGCTGGCGGAGAGCATCGCCGCCGCGACGGCTCCGGTCCGCGACTCCGCCGACGCGATCTTCCTCGCTCAGTACTCGCTCGCGCCCGCCGCGGAGGCGGTGGCCGAGCTCACGGGGCTGCCCGTCATCACGACGCCCGGAAGCGCTGCGCGCTCGCTCGCGTCGCTCGTGGCACACGAAAGGGCGAGCGCATGATCGGCGCCATCGCGGACGACTTCACCGGCGCGACGGATGTCGCCGTGGCGTTCCGTCGCGCGGGCATGCGGACCCTCGTGTATTTCGGCATCCCCGGCCACGCGATCGACGCGCCCGCCGACGCCGTCGTGATCGCGCTGAAGACGCGCACCGTGCCGGTCGACGACGCGGTCTCGGAGTCGACGGCTGCCGCGCGGTGGCTCCAGGAGAACGGCGCCACCCAGCTGTACTTCAAGTACTGCTCCACCTTCGACTCCCGGCCGGAGGGGAACATCGGCCCGGTGGCCGACGCACTCGCCGACCTCAGCGGGGCGCGTGTGACGCCGATCGTGCCGAGCTCTCCCCCGCACCGGCGCACGCAGTACATGGGCAACCTCTTCGTCGGGCGCCAGCTGCTGTCGCAGTCGCCGATGCGCCACCATCCGCTCACTCCGATGCGCAAGTCGTCGGTCGCGGATCTGCTCGCACCGCAGACCGCGCGACCGATCGCACTGCTCGATCTGGAGGAGGTGCGGGAGGGCAGCGCCGCCCTGCGACAGCGGGTCGAGGCCCTCCCCGACCGCTCGTACGCCGTCATCGACGCGATCGACGACGTCGATCTCCTCCACGTCGCCCGCGCCTTCATCGACGAGCCGCTCCTGACCGGAGCCGCCGGGCTCGCCGCCGCCCTCGGAGCGGTCGCGCTGGAACGCCGCGCGACCGCATACTCCGGGCTGGATTCCGCGCCCGCCGACATCGATCCGTCGCTTCCCGGGGTCGCCCTGGCCGGCAGCTGCTCGGCCCGCACCCTTCAGCAGATCGCGATCATGGCCGAACGCGGGCATCCCGCGCTCCACGTCCGCGCCGAGCGCGACGCGCGACCCGAGGATCTCGCCGCCGACGCCCTCGCCTGGATCGACCAGCAGGATCTGGCAGACGGCCCGCTCGTGTATTCGTCGCTCCCGCCCGCCGAGCTGCGCGAGGTGCAGGAGCGCCTCGGCGTCGCCGAGGCATCGACACTCCTGGAGACGACGATGGGCCTGGTGGCCCGCGGTCTCGTCGAGCGGGGCGTCACGCGCATCGTGGTCGCCGGCGGTGAGACGTCGGGCGCGGTGGTGCAGGCGCTCGCGGTCGACGGTGCCGAGATCGGCCTCGAAGCGGCCCCGGGCGTTCCCTGGATCCGCACGCTCGGCCCACGTCCGCTCACGCTCCTGCTGAAGTCCGGGAACTTCGGCGACGAGAACCTCCTGGCGGACGCCGTCGGCGGCGAGCGCGTCGGAGGACTGGTCGCATGACGGGCACTGACAGCCGCCTCCGCGCGGACGTCGTGGGGGTCGCGCACTCGCTCTTCGCGCGCGGGTACACACACGGCAGCACCGGCAACGTATCGGCACGGACGGAGCGAGGCATCCTCGTCACTCCCACCGGCGTGAGCCTCGGCGTGGTGACGCCGGAGGATCTGTCGCTCATCGATCTCGACGGCACGCACCTCGACGGCCCTGCGCCGACGAAGGAGGCGTTTCTCCATGCCGCCGTGCTCGCGGCGCGGCCGCAGGACGGCGCGGTGGTCCATACGCACTCGCTGTACTCCGCGGCGCTGTCCGCCCTCGCCGGTCTCGACGAGCGCGACGTGCTCCCCCGCCTCACGGCGTACTACACGATGCGCATCGAGCGGCTGCCGCTGCTGCCGTACTACGCGCCCGGTGACGACGGGCTCGGCCCGCTCGCCCGCGCGGAGGCGGCGTCCACCAACGCTCTCCTGCTGCGCAACCACGGACCGGTCGTCTCGGCGAAGGACGTCCGCGCCGCGGCCGACGCGCTCGAGGAGCTCGAGCAGACGGCGCGGCTGCACTTCATCACGTCGGGTCGCGAGCTGCACCTCGTCCCCTGAGGCACCACACCGTCACACGCGGAAACCCGATCACCCCGCCGGAATAGCCGCGCGACGGGCGCCGTTGCGCCTCACCATGACAACGATCGGAATCATCGGTGCAGGACACATCGGCAGCGCGCTCGCCCAGGCCTTCTCGGGTCTCGGCTACGACGTGGTGATCTCGAACTCGCGCGGGCCGGAGACGCTCGCGGAGCTCGTCGCGGGGCTGGGCGACAACGTCAGGGCGGCGACGGCGACGGATTCCGCGGCCGCAGCCGACATCGCGGTCGTGACGGTTCCGCTGAAGGCCCTCGACCAGGTGCCGGTGGCCCCGCTCGCCGGCAAGGTCGTGCTCGACACGAACAACTACTACTTCGAGCGCGACGGCCACATCGACGCGCTCGACCGCGGCGAGACGACAACCTCGGAACTGCTGCAGCAGCACCTGCCGACCTCGCACGTCGTCAAGGCGTTCAACCACCTCTACGCGTCCGACATCAACACGACGGGCCTGCCCGCGGGCGACCCCGACCGCCGTGCGCTCGGCACCGCGAGCGACCACGACGAGGCGGTCGCCCTCGTCACCGACCTGTACGACCGGCTCGGCTTCGACACCGTGAACGTCGGGCCGCTCAGCGAATCGTGGCGTCTCGAGCGCGACCGCCCGGCGTACGTGGTGCGCCAGACCGCCGCCGAGCTGCGCGAGAACGCGGCGAAGGCGAACCGGCTCCCCTGATCCGGACGCGCATCCGCGGAATACCGGATGCCGCGGCGGGGGTTGCACCCGTGTGATGAGCACCGCGACCCCCGCCCCCGACCAGTCCGCCCTCTCCCTCTCGGTCCTCGACCTGGTTCCGGTGCGCACCGGGCAGACCAGCGCACAGGCGGTCGCAGCATCCCTCGCCCTCGCCGCGACGGCGGATCGACTCGGATTCCGGCGGTTCTGGTTCGCCGAGCACCACAACATGCCGGCGGTCGCGTCGACCACACCGCCGGTGCTCGCCGCCGCGGCGGCCGCCCGCACCACCCGCATCCGCGTCGGCTCGGGCGGCGTGATGCTCCCCAACCACTCGCCACTCGTCGTGGCCGAGCAGTTCGCGGCGCTCGAGGCGCTCGCGCCGGGTCGCGTCGACCTCGGCATCGGTCGCGCCCCCGGCTCCGACCCGGTGATCACGCAGATGCTGCGCCAGTCGGGCACCACGAGCGACGTCGAGCGCTTCCCCGAGCACGTGCGCGACATCGCCGCCCTCGTCTCACCCGAGGGCGCATCGCTGCGATTCACCAGCGGGGGCACGTACGACGTGCACGCGACACCGGCGGCGACCGGCGCACCCGAGGTGTGGCTGCTCGGCTCGAGCGACTACTCGGCACAGCTCGCCGCCTCGTTCGGGCTGCCGTACGTGTTCGCGAACCACTTCTCGGGTCAGGGGCTCGAGCGCGCGCTCGACCTCTACCGCACCCAGTTCCAGCCGTCGGAGCACCTGTCGGCTCCCCGCACCTTCCTCACCGCGAACGCGGTGGCGGCGCCCACAGCCGAAGAAGCGGAAGCACGGTCGCTGCCCAACCAGCGCATGATGGCGCGGCTGCGCACGAACAAGCCGCTCGTCCCGGCCGAGACCGTCGAGCAGGCGCTCGCCGGCGCCGCCGATTTCGACGGGCTCGCCACCGAGATCATGGCGTCCGCCCGCACGGGCTGGTTCGTCGGCACGGGCGCCGACGTCGCGAGCGCCCTCACGGCGTTCGCCGCGAAGCACGGGGTGGACGAGGTGATGATCTCGCCGATCGCCGGCGCCTACGATGCGGAGCCGATGGATGCCGCGATCGGCCGCACGCAGACGCTCGAGCTCATCGCGGCCGCGCTCGGGCTCTGAGGGCTCAGCGCGTCAGGGAGTAGAACCGGAAGAAGCTGAAGTCCTCGATGGGCAGGATCTCGACGTCGGCGAAGCCGGCCCCTCGGGCGTAGCCGCGGAGCGTGTCGGGGCGCATCACCGTGCCGGTGCCGACGCTCGACGCGTGCGACAGGCCGTCGGGGAGGCAGCAGAACAGGCTGAAGCCGTACATCAGCCGCTCGAGCTCGTCGCCCGGTGCCCCGAAGCGCTCCGCCACCGCCTCGTCCATGATGACGACCGGTCCGCCCTCGCGCACGGCGAGGCGCATCGCGGCGAGAACGTCAGCGGGACGCGCCATGTCGTGGATGCACTCGAACGCGAACGCCGCGTCGAACCGTCCGTGGTTCGCGAGGCCGTCACCGTCGGCGTTGCGGAAGCTCACCCGGTCCGACACCCCGGCGTCGTCGGCGTTGCGGCGGGCGAGCTCGATCGACGCCTCGTCGATGTCGAAGCCCTCCACGACGAGCTCCGGGTAGGCCTGGGCCAGGGCGATCGACGACCAGCCTCCGCCCATGCCGATGTCGGCGATCCGTGCTCCCGGGGCCGACAGCACGGACTGGATCGCGTCCACGCCGGAGAACGCGTCGGCGAGTTCACCGAACCACGGCCGGTTCAGCCCCGCCTGCGCCTCGCGGGCGTCGGCGCCGAGGCGCTCCCACCCGACGCCGCCGCCGGTGCGGTACGCGTCGAGCAGCTCAGGGAGCACCGACGCGGTCGCGGCGAACAGCCGCGGCATCGGCCCGAGGTAGGCGAGGCTGCCGGCATCGGTGAGCACCTCGGCCGCTGCAGGAGGCAGGGTGTAGCGGCGCAGTTCGGGCGCGGCATCCGGAGCATCCACGGTCAGGATGCCCGACACAGCCTGCTGCTCGAGCCATTCCCGGGCGTAGCGGGGCGCAGTCGCCGTGCGCGCGGCGAGCTCCGGATAGGTGGCCGGTCCCTCGTCGACCAGGCTGCGGTACCACCCGAGCCGGTCGCCGAGGTACGCCGCCATGACGTCGATCCAGCCGAGCGTCGCGTCGAGCATCCGCTCGGCGAACTGCTCCGCGTTCATCGGGTCGGATGTTCCGCTCATGGCGCGCTCCTTCGGTGCGGCGATTCCGCCGGCGGCGCGCCGAGCCCGCGTCGCCGACGGTCACCTCACCGTCGGCGCGACGGCGCCCCAGCCGGTCGAGCAAGGCCCAGGGTACTGCGCGACCGCGGGCCGCGGCAGGGGGGCAGCAGCCGCGCGCGTTTCGTCTCGTCGCTGCGCCCCTCGCTCAACGACCGGGTGGCACAGCGCCCGCGGACGCACAGGCGCCCGGATGCGCGCGTTCGTCGCTGCGCTCCTCGCTCAACGCCCTGAGGCACCGGTCGTTGAGCGAGCGGAGCGAGACGAAACGCCTACCAGGCGATGAGCTTGTGCGGCCGGAAGACCACGACCATCGAGTAGTCGGCCCACATGCGCTCGGGCGTCGAGCCGAGCCCGGCGATGCCGGTGGCGTACTTGCCGAGGTAGGCCTCGCCGATGCGGCTGATCCACGATGCGGCATCCGCGTGCGAGATCTCGACTGTGCCCTGCAGCACGTGCATCTGCTCGCCGTCGTCGCCGGCCTCGAGGTGGAACAGCGCCCGCGCGTCGGCCCGCAGGTTCTTCGCCTTCGCCGATCCGGGCTGCACGAACACGATCACCGCGTCGTCGTGCCACAGGAACCACACCGGCACGGCGTGCGGGAACCCGTCGCGGCCGTTCGTGCCGAGCCAGCCGATCGCCTCCGACCGCAGGCGATCGAGCGCCCGGGCGTCGCGCTCCACCCTCTCGTCGAGGACGAAGGCGGTCACGTCAGGTCTCCGGGCTCGCCCGAGATGAGGCCGCGGAGCCAGTCGCGGGCCTCGACGAACACATCGTCGGAGTAGCGGTCGGGGTAGCGCACGACGGCACGGTCGGCGCGCGGGTACGACCCGAGGAAGATCACGCGCGGGCTGAAGCGCCGCAGCCCCATCAGCGCATCGGCCATGCGCTCGTCGGCGATGTGGCCGTCGGCGTCGATCACGAACCGATACCGCCCGAGGGCGTCGCCGATCGGCCGTGATGCGAGCAGCGACAGGTTGATCCCCCGGGTGGCGAACTGCTCGAGCATCTCAAGAAGCGCGCCGGGGTGATCGTCGGGCAGCTCCACGATGAGCGAGGTCTTGTCGGCGCCGGTCTGCGGCTGCGGGGCGACGGTGCGGCTCACCAGCACGAAACGCGTGACCGCGTTGGCGTTGTCGCCGATGTTCGAGGCGAGCAGCTCGAGCTCGTGGTGCTCGAGGATGCCGGGCGGCGCGATCGCCGCATCGGCGTCGCTCGAACCGTCGAGGAGCCCCATGGCGCTCGCGACGTTGCTGGCGGCGGGGATGTGGGCGTGGCCCGGGAGGGCGTTCGTGAGCCACTGCAGGCACTGCGCGTAGGCGACCGGATGCGCGGCCACGAGCGACACGTCGGCGAGCGCGGCACCGGGGCGTCCCACGAGCACGAACTCGACGGGCACGAGGTACTCCCCCACGATCCGCAGGCCCGGCACCGTTGCGAGCGCGTCCTGCGCGGTGGAGACGCCGCCGTCGACCGAGTTCTCGATCGCGATCATGGCGGCATCCGACCGGCCCTCGACGACGTCGGCGAGCGCCTCGCCGACGTTGCGCACCGGCCGCCACACCTGGCCGCGAGCCTCGGGAACCTGGGCGAGAGCCGCCTCGGTGAACGTTCCGGCCGGGCCGAGGTAGCTGTACGTGCGGCGGGCGGGCTCGGATGCCGCGACGGCAGGCTCGGAAGTCACGGGTGCCAGCCTAGCCCGGGCCTGTCGGCATTCCGCCCGGTGCCGATTGCAGGACGAACGGATGCCGCGCACCGCGCGGGGCGCGTGATTCCGGGCCGCACACGCGCGCGCCCGCCCATCCATCCTGCTTACGGCACGCCGGCGAGCCGGCGCGCGTGCGGCGTGCGGCGTCACGGATCGTGCGCGAGCGGCTCATGGGGGGCAGACTGGGGGGCATGAGTCGCGCAGGACAGCCCGCCGAAGCCACCGACCTCATCGACATCGATGAGCTGATCGCCGCCTATTACGACGTCAAGCCCGATCCCTCCGTCGCCGAGCAGCGCGTCGCCTTCGGCACGAGCGGCCACCGCGGCTCGAGCCTGTCGGCGAGCTTCAACGAGGTGCACATCCTCGCCACCACGCAGGCGATCGTCGACTACCGCCGGTCGCAGGGCATCGAGGGGCCGCTGTTCCTCGGGCGCGACACCCACGGCCTGTCGCTGCCGGCAGAGCGCAGCGCGATCGAGGTGCTGGTCGCCAATGGCATCGACGTCCGCGTCGACGCCCGCGACTCGTGGGTGCCGACCCCGGCTCTGAGCCACGCCATCCTGACGTACAACTCGGGACGGGATGCCGCCGACCCGGGCCGCGCAGACGGCATCGTCGTCACCCCGAGCCACAACCCGCCGCGTGACGGCGGGTTCAAGTACAACCCGCCGCACGGCGGCCCGGCCGACACCGACGCCACCGGGTGGATCGCCGATCGCGCCAACGAGCTGATCGCGGCCGGGCTCGCCGGTGTCGAGCGTAAGCTGCACGCCGACATCGACCTGGATGCGCTCGGCCAGTACGACTTCCGCGACGCGTACGTGCGCGACCTCGCCACGATCATCGACGTCGACGCCATCAAGGCGGCCGGGGTGCGGATCGGCGCCGACCCGCTGGGCGGAGCATCCGTCGAGTACTGGGCGCTGATCGCCGAGGTCTACGGGCTGGACCTCACCGTCGTGAACCCCGACGTCGACCCGACCTGGCGCTTCATGACGCTCGACTGGGACGAGAAGATCCGCATGGATCCGTCGTCGCCGTCGGCGATGGCCGCCCTCGTCGCCCGCCGCCACGAGTACGACATCCTCACCGGCAACGACGCCGACGCCGACCGCCACGGCATCGTCACCCCCGACGCCGGGCTCATGAACCCCAACCACTACCTGGCCGTCGCGATCGACTACCTGTTCGCCCACCGCGAGGGATGGCCGACGGATGCCGCGGTCGGCAAGACCCTGGTGTCGTCGATGATCATCGACCGGGTCGCCGAGTCGCTCGGGCGCACGCTGCTCGAGGTTCCCGTCGGCTTCAAGTGGTTCGTCCCGGGCCTGCTCGACGGCTCTGTCGCGTTCGGCGGCGAGGAATCGGCCGGTGCGTCGTTCCTCCGTCGCGACGGATCGGTCTGGACCACCGACAAGGACGGCATCCTGCTGTGCCTGCTCGCGGCCGAGATCCTCGCGGTGACCGGCAAGACGCCGTCGCAGCGCTACAGCGAGCTCGAGGCGGAGTTCGGAGCATCCGCGTACCAGCGTGTCGACGCTCCGGCGACGCCCGCGCAGAAGGCGGCGCTCGGCAAGCTCTCGGGCGACGCCGTCACCGCGACCGACCTCGCCGGCGAGCCGATCACGGCGAAGCTGTCGCACGCACCCGGAAACGGTGCGGCGATCGGCGGCCTCAAGGTACAGACGGAGCACGCCTGGTTCGCCGCACGCCCGTCGGGCACCGAAGACGTCTACAAGCTGTACGCCGAGTCGCTGCGCGGCCCCGAGCACCTCGCCGAGGTGCAGGCCGAGGCCCGTGCCGTCGTGACGGCAGCCCTCGGCGGCTGACGACGCAGCGGCCCGGGCGCGCTTCGACTCGCTCCTCGCGCTGAACGGAGGCGCGACCGACACCGGTCGTTGAGCGAGGAGCGCAGCGACGAGACGAAACGCCCCCGACCGCCGGGCCGGAGCACGCGGCTCACCCCCTAGGGTGGGACCGTGACGACACCGGGGATCGCTGCGACGGGGGTGCGGCGTTCGTTCGGCGACGTGCACGCCGTACGCGCCGCCACATTCGAGGTCCTGCCCGGGCGGGTGACGGGCCTGGTCGGCCCGAACGGCGCCGGCAAGACCACGCTGCTGCTCATGCTCGCCTCGCTGCTCGCGCCCGATGCCGGATCCATCCGCATCGACGGCGTCGATCCGCTCTCCGATCCGCAGGCGGTGCGCTCGCGGATCGGGTGGATGCCCGACGCACTCGGCGCGTGGGGCGCCCTCACCTCGCTCGAGACCCTCGTCGTCACCGGACAGCTGCACGACATGGACAAGGGCGCCGCGACCATGCGCGCCCACGCCCTGCTCCACGAGGTGGGGCTCGCCGACCTCGCGAAGGCACCCGCCCGTGTGCTCTCGCGCGGCCAGAAGCAGCGTCTGGGACTCGCCCGCGCCCTGGTGCACGACCCGCGCGTGCTGCTGCTCGACGAGCCGGCGTCAGGCCTCGACCCGCTCGCGCGCATCGAGCTGCGCACGCTGCTGCGCCGCTTCGCCGCCGAGGGCCGGACGGTGCTCGTGTCGAGCCATGTGCTGTCCGAGCTCGAAGAGGTCGTCGACGACGCGGTGTTCATGGTGGCGGGCGAGACCGTCGCCCAGGAGCGGGTGGATGCCGCTGCCCGCAGTGTGGCTCCGTGGCGCGTGCGCCTGGCCGGAGCCGACGCATCCGTCGCCGCCGAGCAGATCGCCGCCGCGCTCGGTCTCGCACCCGACGCCGTGCGCGTCGACCGGCGTGACGTGCTCATCGGCTTCGACTCCGAAGAGGCCGCTGCCGCAGCGCTCCGGTCGCTGGTGTCGGCAGATCTGGCGGTCGCCGAGTTCGCCGCCGCGCAGGGCAGCCTCGAGCGCACGTTCCTCGACCTCGGCACGACGGCGGCCGCACGCGTCCCGGCTGCGTCCCACGACGGCGCACCGGCATCCGATCCGTCTCCGCCCGAGCCTGCGGAGCAGTCCGCTGCTGCGGAACCGACCACCCCCGACGAGGAGACACGCGCATGAGCGGCCGCCGCCTCGGAACGATCGTCCGGCTGGAACTGACCCAGCGCACCCGCACCACCTCCTGGTACGTCATGCTCGGCGTCTTCGCCGCGCTCCTCGTTGGCGTCACGGTGCTGTCGTTCCTGGCGTGGCGCAGCGCACCCGAGCCCGGCCCGTGGATCTATTCGACGATCGTCTACATCACGCTGCTCCTGGTCGTGCTCGTGTCGCCCACCCTGAGCGGCAACGCGATCAACGGCGACCGTGAGGCCGCGACCCTCGCCACGGTGCAGGTCACCCTCGCGACCACCGCCGAGATCCTGTTCGGCAAGTGGTTCGCCGCGTGGATCACGGGCCTCGCCTTCGTCGCCGTGGCCACCCCCTTCCTGATCATCGCGACGATCACCGGCGGCGGCAGCGCGCTGACCATCCTGGTGTCGCTGCTCGTGCTCATCGTCGAGGTGGGCCTGATCTCGGCGATCGGCGTCGCGCTCAGCGGCATCCAGGCTCGTCCGCTCTTCTCGGTGGCGACGACGTACCTGGTCGTCGCGGCGCTCGTGATCGGCACGGTGATCGCGTTCTTCCTGGTCGGGTACTCCACCACGTCGACGGTGACCTCGACCACCCGCTACCTCGACTACAGCGCGGTCGACGGCGAAGAACCGCCCTGCTACCCCGGCGAGCAGTCCACCTCGGACTGGCCGTGCGACGAGGATGCCGAACCCGTGTGCAGCGACTGGGAGACCTACACCTACGAGGTGCCCCGGTACGACTACTGGTGGTGGATCCTCAGCGCGAACCCGTTCGTGATCCTCGCCGACGCGACCCCGACGACGTACGACCGGCAGGGCAACGTCGAGGACATGTTCGGGCAGATCAAGCTCGGCGTGCGCATGGCCCAGCAGCCCCCGCAGCTCGAATACACCTACGACGAGTGCGCACAACCGCAGGACGACACCTGGAAGTCCGCGGAGGAGACCATCGCCGGCTCGACACCGAGCTGGTTCATCGGACTCGGTCTGCAGGCCGTGCTCGCGGCCGCACTGCTGTGGGGGGCGTCGGCCCGCACCCGCACGCCCGCGCGCACCCTCCCGCCGGGAACACGCATCGCCTGACCCCCCGCCTCACCATCCTCCCCCCAACTCCTCGCGAGCGGGCACGTTCGTTGCGAGCGGGCACGCTCACCACGTGGCCTGTGCGCCCACTCGGGAGAAACGTGCCCGCTCGCGAGAAGAAGAAGAGGAGGCAGGCCAGGTCAGGGCGCGGTGCCGCGTCGATGCCGCGCTGCACTATGTCGAGCGAACCTGGGGAAGCGTTTTCCGTCGATCTGCGCCACAATGGACGCGTGGCCGACTTCACCCTCCGAACGACCGAGACAGACCTGACCGTCACCGCTGCCGGCGTCGACATCGCACGCTACGCATTCGACCCGGGCGGCGCGGCGTCGGAGGGCCCGAAGCCCTACCTGCATCCCGTCCGCGCCCTCGACGGGGCCGAGCTCACCGCCTTCCGCCCGTGGGACCACCGCTGGCACAAGGGTCTGCAGATGACCTGGACCGCCGTGTCGGGCCAGAACTTCTGGGGCGGGCCGACGTTCCAGCGCGAGACCGGGTACGTGCCGCTCGACAACGTCGGCCGCATGCGCCACGACGGGTTCACTGCCACGACCGAGACCGACACCTCGGTCTCGTTCACCGAGCAGCTCACCTGGATCACGCAGGCGGGCGACGACTGGTTCGCCGAGACCCGCACGCACCGGTTCCACGGCCTCGACACCGATCGCGGGCTCTGGCAGCTCGACTTCTCGAGCACGCTGCGCAACATCGCCGATCGCGAGCTCGAGCTCGGCAGCCCGACGACCGAGGGTCGGCCGAACGCGGGCTACACCGGTTTCGCGATCCGGATGCCGCGCGCCTGGACCGGCGGCCGCGTGCTGTCGGTCGACGCCGAGGACGCCGATGCGCTGATGGGTGCCGAGACGCCGTGGCTCGCGCTGTCGGGCGAGCACGACGAGGTCGACGGCGGCGGCACCGTGCTCGTCTTCGCCGGCTCGTCGACGGGAGCACCGCCGATCAAGTGGTTCGTGCGCAGCGAGCCGTTCCCGATCATGAGCCCGTCGGCCTCGTTCGACGAGCCGATCGTGCTCGCGCCGGGCGAGGAGGTGTCACTCAGCCACCGCCACGTGTTCGGCGACCGCGTGTGGACGGTGGACGAGACGCGCGCACTGGCGGCGGAGCTGGCGCCGTGACCACTCCCCTCTTCCCCGGCGGCGTGGCCGTGAGCGGCCTGCGCGTGTACGACTGGGAGGCGGAGGACGGATGCCGCGCCGGCAGCCCGCACCTGCACACGGCTTCGAGCGAGGGCTACGTCGTCACCGCGGGCTCGGGCGAGGTGCACACCGTCTCGGCGACCGGGCGGGCCGTGTACCGGCTCGAGCCGGGCGAAGTGGTGTGGTTCTCCCCCGGCACCGTGCATCGCCTCGTCAACCACGGCGACCTCGAACTCGTCGTGGTGATGCAGAACGCCGGACTCCCCGAGGCGGGCGACGCCGTGCTCACGTTCCCGGCCGCCGTGCTCGATGATCCCCTCGCCTACGCCGCCGCGGCGGCGCTGCCGGCCGACGCGGGCGATGCGGAGCGCGCGGATGCCGCGCGAGCCCGGCGCGACCTGGCCACCCGCGGCTATCTCGAACTGCTCGACGACCTCGAACGCCGCGGGGACGCGGCACTGGCCGAGCTGCACGCCCGGGCCGCACGGCTGGTGCAGCCCCGCGTCGCGCACTGGCGGAGCCTGTGGGAGTCGACGGTCGCGGCCGAGACCGAGCGCACCCGCGAGCAGCTCGTCTCGCTCGCCTCGGGCGACCCCGGCCTGCTCGGAGAGGCGGGGGTCGTGCGCGGCGAGCCCGCCCCCGGCGAGCGCCGCTACGGCATGTGCGGGCGCCTCCAGAGCTGGAAGTGGCCCTCGGCCTGAGCGCGCGGGGCGACACGTTTCGACTCGCTGTGCTCGCTCAACGACCGGGGGCGACACGCGTTTCGACTCGCTGTGCTCGCTCAACGACCGGGGGGGGCGCGACACGTTTCGACTCGCTGTGCTCGCTCAACGACCGGGGGGCGACCCGTTTCGACTCGCTGCGCTCGCTCAACGACCGGGGGGGCGACGCGTTTCGACTCGCTGCGCTCGCTCAACGACCAGGGGGCACCACACGTTTCGACTCGCTGTGCTCGCTCAACGACCCCGGGGGGGGCACAACGCGGTCGTTGAGCGAGGGCGCGCAGCGCCCGAGACGAAACGTCCTCAGCCGGCGGTCACCTCGAACGCGGTCGACACCGGCAGGTCCCACGCCGAGCTGCCGGCGTGCAGCCGGTAGACACCCGGCTGCACGCGCAGGGCTCCGGCATGCAGCCAGTCGTCGACCGCGCCCGCGACCCGCGCGTCGTCGTCCCACACCGCGAGCCGGTCGACCGCGAAGGCCAGGTCGACCACGCGCTCCTCGCCCGGCTCGAGCCGCACGCGATCGAACGCGACCAGCAGCCGGCGCGGCGTCGGGATCGGCATCCCTTCGGGGAGCGCGTACAGCTGCACCAGCTCTTCTGCCGCCCGCTCGCCGTTGTTTCGCACGCGCACCGATGCGCGCACGAGCGCGTCACCCGCACGCGGCGCGAACCCGGGATGCGCGTGCGTGGGCGCCGGCGCCGGCGCCGCGGCATCCGTCACCGTCACCTCGCCGTACGAGACCGCGCCGTAGGTGAGTCCGTGGCCGAACGCGAACGCGGGGGCGTCAGCCTGGTGGCGGTACGTCGCGCCCTGGCGCAAAGTGTCGTAGTCGAACAGGTCGCCGGCCTGCTCGGGCGTCGCCGGCCACGACTGCGCGAGTCGCCCGGTCGGCTCCGCGTCGCCCGAGAGCACGTCGGCCAGGCCGTTCCCCAGTTCCTGCCCGCCGTGGCTCGACCACACGACGGTCTCGGCGTCGCGCACCCCGTCACCGAGGATGTACGGATAGCTCGACACGATCGCGAGCACGGCACGGTCGTTGGCCTCGCGCGCGGCGCGCCAGACCGCCACAGCGGATGCGGGCAGGTACAGGTGCGGGCGGTCCTCCGTCTCGCGTCCCGCGAGGTGCGGATCGTTGCCGACGGCCACCACGACGAGGTCGGCGGCGGCCGCCGCATCCGCGACTGCCTGCGCGCCCGACACGACCACCCGGGCGGCGAACCGCTCGGCCTGATCGACGGTCACGGCCTCAGCGGCGACGAGCCCCGAATCGCGCATGACCCGCAGCCAGCGACCCGATCCGAGGTGCAGGAGCGACCAGGTTCCGTCGGCGTGCACGTGGCGGCGGAAGCTCTCCTGCACGACCCAGCCGCCGATGCGGTCGGCGTCGGCGCGCACCGGCCACGCGCCGCCGGTGAGCAGACGCCCGCTCGCGGCGGAGCGCAGGGAGAGGATGCCGTCGCCCCAGTCGACGACGTCGAAGCGGGTGTCGTCAGTGGCGGCCTCGGCGGCGGCTTCGACGACGGCGCCCGTCTGATCCGCGCGCAGGTAGCGCCCGTTCGACAGTGCTCGCAGCGCCACCGTGTCGGCGCCCGTGGCGACCTCGACGGCCGCCTTCGGGTACCGCGCGGCGAGGCCCGCGGCGATGCCCACCGAGTACGGCGGGGTGCCGGCGTACCAGTCGGTCAGCACGGCGTCGGCGAGCGGGCCGACCACCGCGATGCGCGCGGGCTCCGCGAGCGGGAGCACCCCGGCCGCATTGCGCAGCACCACGACCGAGCGCGCCACGCTCTCGCGCGCGAGCTCCCGCGAGGCGGGCTGGTCGATGTCGGCGACGGTGATGGTCGCGTACGGGTCGGCGTCGCCGTCGAATTCGCCGGTGCGCAGCCGCAGCTCGAGCAGCCGCAGCACGGCCCGGTCGGCGTCGGCGGCGGTGAGGAGCCCGCGCTCGAGCGCCTCGGTGACGTACGAGATCGTCGGCGCGGCATCGGCGTCGTTGTCGGTGAACGAGTCGAGCCCGCTCGTGACGAGGGCCGCGGCGGCGTGCACGTGGTCGGGCTGCGCCCGCTGCGTCGTGACGAGGAACGTGGGGGCACCGGCATCCGACACCACGGCCAGCGAGCCGTCCGCCCACGACCGGGCCTCGGCGACGAGCTCGGGCTGCGTGTGCGCCGGGGACCCGTTCACCCGGTTGTACGCCAGCATCATGCCGCCGGCGACACCAGCCTCGATCGCGCCGCGGAAGGCCGGCAGCTCCTCCTCGTGGAGGGTGCGCAGCGACATCTCGGAGTCGGTCACCGAGCGGTCGGTCTCGTTGTCGTACCCGAGGAAGTGCTTGAGCGCGGGCACGGTCTTCCAGACCCGCGGATGCCGGCCGCGCAGGCCCTGCGAGTACGCGGTGCCGCACAGCGCAGTCACGTGCGGGTCTTCGGAGTAGCCCTCCTCGTTGCGGCCCCAGCCGGGGTGACGCAGGGTGTTGACCACCGGCGCCCACACGTTGAGGCTCACGAGCGGGTTCTCGGCGCGCTTGGCCCGCACCTCGGTGGCTGCCACCTCGCCGACGCGCTCGATGAGGTCGGGGTCCCACGTCGCGGCGAGGCCGACGGGCTGCGGGAACACCGTCGCCGTGCCGAGCCAGGCGGCGCCGTGCAGCGCCTCGCATCCGGTGCGGTACTCGGCGACACCCAAGCGGGGCACCGCCGGCATCGCCTGATGCAGCATGGCGATGCGCTCCTCGGTGGTCAGCCGCTCGAGCAGGTCGCGTGCCCGCTCGGCGAGTGACGCGTCGACCCGGCGGAAGAGCGGCGCCGCCGCGTCCGGGTCGGTCTCGCTCGGCACCGCCGCGGGGGTCGCCTGGGTGGTCATCGGTCGGTCTCCTCGATCTCGATCTGCAGCTGCGCGGCGCCGGTCGCCGACACGGTGCGAGCGCCGACCTGCAGCGACCAGCCGGCGCGCGCGTCGTCGGTCGTCGCGGTGATGACGGCGCCGTCGCGGCGCACGTGGAAGGCGACGGATGCGGCGCCGTCGTGGCCGGGCACCGTCGTGGTGGCGTCGTAGCCGTCGGGCAGCGCGAAGCAGCGCAGCGTCACGCCGTCGGCCCAGTCGTAGTCGGGCCGGTCGTCGACCGCCCCGAGGGGC
Organism: Microbacterium terrae; assembly: GCF_017831975.1. Classification (NCBI taxonomy): domain Bacteria; kingdom Bacillati; phylum Actinomycetota; class Actinomycetes; order Micrococcales; family Microbacteriaceae; genus Microbacterium; species Microbacterium terrae. Next base: position 3,783,218 of record NZ_JAFDSS010000001.1, on the reverse strand, counting down.
AGCACCGTGCCCGGGCGCACCCGCAGCGGCACCGAGTCGAAGCCGTGGGTCTCGGAGATCCAGCGTCGGCCGGCGGCGACCGAGCCGTCGAGCAGCGACGTCCACTCCCCCTCGGGCAGGTAGTACTCGACCGACCCGTCGGGGGTGAACACGGGAGCGACCACGAGCGCATCGCCGAGCATGTACTGCGTGTCGGCGTCGTAGCCGCCGCGGTCGCCCGGGAACTCGAGAGCCATCGGACGCATCATCGGGATGCCGTCGGTGTGGGCCTCTTCGGCGAACCGGGCCAGGTACGGCATGAGCCGCATCTTCAGCTTGGTGAACAGCCGCGTGACGTCGACCGCCTCGTCGTCGAACACCCAGGGCACGCGCACCGAGTCGGAGCCGTGCAGCCGCGAGTGCGACGAGAGCAGGCCGAAGGCCAGCCAGCGCTTGAAGACACCCGGGTCGGGCGTGCCCTCGAAGCCGCCGATGTCGTGACTCCAGTATCCGAAGCCCGACATGGCGAGCGACAGCCCGCCGCGCAGCGACTCGGCCATCGACAGGTACGTCGAGTCGCAGTCGCCGCCCCAGTGCACCGGGTACTGCTGCGACCCGACGGTCGCCGACCGCGCGAAGACGACGGCATCGCCCGCGCCGCGGCGCCGTTCGATGGCCCGGAACACCACCTCGTTGTACAGCTTCGCGTAGAAGTTGTGCATGCGATGCGGGTCGGAGCCGTCATGCCAGGCCACGCCGTCGACCGGGATCCGCTCGCCGAAGTCGGTCTTGAACGTGTCGACGCCCTGCTCCATCAGGCGGTCGAGCTTGCCGACGTACCAGTCGCGGGCCGCGGGATTGGTGAAGTCGATGAGGGCCATGCCGGCCTGCCACATGTCCCACTGCCAGACGCCCCCGTCGGTGCGCTTGAGGAGGTAGCCGGCGGCCGCCGCCTCGGCGAACAGCGCGGAGCGCTGCGCGATGTACGGGTTGATCCACGCCGAGATCCGGAGCCCCTTGGCGTGGAGCCGCGCGAGCTGCGCCTCGGGATGCGGGAAGGTGCGGGCATCCCATTCGAAATCGGTCCACTGGTACTCGCGCATCCAGAAGCAGTCGAAGTGGAAGACCGACAGCGGAAGGTCGCGCTCGGCCATGCCGTCGACGAACGAGTTGACGGACTCCTCGTCGTAGCTGGCGGTGAACGATGTGGTGAGCCACAGCCCGAACGACCACGCCGGCACCCGCGACGGTCGCCCGGTGAGCGCGGTGTAGCGGCGCAGCACGTCTTTCGGCTCGGGCCCGTCGATGACGTAGTAGTCGAGCGTCTCGCCCTCGACGGAGAACTGCACGCGCGAGTTGACCTCGCTGCCGACCTCGAACGAGACGTTCCCGGGGCTGTCGACGAGCACGCCGTAGCCGCGGCTGGTGACGTAGAACGGGATGCTCTTGTACGCCTGCTCGCTCGAGGTGCCGCCGTCGGCATTCCAGGTCTCGACGACCTGACCGTTCTTGACGAACGCGCCGAACCGCTCGCCGAGTCCGTAGACGCGCTCGCCCGCCTCGATCGACAGCTGCTGATGCACCCACGTCGCCGCGTGGTTGGTGACGTGGCCGATCGATCGCGGGAGCGACGTCGTCAGCACACGGCCGCCGCTTCGGAACTCGACGAGCCACGGACCCGACCGGCGCACCACCACCGACAGCTCGCCCGCGGTCAGCACGCCCCGGCTCTCGTCGATGCTGATCTCGGGGACGAAGTCGGGGGCCGCGGTGATCTCGAAGTCGGGACCGAGGTGCACGCCCCCGGAGTGACGCTGGACGCGCGTCTTGATCACCCCCGGCGCCGGAGACGAGTACGTGATGGTCAGCAGGGCGCGGTTGAGCGTGTCGCCGCGTCCGCGCACCGGCACGGTCGTGGCGTACACCGTCATGGTGCCCGCCGCCGCATCGGCACGGACGTCGTCGACCTCGACGGCGTAGAGCGGCGTCATGCCCGGCCGTGCGAGCCAGTACCCGTCTGTGAACTTCACTGTGCGTGCCTTTCGATGAGCACCAGGGCCTCCGCCGGACCGAGGGTCGCGGCGGGGCCGATGTCTCGGCCTGTGAGCAGGTCGGTGGTCGCGGACGGCAGATCGAGCCGCGCGGGCACGTCGCCGTGGTTGAGGAGGAAGAGCGCGTCGCCGCGGCGCACGGCCTCGACGCCGAGGGGGACGGATGCCGCGCCGAGCGCGCCCTGCACGTCACCGGCGGCGAGCGCATCGCCCAGCACGGCGGCGAGCGCGTCGTCCGACACGACGGCCCCGAGGTACCAGACGGTGCCCGCGTCGGTGCGGCGCCGCGTGATGGCCGGCGCATCGGCGAGGTGCCCCGCGGCGAACCGCGCGAGCACCTCCGCTCCATCGGCGCGCAGCCTCTCCCCGAGGATGCTCGCCGACCCTGCCGACGCGTCGGTCGCGGGCGGCGATGCCGGTGCCGGGGCGGCGTCGGTCGTCGGGGCGGCGTCGGTCGTCGCAGCGGCGTCGGTCGTCGCAGCGGCGTCGGTCGTCGCAGCGGCGTCGGTCGTCGCGGCGGGCTCCGCGCGCAACTGCACGCCCGCGTCCGGCAGCGCGACCCACTCCTCGCCGCTCACGCCGAGGAGGTCGCGCAGCAGCACCGGTGAGCGACCCTGCAGGATGCGCCCATGCTCGTCGGCGACCCCGCTGAACGCGCCGACGACGAGCTGGGCACCACCCGCCACGGCGCGGGCGAGGGTTGCGGCGGCGTCGGGCTCGAGGATGTAGCTGTGGGGCACGAGCACCACGCGGTACCCCGACAGGTCGGAGCCCGGGCGCACGACGTCTGCCGCGACCCCGCGGCGCCACAGGTCGCGGTGCCACCGCGCCACCTCGGCGAGGGTCTCGTGCCGCTCGGTCGGGCGCGCGGTCTCCTCGCCCGCCCACCACGACGGCCAATCGAAGAGGATCGCGACGGATGCCTCGACGGTCGTGCCCGTCACGGCGCGCAGCCGGGCCAGATCGCCCCCCAGTCGCGTCACCCCCGCGAACACCTCGGTATCGGCGCCGGCGTGCGGCAGCATCGCCGAGTGGAAGCGCTCCGCGCCGGCGGCAGCCTGCCGCCACTGGAAGAAGCACACCGCGTCGGCGCCGCGGGCCACGGCCTGCAGCGAGTCCAGCCGCAGGCGTGCCGGGGTCTTCGGCAGGTTGTGCGCCCGCCACGACGTCGCGCTCACGGCCTGCTCCATGAGCACCCACGGACGACCGCCCCCGAGTGACCGCATCAGGTCCTGCACCAGCGCGATGTCGGCCGGGGCGTTCGGTGACGCGTGGTCGACGTACTGGTCGTCGGCGATCACATCGACCTCGCCGGCCCACCGGTGGTAGTCGGCGTGGGCGAAAAAGCCCATGAAGTTCGTCGTGATCGGCTGGGTCGCCCCCGCATCGCGGATGACGTCGCGCAGCTCGACGTAGCACTCCAGCAGCTCGTCGGAGGTGTAGCGGCGGAAGTCGAGCGCCTGCCCCGGGTTCACCAGATACGGCGTGCGTCGCGGCGGCAGGATCTCGTCGAAGTCCCGGTAGCGCTGCGACCACACCGACGTGCCCCACGCCTGGTGGAGCGCTTCGACAGTCACGTAGCGATCGCGGAGCCAGGAGCGGAACCCGCGGGCCGCCTCGTCGCCGAAGTCGAGCTGCCCGTATTCGTTGCCGACGTGCCACATCCGCACCGCCGGGTGGGCCGCGTAACGAGCGGCGAGGTCGGCTGTGACGGCGCGCGCGGCGTCGCGATACGCCCGCGAGGCGGGGGCGAACTGGTTGCGGGATCCGGCGACCAGGCGCACCCCGTCGCGGTCGACCGGAAGGGTCTCGGGATGCAGCACGCCGAGCCACGGCGGCGGCGAGGCGACCGGGGTCGCGAGGTCCACCGCGATGCCGTGATCATGCAGAAGATCGAGCACTTCGTCGAGCCAGTCCCAGGTGCGCTCGCCGGGCGTCGGCTCGATCGTCGACCAGCTGAAGACCCCGACCGTGACGAGGTTGACGCCGGCGCGCTCCATGAGCGCAGCATCCTCGATCCACGTCTCGCGCGGCCACTGCTCGGGGTTGTAGTCGCCCCCGAAGCAGATGCCGAGATCGTCGGTGAGCGCCGTGAACGCGTCGGCGCCGGAGACGGCAGGACGTGTGATCGACATTGATTCCCGAACTCTCTCGCAACATCCTCGAAGCGCTTCAACAACGGAGACCATATACTACCCCTGTGACGATGTCCACGCAGCGGCGCGCGGCGCACGATCGACGGCACTCTCCGATGCACGCGAGAATGGCGGAGACCGGTCCGCGCGACGCCCGGGGCACGTGCGTGCTCACGCTCGGCGTGACCACGGGGACCGGCGGAAGGGGAACCACATGGTGACGATCGCGGATGTCGCCCAGAAGGCTGGGGTCTCGATCTCCACCGTCTCGTACGTGATGAGCGGCAAGCGCACCATCTCGCAGGAGACGCGCGATCGGGTCGAGAGCGCCATCGACGCCCTCGGCTTCAGCCCGCACGCCGGCGCCCGTTCGCTCGCATCGCGGGCGACGAACGTCATCGGGCTGCAGGCGCCGCTGCGCTCCGGAGTCGACGTGCACGTCATCATGCAGGTCGTCACGGGCGTCGTCACCCGGGCGCGCACCCAGGGCTACGACATCCTGCTCCTGGCGAGCGACGACGCCAAGGCGCTCCAGCGCGCCGCACGCGGATCGATGGTCGACGCGCTCCTCGTGATGGACGTCGAGAGCGACGATCCCCGCATCGCCACGCTCACCGACCTGCCGCACCCCAGCGTGCTCATCGGCCTCCCCGCCGGCAGGCGAGCGCTGCCCTGCGTCGACTTCGACTTCGAAGCCGCGGGCTGGCTCGCCGTCGACCGCCTCGTCGCGCTCGGCCACCGCGACCTCGCGCTCATCGGCTCGCCGCCCGAGGTCATGGCGCGGCACACCTCGTACGCCGACCGCCTGGCCCGCGGCTTCCTCGCCGCCTGCGAGGCGAACGACGTGTCGGGAACCATCCACCCCTGTCCGAGCACTCCCGAGGCGGCGCAGACCGTCGACCGGGTCGTGTCGGAGCATCCGTCGGCCACCGGATTCCTCGTGCACAACGAAGGAGCGCTCCCCCATGCGGCGGCGCGGCTCGCGGTGCACGGCGGCGACCGCTTCGACACGGTCGCCCTGTGCCCCGAAGACGTGGCGGCCACCGTGCCCGGGCTCGCCGACAGCATCTCGGTGCCGGCCGAGGCGATCGGGGCGGCGGCCACCGACATGCTGTGCGAGATGCTCGCAGGCTCTCCGCGTCAGGCCGTGCGGCTGCTGCCCCCTCACCTGGCGAGCGCGACGAAGCCGTGACGCCGATGCGCACCGATCCAGAGGGACGCATCGCCTCGGGTGTGACCGGGTTCCTCGCCTTCATCGCCCTCAACGTCGTGTATCTGGTGCTGTGCCTGCCGCTCGTCACGATCGGGTCGGCCACGAGCGCGCTGTTCCAGGTGATGCTGCACTACTCCGACGACGAGCGCGGCCGCCCGCTCGCCGACTTCTTCCCCGCGCTGCGCGAGAACTTCGTCCGGGGATTCGCCGCGACTGCGCTCCTCGTGCCGGCCGTCGTGCTCGCCTTCAGCGGGGTGTTCTGGATGTCGCACCCGAGCCCGCTCGCGGGCGCCGCATCCGTCCTCGCGTTCCTCGCGGCGATCTACGTCTTCGCGGTCTTCCTCCACGCGTGTGCGCTCATCGCCCGCTACCGCAACACGATGCGCCAGACCGTGAAGAACGCACTGCTGCTGCCGTTCGCCGAGCCGGTGCGCACCCTCGGGATACTCCTCCTTCCGATCACGGTCGTGAGTCTCGGCATCGTCTTCCCGCCGTTCCTCTTCGTGGTCGCGACGATCGGCTTCTCGTTCGGCGCCTACGTCGCGGCGTTCCTCTTCCGGAGCATCTTCACCCGCCGCTCCGCCTGACCTCCCGGGCGGCCGCGGCCCCCCAGCCCCCGCCGCGGTCACGCCCCCGCGCGCACCTGACGCTCCACCCCCACAATCTGCGGTCGTGCGCCACAGATCTTGGGGGCGGAGCAGCTCGGCATGGCGCTCCACCCCCAGAACCTGTGGCTCCGCACCACGGAATCTGGGGGCGGAACGGCATCGGCAGTGCACAACCGCAGACGCAGTGCGCAGCCGCGCCGCACGCGCAACCGGCCGCACGCGCAGCCGCGCCGCGCACGCGGACGGGCCCGGGATCGCGTGCGACCCCGGGCCCGTCCGTTGCGTCCGCTCAGCCGGCGAAGTCCGCAGTCACCTGCTCGCGGGCGTCGTTCTGCGCCTCGGCGTTTGCCATGTCGACGTCGAGCACCTGCTCGTAGCCGAGGCCGTTCGCCGTCTCCTGCAGCTCGTCGAGCATCGAGTCGAACTGCGCGTCGTTCTCGGCGAACACCATCTGCCACGAGTACTGCACGATGATCGCCTTGACCTGGTTGCGCAGGGTCTCGATGTCGGATGCGTCGGCCGGCGCCGTGAAGCTCGCGCCGGGAGCGACCAGCAGCTGGTCGTTGGCGGTGAGGTACTCCATCGTCGTCGTCGAGCCGTCCATCTTCGCCGACCAGTCCTCGGTCAGCGGGTTGGCGATCGACTCCTGGTAGGAGGGCCAGAAGGTGTAGTTGTACGGGTACCCGGTCGCCTCGTCGATCTCGATGGGCAGCACGGCCGTCATGTTGAGGGCCGAGACGCCGTCGGCGTACTCGCCCCCGCCCCACTCCTCGGGAACCGTCGCGCCACCCTGCAGGAATGCCGCGGTGCCGGTCTCGGTGAGCGCGGGCTCACCGTCGTCGCTGAGCTCCCACGTGAGCCCCTCGGGGCCGGCGCCGGCGCCGGTCTGGCTGCCGTTGGAGTAGGCGCCCTCGGGCGAGTACAGCCAGTCGATGAACGCCGCGATGCGCTCCGGGTCCTCCGCACCGGAGCCGATGGCGAACACCTGCTTGCCGCCGTAGGCCTCGGCACCGTACGAGAAGATCTCCTGGTCGGCGAGCGGCGCCATCTGGAAGCCCTTGCCCGCCTGCAGGTTCTCCTCGGTGTTGAAGGCCGACTGGCCGAGCCACGGCCACCATGAGAACAGCACCTGCCCGTTCTGCATCTTCGAGAACAGGGTGTCGTAGTTCTGAGTGGTCGACTCGGGGTCGACGAGGCCCAGCTGATTGGCCTCGTAGTAGAGGCGCAGGTTGCGCACGTACGCGCCGTCGGGGTCGAGGATCGACTGGTAGTCCGAGCCGTCGGCCTTCGCGAGCACGAACCCGATCTCGTCGTAGCCGTAGAAGCATGCGGGCTGCTTCGCGACGGTCATCATGTTGCCGTCCCAGTCCTTGAACAGCGAGAACGCGTAGGTGGGCTGTCCGTTGTCGGCGGTGGGCTGCAGATCCTGCATCTCCTTCAGCACCGGCAGCAGATCCTCGAGGGTGTCCATCTCGGGGTACCCGGCCTCGCCGTAGAGATCCCAGCGCAGGTACGGGCCGAAGGTCGGCTCGAGGCCCTCCGACGGCTCAGTCGGCAGCTTCGAAGACACCGAGCCGGGGAAGCCGTAGATGCCCTCCTTGCCCTCGTTGAGGTGCTCCACGGCGGTGTCGAACGTTGCGACGCTCTGCATCGCGGGGTAGTACTGCGACGCGTCGAGCACGAGCCCGCCGTCGATCAGCTCATCGAGCTTCTCGCCCTTGTCGGTGATGATGAGGTCGCCGAGGTCGCCCGCCGCCACACGCGTGTTGTACAGCGTGTCGCCGCCGCCGGCGACGTTGGGGGCGATGACGTTCAGCTCCATGTTGAACTTGTCTTTGACGATCTTGGCGAACCAGCCCTGCTGGATGCCCATGTAGTTCGCCAGGCCGTCGAACACGTCGATCGTGATCGTCTCGTCCCACGACTCGGGGAACGCCTCGGTCTCGACCACTTCCTCGTCGGTGCCGCCGGCGGTGCAGGCGGCGAGGGATCCCGCGGCGAGCATAGCGACGGCCCCGAGGGCCACCATTCTCTTCAGCTTCATTGCTTTCCTTTCTCGGGGTTCTCGCGTCGTCAGCCCTTGACGGCGCCGAGCATGATGCCCTTCACGAAGAAGCGCTGGAACAGGGGATAGATGAAGATGATGGGCAGCACGACCAGCACCGACACCGTCATGCGGATCGACGTCGGTGTCTGGGTCGTCGCCGCACTCGCGATCTGTCCGAGGTTGCCGCCGGCGTCCTGCGCCGCCTGGGCGAGGCTCGAGGCCTGGTTGATGAACATGTAGAGCAGGTACTGCAGCGTGTACAGGCTCTGGTCGGTGACGTAGATCAGCGTGTCCTGGAAGCTGTTCCACTGCATGACCGCGGAGAAGATCGCGATGGTCGCGAGGATCGGCGTCATGTTCGGCAGATAGATGCGGAAGAAGATCTGGAGGATGTTCGCACCGTCGACCTCCGCCGCCTCCTGCAGTTCGCGGGGCATCGATTCGACGAAGGTCTTGACCAGGATGATGTTGAACGGCTGCACCACGAACGGCAGCACGTACACCCAGAAGTTGTTGGTGAGGCCGAGGTTCTTCATGATGATGAACACCGGGATGAGGCCCGCGCTGAAGTACATCGTGATGATGATGAACCGGTACCAGAACTGCCTGCCCCACATGCGCGACTGGGTGAACATGAACCCGAGGAACGCCGAAGCGAGCACTGTCGCCGCCGTGCCGAGCACCGTGCGCCCGATGCTCACCGCGGTCGCGAGCGGAAGCCCGCGCAGCTGGAACACCTGCGTGTAGTTGTCGAGGTGGAACCCGATCGGCCAGAGGCGCACGTCGCCGAGCGCCGAGAGGTCGTTCGCCGAGACCGAGTTGATGATCAGGTAGTAGAACGGGTACGCGCAGATGACCGTGAAGACCGCGAACACGGTGTAGTTCAGGATGCGGAACATCGCGTCGCCCGCCGTCATGCGATAGCGCGCCGGCTGCGCGGGGCGCTTGGGTGCCAGCAGCGTGCGGGTCTCAGTCGTGGTGACCACGGATCCTCCTAGACGATCGATTCGCCGCGGACGCGCTTGGAGACCGCGTTGACGGTCAGCAGCAGCGCCACCGAGATCAGGCTCTTGAGCATGCCGATCGCCGTCGCCATCGAGAGGCTGTTGCCGGTCATGCCGATGTTGTAGACGTACAGATCGAGCACCTGGATGTACTCCCGGTTGAACGCGTTCTGGAACACGTAGTACTGCTCCATGCCGTTGTTCAGGATGTTCGCGATCGACAGCAGCAGCAGCACGAGGTAGGTGGGCATGAGCTGCGGCACGGTGACGTACCACATTGTCTGCATGCGCCCGGCGCCGTCGATCTTGGCCGATTCGTAGAGCGACTGGTCGATGCCCGCGATCGCGGCGAGGTAGATGATCGCGCCCCAGCCGAGCCCCTTCCAGATCGACCACAGCGTCATCGTGAGCCAGACGTTCTCACTGGTGTCGAGGAACTTCACCGGTGCGGTCACGAGCCCGGCATCCATCAGCACGTCGTTGACGAGGCCGGAGCTCGAGAACAGCGAGAACGCGATCATGTAGACGAGCACCCACGAGATGAAGTTCGGCAGTGCTGTGAGCGTCTGCACCGAGCTGCGGAACCACCCGGCCTTGATCTCGTTGAGGAACACCGCGAAGGCGAGCGGCAGGATCGAGGTCGCGAGCCCGAGGAAGCTGATCGCCAGGGTGTTCAGCAGCACCTGGCCGATCTGCGCCATCTGCGTCGGCGAGCTCACCAGCATCTGGAACCACTGCAGCCCGACGAACTCGCTGCCCTCGAGTCCGAGTGCCGGCTTGAAGTCGTACAGCGAGTAGATCCAGCCGTAGAGCGGCAGGTACGAGAACAGGAACGCCAGGAAGACGAACGGCGCGATGCACAGGAACATCCGGAACGAGGTGCGCCGCCCCGCGGGCTTCAGCCGCTCGCCGCGCCGGCGCCGGCCCCGACGCTTGAGGTTGTGGACCGCGGCCTCCTGGAACACCGCCTGCGCCTGCGCCTGAGTCGTCACAGCGTCACGCCCAGACCCCGCGGGCGCCCGCGTTCACGGCCCCTGTCCATCGCCGCTGATCCATGCCACTCCTTCGTGTACCTGGTCGCCGGTCCGCCGGCGGCGCGGCCCGAGGAGTCGAACGTGCTTCGAAGTCCGTCGAACCGCTTCGATAAAAATAGGCGCATGGAAGCGCTCTCGTCAAATGGTTGATCGTAACGCCGAGGTAACGATCACCTGAATGTGCTTGATTTCCTGGGTTCTGAAACGAAGAAGCCCTGCCCGGCACGCGCGTGGACGCGTGCCGGGCAGGGCGCAAAGCGCTTCGACGGCGCTACTTCACGGTGACCTTCAGCTCCTTCGAACTGGTCGCACCGGCGGTGTTCGAGAACTCGGCCACGTACGTGTACGTGCCAGGCGCCCGGCCGGTGACGGCGGTCGTCGCCTGCTGTGCGTTCGGCGATGCTGCGACGAGAGCCTGCTCGTCGATCAGCGTGCCGTTCTCGTACAGCCGGTAGGTGGTGCCGTTGGTGCCCCACCACAGGTTGGCGGTGACCGTGTAGGCGCCGTCCTTGTCCCAGTTGTCGTGCGAGAGCACGGGCTGGGCGGGCGCGGCATCCTTCACCTTCACGGTGACCGACGTGGTCGCGGTGGTGCCCTTCGCGTTGACGAGCTCACCGGTGTAGACGTAGGTGCCGTTCTCCTTGCCGGCGACGTCGACTGTGGTCACCTGCGCCTGCGGGCTGTTCGCGTCGAGCAGCTTCGTCGAGATCAGCTCACCGTTCTCGTAGAGGCGGAACACCGATCCGTTCACTCCGTACCAGAGGTTCATCGAGATGGTGAACGTGCCGTCGTGCAGCCCGTCGTCCCATCCCGAGTTGCTCGACAGGTTTCCCCGACCCGGCTTCGCGGTCGCGCCCTCGTCGTCGAACACCAGCAGGGTCGAGGTGACCGCGGTCACGAGCCCCGCGTGGTTGACCGCGCGCACCGTGAAGGTGTGCGAGCCGACCAGGCCGTCGAGGTCGATCACGGCGCCGGGCGCGACGGGCTCGCCGTCGAACGCGATGTCGAGGTTGCGCACCCCCGACTCCGGGTCGGTCGCGGCCACGTCGACCGTGAACGTGCCGGTCGAGGGCAGCAGGGTGCCGTCGTCCGGAACCCCGGCGACCACCGGTGCGGTCGTGTCATCCGACCCCGACGGGGCACCCGTCACCGCGATCGACGGCAGCGGAGCGGCATCCATCCCGTCCCCGATGAAGAAGCTCGGGTGCGGCGGCTGGTTGTAGCCCGTGTTCTGCCATGCCACGGCCACCCGGTACTGGGTGTCGTGCATCAGCGTCGGGATCCGGTACTCGGTGACATCGGTCGTCGAGTAGATGCGCAGCTCGGTCGAATCGGCCGAACGCCACGCGATCTCCTCCCGCCAGTCGCCGAAGAGGTCGGCCTGCAGGTTCGGAGTGCCCTTGGTGCCGTTGTTCGACCGGGCGCCCTCGTCGGCCAGGATGACCTCCTCGGTGCCGGTCTCCCAGTTCCACTTCGACACGGTGGGGTAGCCCCAGTAGGCGGCCTCATCGAACTCGTGGTCGACGATCTCGCGGAGCGGATCGCCGTCGAACCACGCGAGGAAGTTCGCCGCCGGGATGCTCTCGCCGATCAGCTCCCCGGTCGCCGACTTCAGCTGACCGACCGGCGAGTTCCAGGCGGCGTCGTTTCCGACCGCCCACCCTTCGGCGCCGGCGTAGCGGGGGTCGATGTCGCCGGCCGCGGCACGACCGGTGTCGACGGTCGCCGGGATGTCCCACAGGATCTCGCCGGTGCGCGCGTCGCGCATCGTCGCTCCGCGGTTGCCCGACGAGCCCATGTCCTCGTGCGCCGAGAACACCTCGAGGCCGGGACGCGACGGATCGAAGTCCGACACGTGCTGCGCGTCGCCGTGACCGAGGCCCGTCGAGTAGAGCAGCGTGCCGTCGTCGTCGATCGTCGCCGAGCCGTAGACGATCTCGTCCTTCGAGTCTCCGTCGACGTCGGCCACCGACATGGCGTGGTTGCCCTGCCCGTAGAACCCCTCCGAGCCCTCGTCGTTCGAGTCGATCACCCACCGCTCGGTCAGCTTCTCGCCGTCGAAGTCGTACGCGGCGGCGACGGCACGGGTGTAGTACCCGCGGCTGAAGACCGCGCTCGGGTGCTCGCCGTCGAGGTAGGCGACGGATGCCAGGAACCGGTCGACCCGGTTGCCGTAGGCATCGCCCCACGCTCCCACGTCGCCGCGGGCCGGCGTGTAGTCGATCGTGTCGATCGCAGCACCCGTCTTCCCGTCGAACACCGTGAGGTACTCGGGTCCGGTGAGCACGTACCCCGAGCTGTTGCGGTGGTCGGCGCTGGCGTTGCCGATCGGCTGGCCGACGCCGTCGATCGTGCCGTCACCGGTCTTCGCGATCAGCTCGGCCGAACCGTCGCCGTCGAAGTCGTAGACCATGTGGTGCGTGTAGTGCGCACCGGCACGGATGTTGACTCCGAGGTCGACCCGCCACAGCCGCGTGCCGTCGAGACGGTACGCGTCGAGGTAGACGTTGCCCGTGTAGCCCGCCTGCGAGTTGTCCTTCGCGTTGGAGGGGTACCACTTCACGAACAGCTCGTACTGGCCGTCGCCGTCGACATCGCCGACGGATGCGTCGTTGGCCGAGTAGCTGTAGGGCTGCCCGTCCTTCGTGTACGCGTCGGCGGGCTTGTCGAGGGGCACCGACAGGTACGCCGCCGTCTGCACGCCGAACTCGTCGGTCTCTGTGGTCTCGACCTCGTTCAGCACCTTCGTGACGAAGTAGGTCGAGTCGGCGGTGCCGTCGGCGTCGAGCAGGTTCGTCGAGTCGGTGATCGGCTCGTCGGTGATGCGCTCCCCGTCGCGGTAGACGTGGAACGCCACCGCAGCAGGATCGGTGCCGAGCAGTCGCCAGGTCACCAGCACGCCGTCGTCGGTCTGCACCGCGGCCGGGGCCCGGTCGAGGTACTCGGCCTGACGCTGCAGCACGGTCGGAGCATCCGTCTCCAGTTGAGCGGATGCCGCGCCCGCGCCGCCGGCGTTCACCGCGACGACCGTGTAGAAGTACGGGATCGTGGTGAGCACGTCGGTGTCGACGTAGCGGTTCGCGTCGGCGACGCCGACGAGTTCGCCGCGCTCGCCTTCGACCTCGGAGCGGAACACCAGGTGGTACAGGGTGTTCAGCGGCGTGGCCCACGAGATCTCGATCTCGCGCGCCTCGAGGCGCTCGACCCCGAGGTCCTGCGGGGCGCTCGGCACCGTGACGTCGGCGTCGACGAACGACACCTCGACGGTGCCCGAGGGCACCGACTCCAGGTCGGTCTGGTCGACGGCGGTCACGTGGTACTCGTAGTCGAGCCCGACGCGGGCGGTGGTGTCGACGAACGTCGGCTCGGAGGCCGTGTCGACCAGCACCGGCTTCGCGTCGAACGGCGACTGGCGGTACACCTTCCAGGTGAGGCCCGGCTCGGCGTCCCACCCGAGGGTGACGGCCGGGGCCGCGGGATCGGTGTCGAGGTCGACCAGTTCGAGCCCGGTCGGGCCGAGCAGGATCGGGGTCACCTCGAGGCCGTTGAAGCGGGTTCCCGCCGCGGCGCCGTACGCCTCGACGTTCAGCTGCCCGTCCGTGACCAGGTAGGGCCCGCGGAGGGTGTCGTTCACCGCGCCGCGGCCGGCGTTGCCGGTGCCGGCTTCCTTGCCCTCGACCCGGAAGCTGGTGCGCGTCGAGCCGATCCAGTCACCCGAGTACGTCTTCACCGAGTAGGTGCCGTTGGGCACGTCGAGCGAGAACGTCGAGCTGTCGCCCGGGAGCACGAAATCGCGGATCAGGTCGTTCGATCCTTCGGCCGCCCCGCGGTCGCGGCCCGCGTTCGCCGCGAGCGGCGTCGCGAACCCGAAGCCGCGCTCCTCGGTGTACCCCATGTTCGGGGTGACCTCGGTGTAGCCCGCCATGAGCGGGTTGCCCGACAGCTGGAAGTCGAACTTGTACAGCGCCTGCTTGGTGGTGAAGGTCACCGTCGCGCTCGGCTCGGACTCGCCGCGGCCGTTCACCGCGACCACCCGGTAGCGGTACCCGGTGCCCTCGGCGAGACCCTGCACGATCGAGCTCGTCTGGGTGACCATGCCCACGAGCGCCCAGGTGGGCTCGGGGTCTGACACGGCCTGTCGGTAGATCTTGTAGATGTCGGCGCTGGGCGAGGCATCCCACTGCAGCGTCGCTCCCCCGTTCGAGATCGCGCCGGCGACCACGTTCTGCGGGGCGACCGGCACCTCGGCCGGGGGCTCGATGTCGGAGACCTCGGCGGCGAGCGGGTCGTCGAGCTGCGCGACATCCTGAGCGATCAGTCGCGCCATCTGGATGGCGCCGTACTCCTGGAAGTGCGTGTCGTCGACGATCCCGGCCGGCCGGTTCGGGAAGATGCCCGGATCGACGTGCAGGAACACCGCCTTCGACGCCTCGGGGCCGATCTCGTTCAGGTACGCACGGCTCGAGGCCGACAGGTCGACCAGCAGCACGTCCTCCTCGACGGCGAGCTCGGTCATCTTCGCCACGTACTCGGGGAAGCTGACGTTGAACTGCCCGGTCTCGGCGTCGAACGAGCGACGCGACACCGGAGTCACGAGGATCGGGGTGGCGCCGCGCTGGCGTGCTCCCTCGACGTACGTGCGGAGGTACTCCTTGTAGTCCTCGGGGCTGGCGTAGCGGTCGTCGACGCCCTGCGTGGCGTCGTTGTGACCGAACTGCACGAACAGGTAGTCGTCGGGGCGGATCGCACGGAGCACCTCGTCGAGACGGCCCTGCGTGATGAAGTTCTTCGACGACCGGCCGCCGATGGCGTGGTTGGCGAAGGCGATGTCGTCGGCGAAGAACCGGTCGATCATCTGGCCCCACCCGGCCTGCGGCGCGTACGCGGTCGCGTCGTAGGTCTGCACCGTCGAGTCGCCCGTGATGTACGCCGTGGTGATGGCGCCGGCGACACGCTCGGGCAGACGCGTGATCGTGACGGCGTTGACGGATGCCGCATCACCGGCGAACTGCAGGGTGAGGGTGCCGTCGACCAGGGCGATCGTGAACGGGATCTGCAGGTACGAACCGGCGGCCTGCGGGTTGGCGAGCACCTTGGCGATGCCCTCCGCGGTGACCGTGGTCGTGGTCGCCGCGTGCTCGTCGCCGGCGGTGATCGTCACGCTGTAGTCACCTGCGCCGAGGTCGACCTCGAAGGTCGAGCCCGCCACCGCGACGAAGTCGCTGCGCAGTGCGTCGGCGGTGCCGCGGTCCACATCAGGCGTCGCGGCGGTGGGAGCGGTGGAGAAGCCGTAGCCCCACTCCTCGGCGAACCCGGTGGCGCTCGTCACGGGCAGCGCGCCCTCGGCGATCGCACCCGGGCCGAAGTCGAAGGTGACGGTGTCGCCGTCGGGGAGCGGCGCGGGGGCGCTGTAGGCGCTCGAGTCGACCGAGGCCGCTGCCTCGCCCGCGTCGTTGCGTGCCGTGACCCGGTAGGTCCACGCCTGCGAGGTGTCGACACCCGAGTCGGTGTAGCCGGGGGTCTCGACGACGCCGAGCTCGCTGAAGGTCGCGGTGCCCCCCGGTGCCCGCTCGACGAGGTAGGTGTCGGTGTTCGACACCGCCGACCAGGTGAGCGAGACCGCGTCAGCGGTCACCGTGCCGACCGCGAGGTCGGACGGCGCCTCGGGTGCGGCGAGCGCGGGGATCACGCCGCTGCGCACCGAGTCGCTCGGGGCGGATGCCCGGTCGTAGCTGCTGACGGCGACGACGGCGTACGCGTACGAAGCGCCCACCTCGACGGATGCGTCGGTGTACGAGGTCTCGGTGAGGTCCTCTGCGAGCGGAGCGAAGTCGCCGACCTCGGCGCCGTCGACATCGGCGCGCAGCAGGTCGTAGCCGGCGGCATCCGCCACCTCGTCCCACGCGAGGTCGACCGCGTCGTGCGCGACCTTCGTGATCGCGACGCCGGTGGGCGCTTCGGGCACGAGCGGGGTGATCTCGACGCCGTTGAGGAGGCCGCCGATGCCGGTACCGGTGATGCCGACGGTGAGCTGGCCGTCTTCGACGACCGTGGTGAACGACTGCACGGTCACGCTCTGCCGCGCGGTCACGCGTCCGGCCTCGACGCCTTCCAGGGCGACGGTCGTCGCGGTCGTCGAGGTGCCGGCGAGCTGGTCGCCGGTGGTGATGGTCACCTCGTAGGCGCCGTTGGGGACGTCGACGAGGAAGCCCCAGTTCACGCCGCCGATCCAGTCGTTGGCGAGCGGATCGGCCGGCGTCGTCGAGCCGGTGCGGTCGCGGAAGATGACGCTCGCACCCGCGGGCAGCGAGATGCCGTAGCCGGTGCCCGCGTCGTACGCCGTGGTCGGCGTGACGCGGTTGTGCCCCTCGGCGAGCGGCGACGCGGGCCCGCCGAAGTCGAAGAGGTATGCGCCTTCGGCGTTCGGCTCGACGGCCGACGCGGCGCTGGGCACCGCGGCGAGGAGCGCGCCGACGACGACGGCCGACGTCGCTGCGGCGGCGAGGCGTCGCGCGCCGCGTCCGCGTGATGGGGGTGGCGCGAACGCCGCGTGGTCTGCTCTGGCGACCGCGGGCCGCTCTGACGGATGGGGCACGGTTCCTCCTTGTGTCTGCATCGGCAAAGGAGCGACGGATGCCGCCACGGCGCGGCATCCCCTCGCAACGAACCGGGCGCGTACGGACTCGGCCCTGTCCTGATCGCGGCGGGCTCGACGTGTGTCGACAGCGAAACGGAAAACGCATTCCCGTCGCGATCGCTCGAAGTCTGACACAGCGCGGGCGGCGACGGCAAGCATCTTCTAAAAACGTTTCATCGAACTGCGACCGCCGCTTGCGCGGGATCGGAGTCGCCCAGTAGCCTCGGCCCCGAAACGTTTCATTGGTGTGCCGTCGGGATGACTACGGACCAGCCCGGCGGCGCACCGCCCTCGCCCTCTCGCGCCGACGCGCGACCGGCGCGACGGCCGGGAACGCCTAGCATGGGCAGGAACACGCGCCCCGACGACGGGGCGGCACCGAGTCCGCAGGGGGAATCGAGTCGTCATGAAGCGAGCCGGCATCCGCGATGTCGCCGAGCGCGCGGGCGTCTCGATCAGCACCGTCTCGAACGCGCTCAATCGTCCGCACCTCGTCAGCGAGAGACTCGTCGAACGCGTGCGCGCAGCCGCTGACCAGCTCGGCTACGTGCCGCTGCAGGCGGCGCAGCAGCTGCGCGCCGGCCGCAGCGGCCTGCTCGGCATGACCGTCATCAACATCGCCAACCCGTTCTTCGGCGACATGGTCGCCGGAGCCGAGGATGCCGCGTCGGCGGCCGGCATGCGCGTGCTCCTCGGCAACTCCAGCGACGACGTCGCCAAGGAGCGCGACCACCTCGAGCTCTTCGAGCGCGTGCAGGTCGAAGGCGCCCTCGTCAGCCCCTTCGGCGACACCGGGCCCTGGCTCGAGCGACTCCGACGCCGCGGCATCCCGGTCGTGCTCGTCGATGCCGTCGACGACACCGGCTCGCTGCCCTCGGTCTCGTTCGACGACGTCGCCGGCGGACGCCTGGCCGCCGACCACCTACTCGCGACCGGCCGGCGGCGACTGGCGTACGTCGGCGCGCGCTCCGCCGTCCGCCAGGTGCGCGAGCGCCGCGAGGGCGCGCAGTCGGCGGTCGACGCGGTGCCCGGCGCGAGCCTCGAGCCGATCTGGACCGAGCGCACCACGTCCGAGCTCGGCCGGGCCTTCGGCGAGCAGATCGCCGCACGCCACCCCGACGACCGCCCCGACGGGCTCGTCGTCTCGAACGACCACCTCGCGATCGGCCTCGTCTACGGGCTGATATCGCGCGGTGTGCGCGTGCCCGAAGACGTCGCCGTGGTCGGCTACGACGACATCGAGTTCGCCGCGATCGCCGCCGTGCCCCTCACCTCGGTGCGCCAGCCGGCCCGCGAGATGGGGCGCACGGCGGCCGAGATGCTCCTCGCCCGCATCTCGGGCGAGGCAGGCAGCGCACAGGGCAACATCGTCTATCAGCCCGAACTCGCCGTCCGCGCCTCGACGGCCGGCCGCGGCGCCCACTGACGAGCGAGCGCAGCGAGCCTCCCGGTCGTTGAGCGAGCGGAGCGAGCCTCCCGGTCGTCGAGCGAGTGCTGCGAGCCTCCCGGTCGTTGAGCGAGCGCAGCGAGCCTCCCGGTCGTTGAGCGAGCGAAGCGAGACGAAACGCCCACCCGCGACCGTTTCGTCTCGTCGCGCCGCTCCTCGCTCAACGACCACCCCCGGTCGTTGAGCGAGTGGTGCGAGCCTCCCGGTCGTCGAGCGAGTGCTGCGAGCCTCCCGGTCGTTGAGCGAGCGCAGCGAGACGAAACGCCCACCCGCGACCGTTTCGTCTCGTCGCGCCGCTCCTCGCTCAACGACCGCCCCTCCCCGGTCGTTGAGCGAGCGGAGCGAGACGAAACGCCTGCTCCCCGGTCGTTGAGCGAGCGGAGCGAGACGAAACGCCTGCTCCCCGAGTCAGGCGACGACGCCGGGTACTCCCTTGGGGGCCTGATCGCCGTCGCGGCGCTCGATCGCACGCAGCGACTTCGCGACGAACGCCGCGATGCGACGGGCGCCCCGCTCGTGGAAGTGCGTGTCGTCGACGAGCCCCTCGGGCCAGACCGGATGCTCCCCGGGCGCGAAGTGGCTGAGCAGAGCGACGGATGCCTCCGGCCCGAGGTCTTCGTAGAGCCAGGTCGTGAACGCGGTGAGGTCGATGAGCGGCGCGTCGAGCTCGTGCGCGAGGTCGCGCACCGCATTGGGGTAGTCGCCGTGCGTGGGGATCACCCGATCTCCGTCGAACCACCGGCGCTCGCACGACGTGCACAGCACCGCCGTCGCGTCGCGGCCGCGCACGTCGGCCACGAACCCGCGGAGGCGGTCGGCGTATCCGCCCCGCGCCGCGAGCAGTTCGGGCTGCTTCTGGTCGTTGTGGCCGAACTGAATCACCACCGTGTCGCCGGCTTCCACCGCCCCGAGCAGCTCGCTCCACGAGCCCGACTCGATGAACGACTCGGTGGTCGCTCCCCCGAACGCGAGGTTGCGCGTGGGCGCATCCATCTCGAGGTAGGAGCCCCATCCGGTCATGGGCAGCTCCTCGGGCTTCGGCGGCGCGACCGTCGAGTCTCCGGCGAGGTGGTAGGTCATGGCTTCCTCTCGATCCCGCCGGGGGTGCGGCATCCGTCGATACCATAGCCGCATGACGCAGAAAGCGTTTACTGGTGCGATCCGCATCGTGAACATCACCCAGAACCCGCGCCCCGCCCGCGCCGTGCTGAAGCTGCTCGCGCGCCGCCCCGGACGCATGACGATCGCCATCCTCGCGTTCGCGTGCAAGGAGATCCCGCTGTGGTTCCTGCCGGTGGTGACGGCGCGCATCATCGACATCGTCGCCACCGGCGGTGAGGTCTCGACCGTGCTGATCTGGTTCTCGATCGCCGCCGTGCTGCTGGTGCAGAACTACCCGATGCACATCATCTACACGCGCAACTTCATGACGGTGGTGCGCGACACCGGCGCCGACCTGCGCAACGCCCTCGCCGCACGCCTGCAGAGCCTGTCGATCGGCTACCACACGCGGGTGAGCTCGTCGATCGTGCAGACCAAGGTCGTGCGCGACGTCGAGAACATCGAGCTGATGCTGCAGCAGATCACGCACCCCCTGCTGTCGTCGACCATGGTCATGATCGGCGCGATCTCGATGACGGCGATCACCGTGCCGCAGTTCCTGCCGGTGTACGCCCTCGCCGTGCCGATCGCGATCGGCATCCGCCATGGCCTCCGCAACCGTTCGCGCGAGCGCAACGAGGTGTTCCGCCGCGAGGTCGAGACCCTCTCGGCGCGCGTCGGCGAGATGGCGTCGCTCATCCCGGTCACGCGCGCGCATGGCCTCGAGCAGACCGCCGTCACCCGCGTGGCGACCGGCGCCGACGGCGTGCGCCGCGCGGGCCTGCGGCTCGACATGCTCAACGGCCACGTAGCGTCGATCTCGTGGGTCGCGATGCAGCTGCTGGGGGTCGGATGCCTCGTGCTCGCGGCCATCTTCTCGCTGACCGGCTTCCTGCCGATCACTCCCGGTGAGGTCGTGCTGCTGTCGACCTACTTCACCCTCCTCACCGGCGGACTCACCCAGCTGCTCATGCTCATCCCCGTCGGAGCGCGCGGGCTCGAGTCGGTGCGCTCCATCTCGGAGGTGCTGCAGGAGCCCGACCTCGAACTCAACGAGGGCAAGCGCGCGGTCGACAGCGTCGGCGGCCACCTCGAGCTCGACCACGTCTCGCACCGCTACCCCGAGGCCGATCGCGACGCGCTGCGCGACATCTCACTCGACATCCCCCCGGGCGAGACCGTCGCCTTCGTCGGCTCGAGCGGTTCGGGCAAGTCGACCATGCTCAACATCGTGCTCGGGTTCGTGCGCCCGTCGGCCGGGCGCATCCTGCTCGACGGCGTCGACATGCAGGAGCTGGATCTGCGGACGGTGCGCCGCTCGGTGTCGGTGGTTCCGCAGGAGTCGGTGCTCTTCGAGGGCACCATCCGCGAGAACATCGCCTACGGCCTCGACGACGTCTCGGATGAGCGCCTCCGCGCGGCTCTGCGCGATGCGAACGCCGCCGAGTTCGTCGACCGCCTCCCCGAAGGATGGGACACCGTGGTCGGCGAGCGCGGAGCGCGTCTGTCGGGCGGCCAGCGCCAGCGACTCGCCATCGCCCGGGCACTCGTGCGCGACCCGCGCATCCTGCTCCTCGACGAGGCGACCTCGGCGCTCGACCCCGAGTCGGAGCAGCTGGTGAAGGAGGCGCTCAACCGCCTCATGAAGGGCCGCACCACGCTCGTCGTCGCCCACCGACTGTCGACGATCCGGCAGGCCGACCGCATCGTCGTGCTCGAGCACGGCGAGATCGTCGAGGTCGGCTCGCACGACGCGCTCGTCCAGGCCGCGGGCCGGTATGCGCACCTGCACGCCACGCAGGCAGGCGTCCCGGGCTGAGCCGTCGCATCGTCGGCGGAGGGGCCGCGGGGTCGCGACGCGCGGAATCGCGGCAGAATCGGGATAGCGCTTTCCCTCGAATCGTTTTAGGCTGTGACGGATGCCGCCGGGACGCGGCATCCCGAACGTCGAAGGAGACCACCCGATGACCGACACGCTCCGCTGCGTCATCGTGGGGACCGGGGCCATCGCCCAGGCCCACGCCGATGCGATCGCCGCGTACCCGCACGCCGAACTGGTGGCCGTCACCGACCTCTCGCGCGAGTCCGCCGAACGCTTCGCCGCAGCCCACGGGGCGCCGGCCGTCTACGACGACCTCGATGAGCTGCTCGCGACGGCGAAGCCCGACGTCGTGCACGTGTGCACTCCCCCGGGCGCCCACCCCGCCCAGACGATCGCGGCCTTCGCCGCGGGCGCGCACGTGATCGTCGAGAAGCCCCCGGCACCGAGCCTCGACGAACTCGATCAGATGCGCAGCGCAGCCGCCGACGCGGGCAAGCAGCTCGCCGTCGTCTTCCAGCAGCGCACCGGCACCGCCGCCGCGCACGTGAAGCGCCTGCTCGACAGCGGTGCCTTCGGCAAGCCGCTCATCGCACAGTGCCAGACGCTGTGGTTCCGCGACCCCGCCTACTTCGCCGTGCCGTGGCGGGGTAAGTGGGAGACCGAGGGCGGCGGCCCCACCCTCGGTCACGCGATCCACCAGATCGACCTGCTCGCCTACCTCCTCGGCGACTGGGAGAGCGTGCAGGCGCAGCTGTGGCGTCTCGCGCGCGAGACCCAGACCGAGGACGCCTCGACGGCGACGGTGACCTTCGCGAACGGCGCGGTCGCCTCGGTGGTCACCAGCGCCGTGTCACCGCGGGAGGTGAGCGTGATCCGCATCGACACGGAGCGCGCCACGATCACGGTCGAGCACCTGTACGGCCACGGCCACGAGAACTGGCTGATCACTCCCGCGCCCGGGTTCGAAGACCAGGCGACGACGTGGGAGCTGCCGGGCGATGAGGAGCGCAGCGGCCACACGCCGCTCATCCGCGAGGTGTTCGATGCGCTTCTGAGTGGTGCGCCGCTGCCCCCGACGGCAGCCGACCCGGCCCGCTCCTTCGAGATCGTCGCAGCGATCTACGCCTCGGCGGCCGATGGCGGCGTGGTCACGGCGGAGCGTCTCGCGCAGCATCCGACCCACCGCCGCGGCTTCGCCAGCCCCGTCGCCGACCGTCGCGCATGACCGCACCGCTGATCGACGAGCCCGGAGACCAGGGTCACCCGGCGGCAGAGGGCGCGGCATCCGTCGACCCGTCCCGTCCCGCGCCCGGCCAGATCTACCGCGACCCCGTCTACGACGGCGCAACGGATCCGCGCGTGGTGCACGACGACCACACCGGGTGGTGGATGTTCTACACCCAGCGCCGGGCGACCCACCCCGACCCCGGAGCGGGCGTCGCGTGGGTGCACGGCAGCCGCATCGGCATCGCCCGCAGCGCCGACGGACTGCGCTGGACGTACGCGGGCACGCTCGAGCCCGACGCGTCGGGGCTGTCGCTGCGCGCGGGAGCGCCGCCCGCCGAGGTCGACGTCACGCACTGGGCACCCGAGGTGATCCACGACGGTGAGCGGTGGCGCATGTACCTCACCGAGATCGACGGCATCCCGACGCAGTGGGAGGGGCACGCCCGCACGATCGTCGAGTACACGTCGGACGACCTCGCGGTGTGGACCCGGCACGAGACTCTTCAGCTCGACAGTGACCGCGTGATCGACGCGAACGTCGCCCGGTGCCCCGACGGGCTGTGGCGCCTCTGGTACAAAGACGAGGCAGCGGGCTCGGTGACCAAGGTCGCGACATCCGCCGACCTCTCCGCGTGGCACGCGGACGGCACCGCGATCGACGGGCGCGGGCACGAGGGTCCGTCGGCCTTCGAGCTCGACGGCTGGTGGTGGATGATCACCGACGAATGGCGCGGCATGGCCGTGCACCGTTCGGCCGACGCCGTCACGTGGGAGCGTCAGGGCGGGGCGGATGCCGTGATCCTGGGCGAGAGCGGACCGATCGAGTCCGGCGTGCAGATCGGCCGGCACGGCGCGATCACGCAGGATGCCGGCGACACGCTCTTCTACTTCTTCACGCACCCGTGGTGGGACGGCAGTGAGCTCGCCGACGCCGACGACCGCGCGCACCGACCGACCGCCGTGCACGTCGCACGCCTGCGGGTCGACGACGGCGTGCTCATCGCCGACCGCTGACCCGGGCCGGCGGGCGCGGGTCCGCGGTCTGCCGGCTCAGCGACTCCCTCGCCCTGCCGGCCTCCGCAGTTCCACCCCCAGGAAGCGTGCCCCCAGCGCCCTTTTCTTGGGGGCGGAACCACACCGACCTCAGCTCGAGGCAAGGTTTCACCCCCAGGAATCGGGCGCCTCGGCCACAGATCCCGGGGGCGGAGCAACACTGCCCCCGCCCGAGCGTGGCAGCCGGCCTCACTCCGGCAGGCGGTGACCGATCAGCGCGAGGTTCTGGATCGCAGCGAGGCCGTACTGCGCGACGTCGTTGGTGCCGACGCTGGGCGCCTCGTCCACGGGGTTGAGCACGGCGGCGCCGTCGATGCGACGGAGCACGAAGTCGCTGCGGTGCACGAGCCACTCCCCGATCCCCTCGAACGCCTCCCACGCGTGATCGGCGAGCGCGTCGTCGCCGGTCGCCGCGGCAGCATAGGCGGTGAGGCGGCTGTGCGCCTGCTCGAGATGGATGCCGGTGAGCGGTTCGCCGACCGCGGCGATCTGCTCCTCGGGCGAGGCGAGGTAGAGCCGGCAGTAGTCGATCCACGCCTCACGGAACCCGGGCACGTCGACGAGCGAGATCAGCTCGCTCGCCACCTCGACCAGCCCGAACACGGCGCTGAGGTGCGACACCGACACCCGGTCTCGGGTCGTGTCGAAGCGGCCGCGGTCGATGTCGTACAGCGCCTCGCCGGTGAGGAAGCCCTGCGGAAGAGCGCCGATGTCGGCCATGGTGCCGAGCAGCCGGTCACGCGATCGCTCGTTGCCGGTGCGCTCCCAGTCGGCGAGCCAGGTCGCGGCAAGGGCGCCCCAGTCGGTGCCGAGGCCGACGGCGAGCGCACCGCGGTCGGGCCGGTAGGTCGCCGCATCCGGCCGCACCTTGCGGGTGGGGTCGGTGTCGAGGAACCGCGCGTCACTGTCGCGCAGCTCGGTGAGCAGGTCGCCG
The DNA here is from genome assembly GCF_017831975.1 of Microbacterium terrae. Classification (NCBI taxonomy): domain Bacteria; kingdom Bacillati; phylum Actinomycetota; class Actinomycetes; order Micrococcales; family Microbacteriaceae; genus Microbacterium; species Microbacterium terrae. The sequence continues at coordinate 3,758,926 of NZ_JAFDSS010000001.1, read as the reverse complement.
ACCCGCTCATCGGCGGTGAGGTAGTGGAAGAACCGGCGGTAGATCGGGCTCGAGATGCGCAGCTGCTTGGCGCTGCACCCCCAGTGCTGCACGTTGTGGCGCGACCCGAGGCCCTGCCAGCGGCCGAGGTGGTACACGTCGACCTCGCCGGTGTGGCGGGTCATCGCCTCGGCGAGCCGGAAGACGTCGGCGCGACCGGTGCGCAGGTACGAGTACCAGAGCCACAGGTCGGGCGAGAGCTCGCTGTTGTCCCATGCGTAGCCGCCGACGTCGTAGCGCCACACGTGGCGGTCGCCGTCGTACGCGTGCATCACGTCGCCGTAGTTCCAGAAGCCGTACCAGCGCCGCTGGTCGATCTGGCCGAGGTAGAAGTCGAGGAGGAAGTCGATGCTGTCCTCGATCTCGGTGCGCGCCGCGGTCGACCGGTCCACCGGAGCCCAGTCGCCGAAGACGCCGGCGGCGTGGAGGTGCTCGGGGGTGGGCTGCAGCAGCGGCGGCCGCTGCACGGCGTCGACGGATGCCGCGACCTCGGCGATCGGCGGCGTGGCGGCATACGCGAACAGCGTGAGCTCGTGGGTGCGGGCGACGCCGTGGGCGTCGCCGAAGCCGGGCTCGTAGTCCTCGTAGGTGATCTCGAGCGCTTCGAGCTGAGTCGCGAAGTCGTCCTGCCCGAGACCATCGTGGTAGAACCGCATGTCCATCGGGCGCGCCTCGGGAGCGTGCAGCCATGCGGTGAGCTCGGCCCGGTCGCCGGTCATGCCGCGCAGGTCGAGCTGCCCCGGGTGTGACTGCCAGAACGACCGGATGCCGACGCCGAGGCCGCCGGTCGGATCGCTCACCGAGACGAAACCCTCGGCACGGGTTCCGGCGCCGGCGTCGATCCAGGCGTGCCCCGCCTTCGTCCGCTTGCGGAGCGAGTAGCCGTCGGCGCTCAGCTGGGTGAGGGTGAGGTCGGCCCACGACGGGATGAGCTCGAGCCTGTTCGACACCTCGGGGTTCCAGGTGTCGACCGGCGGGGTCTGCGCTCCCGCGATCTGGGCTGCGCGCACCTCGGCGCCGGGGTCGCGCCGCAGTCCGGTGAGGCCCCGCACCGCCTCGGAGAAGAAGCCGCCGTCGGCGCCGGCGACGCGCACATGGCGGTCGTGCAGCGCCGCGCGCAGCGGCACGTCGGCGCGCAGGCCGAGCCCGGCGAGGAAGTCGTGGTCGGCCTCGCCGTCCCAGACGACGGTGTGCACGACGCGCACCTCCGCCGAACCGGCCGCGACGACGAAGCGCAGGGTGAACGGAAGCCACTCGCGGCCGCCGGCCTCGTCGCGATGCACGCCTTCGACGCGCACGACCGCGCGGATCGGGCCGTCCTGCTCGACCTCGACGACCGTCGTCCGCGAGCGGAACGGACGCCGGGGCGCCGGGCCGCCGTCTTCGGGGATCTCCTCCTGCAGCAGGCTCACGAGGCGCAGGTCCTCCGCGACCACACGCCCGTCGCGCAGGATGCGCCGGGCCACGGTGTCGGCGCCGGCGTCCGCGGCGAACACGATCTCGGTCAGCCCGTTCGAGACCCCGATCTCGCCGCCGTCGCGGCGCACCACGACAGGAGCCTCGTGTCCGGCCGACGCGGGTGCCGCGGCATCCGTCACGGCGATCTCGTACCGGGTCGGCGCGGCGAGCGCGCCGACGGCGGCGCCCGCCCACTTCACCGAGCCGTCGGGCCAGGTGGCGAGGGTCCAGAACTGCGCAGGAACGTCGGCGCCCGCGCACTCGCGCAGCCGCAGCTGCGCCGGCGAGGCGACGGTGCCCCGCGGCAGCGGAACGCCCCAGGTCACACCACCCGAGAGCTGGGCGGGCGGGGTGTCATCGAGCCAGCGGAGCGGGACTGTCGCGTCGATCGCGGTCACAGCGAGTGAACCTCCAGGTTGCGGTAGCAGGCGACGAGGGGCGACATCTGGCGGAAGCCGATGCGGCCCTCGCGGACGCGCGGACCGGTCGACTCGTCGTCGGCCCAGGCGAAGAGGGGAAGGTCGTCGATGGCGAAGGAGACGTGCGCACCGTCTTTGACGACCTCGATCCGGTAGAACGCGTCGCGTGCGTCGACGACCGGAGGAAGGGGGTCCGCGCCCTGCGCGACCAGGTGGAACCCCGGCGACTTGCGCAGGTTGCAGGTGTGGAAGGCGCGCTCGTCCTCCCACCGGCGCCGGAAGTACGAGACGTGCAGCGTGCGGATGTCGCCCGAGTGGTACTGCGGATACGCCCCGTCGCGCGGGGCCGTATCGGCGTCGAAGATGCCGCCGCCGACGACGGATGCCGCGCCGAAGAACAGCATCGCCAGACCCGGCTCCCCGCGGGGCGAGAACTCCCACGTGACGCGGATGCGGTCGCCGAAGGTCTCGGGACACCAGAGCGTCCAGTGGTCGTCGGGCCCCCCGGCGCTCGAGAGGACGAGGCCGTCGTCGCCCTGCGCGGCCGACACCGGACCCTCCCCGATCCAGTCGGCGACGTCGGCCGCCGAGGCGAGCGGGTTCGCATAGCGCAGATCGCTCATCCCTTGACCGAGCCGATCAGCATGCCCTTCGCGAAGTGCTTCTGCAGGAACGGATAGAAGAGCACGATCGGCAGCGTCGCCACGATGATGACCGCGAACTTGATCCCCTGCGCGGGCGGCATCTGCGACGGGTCCTGCTCGACGATCGAGAGGTCGGTCGCGACGGTCACCTGTCGCAGGAACATCTGCAGCGTCCACATCGAGTTGTCGTTGAGGTAGAGCAGCGGCGACATGAAGTCGTTCCAGATGCCCACCGCGTAGAACAGCGCGAAGGTGGCGAGCACCGGCTTCGAGAGCGGCAGCACGATGCTCCACAGGGTCTGCAGCTCGTTCGCGCCGTCGATCTTCGCCGACTCCTCCAGCTCGTTCGGCAGCTGCTGGAAGAAGTTCTTGATGATGATCAGGCTGAACGGGTTGATCGCCATCGGCAGGATCAGCGCCCAGTAGTTGTTGAGCAGACCCAGATCCTTGACCACGAGGAATGTCGGGATCATGCCGCCCGAGAACACCATCGTGAAAACGATGAGCGAGAGGATCAGGCGCCCGCCGGGCAGGTTCGACTTGCTGAGCGGGTAGGCCATCGTCGCCGTGAGCATCAGCTGCACCACGGTGCCGACGGCCGTCACGGCGATCGTCGTGACCAGGGCGCGGACGAACGCGGGGCTGGTGAAGATCGCCTCGTACGCATCGAGCGAGAACGTCTCCGGCCACAGGAAGAACGACCGGGTGGCCAGCTCGGACTCGGTCGCGAACGATCCGGCGAGCACGAACACGAACGGGACGAGGGCGATGATGGCGATGCCGATCATCAGGACGACGTTGAAGACGTCGAAGACCCGTCCCGCAGGCGTGTTGAAGCGATACTTCTCGCGAGCCATCAGAAGATTCCCGTCTGGTTGAACCGGCGTGCGAGCCAGTTGGCGCCGAAGATGAGCACGACGCCGACGACAGCCTTGAACAGGCCGACCGCGGTCGAGTAGCTGTACGACCCCTGCGTGATGCCCATGAAGTAGACGTAGGTGTCGAACACGTCGGCCACCGAGCGGTTGAGCGAGTTGGTCATGAGGTAGATCTGCTCGAATCCGGTGTTGAGCACCTGGCCCATCTGCAGCACGAGCATCACGATGACCGTCGGCATGATCGACGGGAGCGTGATGTGCCACACCCGCTGGAAGCGGCCGGCGCCGTCGATGATGGCCGCCTCGTACTGGGCCTGATCGACGCCGGCGAGGGCGGCGAGGAAGATGATCGTGCCCCAGCCGGTGTTCTTCCAGATGTCCTGCAGCACGATGATCGGCCGGAACCAGGCCGGGTCGGCGAGGAAGTTGACGTCGGTGCCGAGGATGCCGTTGATCAGCTGGAACAGGGGCCCGACGTCGAGGGCGAACAGCAGGTAGGTGAGCGACGCGACCACGGTCCACGACAGGAAGTGGGGGATGTAGATGAGCGTCTGCACGGTGCGCTTGAGGATCATCAGGCGCATCTCGTTGAGCAGAAGCGCGACGATGATCGTCAGCGGGAAGGCGATGAGGAGACTCAGCAGCGCCAGGATCAGCGTGTTGGCCAGGAGCCGGGGGAAGTCCGGGCTCGAGAAGAAGTCCTCGAAGTGCTGGAAGCCGACCCACGGACTGTCGGAGATGCCGAGGAACGGCACGTAGTCCTTGAACGCGATGACCGCGCCGTACATCGGCCAGTAGCGGAACACGGCGAAGTACAGGATGCCGGGGACCAGCAGCAGGTACAGCCACTTGAACTGGGTGAAGTGCACGCGCACCCCGCGTCGCCGTCGCGACTTCTTCTCGACGGTCAGCGTCTCGGTCGCCGTGATGGCGGTGTCGAGCATTGCCATGGGAGGGCCTCTCGGTGGTGCCGGGGCGGCGGCTGCGCCGCCGCCCCGGCATTCGGGATCAGGAGTCGGCCGAGGCCAGCTCGTTGATCTCGGTGATGATGTCGTCGCCGCCGCTCGTGCGCCACAGCTCGACGGCAGCCTTCAGCGCGTCGAGATCGATCTGGCCGGCGATGTACTGGATGCGCGCATCCGCGACGATCGTGTCGAGCTGAGCGCCCTTCGAGACGTACGTCGGCGAGACGTACGGTGCGGACGGGTCGAACTCGGCCGACTCGGTGTCGGTCGCCTCGATCTCCTTGCGCTTGTCGTACATCTCCTGCTCGTAGTCGCTCGCCTGCTTGGGTAGGTACCCCTGGAAGCCGGTGACGTTCATGCCGAGCTGGGAGTAGCTCAGGACCGTGTCCTTGAGCGCCTGCGGCGCGTCGTCGATCGCGACGGCGAGATCGCCCTCGAGCTCGTAGGTGACGCCCTCGATGCCGTTGTTGAGGATCGGACCCGCCTCGGCCGAGTTCAGGTCGTTGAGCACCTCGAGCACCGCGCGCAGCTCGGCCTCGGTGCGCACCTTGGCCTTCGGGATCGCGAGGAAGCCGCTGTAGCCGGTCGTCGGCAGCGCGTGCAGCTCGCCGTCGGGGCCGGTGAGGTTGCCGGCCACGTCGACGTACTGGTCGAAGTTCTCGGGGTCGGACTCCTTGAACAGGTTGATCAGCACACCGGCGCGGGAGTGCACGTCGATGATGATTCCGCCCTTGCCGTTGAGGAACGGCTCGTTCCAGTTCGCCGAATCGAAGGTCGCGAAGTCGGCGTTGACCACGCCGTCCTCGACGAGCCCGCGCTCGTACTGCACGGCATCCAGCCACTCATCGGTGGTGAAGTTCGGGGTGAGCTCACCGTCGCGCTCGGTCCAGCGGTTGCCGGCGCCGTACCAGGTCTCCATGGCATCCCACGGGCTGTTGGTGCCGATCGTGCCGGGCCACTTCGGCACGATGATGCCGTAGGTGTCGTCCTGGCCGTTGCCGTCGGGGTCGTCCTCGGTGAACGCCTTCGCGATGGCCTGGAGGTCTTCGGTCGTCTCGGGCAGGTCGAGGCCGAGGTTGGCGAGCCAGTCCTTGCGGATGATGACCGCCTCGCGCATGACGTCGCGCGCGCGGTAGACGCCATACACCTTGCCGTTCACACTCGATGCCTTCTGCACCTCGGGGAATGTCGTGGCGAGGTTCTCGTAGTCGCCGAGGTAGTCGGTCAGGTCCCAGAAGGCGCCGGCTTCGGCGTTGCGCACGAAGCCGGGGTCCTTGCCCTGGATGACCATCACGTGGGGCAGGTCGTCGCCCGCGAGGGTGATGTTGACCTTGTCGCCGTACGACGAGTTGGGCACCCAGGTGATGTCGAGGTCGACGCCGACGACGTCTTCGACCGCCGTCTCGATCTCGTTGCCCTCCTCGGGCGCGTTGGTCACGAGATACGGCGCCATGATCTCGATCGTGTCGAGGTCTGCCGGCTCGGCGTCGCCGCCGGCCGAGCAGCCGGCGAGGGCGAGCGCGGTGACGGTGACGGCACCGATCCCGACGAGTGCTCTGCTGCGATTCATGAAGGAACTCCTTCGTTCTTTGGTGGGGGTTGGGGACGGACAGGTGGTGATGGGGCCGGTCAGCGACCGGATGCCTGCTCCTCCAGGCGCCGGTCGTTCGCGGCGAAGAAGCCGAGGCACATGACCGTGCTCGCGGTGATCCATGCTCCGGTCGACAGGAACGGCACGATGCCCGGCACGACCGCGCTCACGGCGACGACCGCGACCGCGGCGAGGACCAGCACGAAGACGTGCGGGAGGTTGCGCAGCATCCACCGGCTCGCGGTAACGAGGTAGGCGCGGCGCGGCAGGTCGTAGTGGGCGTACATCGGCACCGCGATCGCGGTGACCGTGGCCGCGACCGTCAGCGCGACGAGGCTGACGATGCCGAACGGCGAGCCGAGGCTTCCGCTCACCGCCATGCCGCCCACGCCGAGGCCGAGGAGCGCGACGACCGCGAAGCCGGGGCCGAGCGCGAGGTTCGCGTCGACGAAGCTGCGGCGCCACTCCCGCCAGAACGCTGGGACGGCGGGGAACACCTCGCCCCGCAGCCGCCGACGGGTGAGGGCGGATGCCGCCGCGGCGGCCGGGGCCGCGCCGAGGACGATCGCGCCGAGGAGGGTGAAGACGTACCAGAGCGCATTGACGACGAGGATCCAGAGCACCCAGTCGAACATCGCGTGCAGTCGGAGCGCCCACGTGGGCGAGGCCGTGCTGGTGCTCATCAGAATCTCCATCGATTACCTCAGCGGCGGCGCCGAGGGGAATGCGTTTTCCCGAGCGACCCTAACTCTGCGATTGAAACGAGTCAACTTCGCGGAGAGAACTCTCCTCGAACCCTCATGCCGACGTCGCACTCCTCAGGTCGCCGTGGGATCGCCGCCGTCGCCCACAACCCCGGCCTCGTTCGACCCCGCCGCTCTCCCCCTCCACTCCACCCCCAGATTCCGTCCCCGGCGCCCGCGATTCCTGGGGGCGGAACTCACCCGAACTGCCGCTCCGCCCCCAGAATTCGCTCCTGATTCCCACAAGTCCTGGGGGTGGAACACCGGGAGCCGCTCGCACCTGTTCCACCCCGGAATCCGCGCTCGGCAGCCACCATTCGCGGGGGCGGAGCTGATCGAGCCGAGGAACGCGACAGCGACGACAGCATGCGCGGCGGGCGACCGGGGCGGGCGGCCGGGGCAGCAGCACAACCACGACCGCTCGCAACCCCGGCCGCTCGCAATCCCGGCCGCTCGCAACCCCGGCCGCTCGCAACCCCGACCGCCGACGACGGCGGGCCACGAATCGCCGCGGGATCGGGCCTGATCCGGCATGCTGGACTGTGACCGCGCACAGTCCAGCATCCGCGGCGAGACCGGACCGTTACTGAATCGTTTAAATCTCTCTGTCCAAACTCTTGCGAAACGTTTTTATGTGCAGTACGTTTGCGGGCAAGCGCTTTCCACTCCAGCACCAAGGATGCGCCGAGACCGCACCAACAGACACCGAACGTCTTGCGCGGGAAGATCGAACACAGACGTTCATGAGAGGACAACGATGTTCAGCAAGAAGCGGGCATTCGCCGGAGTCGCACTCGCGACCGGCGCCGCCCTGGTCCTGGCCGGTTGCGCCGGAGGCGGCGACGCCCCCGAGGCTGACCCCACCTTCGACCCGGACGAAGAGGTCACGCTCGACCTCGCGTTCTGGGGCAACGACGTGCGCGCGGAGCTCTACGACGAGGCGATCGCCGCGTTCAACGAGGAATACCCCAACATCACCGTCAACGCCACCTTCCTGGACTTCCCCTCGTTCTGGGAGAAGCGTCAGACCGAGGCCGCCGGTGGCAACCTCCCCGACGTGATGCAGTTCGACTACTCGTACCTGCGTCAGTACTCCGAGAACAACCTGCTGCTCGACCTCGACCCGTACCTCGGCAACATCATCCAGACCGACCCGCTGCCCGAGAACATTCTCGGCATCGGCGTGGTCGGCGACACCACGTACGGCATCGCGACCTCGACCAACGCGTGGGGCCTGTTCACCAACCCGGTCCTGCTCGAGCAGGCCGGCGTCGAGGAGTTCCCCGGCGGCAGCTGGGACGACTACGCGGCATGGATGACCGAGGTCACCGAAGCCGGCGGCGGCGACATCTGGGGTGGCGGCGACTACACCGGACGCATCCAGAACTTCGAGCTGCAGCTGCGCTCGGAGGGCTCGTACCTCTTCAGCGAGGACGGCGAGCCGGGCTTCGACGAGGCTCGCCTCACCGAGTTCTGGGAGTCGCGCTCCGACATCCGCGAGGACGGCACGATCATTCCGCAGTCGCGCGTGGAGGAGCTCGTCCCCAAGGGCGGCTTCGACTCCGCGCTGACGGCGAGCGAGCTCACGTGGGACAACTTCGGCGCTGGCTACCTCGCCGGCCTCGGCGAGGGTTACACCGAGCTCGGCCTGATCGCTCCTCCGGTCACCGAAGAGGGCGCGAAGGATCTCTACCTGAAGCCGTCGATGCTCCACACCATCTCGGCCAAGACCGAGCACCCCGAAGCTGCCGCCACGCTGGTCGACTTCCTCGTGAATTCGCCCGAGTCGGGTGAGATCTTCGGCACCAACCGCGGCCTCCCCGCCTCGGAGACCGCCCTGGCCGCTGCCGAGCTCGACCCGCTGAGCCAGCAGGTCAAGGACTACGAGGCGTCGATCGCCGACCGTCTGGGCGACGCGCCGCCCGTGCCGATCGTCGGCTACGGCACGCTCGAGGAGAAGTTCCGCCAGATCGGTGTGGAGCTCGCCTTCGGCACCATCACCGTCGAGGACGCGGTCTCGCAGTTCTTCTCCGAGATGGACGTCGTCCTGACCTCGTGAGAGCCTTCCGGGTCCGGTCGCCTCGCGGCCGGACCCGGAACACCATTCCAACCACCACAATCGGGAGAGTCGACGTGAGCACCACAGCGACGAGAGTCATCGTGACGGGGAAGAAGTCCTCGCGCGGTCCCCTGTCTGGGCGAGGCAAGGGCGAGCAGGATCTGCATCGGCCGGGGCAGCGTTCCCGTCAGGTCAAGGAGTCGTTGGCGGGGTACGGGTTCCTGATCCCGTGGCTGGTCGGGTTCTTCGGGCTCACGCTGGTGCCGATGGCGTACTCGCTGTACCTGTCGTTCACGAACTACAACATCTTCTCCCCGCCCAAGTGGATCGGGCTGGACAACTACGTCCGCATGTTCACGAACGACCCGTCGTTCATGCAGTCCGCGCAGATCACCCTGATCTACGTGTTCATCGGCACCCCGATCACCCTGCTCGCCGCGCTGTTGATCGCGATGCTGCTGAACTACCGCGACAAGGGCGCCGGGTTCTACCGGTCCGCGTTCTACGCCCCGAGCCTCATCGGCGGATCGGTGTCGGTCGCGATCGTGTGGCGGGCGATGTTCGCCGGCGACGGCCCGGTCGACACGACGCTGTCGTTCTTCGGCATCAACCTGGGCGGCTGGTTCGGCAACCCCGCCCTGGTGCTCCCCGCGATGATCCTGCTGTCGGTGTGGCAGTTCGGCGCCACCATGGTCATCTTCCTCGCCGGGCTGAAGCAGATCCCGAAGGAACTGTACGAAGCGGCCGAGATGGACGGCGCGAACGCCTGGCACCGGTTCCGGGCCGTCACCATCCCGATGCTCAGCCCGGTGATCTTCTTCAACCTGCTGCTCGGCCTCATCGGCGCATTCCAGGTATTCGCCTCCGCGTACATCATCAGCAACGGGTCGGGCGGTCCGGCCGGGATGACGAACTTCATCACCCTCTACCTCTACAAGCGAGGATTCTCCGACGGCCAGATGGGCTACGCCTCCGCGATCGCGTGGGTGCTGCTGGTCGTCGTCGCGATCATCGCCTTCATCCTGTTCCGCACCCAGCGATCCTGGGTCCACTACGCCGGAGACAACCGATGAGCACCACATCCTCGTTCGGTGAGAACGCCCTGCTGGTCACCGAGAACCAGGTCGACCCCGACACCAAGACCCCTGCCGCCCCGCGCCGCAAGGTCAAGCGCAGCACCTGGCAGACCGTGATCTGGTTCATCGCGCTCACCGCGATCACCCTGGTGGTCCTCTACCCGCTGGTCTGGCTGTTCTTCTCCACGTTCAAACCCAACAGCGAGTTCGGCAACTCGATCGCGATCTTCCCCGAGAACCCCACCTTCGACAACTACATCAAGGTGTCAGAAGGCATCGCCGGCATCCCGATGTGGCGGTTCTTCGCGAACTCCCTCATCATCGCCGTCGGCTCCGTGATCGGAACCGTGCTCTCCAGCGCGTTGGCCGCGTACGCGTTCGCCCGCATCCAGTTCAAGGGCCTCGGCATCCTGTTCGCCGCGATGATCGGCACCCTGCTGCTGCCGTTCCACGTCGTGATCATCCCGCAGTACATCCTGTTCAACAACCTCGGCCTGGTCGACACGTTCTGGCCGCTGCTGCTGCCGAAGTTCCTCGCAACCGAAGCGTTCTTCGTGTTCCTCCTCGTGCAGTTCATGCGCCAGATGCCCCGCGACATGGACGAGGCCGCCCGCATCGACGGCGCCGGACACGTCCGCATCTTCTGGTCGATCATCCTGCCGCTGATCAAGCCCGCCCTGATCACCTGCGCGATCTTCGCGTTCATCTGGGCCTGGAACGACTTCCTCGGACCCCTGCTCTACCTCACCAGCCCCGAGAACTACCCGCTGCCGATCGCGCTGCGTCTCTACAACGACCAGACCTCGTCGTCCGACTACGGCGCCACCGTCACCGCGTCGTTCGTCGCCCTCCTCCCCGTGCTGCTGTTCTTCCTCGTGTTCCAGCGGTTCCTCGTCGACGGCGTCGCCACCCAAGGCCTCAAGGGCTGACCGGGATCCCGGAAGAAGACACCATGGACCGCCGACAGATGCGAGCCGCCCGTCGCGCCGATCGCGACGGCTCCGGCCCCACGCTCGAAGAGCGCGAAGCCGCCCGCTACCCCGGGGCGACGGGCGCGTTCGCACTGTTCGGCGAAGTGCTCCTCACCGGACTCCTCGTCACCATCGCGAGCCTCCCCGTCATCACCCTCCCCGCAGCCCTCGCGGCCGGCATCCGCCACATCCGCCGCTACCTGAACGCCGAGCAGTCCCACGCCCGCCAGTTCTGGACCGACTACCGGCACGCCCTCCCCGGCGGGCTCGCCGTCGGCGCGGTCACCACCCTCATCGCCGGCATCCTCATCGCCGACATCCTCCTCGCGAACACCGGTGCCCTGCCCGGCGGCGCCGCGATCGGGATCATCGGCTGGGCCGGCCTCACCCTCGCCGGCACCGCGCTGCTCGCTGCCGCCGGCGCCTGGACGCCCGGCACCGGATGGATGCCCGCCGTCCGCGGCATCCCCGCCGCCCTCGCGGGCGACCCGGTCGGCACGCTCTACCTCGCCGCGACCGTCGTCTTCACCGGCGTCGTGACCTGGATGCTCGTCCCCCTCGTCATCGCCGCGCTCGGCTGCGCCGCCACCGCCGTCGTCGCCATCCCCGCCCGTCGCGGGCGCTGACCACGACCGCCCACCGGCCGACACCCCCAACCTCGTCAAGGAGACCTGCTTTGCTGTACGGCGCCGACTACAACCCCGACCAGTGGCCGGAGGAGGTGTGGGACGACGACGTGCGCCTCATGCGCGAGGCCGGCGTCAACATCGTGAGTCTCGGCATCTTCGCGTGGTCGCGCATCCAGCCGTCGGAAGACGTCTGGGACTTCGCCTGGCTCGACACCGTGATCGAGAAGCTCCACGCCGGCGGCATCCAGGTCAACCTCGCCACGGCGACCGCCTCGCCGCCGCCGTGGGTCAGCGCCACCTACCCCGACACCCTCCCCGCCGACGAGAGCGGCGCCTCGTACTGGCCCGGAAGCCGGCAGCACTTCGCCCCCTCATCGCCGACCTACCGTCGCTTGGCCGGCGAACTCGTGCGGCGCATCGCAGAGCGCTATGTGGACCACCCCGCCGTGGTGATGTGGCACGTGGGCAATGAGTTCGGCTGCCACCTGTGGATGGACTTCTCCGACTCCGCCCGCGACGCCTACCGCCGCTGGCTCACCGACCGGTACACGAGCATCGACGCCCTCAACGAGGCCTGGGGCACGAGCTTCTGGTCGCAGCGCTACGGCTCGTTCGACGAGATCTTCCCGCCGCGGCTGGCCCCGTACAGCCACAACCCGTCGTCGATGCTCGACTGGCGCCGGTTCACCAGCGACATGCTGCTGGAGTGCTACCTGATGGAGCGCGCGATCCTTCTCGAGGCGGGCGCGACGCAGCCGATCACCACGAACTTCATGGGACCGTTCAAGCCCGCCGACTATTCGGCATGGGCACCCCACATGGACCTCATCGCCGACGACTGCTACCCCGATCCGACCAGCCCGACCCGCGTCCGCGACGCGGCCTTCCAGCGCGACCTGATCCGCTCGCTCAAGCCCGGCGTGCCGTGGGTCCTGTGGGAGCAGGCGACGGATGCCGTGAACTGGCGCCCGGCGAACCCGGGGAAGAAGCCCGGCGCCCTCATGGCCGAGACGGCGCAGTCGATCGGCCGCGGCGCCGACGGCATCATGTTCTTCCAGTGGCGGCAGTCCCGGGCAGGAAGCGAGAAGTTCCACTCGGCGATGCTCCCCCACGCCGGAACCGACACCCGCACCTGGCAGGCGGTCACCGAGCTCGGCGCGCGCCTGAAGGCGCTGGGCGAGCTGCCCGCGCCCGGACGAGACGCCCGTGTCGCGCTGGTGTTCGACTGGGAGAGCTGGTGGGCGGTCGAGGAGCGCGACCACCCCGTCGAGGTCGACTATCTCGCGGCGGTGCTCGAGTGGTACGGCGCGCTGCACAGCCGCGGCATCCAAGTCGACATCATCGCGCCCGAGCGCGTCGACGACGGCTACGACCTTGCCCTCGCGCCCGTGCTGTACCTCCTCCGCGAAGAGGGTGCGACCGCCCTCACCCGTTTCGTCGACGGCGGCGGCACGCTACTCGCCGGTCCGTTCACCGATGTGGTCGACGGCCACGACCAGTTCCGCCCGGGCGGCTTCGTCACGCAGTTGCGCGACGTGCTCGGCATCCGCTTCGAGGACTTCGGTGCTCTCGGCGGGGCCAGCGTCGGCGGAATGGGCGTCGGAGCGCTGAGCGCCGCGGCCGCGCCCGCGGTTCGGGCGACCGCGGCGTTCACCGTCGGCGGCACGCCCGCCGAGGGACGCCTCGTCGCCGAGTCGATCCACGCGGTCGGCGCCGACGTCGTCTCTCACTTCGAGACGGGAGCCGCGGCCGGACGCCCGGCGCTCACGCGCCACCGGCACGGCGCCGGGGAGGCCTGGTACATCGCCACCCTTCCCGACACCGCAGGTGCCGACGCCGTCGTGGCCGCCCTCGTCGAGTCGTCGGGGGTGCGACCGGTGGTCGCGGGCCTCCCTGCGGACGTCGAAGTCGCGCGACGCGGAGACCTCGTGACACTCATCAACCACGGTGACGACGACGTCGACATCGCGATCGAGGGGACGGATGCCGAGACCGGCGCCCCCGTCGAGAGCGTGCGGCTCGCTTCGCAGGAGGCGGCGTTCGTGCTGGCTCCGGTCGTCGTCGCCGCCTCGGGGCCGCTCGGCCTCGCCACAGCGTCGGTGTGAGGGAATCCGGCCCGCTGCGGCCGGACTCGCATCGCTACGGAAAGCGCATTCCAACTCGAAGGGACACCATGAAGCACTCACGCCTCATCACCGTGGCCGGCATCGCCGCGGTCAGCGCACTCGCACTCGCCGGCTGCGCCGGCGGCGGTTCGGACGCAGGTGCGGAGTTCGACCCCGAAGAAGAAGTCACGATCGACTTCGCATTCTGGGGCAACGACGACCGCGCCACGCGCTACAACGACCTGATCGCGGCCTTCAACGAGGAGTACCCGAACATCACGGTCAACACCTCGTTCTCGGACTTCCCCAGCTTCTGGGAGAAGCGCGCGACCGAGGTCGCCGGCGGCGGGCTCCCCGACGTCTTCCAGTTCTCCGACAGCTATCTGCGCCAGTACGGCGAGCCCGGGCACCTGCTCGACCTCGCTGAGGTGTCGGACTACATCGACATGTCGACCTTCGACGAGGGCCTCCTCGGCACGGGGGCGCTCGGCGGCGTGCAGTACTCGCTGCCGACCGGCTACAGCCTGTGGGCCAACTTCGTCAACGACGACCTCCTCGCCGAGACGGGTGTCCCCGCCCCCGAGGGCGGCACCAGCTTCGACGACTTCGACGACTGGATGGAAGAGGTCACCGAGGCGACCGGCGGCGCCGTGTACGGCGGCACCGACTACACCCAGCGCATCCAGACGTTCGAGCTGCAGCTGCGCGCCGAGGGCGGCAACCTCTACACCGAAGACGGCGAGCTCGGCTTCACAAAGGAGCAGCTCGCCGAGTACTGGGAGTCGGGCGACGACCTGCGCGACGGCATCACCGTCCCACAGCAGAAGCTCGAGGAGATCACCCCGAAGTCCGGCTTCGGCGCGAACCTCACCGCGAGCGAGATGAGCTGGAGCAACTTCCTCGGCGGCTACATCGCCGACTCGGGCGCCTCGTCGATCTCGATGGTCGCGCCCCCGACCGCCGTCGAGGGCTCGAAGGACCTCTACCGTCAGGCGGGCCTGCAGGTCGCCATCGCCGAGAACTCCGAGCACCCCGAGGCAGCCGCGCTCTTCCTCGACTTCGTCGTGAACAGCGACGCGGCCGGTGAGATCTTCGGCACCACGCTCGGCTTCCCCGCCTCGTCGTCGAAGCTCGCCGCCACCGTGCTCGAAGGCGTCGACAAGCAGGTCGCCGACTACATCGACGCCAACGCCGACCGCGTGGGCGACGCCCCGCCGGTGCCGGTCGTCGGCTACGGCTCGCTCGAGCAGAAGTTCTGGGACCTCGGCAAAGAGCTGGGCCTCGGAACCAAGAGCGTCGACGACGCGGTGGACGAGTTCTTCGCCGAAGCCGACGTCATCCTCGGCTGAGCTCGTCGAGCCTGAGCCTGTCGAAGCCTGAGCTCGTCGAAGCCTGAATTCTTCGAGACATGAGCCCGGCAGACCGGTAGTATAACGATACAAATGGATGCCGCGGCACGGCGAACATCGTGCCGCGGCATTCGTCGCACCTCCCCATGAGAAAGATGCAGGCCATGACCGACGCCACCGCCCGCCTCGACCCCTACAACGAGGTCTCCGACATCGACCGCCGCATCTTCGGCGGATTCGTGGAGCACCTCGGTCGCCACATCTACGACGGCATCTTCGAGCCCGGGCATCCGTCCGCCGATGCCGCGGGCTTCCGCCAGGACGTCATCGACCTCGTCAAGGAGCTCGGCGTCTCGACCATCCGCTACCCGGGCGGCAACTTCGTGTCGGGCTACAAGTGGGAGGACGGCATCGGCCCGGTCGAAGACCGCCCCCGCCGGCTCGACCTCGCCTGGCACTCCACCGAGACCAACGAGGTCGGCCTGCACGAGTTCCAGGAGTGGCTCGACCGCGTCGGATCCGACCTCATGATGGCGGTGAACCTCGGCACCCGCGACACCGCCGAGGCCCTCGACCTGCTCGAGTACGCCAACTCCGACGCCGACACCACGTGGACCGCGCAGCGCGCGGCCAACGGCCGCCCCGACCCGTTCGCGGTGAAGATGTGGTGCCTCGGCAACGAGATGGACGGCCCCTGGCAGGTCGGCCACCGCAATGCCGACGACTACGGCAAGATCGCGATGCGCACGGCGAAGGCGATGCGCATGCTCGACCCGTCGGTCGAACTGGTGGTCTGCGGCTCGTCGGGGCGCGGCATGCCCACCTTCGGGTCGTGGGAGCGCACCGTGCTCGAGCACACCTTCGACGACGTCGACTTCATCTCGTGCCACTCCTACTACCAGGAGATGGGCGGGAACGCGCAGGAGTTCCTCGCCTCGGGCGTCGACATGGCGAAGTTCATCGAGTCCGTCGTCGCGATCGCCGACACCGTCGCCGCCACGAAGAAGAGCGACAAGCGCATCATGATCTCCTTCGACGAGTGGAACGTCTGGTACCTCCACAACGAAGAGGGCGGCCAGAACGACAAGCCCGAGGAGCGGGGCTGGCCGGTCGCGCCGCGGCTGCTCGAAGACCAGTACCACGCGCTCGACGCCGTCGTCTTCGGCGACCTGATGATCACGCTGCTCCAGCACGCCGACCGCGTGCGCTCGGCGTCGCTCGCGCAGCTCGTCAACGTGATCGCGCCGATCATGACCGAGCCGGGTGGCATCGCCTGGAAGCAGACCACCTTCTTCCCGTTCTCGATCACCTCGCGGCTGGCGAACGGCCGTGCGGTGCGCGTGCCCGTCGACGCCGGAACGTTCACCAGCGAGAAGCTCGGCGAGGTCGCGAAGGTCAACGCCGTCGCCACCGTCGACGACGAGGGCGTGTCGCTCTTCGTCGTGAACCGCTCGACGACGGATGCCGCCGACCTGAAGGTCGACCTGTCCCCGCTCGTGTCGGCGCTCGGCCGTTCGGTGACCGTGTCCGAGTCGCACCTCCTGCACGAGGACGACATCTACGCGGCGAACACCCTCACCGACCCCGAGCGGGTCGGTGTGCGGGCGGCCGACGCATCCGTCGACGGTTCGACGCTGTCGGTCTCGCTGCCCGCCGTCAGCTGGGCGGCGATCCGCCTCAGCTGACACTCAGCCGCGGCGGGTCGGGCTTCGGGGGGACCCCGGCCCGCCGCAACCTCCTGTCGCGCGCCGACGCGCCCGGACATGTGCGAACGCCCCCTCCTGTTCCGGGAGGGGGCGTTGGCACGGTTTGCCGGCGCGTCACGCAGACGTCACGACGACCGGCATCCGCTCCGTGGCCGATGCCTGCGCGGCATCGGCGAGCAGCAGGGCGCTGCGGCCGTCTTCGAAGGTCGAGCAGTCCGAGGTACCGCCGCGCGCGAGGGCGACGAACGCCCGGAGTTCGGCAGCGTAGGCCTCGGCGTAGCGCTGCAGGAAGAAGTCCTCGTAGGGCGCGCGGGCCTCGACGGCGGTGGCCGTCGAGAGCGAGACGAGGCTCGTCGAGCGGTTCGCGACCTGGAGCATGCCGGCGGAGCCGAACGCCTCGAGCCGCTGGTCGTAGCCGACCGCGCTGTGCCGCGAATTGATGATGGTGACGACCGCGCCGGATGCTGCACGCAGCGTCACTACCGCGGTGTCGAAGTCGCCGTGTGCGCGGGCGCCCTCGTCGAACAGCGTCGAACCGACCGCGCTCACCTCGACGATGTCGGGCAGGAAGAAGCGCGCCATGTCGAAGTCGTGGATCGTCATGTCACGGAAGATCCCGCCTGAGACGGCGACGTAGGCCGCCGGTGGCGCCGCGGGATCGCGGCTGATGATCGTCAGCTGCTCGAGCGCGCCGATCTCGCCGGCGGCGACGCGCGCCCGCACCTCGGCGAAGGCGGGGTCGAAACGCCGATTGAAGCCCAGCGCGACCGGCACGCCCGCTGTGGCGACCTTCGCCCGCAGGGCGTCGACGCGGGTGATGTCGAGATCGATCGGCTTCTCGCAGAGCACGGGGATGCCGGCATCCACCGCCTTCTCGATGAGGTCGACGTGGGTGGAGGTCGGGGAGGCCACGAGCACGGCGTCGACATCGCCCGCGACGAAGACCTCCTCGGCGGTGTCGGTCGCGCGGCCTCCGAAGCGGTCCGCGACGGCACGCGCGCCCTCGACGAACGGGTCGGCGACCCAGGCGAGGGTCGCCTCGGCGTCGGCGGCGATGTTCGCGGCGTGCACCTGGCCGATGCGGCCGGTGCCGATCAGGGCGAAGCGGAGTGGGGCGTCGGTCACGGGATGCTCTTTCTACTGGAATCGGATGCGGGCGAGGCGCGGAGCCGTCGACGGCGGACGAGCCGTCGCTTCAGAGCCACGGCCGCAGAGCTGCGCGATTCACGCGCTGATCCTCCCCGCGGGCGGCACGGAAGGCGTCGACGGCGACGTCGGGGGCGTTGAGCACGTCCTGCTCGACGATCACCCAGCCGTCGAATCCGCGGGCGTCCATCGCTTCCATCACCGGGGCGAGTGCGACGTCGCCCCTGCCGAACGCGACGAAGGCCCCCGACGACCACACCTCGGGCATGCCTCCGCCCGCGGCGAGCACGCGCCGCAGCACCGGAAGATCGACGTCCTTGAGGTGCAGGTGGTTGATGCGATCGCCCCAGCGGGTCACCGCTTCGGCGGGGTCTCCGCCGGCGATGAACAGGTGCCCGGTGTCGAGGGTGAGGTCGACCTCGACCTCGGCGAGGAAGCGGTCGATCTCCTCAGGAGACTCGACGAAAGTGCCGGCGTGGTGGTGGAACGTCGGCTCGAAGCCAGCCTCGCGCACGAGCTCCGCGGCCCGGCCGGCATTGACGATGAGCCGCTGCCATGCCTCGGTGGCGAGGGGATCGGTCTCGGCACCGCGACCGGGATTCGCCCGTCGCGTCGCGGATCCGTCGTCGGCGAGGGTGGGCAGCGGCAGACGGTCGGGCCCGGCCTCGGCGGCATCCGCGAACACCCGCAGCGCGTCGCGCAGCGACGGCAGCGACGCGGTGAAGGCGTCGTCGTCGGAGAACGGCAGCTGCACCCAGCCTCCGGCGAGTTCGAGACCGAACCGCGCGAGCCGCGACCGCAGCTCGCGCTCGCGCCCGAGATAGCCCACGGGCCCGAGGTCGACTCCGGCGTAGCCCGCCTCGGCGAGGGTCTCGAGCAGGTCGTCGGCGGCGACGGTCGGCGCCCCCTCGGGCGTCATCTCGAAGACGCCGAAACTCACCGGCGCGCCGGCGACAGTGGCGTTCATCGCTTCCCCTCGTCTCCGAGCAGCGGCCGCTGCGCGGTCCGCCCCCATTCGTACTCTGTCCGCGCCGCCTGCGTCGCCTCCAGCGATGACGCCTCGGGCACGGGCACGTCCCACCATCCCTCGCCGTCGGGTGCGTACAGCAGGGGGTCGCTCTCGATATGGATGAGCGTCGAGCGCGCAGAAGCCTTCGCGGTGGCCATGGCCGCCCGCAGGTCGTCGATGGCCGTCGCACCGGGCGAGACCTCGATGACATCGAGCCCGTAGCTGCGGGCGTTCATCGCGAGGTCGACGGGCAGCACCTGGTCGCCCTGGAAGTTGCGGGCATCTGCGTCGTACGCGCGATACTTCGTGCCGAACCGCTCCGACCCCACGGTCTCGGACAGGTGGCCGATCGATGCGTACCCGTGGTTCTGGATGAGCACCACGATGATCTTGATCCCCTCGGCCACCGCGGTCGCCAACTCCGAACTCAGCATCAGGTACGAGCCGTCGCCGACCATGACCACGACGTCGCGGTCATCGCCGAGAGCCTCGAGCCCGCGCTTGACGCCGAGGCCGCCGGCGATCTCGTAGCCCATGCACGAGTAGGCGTACTCGACGTGATAGCCGAGCGGGTCGGCGACCCGCCACAGCTTGTGCAGATCACCCGGGAGAGACCCCGCGGCCTGCACGATCACGTCTTCGGGAGCGGTCGCGGCCCGTACGGCGCCGATGATCTCAGGCTGACCGGGTCGCTCGAGCCCCGACGGCACGAAGGCGGCGTCGACGGCGGCATCCCACTCGCCCTTCTCGCGGGTGATCCGCTCGACAAGCGCCGGCGACACCGCGAAGCCCACGAGTTCGGCGGCGAGCGCTGCCAGAGCCTCGCGCGCGTCGGCGATCACCGGCAGCTGCGTGCCGTGCTTGTACGCATCGAAGGAGGCGACGTTGATGTTGACGAACCGCACGCCCGGATCCTGGAAGGCCGAGCGCGACGCCGTGGTGAAGTCGCTGTAGCGGGTGCCGATGCCGATCACGAGGTCGGCGTCGGCGGCGAGGCGGTTCGCGGCCGTCGTGCCTGTGGCGCCGACGGCGCCGAGATACTGCGGGTGGTACCAGGGCAGGGAGCCTCCGCCCGCCTGAGTCGTGCCGACCGGGATGCCGGTGGCCTCGACGAAGCGCCGCAGCTGCTCCTCGGCCCCGGAGTAGATCACTCCGCCGCCGGCGACGATGAACGGGCGTTCCGCCGCGCGGATCGCGGCAACGGCGCGGCCGAGTGCCGCGGTCTCGGGCACCGGACGCCGGATGTGCCACTCGCGGTCCTGCAAGAACGCGAGCGGCACATCGAGGGCCTCCGCCTGCACGTCTTCGGGGAGGGCGATCGTCACGGCCCCGGTCTCGGCGGGGTCGGTGAGAACCCGCATCGCGGCGAGCGCAGTCGAGAAGAGCTGCTCCGGCCGCTGCACCCGATCGAAGAACCGCGACAGCGGGCGGAACGCGTCGTTGACGGTGAGACCGGTGTCGAACGGCTGCTCGAGCTGCTGCAGCACCGGGTCGGCCACGCGGGTCGCGAAGGTGTCGCTCGGCAGCAGCAGCGCAGGGAGCCGGTTCGTCGTCGCCAGCGCAGCGCCGGTCAGCATGTTCGTCGCGCCCGGGCCGACCGACGCGGCCGACGCCCAGGTGCTGCGGCGACGATGCACCCGAGACCAGCCGACCGACTGGTGCACCATCGCCTGCTCGTTGCGCGCCTGGCGATAGGGCATGAGGTCGGGTTCCGACGCGTTCAGCTGACGCAGCGCCTGACCGATGCCGGCCACGTTGCCGTGGCCGAAGATGCCGAAGACGCCCGGCACGGTGCGCTCGCGCACGTCGCCGTCGACCGTCCACTGGTGAGCCAGGAACTCGATGAGCGCCTGGCTCACGGTCATCCGCTTCATCGCGGTCATCACTGCTCGCTTCCGCTGTCGTGTCCGAGGGGCAGCCGGGGGTCGATCCCCTCCACCGGCCAGGAGTCGCGCACCCAGGCGTGGGCGGGATCGTCGCTGATGAGCCACTGCCGCTCGGGGTCGGGGCCGGCCATGACGTTGAGATAGTAGAGGTCGTACCCCGGCGCAGCGACGGCCGGGCCATGGTACCCGTGCGGGATGAGGGCGATGTCGCCGGAACGCACGCGGGCATCGATCTCGATCTCGCCCGAAGGAGACGAGTAGGCGCTGAAGATTCCGAACGCGTCGTCTGCTGCTCCCCCGGTCGAACCCGCTCCCGGCGCCGACTCGAAGTAGTAGATCTCCTCGAGTCGCGACTCGTGGCCGTCGATGTGCTCGTCGTGCTTGTGGGGCGGATACGACGACCAGTTCGACGCGGGCGTGATCACCTCGCACACGATGAGACGCGCGGCGTCGAGCGCTGCGGGCGTGCCGAAGTTGTGCACCTGCCGGCTCGCCGAGCCGCCCCCGCGCAGCTCGACCGGCGTACCTGCCGCCGGGATGTAGGTGGTCTTCTTGACGACGTCGGTGGGCGAGGTCGCGACGGCGACCCGTCCCGCTCCGCGCACGACGGCTGTCGCCGCTGCCGACAGGTAGAGCACGTCGGTCGGACCGGCGAACACCGACGGGCGCCCGACGAGCCCCGTTTCGGTGGTCGCACCGTCCTCGGTGTGCGTCACGGTGAATGAGCCGGCCAACGGGACGACGATGCGCTCGACTCCCGTCTCGGGCAGCGTCAGTTCGACGGCATCCGTCACCTCGGCGATGCGGATGCCGGTGTGCTGCCAGCCGGGTGTGGTCTCGTCGACCACGCTCTCCCACTCGCCGCGGGCGAGGGCGCCGCGTCGATGGAACCATCGAGGATCGGTCATGCGGTTCCTCCGTGGAGCTCAGAGGTCGGGGTGGACGAGCCGCGCCGCGATGTCGACCGCACCGGCGACATCTCCGTCGGGCGGGTACAGAAGCGTGCGGCCGACCGTGAGGCCGCGCACACCCGGCAGCGCCAGAGCATCCTCCCACGACGCGAACGTCTCGTCGGGGTCGTCACCGCCCTCGCCGCCGAGCAGCAGGGTGGGCAGAGTCGTCGCGGCCATCACCCGCTCCATGTCGGGGACCACCGGCAGCTTCATCCAGGTGTACGCACTGCTGCCGCCGAGCCCGGCGGCGATCGCGAGGGAGAGGATCACCGCGTCGGGGGTGAGATCGTTCACGACGCGCCCGTCGACCCAGCGGCTCATGAACGGCTCGAGCATGATCGGCAGGTGGGCGTCGGCGGCGTCGGTGACCGCACGGGCTGCTGCCTCGAGGGTCGCCGCCGTGCCCGAGTCGGCCAGGTTCACGCGCAGCAGCACCTTGGCGAAGTCGATGCCGGACGCCACCATCGAGCGGACGTCATAGCCGGTGAAGCGGTCATCCATCTCGAAGGACGCCCCGCGGAGCCCACCTCGGTTCATCGAGCCGACGACCACCTTGTCGTCGAGCAGCCCGAGCAGCGCGAGATCGTCGATGATGTCGGGGGTGCCCAGCACACCGTCGACACCGGGGTGACGCAGCGCCTCGGTGAGACGCTCGAGCAGCCGATAGCGGTCGGCCATCGCGTCGGCCTCCCCGCCGACGGCGAGAGCCCCCCGGGCCGGGTGGTCTGCGGCCACGATGAAGAGGCGCCCGTCGCCGCGGATGACGTCGCGCCGTGCGCGCTCGGCGTGGGCCTCTCGCACGGCTTCGGGCCGCTCGGCGCGCAGCGCCCGGAGCGTGTCGAATCGCAGGGCGATGTCGGCGGGTGCGGTCACGTCACTTCCCCTCTCCCAGGATCGCGTCCACCTCGGCGGTGGTCGGCATTGCGGTGGAGCATTCGCGCCGGGACGCGACGATGGCGCCCGCCGCGTTGGCGAAGCGCAGGATGCGCTCGAGCCCCCAGCCGCTGAGCAGCCCGTGGCACAGTGCACCGCCGAACGCGTCGCCGGCGCCGAGCCCGTTCACCACGTCGACGGGGTGCGGTGGCACCTCGACCGTCTCGGTGCGGGTCTTGGCGAGCACGCCCCGAGGACCCTGCTTGACGATCGCGAGTTCGACCCCCCGGTCGAGGAGTGCATCGGCGGCGCGCGACGGATCGGTCTCGCCGACGGCGACCTCGCACTCCTCTCGGTTGCCCACCACGACGGTGATCTGCTCCAGCAGCGGTGCGACGACGGCCGAGGCGGCCGATGCCGACTCCCAGAACATGGGGCGGTAGTCGAGGTCGAGCACCGTGTGGGTGCGGCGGGCGCGCGCGTCGAGCACGGCGAGGTGCGCAGCCCGGCTCGGCTCCTGGCTCAGCCCCGTGACCGTGAGCCAGAGGATGTCGGCCTCGCGCACGGCCTCGAGGTCGAGCTGCGCCGAGTCGACATTGAGGTCGGGCGCCTTGGGCTCGCGATAGAAGTACAGCGGGAAGTCATCGGGCGGGAAGATCTCGCAGAAGGTGATCGGCGTCTTGAGCGCAGGGTCTACCGCGACGAGCCGCGGGTCGACGCCGAGCCGATCGAGCTCACGCAGCAGGTACACGCCGAACGGGTCGTCTCCGACCCGTGAGACGAGCCCGGCGCGCCGCCCGTGCCGCGAGGCGGCGACGGTGACGTTGGCCGCACTGCCGCCGAGGTACTTTCCGAACGTCGACACGTCTTCGAGCCCGACGCCGTCCTGGAGGGGATACAGGTCCACACCGAGGCGCCCGATCGCGAGGATCTCGGGCACCCGTGAGAGATCAGGGCTCTGGGGGGCTTCGTTGGCCGCGGTCATACTTCGCCGTACAACTCTCTTCCGATGACGGATGCTTCCGACCCATGGCGTCGGAATGTCCTAACAATAGCACAAGCCTCGGAACGCATCACTGGTGTTTGTGAGGTCCCAAGTAATATTGTCGGTACATGGGGTTCCGACGCCCCGGACGACGAGGAGCCATGGCGGCCGACGAGACGTACTTCCCCGAGGATCTGTTCGCAGACCTCGACCGCACCGGCCCCGTGCCGCTGTACTACCAGGTGTCGAGCCGGCTCGAGTCGGCGATCCGCTCCGGCGCGATCCCCGCCGGCGCACGCCTCGAGAACGAGATCGCCATCGCACAGCGGCTCGGGCTCTCTCGTCCCACCATCCGCCGAGCCATCCAGGAGCTCGTCGACAAGGGACTGCTGGTGCGCCGCCGCGGCATCGGCACCCAGGTGGTGCAGGGTCAGGTCACGCGTCAGGTCGAACTCACCAGCCTCTACGAGGACCTGCAGAACTCCGCGCACACCCCCGGCACGCGTGTGCTCGCCCACCGGCTCGTGCCGGCGACGGAAGACGTCGCCCGAGGGCTCGGCGTCGCCGTCGGCGCCGAGGTGGTCTACATCCGCCGGCAGCGCTCGACCGACGGCATCCCGGTCGCCGTGCTCGAGAACTACCTGCCTCGAGAATTCGCCGACATCACGACAGAGCAGCTCGAGACTCGTGGCCTGTACCAGGTGCTGCGCGCTCGCGGAGTGACGATCCGCGTCGCACAGCAGAAGATCGGAGCGCGTCGGGCGCATGGCGACGAGGGCGACCTGCTCGACATCGACGGCGCAGGGCCGGTGCTCACGATGGAGCGGATCGCGTTCGACAACACCGGGCGTGCGTTCGAGTACGGTCACCACTGCTACCGCCCCGACATGTACAGCTTCGAGACGACGCTGGTCGCGAAGTAGCCGGGCACGGGCACCGCCCGTCAGCTCGCGTGAGTCTCGGCACGGAGCGAGAACACGACACGGCCGGGTGAGCGACCGGTCAGATACAGGCGCGGGCCGGTTGCGGCATCCGTCGCCCCGAGGAACGCGTAGTCCTCGCCGGGGACGTACCGCGGGGTGCCGTCACCGCGATACCCCTCGCCGCCCTCGATGACCACGGCGTCGCCGCCGACTCGATAGCGACCGACGCCGGAGTCGAGGTGGGCCGTGCCGTCGCCGAGGGCGCGGACTCCTTCGAACGTCCCGCCGGGGCGGAATGCCAGCTCGATCGCCCAGGGGCAGTCCGGCCCGTCGACGCCGACCGTGATCTCGACGCCGTCGTCGGTCGCCAGGATTCCGACGGACGTGTGCAGCGCGACCACATCGGCTGCACGCCGCGGGAACGACATCGAGCCGTAGAAGCGTCCGTCGTCGGTGAGCTCGTACTCCCCGGTCGCCGACCGCTCCGCGTCTCCGACCGGCTGGTAGTACTTCGCCGACACCGTCTCGACGAGCTCCCACCCCCGGTCGCCCGCATCGCGCATGCTATCTGCACGGAACGGCCCGAGACCGAAGAAGTCACGCGACAGACGCAGCGACTCGAGCACGACCTCGCCCGCGTACATCCGCAGGAACGTCGGGTTGGTCGCGAGCCCCGACCGCACACGGCGGAACCGCGGGTAGTCCGATCCGCCGAACACCACCACGCGGCGACGCGCGCCGTCATCGACGATGAGTGAAGACTGCGCCCAGCCCCGTCGCCCGGTGGGCACCGGCTCCGCTTCGGGGAGCGCAGCGCCCACCACCGGGGTGAGGAGCAGATCACCGAGCACCGCGGCGGGATACGGGATGCCGGCGTGCAGGGCGCGCTCGGCGGCCCACGCGAAGTCGCCGCGGCCGAGATCCACCGCGTAGCGGCGATACGGCGTCAGGTACGGGGCGACGCTGAACGCGCTCCGCTGATCCTGCCGGCGGGAGTGCACCGTCTCGACGGTGCCGTCGGGATGGATCAGGCCGAGCGTGCTCTCGAGGTTGGCGATCACGGCATCGCGGGCATCCGCGCGGTCGAACACGTCGGCGATGACCGTCAGCGACGGAATCGAGACGTGCGCCGCATAGTTCGCACTGCGCTCGGAGAAGACTCCGTCGGGCGTGATGTCGACGCCCTCGGCCAGCCACTCCTCAGCACGTGCGCGCAGTGCGGGCGACGGCCTGCGGCGATGCAGACGCGCGAGTGCGGCGCTGATCTCCCAGCGATGATTGGGCGTGTGCACCCCGCCGACGAGCAGCGCCGGCTCGGCGGCATCCGCGATCTCGTCCAGCTCCGCGGCGAGAGCCGCGAGGCGCGCGTCGGCGGGAGCTGCGCGGATGATCTCGCGGGCGTCGCACACATCGTTCACCGTGAACGAGGAGTCCGGCGGCGAGTCGACGTTGTCACCGCCGATGAACAGGCCGCCCGGCCCCTGCAGCGCGCGCAGCGCACGCACGCTCTCGTGCGCCGACGCCACCAGCCGCGCATCGCCCGCGTGCGCCGACGCCGGCCACACGAATGCCGCGACGAGAAGCTTGGCGCGGTCCATGTGATGGCGGTGCTTGTCGGCCGGGTCGACCCCCGCCGCGAGCGCCGCCTCGACCGTGTCGGCGACGGCGCCGCGCAGCGCCGCTTCGAAAGGCGAGCCCACGTCAGTCCTTGAGGCCCGAGTTGATGTCGGCATTCATGATCTGACGCTGGAAGATCGCGAAGAGCACGACCATCGGCACGAGCGAGATGACGGATGCCGCCAGCAGCACCGACCAGTCGATGTTGTCGGCGCCGACGATGGAGCGCAGCGCGACCTGCAGCGTGTACTGGCTCGGATCGCGGAGCACGATGAGAGGCCAGATGTAGTCGTTCCAGCGCCACTGGAAGGAGAAGATCGCGAGCACGACGGCGATCGGCTTCGCCAGCGGCAGCATGATCCGCCAGAACGCGCCGAATTCCGAGACGCCGTCGATGCGCGCCGCCTCGAGCAGCTCGTCGGGGATCGTCTTGAAGTACTGCCGGAACATGAAGATGCCGGTGGCCGTGATGATCGACGGCACGATGATGCCCGCGAGCGTGTTGTACAGGCCGAGGTCGCGCACGACGGCGAACGAGCTCGGCATGATGACCTCGGTCGGCAGCATCGTCGTCGCGAGGATGCAGATGAAGAACGCCTTCAGCCACCACGCGTTGTACTTCGCGAACGCGTAGCCGGTCATCGCACTGACCACGACGGTGAGCGCGGTCGTCACGATCGCGACGATCGCGGTGTTCATGAAGTACTGCGCGAAGTTGAACCGGTTCCACGCGGTCGAGTAGCCGCTGACCGTCCAGTCCTCGGGGAAGAGCGTCAGCGGCAGGCTGAACAGCTCGGATCCGGGCTTGAAGGAGCTCAGCAGGAACCATGCGACGGGCACGGCGAAGCCGAGAGCGAGCAGCCAGAGGATGAGGGTGCTCGGGATGCCGAGGCGCTTCACCTTCGTGTTCGTGTTCATGCGAGGTCGTTCCTCTTGTCGAAGCGCATCTGGATCAGGGCGATGATGATGAGGATCACCATGAGCACCATGGAGGCGGCGCTGGCGTAGCCGACATCGGCACGTTCGAACCCCGTGCGGTAGATGTACTGCACGATGAACATGTTCGTCGTGCCCGGACCACCGCCGTTGAGCGCCTGCACCATCGCGAACTCCTTCATCGAGCCGATGGTCGTGAGGAGGATCACCATGAACGATGTGGGCCGCAGCAGCGGCAGCGTGATGTGCCGGAAGCGCTGCCAGGGACTCGCTCCGTCGATCTGTGCGGCTTCGAGGTAGGACTGCGGCACGTTCCGGATCGCCGCGATGAACAGCAGCATGTTGAACGCGGTGCCGCCCCACGTGCTGACGATGAGGATCAGCACGAGGGCGAGCGTCGGATCGGTCTCCCAGCGAAGACCCTGACCGCCGATCAGCTCGATGAGGTAGTTGACGAGTCCGAAGTTCTCGCCGAAGAGCCACTTCCAGATGACACCGGCGACGATCGGCGAGATCAGCCAGGGGAGGAAGAAGATGATGCGCGCGGTCGACTTGCCCTTGGCGAGCGTGCTGGTGAGGAGCATCGCGATGCCGAGTGCCGCGATGTAGTGCAGCGGCACCGAGAGCAGCGTGTAGAGGAAAGTGCGGCCGAGCACCGAGTAGAACACCGGGTCCTGGATGAGGTCGGCGTAGTTCTCGCCGCCGATGAACTCGGGTGTGCCGACGCCGGAGTAGTCGGTGAACGAGTACCAGAGGCCGAGCGCCCCCGGCCAGAGGAAGAACAGGCAGAAGAGCACCACCGCGACGGCGATGAAGGTCAGCGGGGCCAGCACGAACCTCGTCGAGCTGCGCCGCCGGGGGCGGCGGACGCGTCGCGTCCGCCGCCCCACGGTGATGAGCGCAGAAGTCTCGGCACTGCGCCCATCGACGGTCTTGGTGGTGGACATGGTCACTCCAGAGCGCCCAGCTGGTCGGTGAACTGCGCGTTGATGTTGGCGATGGTGGTGTCGACGTCCTGCTCGCCGTTGAGGTACTTCACGGTCTCGTCGCGCACCGGGTCGCCCTCGGTCGTCACACCCTGGGCGCCGTACTGCAGCTCCATGGCCTTGATCTCGCCGACGATCGCCGGCGAAGCGGCGATCTCCTGGTTGTAGATGCCGAATGCGTCTGCGTGCGACGCGTACTCGATGTCGAGGCCGCCGACCGCGGGGAGGAAGCCGGAGGTCTCCGACAGCTCGGTGTAGTTCTCCGGCTCGTACAGCCACGCGATGAAGTCGTGCGCTGCCTCCTGCTGCGGCCCGTCGAAGACCACGACCGATGCGGCGTTGCCGAAGTTGGTGGCGCGCTCCTCGTCGGTGGGCAGGTAGACCGACGCCCACTCGAAGTCGGCGATGTTCGCCGAGAAGTCGGCGATCTGCCACGAGCCCGAGAGATACGACACGACGTCG
Source organism: Microbacterium terrae (assembly GCF_017831975.1). Lineage (NCBI taxonomy): Bacteria > Bacillati > Actinomycetota > Actinomycetes > Micrococcales > Microbacteriaceae > Microbacterium > Microbacterium terrae. The sequence continues at coordinate 3,730,518 of NZ_JAFDSS010000001.1, read as the reverse complement.
CCGCTCTTGAAGAGCGCGTTCGGGTCGGCGTCCGAGAGCCACACGGAGCGCGGCATGAACGAGTCGTCGTTGAGCGAGTCGAAGTACTCCAGCGCGACCTTGGTCTGATCGTTCGTGCTGAACTCGCCCGAGTCGTCGGCCTGGAAGTAGTCGGAGCCGAACTCGTAGAGGAAGGCCTTCAGACGGTGCGACGACTTGTCCATCACCATGCCATAGGTGGTGTCGGTGGCCTCCTGCACCTCCTTGACGGCTGCGACGTACTCGTCCCACGTCCAGATGTCGTCCTCGCTGGTCGGATACGCGACGCCGGCCTCGTCGAAGAGGGACTTGTTGATGAACATGCCGACCGCGGTGATGTCGGACGGGAGGGAGATGACGTTGCCGTCGTCGTCCTTGTCCGACAGGTCGGTGTCGATCTCGCTGCCGTCCGTGATGTCGGAGAGGTCGCTCGCCATGTTGCGCCACACCGGGTCGACGGCTCCGACGCGGGCGATCGCGGGCAGGTCGTTGGCCTGCGCCGCGTTGCGGAGCTTCGTCGGAAGATCATCGTTGGCGATGTCGACGATCTCGACCTTGACGCCGGTCTCCTCTTCGTACTTCTCCGCCATGTGGGCGTATCCGCCACCCTGGTTGGCGTCGCCGGAGAGGAAGAACTGGATGGGCTCGTCGGAGGCGGCGTCGCCACCGCCGGCGGAGCACGCGGCGAGCGAGAGGGCGGTGGCCGTCGCCGCGGCGAGGCCGAGCGCGATGCGCACGCGGGAGTTTGCTGAACGCTTCATTGGGTCTTCCCTTTCCCCTGGGTGATCCAGGGACAACGTCTTCGTCGATCTCAAGAGGCGGAACTCGGCTCCGTCAGCGGAGCGGGATCGGGTTGCCTGACCTGATGTTAGGACATTATTGCAAAGTCCACAACGGTCGTGGAAAAGTTAGGAGACCGCTTTCCCGTCCACGGCTCGGCGTCCCTTCGGAACCCCCGCTTGTTGGCAGGATCGAGCAGTCACCCGACACCCACGTTTCACTGAGGATCCATGGACATCGCCACCACTCTTCCCGGCACCGGCTCCCTCCCGCCCCGCGCGCGTCTGCGCTCGGATGCGCCCGCACAGTCGCTCGACGGACGGTGGGCGTTCCGCGTCTCGCCGTCGCTGCGCGGCGCACCCGCTGACTGGCGCACCGCCGACACGGCCGGCTGGGGCTCGATCGTCGTCCCGGGCCACTGGAATCTGCAGGGCTACGGCACTCCGGCGTACTCGAATGTGCAGATGCCGTTCCCGGTAGACCCGCCGTTCCCGCCGGACGCGAGTCCCATCGGCGACTACCGGCTCGAGTTCACCGCATCGGGATCCGTACTCGCCCACGGACGCCGCATCCTCCGCTTCGACGGCATCGAGTCGGCGGCCGAGATCTGGCTGAACGACACCCTGCTCGGCACCACACGCGGCAGCCGCCTCACCCACGAGTTCGATGTGTCGGGCGCGCTCGTCGCCGGGGCCAACCGCCTCGCGGTGCGCGTGGCGCAGTTCAGCGATGCCACCTATCTCGAGAACCAGGACATGTGGTGGCTGCCCGGCATCTTCCGCAGCGTCACCCTCCTCGGCCGCCCTGCCGGCGGGGTCGACGACGTGTTCCTCGTGGCCGACTACGACCCCACCACCGCGGAGGGAGTGCTCGATGCCGCCGTCACGACCGACGGCGGCGCGACGGCGCGCATCGTGATCGACGAGCTCGCCGTCGACGCGGCGCCGGGTGCCGGCATCCGCGTGGGCGTCGTCGAGCCGTGGACCGCCGAGACGCCGCGTCTGTACGAGGCGCGCGTGATCACCGCGACCGAGACCGCCACGGTGCGCATCGGCTTCCGCCGCGTCGAGACCCGCGACGCCGTGCTGCTGGTCAACGGCGCTCCGATCATGCTGCGGGGCGTCAACCGTCACGAGCATCACCCCGAGCACGGTCGCGTCTTCGATCCTCGCGTCGTGCGAGACGAGCTCCTTCTCATGAAGCGGCACAACATCAACGCGGTGCGCACCTCGCACTATCCGCCGCATCCCGAGGTGCTCGATCTGTTCGACGAACTCGGCTTCTGGATCATCGACGAGTGCGACCTCGAGAGCCATGGATTCGAGCACACCGGCTGGCGCGGCAACCCGAGCGCCGACCCGCGCTGGCAGGGCGCCTACCTCGACCGCATGCGCCGCACCGTGCACCGTGACAAGAACCACGCGAGCGTGATCATGTGGTCGCTCGGCAACGAGTCGCACCACGGCGAGAACCTCGAGGCGATGGCGTCGTGGACGAAGACCTTCGACCCCTCGCGACTCGTGCACTACGAGGGCGACTGGTCCAGTCGCTACGTCGACGTGTACTCGCGCATGTACGCGCCGTTCGACGAGGTGCGCGAGATCGGCGAGGAGGCGCTGCACCCCGCGGCGTTCGACCGCACGCCCGATGAGATGCACCGGCTCACGCTGCCGTTCCTGCAGTGCGAGTTCGCCCACGCGATGGGCACCGGTCCCGGCGGGCTCGACGAGTACTGGGACCTGTTCGAGCGGTACCCGCGCATCGCGGGCGGGTTCGTCTGGGAATGGCTGGAGCACGGCATCCTCGCCCCCGACGACGGCACCGGCCGGCGCCGGTTCCTGTACGGCGGAGACTTCGGCGAGGACGTGCACGACGGCAACTTCGTCATCGACGGCCTGGTGTCGGCCGACCGGGTGCCGCGCCCGGGGCTGCTGCACTACGCGGCCGTGATCGCGCCGGTGGTGCTGCGCGTCGCCGACGACCGCACGTCGGTGGTGATCGAGAACCGCCACGACTTCCTCGACCTGTCGCACCTCGTGCTGTCGTGGCAGCGCGTGGTCGACGGCGTGGTGACGGATGCCGGCGAGCTCGAGGTTCCGGCGTGCACGCCCCGATCGTCGGTCACGGTCTCGCTGCCGACGGCGGCGGGCGAGGCGCGCGCGACCGTGGCGACCGTGGCCGACGTCGTCACCGTGACGGCGGCGACCGCAGCCGCGACGGCCTGGGCGCCGGCCGGACACATCATCGCGAACGGGCAATCGGTGCGCGCATCCGTCGCCGTCGCCGCTCCCGAGGCTGTCGAGCCCGCGGCGGTCGACGGCGTCGGGTCTGTGTCCCTCGACCCGGTCACTGGACGCGTGGCGCGCCTCGGCGGCCTCGAGCTCAGCGGACCGGTGGTCGGGGTGTGGCGCGCGCCGACCGACAACGACCGCGACCTCGGCAACGACGAGCCCGACCTCCCTCCGGTGGCGGTGCGCTGGCACGAGGCCGGCATCGACCGCATGGTCACCCGCCTGATCGGGATCGAGGCGACGGATGCCGCGGTGCGGGTGCGCACCCGCACCGGGACGCCGATCCGCGACACCGCCATCGACGCCGACCTCGTGTGGACGGCGCTGGCCGACGGCTCGGTGCGACTCGACGCCGACCTCGTGCCGAATGCCCGGTGGTCCACCGACTGGGCGCGCCTCGGACTCGACTTCGAGCTGCCCGGTGCGCCGCAGGGCATGGACGTCGTCGGGTTCGGCCCGATGCCGAGCTACCCCGACCTGCGCGCGGGGGCCCGGTTCGGCTGGTGGTCGCTCGCCGCCGACGAGCTCACCGTGCCGAACGTGCGACCGCAGGAGAGCGGCTCGCGCATCGACGTCCTCGAAGCCACGGTGCGGGTGAGCGGCGGAGCGCTGCGGATTCGCTCGCTCGATCGCCCGTTCGCCATCACGGTGTCGCCGCACAGCCGCGGCGAGCTCGCCGCGGCGGCTCACGATTGGGAGCTCCCGGCGCCGGAGCGCACCTATCTCTCGGTCGACCTGTTCCAGTCGGGCGTCGGCACGGCGACCTGCGGCCCGGGCGTGCTCCCCCGCCACCGGCTCCCCGCCCGCCCCGGCCGCATCTCTCTGGTCCTGGAACATCTCCAGCCCTGACCCGCACCGCCTTCACCGAAAGGAAGACGATGACACTCCGCAAGACCGCCACCCCGCCGATGGGATGGAACTCCTGGGACTGCTACGGCACGACGGTGACCGAAGACGAGGTGCTCGCCAACGCGCGGTTCATGGCCGAGCATCTGCTGCCGCACGGGTGGGACACCGTCGTGATCGACGCGGACTGGGCAGACCCCACCCCCCGCACGCACGGCTATACCGACGACGCGCAGCTGGCGCTCGACGAGTACGGCCGCCTCATCCCCGACGCTGTGCGATTCCCCTCCTCAGCAGACGGGGCCGGCTTCGCCCCGCTCGCGGCAGCGCTGCACGAGATGGGCCTGAAGCTCGGCATCCACATCATGCGCGGCATCCCGAAGCGTGCCGTCGAGCTCGACCTGCCGGTCCTGGGCACAGGCGCCACGGCGTCGGAGATCGCCGACATGACGAACCTCTGCGAATGGAATCCGCACTACGCCGGGCTCGACCACGCGCACCCGGGAGCGGACGCCTACTACCGCTCGCTCATCGCCCTCTACGACGCGTGGGGCATCGACTTCATCAAGGCGGATGACCTGCTGTGGCCCTATCAGGCGGCCGACATCGAGTCGCTCTCGGCCGCCATCGAAGCCTCGCCGCGCGAGATCTCGCTCTCGCTCTCGCCGGGTCGCGATCTGTCGGCCGCCCACCTCGACCACCTCCGCGAGCACGCGACGATGTGGCGGGTCTGCGACGACGTGTGGGACCGCTGGGTCGACGTCGAAGACAACTTCGCCCGCCTCGCCCGGTGGGCGCCGTCGGCGTCGGCCGCAGGCTGGCCGGACGCCGACATGCTCCCGCTCGGCCGCATCGGCCTGCGCGCCGAGCGCGGCGAGCCGCGCGACGACCTGCTCACCCCCCACGAGCGCCGCTCGATGGTCACGCTGTGGGTCATGGCGCGGTCGCCGCTGATGGTGGGCGGCGATCTTCCGACGACGGATGCCGCGACCGTCGCCCTCCTGCAGAACGACGCGGTGCTCGAGGTGCTGCGGTCGTCGAGCGGCAACCGTGAGCTGCTGCGCGAGCGCGACCTCGTGGTGTGGGCCGCCGACGGCGCCGGCGCCGAGCGCTGGGTCGCCGTGTTCAACCTCTCCGACGAGGCGCGCACCGAGCCGTTCGACACGCGCGTGCTCGGGTTCGGCGCGGCTCCCGCGCCGGTGGTCGACGTCTGGTCGGGAGCATCCGTCGCCGTCGAACCGATCTCGGTGCAGTCGGATGCCGCGCGCGGCGTCGCGCCCGGCTCCTCCGTCGTGCGCCTCGAGCTTCCGCCGCACGGCTGCGCCCTGCTCCGCGCCTGACCCCCCAAGCTGCTCCGCCCCCAGAAATCGTGGCCGCGCGCCACAGATCCTGGGGGCGGAGCACCGATGGCGCGAGTTCGGGAGCGGGAAAGCGCTTGCGCGCGCCCAGCACCCGTGGCACACTGTTGGAAAGCGTTTACCCGCACCTGACTCACCCCGCTCCGCGACCGCGACGTCGCGCCGGACCCACCGAAGAAAGCAGGACCACCGTGACCGACACGACCCTCGCCCCGGCCGCCGCCGAGGCTCGCCCCGCCGTCCGCGAGATCGGCATCATCATGAACGGCGTCTCGGGCCGTATGGGCTACCGCCAGCACCTCGTGCGCTCGATCCTCGCGATCCGCGACCAGGGCGGCATCGAGCTGTCCGACGGCACCAAGGTCACCGTCAAGCCCCTCCTCGTCGGCCGCACCGAGGCCAAGCTCGCCGAGCTCGCGGCCAAGCACGGCATCGAGGACTACACCACCGACCTCGACGCAGCCCTCGCCGACCCGCGCTGGGAGATCTACGCCGACTTCCTCGTCACCAAGGCCCGCGCCACCGCGCTGCGCAAGGCGATCGCCGCCGGCAAGACCATCTACACCGAGAAGCCCACGGCCGAGTCGGTCGAAGAGGCTCTCGAGCTCGCCCGGCTCGCCCAGGCGGCCGGCGTGAAGACCGGTGTCGTGCACGACAAGCTCTACCTCCCGGGCCTGCAGAAGCTCAAGCGCCTCATCGACTCGGGCTTCTTCGGCCGCATCCTGTCGGTGCGCGGCGAGTTCGGCTACTGGGTGTTCGAGGGCGACTGGCAGCCCGCGCAGCGCCCCAGCTGGAACTACCGCGTCGAAGACGGCGGCGGCATCATCGTCGACATGTTCCCCCACTGGAACTACATCCTCGAGAACCTGTTCGGCGGCGTGAAGACCGTCTACGCACAGGCGTCGACCCACATCCCCACCCGCTGGGACGAGAACGACGAGCCCTACACCGCGACGGCGGAGGATGCCGCGTACGGCATCTTCGAGCTCGAGAACGACGTGGTCGCCCAGATCAACTCCTCGTGGACGGTGCGCGTGAACCGCGACGAGCTCGTCGAGTTCCACGTCGACGGCACGCACGGCTCGGCCGTGGTCGGCCTGTTCGGCGCGAAGATCCAGCACCGCAACGCCACCCCGAAGCCGGTCTGGAACCCCGACCTGGCCGACAGCCACGACTACGACGACGACTGGGCCGAGGTTCCCACCAACGACGTGTTCCAGAACGGCTTCCGCCAGCAGTGGGAGGAGTTCCTCGAGTCGTACGTGCTCGGCACCGAGTACGAGTACGACCTGCTCGCGGGCGCCCGCGGCGTGCTGCTCGCCGAGGCGGGGCTCGAGTCGAGCCGTGAGGGCCGCAAGGTCGAGCTGCCGACGCTGAACCTGGCGTGACCCGCATGCCGCACCTCTCCCTTCTCGGCGCCGACGGCGCCCTGACCGCGGTCGAGCTCGAGGAGGCCGCGGGCTACACCAAGCCCGAGGGCCCCCTCCGCAGCCGCGTCGCGTACGCCGCCGCGCACGTCGTGCCGAAGATCCACGCCGACAACACGCCGGGTCAGCCGGCCGACGTCGACTGGGACGCGACGCTCGACTTCCGCCGTGCGGTGTACTCGTGGGGCCTCGGCGTCGCCGACGCCATGGACACGGCCCAGCGCAACATGGGTCTCGACGCCGCCGCCACCCGCGACCTCATCGCGCGCTCGGCCCAGGTCGCCCGTGAAGAGGGCGGCTCGGTCGTGGTCGGCGTCAACACCGACCACATCGACGACGAGCACATCACCGTCGACCAGGTCATCGACGCCTACAAGACCCAGCTCCACTTCACCGAGGAGCAGGGCGCGGGCCCCGTGCTCATGGCGAGCCGCCACCTGGCGCGCGCGGCATCCTCGGTCGAGGACTACCGCCGCGTGTACCGCGAGGTGCTCCAGTCGGCGACCGCGCCGGTCGTGCTGCACTGGCTCGGCACCGCGTTCGACCCGGTGCTCGAGGGCTACTTCGGGTCGACCGACTGGCGCGAGGCCTCGTCGGTGCTGCTCGAGATCATCGGCGAGAACGCCGACAAGGTCGCGGGCGTGAAGATGAGCCTGCTGGATGCCGCCTCCGAGGTGTCGGTGCGCGAGCGCCTGCCCGAGGGCGTGCGCATGTTCACCGGTGACGACTTCAACTACGTCGGACTCATCGGCGGGCAGGATGTGCCGCAGGCGCGTCAGCCCGACCGCGACCCGAACTCGCCGCGTCAGCACTCCGATGCGCTGCTGGGCGCGTTCGCCGCGATCACCCCGGTGGCGTCGGCAGCGATCCAGGCGCTCGACGCCGGTGACGCCGATCGCTATTTCGAGATCCTCGATCCGACCGAAGAGCTCAGCCGCCAGGTGTTCGCCGCGCCCACGTTCTACTACAAGACCGGCGTCGCGTTCCTGTCGTGGCTCAACGGCCACCAGCGCGCATTCCAGATGGTGGGCGGCCTCCACTCCGCGCGGAGCCTCCCGCACCTGTCGCGCATCGTCGAGCTCGCGAACTCGGCCCACGCCCTGGAGCAGCCCGAACTGGCGGCGATCCGCTGGCACGGGATGCTGCGCCACAACGGCATCGACGTGCCCGGGGTGATCGCATGAGCACGGTCGATCCGCGCCTGTCGATCAACCAGGGCACCATCAAGAGGGCCGACCTCGCCGAAGCTCTGCGGGCGACCGTGGCGAACGGCGTGCAGTCGATCGGCCTGTGGCGCGAGCCCGTGCAGGAGGTCGGTCTCACGACCGCCGCGAAGATGCTCGCCGACTCGGGCCTGCGCTTCTCGACGCACTGCCGCTCCGGCTTCTTCACGATGCCCGAGGGCCCGGCGCGCCGCTCCTCGATCGACGACAACCTCGTCGCGATCGAAGAGGCTGCCACCCTCGCCGCAGCCGGCGCCGCCGGCTCGTTCCCGGTGCTGGTGCTCGTCGCCGGCGGTCTCCCCGAGGGATCCCGTGACGTGATCGGCGCCCGCGAGCGGGTGCGCGACGCGATCGGCGAGCTGGCCCCGGCTGCGAAGGCCGCGGGCGTACAGCTGGCGATCGAGCCGCTGCATCCGATGTTCGCCTCCGACCGGTGCGTCGTCTCGACGCTGGGGCAGTCGCTCGACATCGCCGCCGACTTCGACCCCGAGGTCGTGGGCGTCACGGTCGACACGTTCCACATCTGGTGGGATCCCGACGTGCTCACCTCGATCGAGCGCGCCGGCCGCGAGGGCCGCATCGCCACCTACCAGGTGTGCGACTGGAAGACGCCGCTGCCCGCCAACGTGCTCAACAGCCGGCACTACCCCGGCGACGGCGTGATCGACTTCGCGTCGCTCACCCGTGCGGTCGAGGCCACCGGCTACGACCGCGACATCGAGGTCGAGATCTTCAACGAGGAGATCTGGGCGAAGGACACCGACACGATCGTGCGCGAGACCGCGGCATCCTTCGGGTCGGCCGTCACGCCCCACCTGCGTGCCGCCGTCGCGAGCTGACGGCACCGCATGACACCCGACGGGCCGCTCGCGGGGTATGCCGATCTTCCGGCTCACCTCGCGGGCGCGCCCGTCGTGTCATTCCCGGATGCCGATCGTCGGCGCCTCGCCGAGATCCTCGGCGTGCGCGCGGCGACCGCGACAGAGGTGCGCGTCGAGCGCGAATGGACCGCCGACGGGGTGCGCGGGCGCGAGCTCTCGTGGAGCCTCGGGTTCGGCCCCCGAACGCGCGCCTTCCTCCTGACTCCGGTGGAGCACAACGGCGTGCTCCCCGGTCTGCTCGCCCTGCACTGCCACGGCGGCATCCGCTCCACCGGCGCCGAGCAGCTCGTCGAGACCGCGTGCGCCCCGCATCCGTCCGCCGCGCACCTGCGCGCCGCGTACTACGCCGGTCGGGCCGTCGCGAGCGATCTCGCCCGAGCCGGATTCGCCGTGCTCGCCCACGACGCGTTCTCGTGGGGCTCGCGCGCGTTCGACCTCAGCGCCCCGAGCCCGAAGCTGGCCGCGCAGATCGATGCACTCGAGGCGTTCTGGCGCGAGCACGGCGGCATGCCGAGCGACGAGGAGCGCTTCGACGCCGTCTCGTCGCTGCACGAGGACCACCTCGCCAAGGCGCTGGGCGTGCTCGGCACGACCCTCGCCGGAATGGTGGCCGGCGACGATCTGGCCGCGTTCGAGCTTCTCGCGTCGCTCCCCGAGGTCGACGACGACCGCCTCGGCATCGCCGGGCTCTCCGGCGGCGGGGGCCGAGCCGCGCTCCTCGGCGCGCTCGACCGCCGGGTCGCGGCATCCGTCGTCGCCTGCATGATGGCGACGTCTTCGTCGCTCGTGCCGGGCTACCTCGACGCGCACTCCTGGCTGCTGCACTCCCCCGGACTCGCCGCATGGCGCGACTGGCCTGCCGTCGCCGCGATGACCGACGGACGGATGCTGGTGCAGTACGGCGAGCGCGACCCCCTGTTCCCGCCGGCCGGCATGCGCGCGGCCGACGCCGCTCTCGCCACCGCGCTCGGTGATCGCTACACCGGCCGGTGGTTCGACGACGGCCACGAGTGGACGGCGCCGATGCAGGACGACGCGATCGGATGGCTGCGCGGCGCGCTCGGCTGACCCGCGGGGCGGTCCCTGCTCCCCGGTCGCAAAGTGCAGCCTCGACCGCAGGTTGCGACAGGCGAACCCAACACCCACCCAGCTCCCCGGTCGCAAAGTGCAGCCTCGACCGCAGGTTGCGACAGGCGAACCCAACACCCACCCAGCTCCCCGGTCAAAATCTGCAACCCAGCCCGCAGGTTGCGACAGGCGAACCCAACACCCACCCAGCTCCCCGGTCGCAAAGTGCAGCCTCGACCGCAGGTTGCGACAGGGGGGTCCAGGTGGCGGTACCGCGAGGACGGCGGAACTCAGCGGTCGGCGGAACTCACAGACAGCGGAACTCAGCGGTCGGCGGAACTCAGCTGTCGGCGGCGGCAGACAGCAGGCGCACCTCGACCAGGCGCGGGGTCACGGCACCGTCCGGCGCCTCGATGCGCACCGGGATCTCGACCTCGCCCTCCGTGCGCCGCACGGGGATGATGCACTCCGTCGGGCCGGAGCCGACCACCGCCTCGAAGACGACGTCGCCGCGGTAGACGACGCGCAGCGCGGCGCCGGCGTCGTCGCCGGCGAGCCAGGTGAGGCGGATGCTCTCGGCGGTGCCGCTCCAGTCCGCGAGCGTCATCTCGATCACTCCCCGAGTGCGGCGCCACCGCTGGTCGCCCGAGATGCCGATCTCCTCGTCGGAGGCGATGAGCGCGTGGTCGGACTCGGGCTGCTGTTCGCCGAAGCGGATGCTGTCGCGCGTGCGGACCTCGAGCCCGAGCGAGGCGGCATCCACCGCCGCGAGTTCGGCGCGGCGGGATGCGATCTCCGCGGCCCCGGCGAGCGGCCACGCCAGCGTGTAGCGCGCGTCGTGGAGTCCGGCGAACGGCTCGAGCTCGACCGCCCCGGCATCCGTCGCGATCCGCAGCCGGCCGTCGGCGGAACGCACGAGGCCGAGGTCGTCGGGGTCGACGATCGGCGTGGCGGCGAGCGGGCGGAGCGCGGCGGTCGGAAGGTGACCCATGCGCGCGCCGTTGCCCCGATACTCGACCGTGTCGTCGGGATGGCGGGCGGCGAGCACATCGGGGCCGTCGACGACCCAGCCCCACGCCGAGCCGTCGGGCGCGCGCTCGACGCGCGACGCGCGCGGCAGCTCCACCTCCACGGCGCCGAGGGCGCCCCGCCAGCGGGCACCGGCCGCGACGCGCTCGGCGCCCGCTCCGGCGGCGCGCACCACCGCTGCGCCGTCGACCCAGTCCGGGATGAGCACGCTCAGCGTCGGAGTGAAGCCGGCACCGCCGTCGACACCGGCGTCCTCCGCGGGGCCCGCAGGGCGCGTGATGGCCTCCGCGACGATCTCCCACCGGTCGACACCGTGCTCCGTCTGCTCGAGCGGCCGCACCGCGACGGTCGCGGCATCCGTCCGCGCGATCGCGGGCACGAAGGCGTTGACCCGCACCTCGCGATCGGTCTCGGTGAAGACGAGCGCGCCGTGGCGCGACTGCGCCTCGAAGCCCGACCCCATGCAGCACCAGAATCCCTCAGCCTCGGGCGAGTACACCCGGTAATGGCCGGGGCGCTGGCTCGTGAAGTAGACGAGGCCGCCGTGTTCGGGATGCTGCGCCGAGCGCAGGTGGTTCGCTCGGGCGCGCTCGGCCCACGCCAGGTACGAGTCCTCGCCGGTGAGCAGGTGCAGCTCGGCGGCGAGCTTGATCATGTTGTGCGTGTTGCAGGTCTCCGGACCCTCGCGGGCGGTGAACATGGCCAGGAAGTCGGATGCCGCGTGGAAGTGCTCGCGCACGCTGTCGCCGCCGATCGCGGAGCTGCGGCGATGGGCGACGGCGTCGAAGAACGTCCGAGCGGCAGCGCCCTCGCGCGCCTCGACCTCGGGCAGCAGGTCGGGCGCCAGCTCGCGCGCCGCGCGCTCGATGACCGCGAAGCCGACGATCACCGGAATCTGCGTGTTCGCGTGCAGGCCGTCGAGCTCGTCGCGGCCGGCGGCAAGAGGGGTCGTCAGCACGTCAGGCACGAACCGTCGCGCGAGCTCGAGCAGCGATCGGTCACGACGCAGCAGGGCCAGGCGCGCGAGAGCTTCGGGCATGCCGCCGAACTCGGTGCGCAGGATCTGCTCGAACGCGTCGTCATCGAGCGCACCGCAGGTCTCGAGCCACCAGTCGCCGAACGCGGCGGCGGCCTCGGCGGCGCCGGGGATCGCGGCGAGCTCGGCAGCGTCGACGAGCCCGGCGAGGGTCTTGTGCAGGTTGTACAGCGGCACCCAGCGGCCGTTGAGATGGAAGGCACCCGCATCGATGCGGCCGGCGCGCAGATCGTCCCACAGCGCGCGTCCGTCGGGGACGCCGCCGACGTACCCTGATCCGCCTGCGTGCTGGCACTCGCGGATGCCGTCGACCAGGCGCTGCGCGAAGGCGCGCATGTCGTCGTCGCCGCGCGCCGCGTGCATGCTGGCGGCGGACAGGGCGTGGCCGGCGGTGTGACCGCCGAGCCCGTCCGCCTCCCACCCGCCGTAGCCGTCGCCGCTCTCGAGCCCTGCCTCGCGGCGCAGCGGGGCCAGCAGCCGCTCGGTGTCGAGGCGGCTCAGCGTCGCCCGCACGGTGCGCTCGGCATCGAGATCGGCACCGGCGAGCAGCTCCACGCTCGCGGGCTGGAGCATCCGCACCGGTTCCGACCCGGACGTCTCGTCGATCTCCGCACCGTGCACCGCGCACCGATCCCTTCGACCGCGCATCTGCACGCGGAAAGCGTTTGCTAGTCTATGCGGCCGCGATCGGCCAGGGCCTAGACTCAGCCCTGTGAGCCAGTCCACGCCGCCTGCCCGGGGCGCCGCCACCCTGCACGACGTCGCCCGCGAGGCCGGGGTGTCGCTCGCGACCGCCTCCCGCGTGCTCAACGGATCGACGCGCAAGGTCGCCGAGAGCTACCGCGAGAAGGTGCAGGCCGCCGCCGACATGCTCGGCTACACCGCGAACCTGTCGGCGCAGGCGACGGCGCGCGGCACCGCCGCCATCGTCGCCCTCCTCGTCGCCGACATCGCCGACCCCTACTTCGGCCAGCTCGCGTCGGGCGTCGCCCGCGGCGCCGACGAGCTGGGCCTGGTCGTCACCATCGCGATCACCGAGCGCGACCCCCAGCGGGAGGTCCGACTGGTGCGGGCCCTGCGCGGACAGCGCCCACGCGGCCTCATCCTCGCGGCATCCCGCACCGACGAGAACGACGCCGCCGGGCTCCGCGACGAGCTCGACGCGTTCTCGGCGACCGGCGGCCGCGTGGTGGCGCTGGGCCGCGTCGCCGGCGACATCCGCTCGGTCCCGGTCGACAACCACGTCGGCGCCGCCGCACTCGGCGCGGACCTCGCGACCCTCGGCTACCGTCGGGCCGTCGTGGTCGCCGCAGCCGTCGGCATCCGCACGTCCGACGACCGTGTCGCCGGATTCACCGAGGGCTTCACCGGTGGGGGCGGCGTCATCGACGAGGTGGTGCGCGGCGGCTTCACCCGAGACGCGGGCTACGAGATCGGCACCGGCATCCTCGCCCGCGGGCTCGACGAAGGCACCCTCATCTTCGGTGTCAGCGACGTCGTGGCGATCGGCATCATGTCGGCGATCCGCGACGCCGGTCGCCAGGTCGGCGGCGACATCGCCGTCGCCGGCTTCGACGACATCTCCACCGGCCGCGACATCCGCCCCGGCCTCACCACCGTGCGGGTCCCGCTCGAGGAGCTGGGCTACCGCGCGCTGCACGCTGTCGTCGATGAGGATTGGGATGCCGCGCAGCCGCCGCTCCCGCTCGAGGTCATCGTGCGCGGAAGCACACCGCCCCGCATCTGACCGCGGGCACGATCCGAGGAAGCGATTCCTCGGCGGCTACACTGACGGCAGCCGAGAGGAGTCCCATGGCCCGGCAGCCCAAGGGCGTCACAATCTCCGACGTCGCCGCGAAGGCCGGAGTGTCGCTGTCGACGGTGTCGCGCGCGCTCAACGGCAACCCGACTGTCGACCCCGAGCTGGTCGTGCGCGTGCAGGATGCCGCGGCCGAGCTGCAGTACTCGGCGAGCCCCGTCGCCCGCAGCCTGGTGCTCGGACGCACGCAGACCGTCGCCGTCGTCGTGCCCGACCTCGCGAACCCCACGTTCCAGGCGATCCTCCGCGGCGTCAGCCGAGCTGCCGCGGCCGACGAGTACCACGTGCTCGTCGCCGACTCCGCCGAGTCCGTCGACGAGGAGCGCGTGCTCGCCACGGCGACGCGGCGCCGCACCGACGGCGTGATCCTGTGCTCGCCGCGCCTCGCGCAGGACGAACTCGATCGACTCATCGGCGGCCTCCGACCCGTCGTGCTGATCAACCGCTCGGCGGGCGACGCGCCGACGGTGCGCGCCGACTACCGCGGCGCGCTCGGCGCCGAACTCGAGCACCTTCGCGCGCTCGGCCATCGCCGCATCGTCTTCCTCGCCGGCATCGAGCGCAGCGTCGCGAACGCCGCGCGACTCGAGGCGATCGAGGCCTTCCGCGCGCAACATCCCGACGTCGAGGTCAATGAGATCGCGTGCGGCGTCGACTTCGACGCCGGCGCGGCGGCCGCCGACGCGGTACTGGCCTCGCAGGCGACCGCGGCCCTCGCGTTCAACGACCTCGTGGCGATGGGGCTCCTCAGCGCCGTGCAGGATCGCGGCCGTCGCGTGCCCGCAGACCTGTCGATCGTCGGCTTCGACGACATCCCGTTCGCCCGGTACACCACGCCCCCGCTCACCACGGCGCGCGTGCCCGCCGAAGAGATCGGCGTCCAGGCGTGGGAGCGGATGCGCGGACAGCTCGACGGCACCGCCGCCGCGCCCGCCCTCTCGCTCACGCCCGAGCTCATCGTGCGCGGCACCAGCGGGCCCCCTCCCGCCTGACCCGCACGCGCACTCGCACCCGCGCTCACCGCCGAGACAGGCATCCTCGCCGACCCAGGCGCCGATGCCGTCCTGCCTCGACGCCGTTCAGTACCCCCAGGCCCACCCTCCACCGCGACATGGTACGCTGAGAAAACGTTTCCTGAAGGAGTGAGATGAGTACCCGTCGCTACGCCCTCGTCGGAGCGGGTCACCGCGCCCAGATGTACGTCGACGCCATCGTGCGCACGTATGCCGACCGTGCGAGCCTGGTCGCGATCTGCGAGCCGAACCCGGTCCGCGCGCAGTACTACGTCGATGTGGTCGAGGCCGCCGGCCACACGGCGCCGGCCGTGTACGCGCCCTACGACCTGGAGCGGATGATCGCCGAGCAGCAGGTCGACCGGGTGATCATCTGCGCCCGTGACGACCTGCACGCGTCCCTCATCGTGCGGTCGCTCGACGCCGGAGCCGACGTCGTGGTCGAGAAGCCCCTCACGATCGACGGCCCGTCCGCGGCGGCGATCGAGGAGGCGATCGATCGCACCGGTCGCGAGGTCGTCATCACGTTCAACTACCGGTACTCGCCGCGCAACTCGGCGCTGCGTCAGGTGATCCAGGACGGCACCATCGGCACCGTCACGTCGATCGACTTCTCGTGGATGCTCGACACCAAGCACGGCGCCGACTACTTCCGCCGCTGGCACCGCGAGAAGCAGAACTCCGGCGGCCTGCTGGTACACAAGTCGTCCCACCACTTCGACCTCGTGAACTGGTGGATCCGCTCCGCCCCCCGCCGCGTGTACGCATCCGGCGGCCTGAAGTTCTACGGCGCCGACAACGCCGAGTCCCGCGGCATCGTGAACCGCCCCGACCGGGGCACCCACGACGGTGCCGACGCGTTCGAGCTCGACCTTCGGCAGGACGAGCGACTGAACGCCCTGTATCTCCAGGCCGAGCAGCACGACGGGTACCGTCGCGACCTCGACGTGTTCAGCGACGGCATCACCATCGAAGACAACCTCGCCCTCGTCGTCGACTACCTCTCCGGCGCCACCCTCAGCTACTCGCTGAACGCCCACGCCCCGTGGGAGGGGTACCGGGTCGCCGTCAACGGCACCGAGGGCCGCGCCGAACTCGATGTCGTCGAACGCGGCGCCGTGCTCGCCGATGAGGGCCTCCACCCCGTCCTCGACCCGTCGGCGACCGATGCCGGCACCACCGGATCCCTCCGCCCCGAGGGCGAACGCCTCCTCGTGCAGCGCCACTGGGAAGCGGCATACGAGGTCCCGATCATCAACCAGGCAGGCGGACACGGGGGCGGCGACGCGCTGCTCCTCGCCGACGTGTTCGAAGGCGCAGACCCGTCCGATCCGCTCGCCCGCGCCGCGGACTGGCGCGACGGCGTGCGCTCCATCGCCACCGGCATCGCCGGCAACCGCTCCCTCGAGACCGGGCAGCCCGTCGAGGTCGCCGACCTCGGCGTGCGCTTCCTCGTCGAGGATGCGGCGGCGCGGGCCCGCGCATGAGCCGCATCGTCGTCACCGGCGGAGCCGGGCGGCTCGGGCGCAGCCTCGTCGGCGGCCTCGCCGCGGCGGGGCACGAGATCGTGTCGCTCGACCGCGCGGTGTCGGATGCCGCCGAACTCGACGGCGTCGCCCAGGTCGCCGTCGATCTCACCGATGCGGATGCCGCGTCCGCGGCCATCGCCGGGGCGCGAGCCGACGCGCTCATCCACCTCGCCGCGATCGCCGTGCCGTTCAGCGCGCCGGAGGACGTGATCCTCCGCACGAACGCAGCCCTCGCCGTCAACACGATCGGCGCGGGCGTGGCCGCCGGCATCCCGAAGATCGTCGCGGCATCCAGCCCGACGGTGCTCGGCTACAACGCGCCGGCCGGCTGGCTGCCCGAGCGGTTCCCGCTCGACGAGGACACGACGCCGAAGCCGTGGAACGCGTATGCCCTCTCGAAGCACCTCGTCGAGCAGAGCCTCGCGATGTTCTCCCGCCAGACGGGTGATGCCACCCGGTTCGCGGCGTTCCGACCGTGCTACGTGATCGCCCCCGAGGAGTGGAGCGGCGCACCCACGCAGCAGGGCCACACCGTGATCGAGCGGCTCGACGACCCGGCGCTGTCCGCCCCGGCGCTGTTCAACTACGTCGACGCGCGGGATGTCGCGACGTTCATCGACGCGCTGCTCGACGCCCTGCCCGACATCCCCAATGCCGAGACCTTCTTCGTGAGCGCCGACGACGCGCTCGCCCGCCGCCCGCTGGCCGAGCTGCTGCCCCAGTTCGTCCCCGGCTCCGAGCGGCTCGCCGCCCACCTCACCGGCACCGCGCCGGCCTTCTCGAACGCCAAGGCGGCGCGCCTGCTCGGCTGGCGCCCCACCCGCACCTGGCGCGGCGAACTCGGCGAGGACGAGCCGGCCCCGCCGACCGGCGCAACCGCAGACCGCACCGAACCCACCCGAAAGGACGTGCTGGCGTGAACTTCGACGGCATCCTCTTCTTCCCCGTCACCCCCTTCGACACCGACGGCCGGATCGACGACGACCTGCTGCGCACCCACGTCGCCACCGCCCTCGAGCACTCCCCCGGCGGCGTCTTCCCTGCGTGCGGCACCGGCGAATTCCACGCGCTGTCCGCCGACGAAGCAGCCCACGTCGTGAAGATCGCGGCAGAGACCGTCGGCGGTCGCGTGCCGGTCGTCGCCGGCACCGGCGGCCCCCTCGGCCACGCGACGGCGCTCGCGAAGTCGGCGGCGGATGCCGGCGCCGACGCCCTGCTGGTGCTGCCGCCGTACCTGGTGGGCGGGCCTCAGGCCGGGCTCGTCGCCTACGTCGAGGCCGTGGCCGCGGCATCCGACCTCCCCGTCGTCATCTACCACCGCGGCAACGCGCAGTACTCGGTCGACTCGGTCCGCCGTCTCGCGCAGAACCCGAAGGTCGTGGGCTTCAAGGACGGCGTGGGCGACGTCGGTGTCGCGCAGCAGATCGTGCGCGCCGTCGCCGACGCCGGCCGCGACGACTTCGCGTTCTTCAACGGACTGCTGACGGCCGAGCTCACGCAGGGTGCATACCGCGGCATCGGAATCCCGCTGTACTCGTCGGCCGCGTTCGCGATGATCCCCGAGGTGGCGAACGCGTACTACCGCGCCTACGTCGACGGCGACGAAGTCCGCCGCGGCGCCCTGCTCGACGGGTTCTACTCACCGCTGGTGAAGCTCCGCGACGAGACCCCCGGGTTCGGCGTCTCGCTGATCAAAGCGGGCCTGCGCCTGGGCGGACTCCCGGTCGGCTCGGTGCGTGCGCCGCTGGTCGACCCGACGCCGGCGCAGGAGGCGCGCCTCGGCGAGATCCTCGAGGCGGGACGAGCGCTGCTGTGACGAGCCCGCTGCTGTCGGATGCCGCCGCCCCCGCACCCGGCGGGGCGACGATCGCCGCGTTCGTCACCCGCCTCGTGCGGGTGCCGCTGACGCGCCCGTGGGCCGCGGATGTCACGTCGGTCGGCGTGATCGCGACGCACGTGGTGCGCTCCGACGGCGCCGAGGGCTGGGGCTTCTCGTGGACGCCGCAGATCGGCGCCGAGGCCGTGCACGCCCTGCTCGCGAACGACATCACGGCGTTCGCGATCGGCCGCTCGGCCGAGCCGGGCGAGATCTGGCGGGAGCTCTGGCAGCACCTGCACGAGGCCGGCGGTGGCGGGATCACGACGATCGCGCAGGCGGGCCTCGATCTCGCGCTGTGGGATGCCGCGGCCCGCGCCGACGGCAGGTCGGTGTCGCAGTGGCTGGGTCGCACCCGCGAGAGCGTGCGCGCCTACGGCTCGGGCGTGAACCTGCACTACACGCAGGACGAGCTCGTCGCGCAGGTGCAGCGCTGGGTCGACGCCGGTTTCGACGCGGTGAAGGTGAAGGTCGGCAAACCCGACGTCGCCGAGGACCTCGAGCGGATGCAGGCGGTCCGCGAGGTGCTCGGCCCCGACCGCGCGCTGATGATCGACGCCAATCAGCGGTGGGACCTCGATCGCGCGACCCGCAGCCTCGAGGTGCTCGCCGCGGTCGACCCAGCGTGGATCGAGGAGCCGCTGCGCGCGGACGACCTGCACGGGCACATCGAGCTGGCCGCGCGGCTGCGCGCGTCGAGCGGCATCCCGATCGCGGTCGGCGAGAACCTGCACAACGTGTACCGGTTCGACGACTTCCTCCGCACCGGCGCCGCGCAGATCGTGCAGCCGAACGTCGTGCGTGTGGGCGGCATCACCCCGTTCCTCGCCATCGCGGCGATCGCTGCCGAGTACGGCGCCGCTTTCCACCCGCACCTGCTCCCCGAGCTGTCGGGCCAGCTCGCCCTGACCCTCCGCACCCCCGACGGCGTCGCCGAGCCGATGGCCGAAGACGTGGAGGATGCCGGCTTCGGCACTCTCGGCGCACTGGCCGATCCGTCTCCGGTGGCCATCTCGGGCGCCGCCCTCACCGAGGTCGACCACCCCGGCCTCGGCATCCGCTTCACCTGACCTCGTCGTTCGCCTGTCGCAGATCGCATCTGAGCCACGTAGACCGCGACAGGGGAACGAACCCGTGACGAAAGGACCAACCATGACCACCACGACGACCGAGACCACCACCGTCGAAGAGCTCGACGCACTCGCGCTGGCCGCGGCTGCTGCCGCGCCGGTCTGGCGGGCGGCGGATGCCTCGACCCGGGCCGCGTGGCTGCGCGCGGCCGCGGCCGCCCTCGACGCGAACATCGACGAGCTCGTCGCGATCGCCGACGAGGAGACGCGCCTGGGCGAGACCCGCCTGCGCGGCGAGGTCGGACGGACGACGGGCCAGCTGCGCCTGTTCGCCACGGTCGTCGAAGAGGGCTCGTACCTCGAGCTGACCGTCGATGACGCCGACACTTCGGCCGCGCCCCCGCGCCCCGAGCTGCGTCGCATGCTCACCGGTGTCGGCCCGGTCGCCGTGTTCTCGGCGTCGAACTTCCCGTTCGCGTTCTCGGTAGCGGGAGGCGACACCGCGTCGGCCCTCGCGTCGGGCAACCCGGTCATCGTCAAGGCCCACTCGGGCCACCCGCGTCTGTCGGAGCGCACCGCGTCGATCGTGGCGGCGGCGCTCGTCGAGGCCGGCGCACCCGAGGGCTCGCTCGCGCTGGTCACCGGCCGCGAAGCGGGCAACGCCCTCGTGCAGCACCCGGTCATCCAGGCGGCGGGGTTCACCGGCTCGCTCGGCGGGGGTCGCGCGCTGTTCGACCTGGCATCCGGTCGACCCGATCCCATCCCGTTCTACGGCGAGCTCGGCTCGGTGAATCCGGTCGTCATCACCCCGGCCGCCCTCGCGGCGCGGGGTGAGGCGCTCGCGCAGGGTCTCACCGGCTCGTTCACCCTCGGCGTGGGTCAGTTCTGCACCAAGCCGGGAGTCGTGTTCGTCCCGGCCGGCGGCGGCTTCGAGAGCCTCGTAGCCGGTTTCACCGCCGCAGCCGCGGGCGGTCCGCTCCTCACCGATCGCATCACCGACGCGTTCCCGTCGGGGATCGCGCACCTCGAGTCCGACCCGTCGGTCTCGGTCGTCGCGCAGGGCCTCCCCGCCGAGCCCGGTTCCGCACAGCCGGTGGTGCTGGCGACGGATGCCGCGGCCGTCGCCGCGCGCCCCGAGGTGCTCCTCGAGGAGTGCTTCGGCCCGGTGACCCTGCTCGTCGCCTACTCCTCGCAGGATGAGCTGCTCGCCGCGCTGCGCGCGGTGCCCGGCTCGCTCACCGCGACGCTGCACTCCGAGGACACGGACGACGTCGACGAGGTGCTCGCGGTGCTCGAGCGCATCGCCGGCCGCGTGCTGTTCGCAGGCTGGCCGACCGGTGTCGCCGTGACGTGGTCGCAGCACCACGGCGGCCCGTGGCCCGCGACGACCTCGCTGCACACGTCGGTCGGCGCGACCGCGATCCGCCGGTTCCTCCGGCCTGTCACCTATCAGGACGCCCCCGAGCGCCTGCTCCCGGCCGAGCTGCGCGACGCGTCGCTCGCTGCACTGCCCCACCGCCGCAACGGCGTGCTCCAGGTCCCGTAGGCGGGTCGTTCCGCGGGGCAACGCCACCGCGTTTCGTCTCGTCGCTGCGCTCCTCGCTCAACGACCGACACCATCCCGGCCGTTGAGCGAGCGCAGCGATCCCCGGTCGTTGAGCGAGCGCAGCGATCCCCGGTCGTTGAGCGAGCGCAGCGATCCCCGGTCGTTGAGCGAGCGCAGCGACACGAAACGCCCCATCCCAACACCGGTCGTTGAGCGAGCGCAGCGAGACGAAACGCCCCCGACCCAACACCGGTCGTTGAGCGAGCGCAGCGAGACGAAACGCGCCCGCCGCGCCCTCAGCCGAGTTCGCGCGCGAGGGCGGCGCCGGCGGCACGGAGCCAGCGCGCCGGTTCGCCCATCGCCGCGTCGGACGATCCCGACAGCGCGGTGAGCGATGCCGTCGCCCCGAAGGCCGACACGTCGGCATCGTCGGCGATCCGCCCCGCGACGAGCCCCACCGGCACCCCCGCCTCCGCGGCGAGGGCAGCGACGTGGGCGGGCACCTTGCCCGCGGCCGACTGGCCGTCGAACGAGCCCTCGCCCGTGACGGCGACGGATGCGTCGGCCACGGCGCCGCGCAGCCCGATGAGCTCGGCGACCGCGGTCGAACCGGGCACGAGCGCGGCGCCCCAGGCCAGGAGCCCGAAGCCGGTGCCGCCGGCGGCTCCCGCGCCGGGGGTGGCGGGGTCCGCGCGGTCGGCGCCGACGACGGCGGCGAATCGCGCAAGCCCCGCGTCGAGCCGCTCGACGTCGGCTTCGGTCGCCCCCTTCTGCGGGCCGAACACCGCGGCCGCTCCGCGGCGTCCGAGGAGCGGATTGGTGACGTCGCTCAGCACCTGCACGCCGCCTGCGGGAAGCGGCGGCAGTCCGCCGAGGTCGGCGGCGACGACGCGATCGAGGCCGCGTCCTCCGGGTGCGATCGGCTCGCCGTCGGCGCCGATGAAGGTCGCACCGAGTGCGCGGAGCATCCCGACCCCTCCGTCGGTCGAGGCGCTCGACCCGATCCCGAGCACGAGCCGGCTCACGCCGTGGGCGAGGGCGGCGGCGACGGTCTCGCCGAAGCCGCGGGTGTCGGCATCGAGCGCGCGCAGCCGCGGCGGCGTGCCGAGCAGCTCGATCCCGCTCGTCGACGCGAGTTCGACCACACCGGTGCCCGCGGGCGCATCGGGCGTCGGCGGCAGGAGCAGCCAGGATGCCTCGACCGGCGTGCCCTCGGGGCCCGTCACGGCGACCGCCATCCGCACAGCTCCGGGCACGGCGGCGGCGAACGCGTCGAGCGTGCCCTCTCCGCCGTCGGCCATCGGGAGGAGGCGGATCTCGTCGTCGGGGCGCTCGTCGTGCCATCCTGCTGACAGAGCGGCGGCTGCGGCGGCGGCGGGGATCGACCCCTTGAAGCTGTCGGGTGCGATCACGACCGTGTGCGGCATCCGTCCATTGTCGCGGATAATGTGGGAAAGCGCTATCCTGCCGGTGATCCCCGAGGAGACATCATGCCGTCGAAGGCCCTGCACGCGCTGATCGCCGTCGGCACCGGGCGGTACGCCGACCCGTGGCATCCGTTCGCCGAGACCGCCGCCGCCGCTGACGAGATCCTGCGCGCCGACGGGTTCGACGTCACCGTCGACGACGACGTCGACCACGCGCTCGCGCACCTCGACGACGTCGACCTGCTCGTCGTCGCCGCCGGCGACCCCTGGCGCAACGCGCCCGAGGGCACGGCCGACCCCGTGCCGTACCGCGACGCCGCGGCGTCGGCAGGCCTCGCCCGGGCGCTCGACGCCGGCATCGGCATCCTCGCCCTCCACGCCGCCACCGCGTCGCTGCGCGACTACCCGCAGTATCGCGAGGCGATCGGCGGGGAGTGGACAGCCGGCACCTCGTGGCATCCGCCCATCGGTCCGGCGACGATTCCGGTCGCCGACGCGACGCATCCGGTCACGGCGGGTCTCGAGACGATCGAGCTGTTCGACGAGCTCTACAGCGACCTCGTCGTCGACCCCGGCGCAGTGGTGCTCGTGAAGCACGAGATCGACGGCGTGAGCCACCCGATCGTGTGGGCGCGCGAGCAGCCGGTGCGCGCCGTGGTCTCGGCGTTCGGGCACGACGCTCGGGCGTACGAGTCGCCCACGCTGCGCACGCTCATCCGGCAGGCCGCCCGCTGGGCCGCGTCGGCGGACTGACACCGGCGGCGTCGCACTCCGGGCGCGAGCGCGCGACGCACCCGGCCGACCGCGGTTCGGCACCGCACCTCGCGAGCGTGCACAATGGACCCGACCGCGCATGCGGCCTCCCCCACCGTCACACCCCGAGGAGAACCATGTCCTGGCTCGTCACCGGAGGTGCCGGCTACATCGGCGCCCACGTCGTCCGCGCTCTCGCCGAAGCGGGCCTCGCGCCCGTCGTCATCGACGACCTCTCGAGCGGGCACGAGTCGTTCGTTCCCGAGGGCGTGCCGTTCGTGCGCGCGTCGATCCTCGACCGCGAAGCCGTCGAGGGCGCGCTGCGCGACAACGGCGTCGAAGGCGTCATCCACCTCGCCGGCTACAAGTACGCGGGAGTGTCGGTCAAGCGCCCGCTCCACACCTACGCGCAGAACGTCGAGGGCACGCGCGTGCTCCTCGAGTCGATGGCGGCCGCGGGCGTGACGAACCTGGTGTTCTCGTCGAGCGCCGCCGTATACGGAACGCCCGACGTGCCGCTCGTGACCGAAGACCTCCCCAAGCGCCCGGCTTCGCCGTACGGCGAGTCGAAGCTGATCGGCGAGTGGCTGATCCGCGATCAGGGCGTCGCGACGGCGGAGACGGATGCGCCGCTGCGCCACACGTCGCTCCGGTACTTCAACGTCGTCGGCTCGGGCGACCCGTCGGTGTACGACACCAGCCCGCACAACCTGTTCCCGCTCGTGTTCGAGGCGCTCCTCGACGGGCGCACCCCGAAGATCTTCGGCGACGACTACGACACCCCCGACGGCACGAACGTGCGCGACTATGTGCACGTGGCCGACATCGCGGCCGCCCACGTCATCGCCGCCCAGCGTCTCGCCGACGGCGAGCCGGTGGAGGCCGCCTACAACCTCGGTTCGCAGAACGGCCTGTCGGTGAAGCAGATCATGGACGCGATGGCTCGGGTCACCGGCATCGACTTCACGCCCGAGGTGTCGCCCCGCCGCCCGGGCGACCCCGACCGCATCGTCGCCACCGGCGAGCTCGCGGCCCGCGACCTCGACTGGCAGATGCGCTACACGGTCGACGAGATGGTCGAGACCGGCTGGGCCGCGCGCCGCAACGCCGGCTGACCCGCGCACGCGCCTGAGTGCGGATGCCTCCTGGCATCCGCACTCAGCGCGTCGGCGAAGCGGTGCTCGCCCGCACGACGAGCTGCGTCGGCACCGCCTCGTCGACCTGGCCGCGCGCGTCGTCGAGGCCATCGACCAGCGTCGCCACCGCACGCTCCCCGAGCACGTCGAACCGCTGTCGCACGGTGGTGAGGGGGGGCCGATAGTCGGCGGCGTCCGCGACGTCGTCGAAGCCCACCACGCTCACGTCGCCCGGCACGTCGCGGCCGGACTCGGCGAGTCCGCGCAGCAGTCCGAGGGCCGACTGGTCGTTCGCGGCGAACACCGCGGTGACATCGGCGTCGAACGCGGATGCCGCGACATGGCCCGACGCCGATGACCAGTCGCCGCGCACGGGCTCGGCGACGGGTGCGCCCGCCGCGATGAGCGCCTCGCGCCAGCCCCGCTCGCGCTCGGAGGCGGCGAACGAGCCGTCGGGCCCGGCGAGGTGGTGCACCGTCGCGTGGCCGAGGGCGAGCAGATGCCCGGTCGCCGCCCGGGCACCCGCGGCATGGTCGGACTGCACGATCGAGACCCGGCCGTCGGGCGCCGAGTCGACGACCACCAGCCGCAGATCGGCGGGGAGCGTCGAACCCCGGGCGATCGCGGTCGCCTCGTTGAGCACGACCGCGCCGTCGACGCCCTGGTCGCGGAGGCGCTCGAAGGCGTCCTCGAGCTCTCCGGCGGCGCCAACGGTGACGATGGTCACGGCGAAGCCGCGCGCGGTGGCGGCGGCGGTCACGGCCTGCAGCATCCGAAAGTTCCCGACCGTCTCGAGCGTCGACACGACGAGCCCGAGGGTCTGGGTGCGGCCGGTGCGCAGCGCCCGAGCAGCACGATGCGGCCGGTATCCGAGGTCGGCCATGGCCACCTCCACGCGGGCGCGGGTCGCCGGATCGACGCGCGGGCTGTCGTTGACGACCCGCGACACGGTCTGCCCCGACACCCCTGCGAGGGCCGCGACATCGGCCATCGACACCCGTCGCTGCATGCGCACCCCCGTCTGGTCGCTGCCGGCCGCGGGCAGAACTCCACTGATCCGGTCGATGTTGACGTTACCACGCGTGATTGCTACCGTGTTGACGTGAACATTCCGGAGTTCGAGTCCGCCCCCACCGACGCCGCAGTCGCCCCCACCGACGCCGCAGGCCCGGCCGGCGTCGCCGACCACACCCCCGTCACCCTCGGAGGCGGCGTCGTCAAGCGCGCCACGCGCCTCGACGACGGCCGCGAGCTCATCTACTTCGACGACCCCGGCACGACGCTCGGCGCCGAGCGCGCTGCCGACGCCCGCACCCTCGACCCGCGCCCGGCGACCGCGACCATGCGCCGCGACGTGCTCACCGGCGACTGGATCTCGGTCGCGGCAGCCCGCCAGAACCGCGCCTTCATGCCGCCCGCCGAGTTCGACCCGCTCGCCCCGCAGACACCCGCGAACCCGAGCGAGATCCCGAGCCGCTACGACGTCGCCGTCTTCGAGAACAAGAGCCCCTCCTTCGGCCCGGCCCTCGCCGTCGCCCACGGCGACGCGCCCGCGGCCGACGACGCCCCTCGAGGCCTCGACGACCTCGACGCGCCCGGCCTCGGCCGCACCCGCACGAGCGTCGGGCGCTGCGAGGTCGTGTGCTTCAGCCCCGAGCACGCCGGATCGTTCGGCACCCAGTCGCGCACCCGCGCCCGCACCGTCATCGAGGCGTGGGCGGACCGCACCGCCGCGCTGTCGGCGCTCCCCGGCATCGAGCAGGTCTTCCCGTTCGAGAACCGCGGCGAGGCCATCGGGGTCACCCTCCCCCACCCGCACGGGCAGATCTACGCCTACCCGTACGTGACGCCGCGCACGACGAGCCTGCTCCGCTCGATCGAGCGCGAGGGCGACGACCTGTTCGAGCGCATCCTCCAGCACGAGCGCTCCTCCGACCGCGTCATCCTCACCGGCGAGCACTGGACCGCCTTCGTGCCGTTCGCGGCGCGCTGGCCGCTCGAGGTGCACCTCCTGCCCCACCGCCACGTGCCCGACTTCGCCGAGACCACCGACGCCGAGCGCGACGAGCTCGCCCCGCTCTACCTGCGGCTGCTCCGCGGCATCGACGCGCTCTACGACACGCCCACGCCGTACATCGCCGCGTGGCACCAGGCGCCGGTGCGCCGCGGCCGCGACGTCGCGCGCCTGCACCTGCAGCTCACGAGCCCGCGCCGCGCCGCCGACAAGCTCAAGTTCCTCGCCGGATCGGAGGCCGCCATGGGCGCCTGGATCGGCGACGTCCCCCCCGAGGCCGCCGCAGAACGTCTGCGCGCGGCAGTCCAGTCCATCCCCGAGGTGACCGAATGACCCTTCCCGCCGCCCCCGCTCGCACCGCCGCGACCGAGCTGTTCACCGCGACCTTCGGCGGCGAGCCCGCCGGCACGTGGTCGGCTCCCGGCCGCGCGAACCTCATCGGCGAGCACACCGACTACAACGACGGCTTCGTGCTGCCGTTCGCGATCGAGCACCGCACCCATGTGGCCGCGCGTCTGCGCGAAGACGCCACCGCGATCGTCATCTCGACGTTCGACGGCGACGCCGTCGAGGCCCCCCTCTCCGATCTGAGCGCGCTCTTCCCCGCCCGCCGCGACGAGGTCACCGAGTGGGCCCGGTACCCGCTCGGCATCGCCTGGGCATTGCTGGATGCCGCCCGCCGCGATCCCCGCGACGTCCCCGGTGTCGAGCTCGCCTTCGCCTCCGACGTTCCCGTGGGCGCGGGCCTGTCGTCGTCGGCCGCGATCGAGGGCGCGACCGCGTCGGCCCTCAACGACCTGTGGCAGCTGGGACTCGACCGCGTCACGCTCGCCCAGGCCGGCCGTCGTGCCGAGAACGAGGCGGTCGGCGCCCCGACCGGGATCATGGACCAGATGGCTTCGATGCTCGGTCAGCCCGATGCGGCGATCTTCCTCGACTGCCGCTCGCTCGAGACCCAGACCGTCGACCTCGGGTTCACGGCGGCCGGTCTCGACCTCGTCGTGATCGACACCAACGTCAAGCACGCGCACTCGACCGGTGGCTACCGCGAGCGCCGGGCCGCGTGCGAGCGCGCGGCCGCCGCGTTCGGCGTGCCGGCTCTGCGCGACGTCTCCGAGGCCGATCTGCCCCGACTCGCCGAGCTCGTCGACGAGGTCACCTTCCGTCGCGCCCGCCACATCGTGACCGAGAACCAGCGCGTGCTCGACACCGTGCAGGCGCTGCGCGAGACGGGCCCGCGCGCCATCGGCGACCTGCTGGTGGCCTCCCACGTGTCGATGCGCGACGACTTCGAGATCTCGGTTCCCGAGCTCGACACCGCCGTCGATGCGGCACTGGCCGCCGGCGCCCTCGGTGCGCGCATGACCGGCGGGGGCTTCGGCGGTGCTGCGATCGCCCTGGTCGAGCACGCCGACGTCGCCGCGGTGACGGATGCCGCGATCGCGGCGTTCGCCGAGCGCGGCTTCGCCGTCCCGACGATCTTCACCGTCACCCCGTCCGCCGGCGCCGCCCGCGACTGACCCGCAGTCACCGCCCGGGCCGAACCACGGCGACCCGGGAAGTTCATCGGGTGCTCCGCGTCAAGGCCTTTCGTTGACGGATACCGCGGCCTAGCGTCGTACGCGGGACCGCGGCATCCGTCCTCGGCCCGGAAGGAACGAGCGTGGCCTACATCACCGTGGCGACCGAGAACTCGGTCGACGTCGAGCTCTACTACACCGACCAGGGGTCGGGGCAGCCGGTCGTGCTGATCCACGGCTTCCCCCTCGACGGCGAGTCATGGGGCAAGCAGCAGGCCGCTCTGCTCGATGCGGGGTACCGCGTCATCGCCTATGACCGCCGCGGGTTCGGTGCGTCGACCAAGACCGGAACAGGGTCCGACTACGACACGTTCGCGGCCGACCTGCACGCGCTCATGGAAGACCTCGACCTGCGCGAGGCGGTGCTCGTGGGCTTCTCGATGGGCACCGGCGAGGTCGCGCGCTACCTGTCGCGCTACGGCAGCGCGCGCGTTGCGAAGGCCGCCTTCCTCGGCTCGCTCGAGCCCTATCTGCTGAAGACCGACGACAACCCCGACGGCGCCGGGCCCCAGGAGTTCTTCGACGGGATCGCCGCCACCGTCCGCGAGGACCGGTACGCGTTCATCGCGGGGTTCTTCCGCGACTTCTACAACCTCGACGACACACTCGGCTCGCGGATCTCGCAGGAGGCCGTCGACGCGAGCGTGCAGACGGCGACGCGGGCGGGCAACACCGCGATCGCCGCGGCGCCGCTGACGTGGCCGACCGACTTCCGCGCAGACATCCCGCAGATCGACGTGCCGGCCCTGATCCTCCACGGCACCGCCGACAACATCCTGCCCATCGACGCGACCGCGCGGCGGTTCAAGCAACTGCTCCCGGATGCCACCTACGTCGAGATCGAGGGCGCCCCGCACGGGCTGCTCTGGACGCACGGCGCCGAGGTCAACGAGGCGCTGCTGGCGTTCCTGCGGAGCTGATCACGATGACCCGGCCCGCCGCCGTTGCCCGGTCGACGGCACGCCGCCTACGCTGAGCGCATGCTCACCGAGATCCCGGACCTGCCCTCGGGCGCCGTCGGCTTCCGCGTCGGAGGCGAGGTGACCGTCGACGAGTACCGCGACGTCGTCGAGACCCGCATCGCCGAGGCGGCACGGGCCGGCGGTCCGATCGACGTCGTCGCGGTGATCGACGACGTGGCCGGATTCGAACCCGGCGTCGCACTGCGCGATGCGGCACTCGGCCTGCGCGACCGTCACGAGTGGGGGCGCCTGGCGATCGTGTCCGACCACGAGGGGCTCGCGTTCGCGGTCGGCATGCTCACCGCGTTCACCAGGCTCGACGTGCGCGTGTTCGCGGCGGCCGACGAGGCCGCCGCGATCGCCTGGATCTCGCACACCGTCTGACGCCGCGTCCGACCCGGGTCGACGGGAGGGGCCGCCGGCGACGGCGAGCCCCTCCTGCCCACGGTCAGCTCTGCTGCGGCGCGTTGGCCATCGCGATGAGGCCGTCGATCATCTCGGCGCTGATCCCGCCCTGACCGTCGTCACCCGCGGGGGCGAGGCCTGCGAGCATCCCGAGTCGCCCGATCGGGAACGACCCCATCATCTCCATCATGTCGACGCCCTCGGGCATGACCGAGGCCGCTCCCCCCATCGCGCCCATCATGTCGGCCATCGCGGCCTGCACAATCGGGCCCGCGATCGGGTGGGCGAACACCTCGGCGAGCGACGACGTGCGCGACAGCGGCAGCACGACCGGGTCGCCCTCGACGGCGACGATCGCCGACGAGCGGATGTCGCGGCTCGACGCAGCCACGTCGACGACGTAGTCGCCGCCCTCGACGACCCACTCGTCGACGCGCACGTCCCAGTAGGCGAGGTCCTTGCGACGCACCGTGACGACGACGTCGGCGGTCTCGCCCGGATGGAGCGACACCGATGCGAACGCCTTGAGTTCGCGCACCGGCCGCTGCACCGAGCCGCCCGGGAGCGAGGTGTAGACCTGCACGACCTCACGGCCGGCGCGATCGCCGGTGTTCGTGACCGGCACGGTGACGGCGATGTCGCCCGACGCGACGACCGCAGCAGAGGCATCCCCGTACGCGAACGTCGTGTACGACAGGCCGTGCCCGAACGGGAAGGCGACGTCGATGCGGCGCGAGTCGTACCAGCGGTACCCGACGTGCAGGCCCTCCGCGTACCGCACGTGCGAGAACTCGCCGGGGAAGTCGAGGTACGCGGGGGTGTCCTCGAGGCGCTGCGGAATGGTCTCGGTGAGCTTGCCCGACGGGGAGACCTCGCCGAAGAGCACGTCGGCGGTCGCGCCGCCGCCGGCCTGGCCGAGCAGCCAGCCCTCGAGGATCGCGGGGACGCGACCGGCGAACGGCAGCGCGACGACGCCGCCGTTCGAGAGCACGACGACCACGTTCGGGTTCACCGCGAGCACGGCATCGAGGAGGTCGAGCTGCTCGGCCGGCAGGTCGATGTCGGCTCGGTCATAGCCCTCCGACTCCAAGCGGGCGGGCAGCCCGAGGAAGACGACGGCGACCTCGGCGACGGATGCCGCGGCCACGGCCTCGTCGCGCAGCGTCGCGGTCTCCTCGGCGGAGACGTCGACCGCGACGCTGAAGCCCTGCGCATACGACACGTCGCCGGTGGCGAGTGCGCGGATCTCGTCGAGCGCGTTGTCGAGGCGGGTGGGGCTGATCAGCGACGAGCCTGCGCCCTGGTAGCGCGCCTTCGCGGCGAACGCGCCGATGACCGCGATGCCCGCGTCCTTCGCCAGCGGAAGGACGCCGCCGTCGTTCTTCAGGAGCACGATCGAGCTGCCGGCCGCCTCGCGGGCGAGCGCGTGGTGCGCGTCGACGTCGAGCGGGCCCTCGATGAGGCCGGCGCCCGCCTGCGCCTTGCGCACCAGGTCGAGCACGCGTCCGGCGGCGACATCGACGACCGACTCGTCGAGGGTGCCGGCCTCGACGGCCGCGACGATCTGCGCGTCGGTCACCCCGTTCGACGACGGCATCTCCAGGTCCATGCCTGCGGCGAGGCCGGTCACCCGGTCGTTGACGGCGCCCCAGTCGGAGACGACGAGACCCTCGAAGCCCCACTCGTCGCGGAGCACCTGGGTGAGCAGCCAGGGGTCCTCCGACGCATAGACGCCGTTGATGCGGTTGTACGAGCACATCACCGTCCACGGCTGGGCGTCTTCGACGACCCGCTGGAAGCCGCGCAGGTAGATCTCGCGCAGCGGCCGCGGGTCGACGTCGCTGGAGGCGCGCATGCGGTCGGCCTCCTGGTTGTTCGCGGCGAAGTGCTTGAGCGAGGTGCCCACACCCATCGACTGGATGCCGCGCACGATCGCGGCGCCGAGCACACCCGAGACGATCGGGTCCTCGGAGAGGTACTCGAAGTTGCGGCCGCACAGCGGCGAGCGCTTGATGTTGATGCCCGGGCCGAGCAGCACCGCGACGTTCTCGATCGACGTCTCGGTGCCGAGCGCCCGCCCGACGCGCTCGATCAGGTCGACGTCCCACGACGATCCCAGTCCGACCGCCGGCGGGAAGCAGGTGGCGGGCACGCTGTCGCCGAGACCGAGGTGGTCTCCGCCCTCACGCTGCTTGCGCAGCCCGTGCGGCCCGTCGGTGACCATGAGCGCCGGAATCGCGACGCGCTCGATCGCCTTCGTGTTCCAGAAGCTCGCACCGCTCGTGAGCGATGCCTTCTCCTCGAGGGTGAGGTCCGCGACGGATGCCGCGCGGGCGCCGTCGATCGTGGAGATGTCGGTCATGTCGATGTCCTCGCATTCACTGACGCTCGGCTGTGAGCGATCGAGAAAACCATACGTCATTTGGTTTTGAGAAATCAAGCATCGTTCGGGTTTACTTGCCGTATGGCACGAAGAGGTTCCTACGCCAAGGGCGTGGCCAAACGCGAAGAGATCCTGGTGCGCGCCCTCGAGGTCATCGCGCGCGAGGGCTACGGCGGAGCATCCGTCAAGCAGCTCGCCGAGGCCGTCGGGCTGAGCCAGGCCGGACTCCTGCACTACTTCGAGAGCAAGGAGGAGCTCTTCACCGAGATCCTCCGAAAGCGCGACGAGCTCGACAGCGAGTCGTCCGGCCTCGACGAGGCGACCTACTCCCCCGCCTCCGCCACCGTCGACGACGTCCGTCGCGGCTACGTCGGCGTCGTGCGGCACAACGCCGACGTGCCCGGGCTCGTGCAGCTGTTCGCCCGGCTCTCGGTCGACGCCGCCGACACCGAGCACCCCGCACACGACTTCTTCCTGGCCCGAAACGCCCAGCTGCGCGAGGTGTTCGCCGCCACCGTCTCCCGGCAGCAGGCCGTCGGCGCGATCCCTGACACGGTGCCGCCCGAGACGATCGCGCGCATCTTCCAGGCTGTCGCCGACGGCATGCAGGTGCAGTGGATGCTCGAACCCGACGTCGACATGGCTGCCACCGTCGACGCGCTCTTCGACCTTCTGACCGGTGCACGCCCGAACGGAGGTGCGCGCGATGGCGCCGCATCCTGACCACCCTGTCGTCGCGACCGCGAGCGGCGACGTGCGCGGACTCTGGCGGGGGGAGCCGTTCGCCTCGGGCTCCTCGGCCGCGTTCCTCGGCATCCCGTTCGCCCAGCCGCCGGTCGGCGAGCTGCGCTTCGCCGCTCCGGTGCCGGTGACGCCGTGGCCGGGCGTGCGCGACGCCGTCGAGTACGGTCCGACCCCGCAGCGCGGCGACACCGGCATCACGCTCATCCCCGAGCCGTCGGTTCCGGGCGACTCGACCCTCAACGTGAACGTCTTCACGCCCGCCCCGGGCGACGCGGCAGCCGCGCTGCCGGTGCTCGTCTACATCCACGGCGGCGGCTTCGTCTCGGGGTCGCCCGCGAGCCCCTGGTACGACGGCCGTGCGTTCAACCGCGACGGCGTCGTCACCGTCACCGTGTCGTACCGGCTCGGCTTCGACGGGTTCGGGCACATCGAGGGCGCCCCCTCGAACCGCGGCGTGCGCGATTGGCTCGCCGCACTCGAGTGGGTGCAGGCGAACATCTCGGCATTCGGCGGCGACCCGGAGCGCGTGACGATCGCCGGGCAGTCGGCGGGCGGTGGCGCCGTGCTGACGCTCCTCGGCATGCCCGCGGCCCAGCACCTGTTCCGGTCCGCGTGGGCGATGTCGGCCGCGATCGCGGGCGTCGCGCCGGAGCGGGCCCGCACGATGTCGGCGAAGCTGGCCGTCCTCGCGGGTGTCGCACCGACCCGCGAGGGGTTCGCCTCAGTGCCCGAAGACCGGCTGCGCGAGCTTCAGGAAGAGGCTGCGCGGCCCGCGTCGAAGGATCGGCTGGCCGTCATGACCACGCTCGTCGACGAAGGGCTCTCTTGGGGTCCTGCCATCGACGGCGATCTCATCGCCGAGCCGACGATGACATCGCTGCGGTCGGGCGTCGGGTCGGGCAAACCCCTCGTGCTCGGCGCCACCGACGACGAGTTCACCATGGCGACCGACTCGCTCACCGGTCGGCTCCGGCTCGTGCCCGCCGGTCTCGCGCTCGCGCTGCTCAAGGTGCCCACCGACCGCCGCCGGGCGTATCTCGCCGACAACGCCCCCCAGCGGCGCAAGGGCACCGCCGCGATGATCGGCAGGTACGTCACCGACGCCGTCTTCCGGTCGCTCGTCGTGCGCGTCGCCGAGGCGCGCACTGCGGCCGGGGCGACCGTACCCACCTGGGTGTACCGGTTCTCGTGGGCGTCCCCCACCCGCACCTGGGCGCTGCACTGCCTCGACGTGCCGTTCTGGTTCGACCACCTCGACGCCGCAGGCGTCACCGCGATCGCCGGTGACGCGCCGCCACGCCGGCTCGCCGATGCCGTGCACGGCGCGGCGGTCGCGCTCATCCGCGAAGGCGATCCGGGGTGGAAGTCGTGGTCCGTTGCCTCCGGAACGACCCGCGTGTTCGGCGGGGCGGCATCCCGCCCCGACATCGATGCCGACGGCTACGCGAGCGTGCGCGCGTTGGTCTGACGGGCGGGCGTTTCGTCTCGCTGCGCTCGCTCAACGACCGGGTGCGGTCGAATCAGCGCGAGCGCTCGACGGGCGGGTGGGCGCTCCATCTCGCCGGGACCGCTCGACGCCCGGGTGCGCTCGACGCCGGCCTACGTGAGCGCGGCGACGACCTCGCGCTCGAAGAGGTCGACACCCGAGAGGTCGTACGCCGACTCGGGGAAGTAGTGGATCGCGTACGTGATGCCGTGGCGCTCGCGCTCGGCCAGCCGCTCGGCCACCTGCTCGGGCGTGCCGAACGCCGGCGAGGCGAGGTACTCGCGCTCGATGCCGTCGGCCCGCTCCTGGCCCACGTGCGGCAGCAGCCGCGCCTTCACCGCTGCCAGGCGGTCGCGCGCCTCGGCCTCGGTGGCGCCGACGATGGTGTTGAAGTTCGACGAGCGGGTGATGTCGGCGAAGTCGCGGCCGATCGCGTCGCAGTGGCCGCGCAGCACGGCGCTCTTGTGGTCGACCTCTTCGAGCGACCCCGAGAAGTTCGTGTACGACGCGTAGGTCGCGGCGATCTTCAGCGTCACCTTCTCGCCGCCCCCGGCCACCCAGATCGGGATGCCGCCGTCCTGTACCGGCAGCGGCTGCACGATCGCGCTGTCGACCTGATAGAACTCGCCGTCGAGGGTCGCACTGCCCGTCGTCCACGCCTGCTGCATGATGTCGACGCCCTCGCGCAGCATCCGGAGGCGATCCGGGATGCCCGGGAACCCGTAGCCGTACGCCCGCCACTCGTGCTCGTACCAGCCGCCGCCGATGCCCATCTCGACGCGCCCGCCCGAGACGTGGTCGACGGTCGAGGCCACCTTCGCGAGGTACGCGGGGTTGCGGTAGCCCATGCACGTGCACATCTGACCGAGACGGATGCGGCTGGTCGACGCCGCGAACGCCGCCATGAGCGTCCACGCCTCGTGGGTGGCCTCCTGGCTCGGCACCGGAGTCGTGTGGAAGTGGTCGTACACCCACAGCGACTCCCACGGCCCTTCGTCGGCGCGCTGGGCGAGGGTCGCCATCACCCTCCAGTGGTCAGCCGGCTCGATGCCCACGAGGTCGAATCGCCAGCCCTGGGGAATGAAGGTTCCGAATCGCATGGGTTTCACCCTAGGGGTGGCGCCGCGTCACATGCGCGTCACGCGCGGCGGCTAGCCTGATCCGGTGAGCCCCTGGTTCGCCCGATCGGCCTGGCTGTGGACAGAAGCGTCCGCACCCGCGACGCCCGCCGAACTCGCCTCGTTCGCCGCGCGCAACGGGGTGCTCGACGCGTGGACGAGCGTGCCCTGGGAGGGGCCCACCCGACGGACCGCCCTGCAGGCGCGGGCTCTCACCGCCCGGAGCGTCCGGGTCGCGTGCCTCGGAGGCGAGCCCGAGTGGGCGACGGATGCCGCGTCCGCTGCCGCCTGGACCCGGCGGGCCGTCACCGGGGGTCTCTTCTCGCGGGTGCACCTCGACATCGAGCCCTGGGCGTCCGCGGAGTGGCGGCGCAACCCGGGCGCACTCCTCGACGGCCTCGTAGCGACCGTGCGCGCGGTGTCGGCGGCGGCCGACCCGATCGAGGTCGACATCGACCTGCCGGCGTGGCTCGCACGCGAGCATCCGGATGCCTTCACCGCACTCCTGCGCGCGGCCGACGGCGTCGCGATCCTCGCCTATCGCGACCGGGCCGACGCCATCCTCGCCGACGCCGAGGCCGCCGTGCGGATCGCCGCGCGGCGGGCGAAGCCATTCCGCATCGGCGTCGACACGGTGCCGTCGGCCGAGCCGCACACCACGTTCTTCGACGACGGGCGCGACGCGCTCGCGCGGCAGTCCGCGGCTGTCGCTGCCGCCCTCTCAGGCCACGAGGGATTCGCCGGCGTGGCCGTGCACGACCTCGCCGCGTGGCGCGAGCTGCGACCCTAGGCTCCGGCGACCACCGCGTGCGGCATCCGTGCGGTCATCACCGCGACAGCCTCGGGATTCGCGTCGACGAGCACCGCGTGGCGGCCGAGCGCCGAGGCCACGGCGCCCGTGGTGCCGCTCCCGGCGAAGAAGTCGAGCACCCGGTCGCCGCGCCGCGACGACGCCTGCACGATCCGGCGCAGAATCCCCTCCGGCTTCTGCGTCGGGTAGCCGGTCTTCTCGCGGCCGGTGGTCGGCACGATGGTGTGCCACCACACGTCGGTCGGCAGCTTGCCCCGCTCCGCCTTCTCGGGCGTGACGAGCCCCGGTGCCATGTACGGCTCGCGGTCGACGGCGTCGGAGTCGAACCAGTACCGCGCCGGATCCTTCACGTACACCAGGATCGTGTCGTGCTTGGTGGGCCAGCGCTTGCGGGTCTTCGCGCCGTAGTCGTAGGCCCAGATGAGCTCGTTGAGGAACTTGTCCCTGCCGAACAGTGCGTCCATCAGCACCTTGGCGTAGTGCGCCTCGCGGTAGTCGAGGTGCACGTAGAGCGTGCCGTCGTCGGCGAGCAGCCGCCAGGCCTCGATGAGCCGCGGCTCGAGGAAGCCCCAGTAGTCGTCGAACCGGTCGTCGTACGCCCGCAGGTCGCCGGTGATCCGCTCGTACTCGCGCCCGTGGAACCCCCGCCGGAAGTCCCCCGGCACGCTGGCGGACGTGCCACTACTCAGTCCGGTCGCGTCGGCAGCGCCGGCGAGCACCGCTGACTCCGCGGCCTCCGAGGCCGCCGCATCCGACTCGGACGGAGACGTGACGCGCGAGCGGGCGGTTTCGATCGACTTCGTCTGCAGCCGCCCGGTGTTGAAGGGCGGGTCGAGGTAGATGAGGGTGAAGGATGCATCGGCGAAGCCGGCGACCACCGCGAGGTTGTCGCCGTGGTGGATCTCGACCGACCCCGGGGCGGCCTCGTCGCTCACGGCACCCGACGCAGCCACGCGTCGGTGGCGAACTTCGACTCGACCAGTGCTTCGGCCTCGGCGTACTCGTCGGCGGTGATCTCGCCCGGGACCGCGCCGTAGAGGTTCGCGAACGTCTCGATCAGCTTCTCGATGATCGCCTCGCGCGGGAGCCCGGTCTGGCGGCGCAGCGGATCGACGCGCTTGGCCGCCGACGTGGTGCCCTTGTCGCTCAGCTTCTCGCGGCCGATGCGCAGCACCTCGGTCATCATCTGACCGTCCATGTCGTAGGAGAGCGTCGCGTGGTGGAGCACCCCGCCGTTGGCGAGTCGCTTCTGCGCGGCGCCGCCGATCTTGCCCTGAGGCGAGGCGATGTCGTTGAGCGGCTGGTAGGTCGCTTCGACGCCGAGGGCACGCAGCGCCTGCAGCGCCCAGTCGTCGAGGAACGCGTACGAATCGGCGAAGGTGAGGCCCTGCACGAGGGATGCCGGCACGTAGAGCGAGTACGTGACGATCGAGTTCGCGGCCATCATCATCGCGCCGCCGCCGGAGATGCGGCGCACGACGTCGAAGCCGTGCCGGGCCGCCCCCTCCGGGTCGACCTCGTTGCGCAGCGACTGGAACGAGCCGATGACCACGGCCGATTCGTCCCACTCCCACAGGCGGAGCGTGGGGCGGCGCCGGCCGTCGCCGACGCGGCCCGTGAGCACCTCGTCGAGCGCGAGGTTCATGCGGGGAGACACGGGCTTCTCGTGCACGATCTCCCAGTCGAAGTCGCGCCACCCGGGGGCGGTCACCAGCGCACGGCGCACCGCTGTGCCGACGGCCTCCGGGGTGAAGCCGAGCAGCTGAGCCCCCTCCGGGAGAGCCGAGCGCACGGCTGCTGCGATGGTCGCGACATCCGCCTCGATGGGAAGGCCGTTGACCGCCGCGTCGATGTCGAGGAGCGCCTCGTCAGGCTCGAGGAAGAAGTCGCCTGCGAGGTGGAAGTCCGCGATGCGGCCGTCGCGCTCCTCGAGGTCGACGACGACGAGCTTCCCGCCGGGCACCTTGTATTCGCCGTGCATGGTCTCCAGCCTATTGGCGGCGACGGACGGGAGCGGTCCGTCGCCGCCGCAGGCCTCACGAGGTGCAGGCGCCGCCGCCCAGATGGAACTGCCACGGCTCGGTCGCAGCTCCCGTGCCGGTCACGACGAAGGCCGTCGTCTTGCCCGGACGCAGCTTCGACAGCAGTCGAGGGGCCGTGACGGTCACGTCGGCGCCGGTCTGCGTGAACGATGCGCCGACGACCTTCTTCACCTGCTGCGTGTCGTCGAAGGTCCACGACAGCGTCCACGGGTCGAGCGTCGCGGTGCCGGTGTTGCGCACCGTGACCGCGGCGACGAATCCGCGCCCCTTGCCGAGCGCCGTGCCGTGGACGTCGACCTCGCACGTGAGCGCCGCGAGGGGCGGGGATGCGAGCGAGATGAGCTCGCGCGCCTGCTCGACGAACCACTGACCGGCGGCCGGATCCTCGATGCCCCGGGCGGGGTCGAGCGGTCCGTCGGTGCCGCGGTAGCACTTGCCGTCGGACTCGCCCGGCACCTTGATCCACAGGTACGCGTCGACGAGCGGAACGTCGGTGGTGGTGTCGGGGCGCAGACCGAGTCCTCGATCGGGCGGATTGCACCAGTCCTCGTGCACGGTGAACTCGCCCGCGGGGTACTGCCACGGCCCGAGGCCGTTGCGGCTCGTGTCGATCACGAAGCGGGTCGAGGGCTCGACGCCCCCAAGGATCGACGCGTAGCGCGAGTCGACGCCGCTCGTGTTCAGGGCCGGGTCGGCGGCATCCGCGCTCCACTCTCCGTACTGCGACATGGCGACGCCCGACCAGTCCGTCGCCGGACCGCCGTTCCAGTACTGGTTGCCGCACGACCCGAAGTCGCCGGCGTTCACCTGCGTGACATAGGCGATGCACTGCGACACCCACGTGCCGAAGTACGTCGAGTTCGTCGTGAACTGGTAGTTCGAGGCGTTGAGGAAGAAGCCGTCGGCGTTCTGCACGCCGCCCTTGAGGAGCCGGTCGGAGATCTCGCCGACGTTCAGCCAGCTCGCCCCGGTGCCGTCGAGGTACACCGAGGTCGACGCCAGCGCGCCGAGCGCGTCGACCGCGTGGTTCAGCTGTGCGAAACGATCGGATGCCGCGGTCTCGGCGGGCACCTCTGCGGGCTGACACCACTCGGGCACGCCGTCGAGGGTCGTGTAGTGCGGGATGATGCCGAGCCCGTCGGGCTCGAGGATCACGGTGGCGGCACGGTCGCCGATGCCCGCGGCGAAACCGTCGATCCACGCGGCGTAGGCGGCGGTGTCGGCCGCGCCGCCGGCCGAGTACTGCGCGCAGTCGCGGAACGGCAGGTTGTAGGCGACGAGCACCGGCATCGTTCCGCGGGCGGCCGCGGCGGTGACGACCTCGTCGACAGCGGCCTCGACCTCTGCCGGGGTGCCCGTCGTGAACCAGTCGGCCGACGGGATGCTGCCGAGAAGCTGCGCGTCGGCGCGGGCCTGACCGCGCAGCGACTGCGCCGCCTCGAGGGTCGTGCTCACGGGGTTGAGGTACAGCTCCGACCCGGCGAGGCCGGTCTCCTCAGCGGCGGCCGCCGAGGCAGTGAGCGGCACGGCGAGGCCGGCGGCGAGGGCCGCGGCGGCACCGAGCGCCAGTGCGCGGCGACGGGATGGATGGATCATCGGGGGCTCCTTCGGTCTTCGTCGACCACCCGGGCGTCGTCGCCCGAGGAGTGTCCGCACCGCTCGACGTGCGTGGGAGCGCTCTCACGGCGGGTACTGCACACAGGATGGCGCAACCTGCGACAGCCCGTCAATGGGCGGACGCCGCTCCGTCGTGCGTCAGTCGCGCGCGGCGAAGCGCTTGTCGAGCCAGACGAGCAGGTCGCCGCGCACGTCCTCCTGCACGACCTCGTTGAAGATCTCGTGCCGCGCCCCCGGATAGACGAGGGTCGTGACGTCGGTGAAACGCGAGCGGCTGCGGTACGCATCGGCGAGCCGGTGCACGCTGCGCGGACCGCCCACCGAGTCGTCGCGGCCGACCATCAGCAGCATCGGCACGTCGACGCCCAGGTTCTTGCGCGGCCTGCCGATGAGCCGCAGCGTGTTGAGCGGCCCGAACAGCTTCGGCAGTGGCGTGACGGTGGTGAGCGGGTCGTCGAGGAACGCCTGCTGCACCGCCGCATCGGTCGAGAGCCATTCGACGCCGTTCGCGTCGGGGCCCTTCCACTTCTTGTTGAGGTCGCCCGAGTTGAGCGCGCCCGGCCAGCGCAGCGACGAGCCGCTGAGCACCACGGCGTCGTAGCCGTCGGGGTGGTCGTTGACGAGGATCTGGGCGAGGAACGAGCCCCACGAGTGGCCGAGCAGCACCAGCGGAAGATCGGGATGCTCGGCGCGGATCATCTGCGTGAGCAGCCATACCGCCTCCGCAGCGGCCGGGAGTCCCCCGGGCCCGAGCCGCCCGAGCTGCGACGCGTCGCCGCCGTGCTGACGCATGCCGGTGCGTCCGTGGCCGCGGTGGTCGTCGGCGTAGACGATGTAGCCGTCCGCGGTGAGCGCCTCGATCGTGGCGGCGTAGCGGCCGGCGTGCTCGCCGACGCCGTGGAGCAGCTGGACGACCGCGCGCGGGGTGGTCTTCGCGGGGTGGACGTCGTAGACGATCGCGATGCCGTGTGCATCGGTGAACTCGGGCATGCGCAGAGTCTATTGCCGACGGACGCCGCGGCCGAGGCATCCGAGATTCCTTTAGCAAAACTAATAAGCTATGCTAACTAATCGAATGAGCACCGAGAGAACCCCCGAACCAGACGACCTGTCCGCAGCCGCATCGCAGCTGCGGATCTCGACGTTCCGCCTCGCCCGCCGCATGCGCACGCAGCGCGCGGTCGACTCGATGAGCGACGGGCAGTTCGCGGTGCTCGCCGCCCTCTGGGTGCACGGACCCCACACGCTCGGCGAGCTCGCCGAGCGTGAGCGCGTCTCGGCTCCGTCGATGAACCGCACGGTCAACTGCCTGCAGGACTCGGGGTACATCTCGCGCTCGGCCGACGAGAACGACGGCCGCAAGGTCGTGATCGCGCTCACCGACGAAGGCTCCCGTGTGGTCGACGAGACCGCGCGGCGCCGCGACGCCTGGGTCGAGTCCGCGCTCGCCGGCCTCACCGCCAAGGAGCGCGCCACCATGGCCCGCGCCGCCGAGATCATGCAGCGGATGGTGACCCTGTGAGCGCCATGTTCCGCTCGTTCTCGGTGTTCAACTACCGGGTGTGGTTCATCGGCGCGCTGGTGTCGAACGTCGGCGCGTGGATGCAGGCGACCGCGCTCAGCTGGGTCGTGCTCACCGAGCTGACCGACAACGACGCCGGCGCCATGGGCATCACGATGGCGCTGCAGTTCGCCCCGCCGCTCCTGCTCGTCGGGGTGACAGGCTGGGTCGCCGACAGGTTCGAGCGCCGCAAGCTGCTCGTGATCACCCAGGGCCTGCTGATGATCCTCGGCGTGACGATCGGCGTGCTCCTGCTGCTCGGCGTCATGACGCTGCCGCTCATCTACGTGTTCGCCCTCGCGCTGGGCGTGATCGCCGCGTTCGACAACCCCGCCCGGCAGGCCTTCGTCTCCGACCTCGTCTCGCGCGAGGCCGCATCGAACGCGGTCGCGTTGAACGCGGCATCGTTCAACGGGGCCCGCATGATCGGCCCCGCCGTCGCCGGCATCGTGATCGTCGCGGTCGGCACCGGCTGGGTGTTCCTCGTCAACGGCGTCACGTTCCTCGCGATGATCGTCGCGCTGCTGCTCATCCGCACCCACGAGCTGATCCCCCGCGTGAAGGCCCCCGGAGCGTCGCGGCTCGCCGACGGCTTCCGCTACGTGGGCAAGCGCCCCGACCTCATGGTGACCTTCGCGATGGTGTTCATCGTCGGCGCGTTCGGCATGAACTTCCCGATCTTCGCCTCGACCATGGCGATCGAGTTCGGCCAGGATGCCGACGGCTACGGCCTGCTCAGCTCGATCCTCGCGGTGGGCTCGCTCGCCGGCGCCCTGCTCGCCGCCCGGCGCGACCGCGCCCGCATCCGCGTCGTCATCGGCGGCACCGCCCTGTTCGCGGCCGCGGCCACGGTCTCCGCATTCATGCCCACGTATTGGCTCTACGCGATCACGCTGATGTTCACCGGGTTCGCGGTCGTGACCATGCTCACCACCGCCAACGGCTACGTGCAGACCACCACCGACCCGGCCCTGCGGGGGCGCGTGCTGGCGCTGTACATGGCGATCCTCATGGGAGGCACACCCATCGGCGCGCCGATCGTCGGCTGGGTGGCAGACGCATACGGCCCGCGCGCCGCGATCCTGCTCGGCGCCGGCGCCGCGGTGGTCGCCTTCGCGATCGGCGCCACCTGGCTCATCGTGTCGGGGCGCCTCCACCGCCAGGACGAGCGTCGGTTCCTGCTGACGATCGACGAGACCCGGCCGCTGTCGATCGTGCCACCCGAGGAGTTCAGCGAGGAGGTCGCCCTGACGACCCCCATCCGGGTACCGGCCGACGCCGACCCCCGCGAGAGCCGCTGACACCGAGCTCAGTGCGGTGCGCTGGGCGTCCACCCCTCACCGCAGACACCACCCTCATCGGTCAGTGCGATCAGGACCTCCGAGCCGTCCATCGCGAGCAGCGGGCTGTAGAAGCGCGAGATCTCGGTGCTCCCCACTGGCACGTAGTGGAAGATGAGCGAGCGCCGGAATCGGTCCGCCGACCGGTTCGGACCCGACCCGTGCACGGTGCTGCCGTGGAAGAACAGCACATCGCCGGCGGCGAGCTCGGTCTGCTCGGCGGTCATCCCGTCGGGGAGGGTGATCTCGGTGCTCGTGAACGACTCCTCGGGGTCGGCTTCGTCGGGGCACACGATCTCGTAGCGATGCGAGCCGGGCACCACCTTGAGGCCGCCGTTCTCGGCGTCGCAGTCGTCGATCGCGATCCAGGCCGCGATGCAGGTCTCGGGGTGAGCCTGCAGGAAGATGTTGTCCTGGTGCAGCGCCTGTCCGCGCGCGGTCGGCGGCTTGAAGTAGAACATCGACTGCGCCGCGTAGACCGGCCCGACCATGTCCACCACCGGCCCGACGATGCGCGGGTCGAGCATCCACTTCTTCGCCAGGTCCGCGACCGGCAGACCCTCGCGCCGGTGCGGATGGATGAAGCGGGGGTACTGCGCCAGCACGTCATCCGGCGCGAGGTCGTCGGCCGAGCCGATGGAGCGGTCTCGCTCGACCTGATCCGTGAAGACATCGCGGATCTCGGCGACCTCCTCCGCGGTGAGCACTCCGCGCAGCTGCGCGATCCCGGTCTGCTGGTAGTCGGCGGCGTGGCTCGCCAGTACGTCTGTGGTCATGCGTCAACTCTCACCGGCGCACACCTCGGGCGCCATGGCAGAATCGGTCGCAGACATGGAACATCCTGCTGCAGGCGGCGCAACGGGGCACCCTCTCGATATCGAGGGCGCGCCCTCGCAGCGCGTCCTGGCGGGAGAGTTCACGGAGCGACGCGGATACGCGACACTGCGCGAGCGCGGACGATCCGACTGGCTCCTCATCTACACGCTCGCCGGATCAGGCTTCGTGGACGTCGGCGGCGATACCGTCTCGACGGCCGCCGGCGACGCAGTCCTGTTCTCGCCGCGTACGCGCCAGCACTACGGCACGAGCGGTGACAACTGGTCGCTCGCGTACGCCCACTTCCACCCGCGCGCCGCGTGGGCCCCGCTCCTGGAGTGGCCGGGAACCGGCTCCTCCGCCGCGCGGATCAGCGTCGGCACCGCGGCGCGCCCGCGCCTGCTCGAGGCGCTGCGTGCGTGCATCCGTCTCTCGTCAGCCCCGCTCGCCCAGTCCGACATGTTCGCGATGAACTCCCTCGAAGCTGCTCTGCTGTGGCTGGACACGCACCGCAGCGCCGCGCCGCGCCTGGATGAGCGCATCCTGCACGTCGCCGAGCACATCAGCGGCGACCTCGCCGGGGCGCTCGACACGGAGTCGCTGGCGCGCGTCGCTCACCTGTCGGCGTCGCGCCTGTCGCACGTGTTCACCCGGACATTCGGCCTCTCGCCGCAGCAGTACGTCGAGCGCGAGCGCATGACCCGGGCCGACATGTTCCTGCGCACCACCGACCGGGCGATCGCCGACATCGCCCGCGACGTCGGGTTCGATGATCCGCTCTACTTCTCGCGCCGCTTCCGCCGCTGGCACGGGGTGAGCCCGTCGGAGTTCCGCGCCCGGCACGGTTAACCGGCCGAAGCGGGGCCGGCGTCGCGCGCCGTCGCTCCGGTCAGAGCACGCGAGCGAGCGCGTCGAGGGCGGCGAACGGGTCGTCGCCGACGGGGATGAAGACGGATGCGTCGACCCCCGCCGCCGCGAGCTCGTCCAGCCGCGCGCGCACCTGCGCGGGCGTGCCCGCCAGGGCGAGCTGCGCGACCCAATCGGCCGGCAGCACCCGGGCCCACTCCTCGCGCGACGAGTGGGCTGCGCGCAGCCGCGCGAATTCGTCGGCGAACGGGAGCGGACGCAGGTGCGGCTCCCAGTCGGGCTCGCCGATCCATTGCAGGGCCGGCCGCGCGCGGTCGATCGCGACGCCCGGATCGTCGTCGACGCTGCCGACGTTGTACCCGACGACACGGTGCGGGCGACTCGCGGCGA
Organism: Microbacterium terrae; assembly: GCF_017831975.1. Classification (NCBI taxonomy): domain Bacteria; kingdom Bacillati; phylum Actinomycetota; class Actinomycetes; order Micrococcales; family Microbacteriaceae; genus Microbacterium; species Microbacterium terrae. The sequence goes on along the minus strand of NZ_JAFDSS010000001.1, from coordinate 3,686,256 downwards.
TGCTCGCGCGCGCAGCCGCCGCGTACTCGGGGGTGACGGGCTCGGCGAGCACCGTGCCGTCGGCGATCTCTCCCGACAGCTCCAGCGAGCGCGGGCCGCGCACGCCGAGCAGCACGGGCGCGGGCTCGGCGGGGATGCACGCCGCATCGAGGCCCACCCCGTCGACCGATCCGCCGCGCACGAGCGTCTGCAGTGTGTCGACGTGGGCCCGCAGCGCGGCCAGCGGCCGGGCGGGCCAGGCGCCGACGGCGCGCATCCAGTCGGGCATGCCGTGGCCGACGCCGAAGTGGATCCGCCCCGGGAAGAGCTGCGCGAGGGTCGCCGCCTCCATCGCGGCGAACGCCGCCGAGCGTGCGCCGGCGGGAAGGATGCCGATGCCCACGCGGATCCGCTCGGTCACCGCCAGGGCGACCGCCGCCTGGGCCACGCCGCCACGGAACCCGAGGTCTTCGACCACCCACAGTTCGGCGAACCCGAGCTCCTCAGCGCGCCGCACGAACGGCACGACATCGGCGGCGGGCAGGTCTCGGGGCAGCATGACCCCCACGTCGATCGGCACGAGCCGACCTTATCGGGCCGGTGGGTGGTGGTCGCGCCTCAGGCGGCTCAGCGCGCTTCGCGCACGCCGACCCGCACGAGATGATCGTTGACGAACCGGCCGTCGGGGTCGAGCCGCTCGAAGACGGCACGCGCGTCGCCCAGCCGCGGGTGCACCCGCTCCATCGCCACCCGGTCGAACCCGTGCGCCTTGCCCCAGTGCGGCCGCGCCCCGAACGGAGCGAGCGCCGCTTCGATCGCCGGCAGCACGGCGGCGACCTCGTCGGGGCGGTTGAACCACGTGAAGTGGATCGCGAGCGCGTTCTGCCGGTATGCGGGACTCAGCCACAGATCGTCGCCGGCCATCGTGCGCAGCTCAGTGACGAAGAGCAGCGGACGGATGCCGTCGCCCAACGCCCGCACCGCCTCGAGCGCCGCCGGCGCGTCGGCGCGCGACACGAAGTACTCCGACTGGATCTCGTCGCCGAACGAGGGCTCGCCGTCGAGCCGGAAGTGCGGCAGGCGCAGCATCCACGGCCCGGGCACGCCGCCCCGCTCGGTGACATCGACGAGGCCCGGGAGCGGATCGGCGTCGGGGTCGACGCGACCGTCGAGTAGGGTCTCGGCGATGGCGTCGTCGTCGCGGTCGAGCCGCGACTTCACCCACACCACGCCGAGCGTCTCGGGACTCCACGTCGAGAAGACCGACACGCTGTACCCGGCACCGGTGACCGCGTCGAGGTCGGAGAGGGCCGCATCCCACGTCACGCCCGAGTACATGTCCTGGCGCAGCCGGAAGCCCGGCACGATCGCGAGCGTGACCGACACGATCACCCCGAACGCGCCGAGGCCCACGACCAGGGCGTCGAAGTCGGGATCGCCCGCTCGCACCTCGTGCACCTCTGCGTCGGCGCCGACGTAGCGCAGCGCCCGCACCGACGCCGACAGCACGCGGTTGCCGTCGCCCGACCCGTGGGTGCCGGTCGCCGCGGCCCCGGCCACGTTGATGTGCGGCAGGGAGCCCATGTTCGGGAGCGCCCACCCCCGTTCGTGCAGCCAGAGAGCGAGCACCCCGTAGCGGGTGCCGGCGCCGACCGTCACGGTGCGGGCATCCTCGTCGAGGTCGAACACGGGCGCGATGCCGGTGACGTCGATGAGCGTGCCGGTCGTGTCGGGCAGGTCGGTGAACGAGTGCCGGGTGCCGAGCGCGTGCACGGGACCGGGTGCCGTCTCCGCGACCGCACGGCGGACGTCGTCGATCGAGCGGGCTTCGACGATGCGGGGCGCCGCATACGTGTGGGTCCCGGCCCAGTTGCGCGCCACGCTCACCAACCCGCGATCAGCGCATCGACCTCGGGCCAGAGCGCGCTCGGGATCTCGGTGTCGACCAGAGCGTCGAGCGCGGCAAGCCGGGCACGGGTCTTGATGCCGACGACGGTGGAGTCCACCAGCGGCGAGCGCAGCGAGTAGTGCAGCGCGACCGCGGCGAGCGCCACCTCATGGCGCTGCGCGATCGCCTCGAGCTGCTCGACGTGGGCGACCACGTCGGGCGTCGGCGGCCGATAGCCATAGGTCGACGATGTGCCCTTGACGAGGATGCCGCTGCCGAACGGCGCCGCGTTGAAGACGGTGATCCCCCGACGCTTCGCGTCTTCGAACAGCGGCGTGGCCGTCTGCCCGAGCAGCGTGAAGCAGTTGTGGCTGAGCACGGCGTCGAACAGCCCCGTGGCGATGTACTCCTGCATCTCGTCGACGGGGTAGGTCGCGATGCCGATCGCGTCGACGACACCGGCGTCGCGCAGCTCGCGCAGCCCCTCGACCGCACCGCCCGGCCCGGTCGCCTCGGCGACGCTCACGGCGTAGGGGTCGTGAAGGTGCAGCAGCGGCAGACGATCCACTCCCAGCCGCGCCGTGCTCTCCTCGAACGAGCGCAGCACGCGGTCGCGGTCGAACGCCCCGGTGACGGGGTCCACGTCGACCTTCGTGATCACGCGGGATGCCGCATCCGTCGGCGCCTCGGCGAGCGCGAGTCCGAGCACCGCCTCCGATCGTCCGTCGGAGTAGTTGTTCGACGTGTCGACGAAGGCGTGGCGTGACGCGAAGAGCGCGACGGCGTCGGCGACCGCCGCCGCCTCCTCGGCACTTCCGGGCAGGGTGTCGACGCCGAGGCCCGACGTGCCGAGCGTGACCGGACCGAGCGTGAGGGTGGGTGAAGCCATGCGCTGCTGCTTTCTTGTCGCGGGAAGAGAACGGCGAGGGGCCCACGCCGCGGCGTCGGTCCCCACACAGCATGGCGCACTGCATCCTCACGAATAAAACCTCCACCCGGAAGTTTCTTCTGCTAGGCTCCCTCTGCGCCGCCGCAGCCTGCGCGTGCGCGGGAAGGAAGGTCACCGTGGCCCTGCCGATCGCTTCGGTACAGCTCTATACGCTCGCGGAGCAGTTCTCCGCCGACATGTCGGGATCCCTCGACAAGCTCGCGGCCATTGGCCTGCGCAACGTCGAGGCATTCGACTTCGTGCGCCGCCCCGACGAGATCCGCGCCGCCCTCGATGCCGCCGGCCTCGCCTCCCCGACCGGACACGCACCGCTGCTCACCGACGAGCTGTGGACCCCCGACGGCTCGATCCCGACACCCGCGCCCGAGATCGTCTTCGAGGCGGCCGCGAAGATCGGCATCACCACCGTCATCGACCCCTTCGTCGCCAAGGAGCGCTGGCTGACGCTCGAGGGCGTCACCGACATCGCCGAACGCCTCAACGCGCTCGTCGACGTGGCCGCCGGCTTCGGCCTGAGCGTGGGCTATCACAACCATGCGCAGGAGTTCGTGGCATCCTTCGACGGCCAGACCGCCTTCGAGCGGTTCGTCGCCCTCACCGACGCGCGGGTCGCCATCGAGCTCGACCTCTTCTGGGCGCTCACCGGCGGGCAGGACGTGCCCGCTCTCGTCGAGCGTCTCGGCGACCGCCTCATCGCCGCCCACGTCAAGGACGGCATCGCCCCCGCCGTGAACCCGTTCGGACCGGATGCCGAGGAGTTCGGCTCCGCCAGCCTCGACCAGCGTCGCGCCGGCACCGGCGACGTTCCGCTCGCCGAGTCGCTGCGCGCGGCATCGGCCCTCGAGTACGCGATCATCGAGTACGACAACGCCCCGGGCGATGTGTTCGACGACATCGCGGCGAGCCTCGCATTCCTGACCGACGGCGGGTTCGTCCGATGAGCGCGGTCGGAATCGGCATCATCGGTGTCGGCGTCATCAGTGACACCTACCTCGAGAACCTCGCGGCGTTCGCCGACACCGAGGTGCTCATCGTGGGCGACCTCGACCGGGCGCGCGCGCAGGCGCAGGCCGAGAAGCACGGCGTGCCCGCATTCGGCGCCGCATCAGACGTGCTCGCCCACCCCGGCGTCGACCTGGTGGTCAACCTCACGATCCCGGCCGCGCACATCGAGGTGTCGCGCGCAGCGGTCGCCGCGGGCAAGCACGTGTGGACCGAGAAGCCGCTCGGGCTCGACCGCGACGGCGCAGCGCTGCTGCTGCACGAGGCGGATGCCGCGGGCGTGCGCATCGGCTCGGCCCCCGACACCCTGCTCGGCCCCGGCTTCCAGGCCGCGCGGCGCGCGATCGAGGCGGGGGTCATCGGCCGACCGCTGTTCGCGCAGACCGTCTTCCAGACGCAGGGGCCCGACCTGTGGCATCCCAGTCCCGCCTTCCTGTTCGCGCAGGGTGCCGGTCCGCTCCTCGACATGGGGCCGTACTACTTCTCAGCGCTGATCAGCCTGTTCGGCTCGGTCGACCGGGTTGCCGCCGTGGGGTCGAAGGCCCGGGAGCAGCGCGAGATCCACACCGGCCCGAACGCCGGCACTCTGTTCCCTGTCGAGGTGCCCTCGACCATCCAGGTCGTCACCGCATTCGAGTCGGGTCAGAGCGCGCAGAGCCTGCTGAGCTTCGACTCGGCGCTGGAGCGCCACGGCGTCGTCGAGATCCACGGCACCGACGGCACGCTGGTGCTGCCCGACCCCAACCAGTTCGCGGGCCGCATCGCCTACGTCAAGCCGTTGGGCGTGCTGCGCGACGGCATGAAGACCACGCAGGAGTGGATCGAGATCGAACACGCCGACCTCGCCGTGGGTCGCGGCCTCGGCGCGCTCGACATGGTGCGCGCCATCGCCGAGGGCCGTCCGCACGTCGCCTCGGGCGAGCTGGGCTTCCATGTGCTCGACGTGCTGCTGTCGGCGCAGGAGTCTGCCGCGACCGGCGTCACCGTGCCGGTGGCCAGCTCGGTCGCGCCGGTGCCGTTGCTTCCCGAGGGGTTCGACCCCTTCGCTGCGACGCTCTGACGGGGCGATCGACGCCCCGGCCCGACACGCGTCGGCCGGGGCGTCGTCGTTCAGTCTGCCGGTGGGGCGAGCAGCCGGTCGAGCATGGCGAGCGCGGCCTCGTGGTCGACGGTGGGGTCGAGCAGCCATTGGGTCTGCAAGCCGTCGGACGCGGCGATCACCAGCGCCGCCGCGAGCTCGGGTTCGACATCACCGCGCAGCCGACCGGCATCCTGCAGTTCCCGTACGCGCTCGGCCATCTCGGCGCGCAGTCTCGCGAAGCGCGATGCCGCGAACTCCTGCGCAGCGGGGCGATCGTCTTCGAGCGCCGAGGCCACCAGGGTCGAGTACAGCTGCACCATGCCCGGGACCGCCCGGTTCTCCTGCGCGGCGATGCGCATGGACTCTCCCGGAGTCGTATCCGGCGGCGCGACCGGGTTCTCGTCTCCGCGGCGCTCGGACTCGCGGTAGACCGCGACGAGCAGCTCGTCGAGCGACCCGAAGTAGTGGGTGAGGGCGGCATGCGTGACCCCGACCTCTTCGGCGATCGCCCGCAGGCTGGTGCGCCGGGCGCCGCGCTCGGCGAACACCTCGATCGCTCGGTCGAGGATCTCCTGCCGCCGGGCTATGCCCTTCGCGTAGCTCCCCCGCGCGCGGGGCGCGTCGGAGCCGGTCGAAGTCATTCCCGCAGTGTACCGAGGCGCCCGGGAGCGCCGACGGCGGGTCTGGGCGCTGCGCTCCCCCGACGCGGTCACCCACGCCGCGTGGGTGATCCGACACCGCGCGGGGCGATCGCCGCAGAGTCAGCGCGCGGTCGACTCCCGCACCACGAGCTCAGGCTGGAAGCGCACGGCGCGATCGTGCTCGCCGCCGGGCTCGGCGAGCTCCCGCAGCAGCAGATCGACAGCGGTGTAGCCGATCAGGTGGGCGGGCTGGCGGATCGAGCTGAGCGGAACGACGGTCGCAGACGCGAAGTCGATGTCGTCGTAGCCGATGAGGGCGATGTCGTCGGGGACGCGCACATCGGCCATCAGGCTGAAGGCCTGCAGCGCACCCACGGCGAGCAGGTCGTTGGCGGCGAAGACCGCGTCGGGTCGCTCGGCGGCGGGCCGGGCGACGATCCCCTCGCCCGCTGCACGCCCCTGCAGCACGGTGAGCGCCGACATCTCGATGACCTCGAGCACGGCATCCGGATGCTCCGCCACCGCGCGACGCGCACCGTCGAGGCGGTCGCGCACCTGTCTGATCGAGAGCGGGCCCGCGACGAACGCGAGCCGGCGACGCCCGGCGGCGAGCAGGTGTGACGCCGCGAGGTGGCCGCCCTCGACATCGTCGACCGCGATCGACGGGAACGAGCCGTCGTGCACCTCGCGGTCGACGAGGATCACCGGCACCCCGCCGTCGCGCAGCCGCTCGAGTGCGACGAGATCGTCGGTGGTGGGCGAGACGAGCACCCCGTTCACCCGCTGCTCGCGGAAGAGATCGAGGTAGGCGCCCTCACGATCGGGGCGCTCGTCACTGTTGCCGAGCAGCACCGTCATGCCGTCTTCGGCCGCTCGCTCCTCCGCGCCGCGGGCGATGGCCGCGAAGAAGGGGTTGCCGACATCGAGCACGACCAGCCCGATGCTGCGGCTGCGCCCCGCCCGGAGCTGCCGGGCGGCGTCGTTGCGCACGAAGCCGAGCTCGGCGATCGCCGCGTGCACCTTCTCCACGGTGGCCGGCGCGACCTTGTCGGGCCGGTTCAGCACGTTCGAGACGGTGCCGACCGAGACGGATGCCGCCGCCGCGACGTCTTTGACACTGACCGACACGCCTGCACCTCTCTCCAACCGCTCCAGGGTTGCGTGAAACGATACATGCGGGTTAGAGTTTGAAACGATTCATCGCTCAACGATCACAGGAGTCCTCGATGACGAGCACGACCGCACCGACGCGCGTCTGCTTCCAGCTGCTGGTGAAGCCCGAACTCCTCGACGAGTACATCGCCCGCCACACCCCGGTGTGGCCCGAGATGCTCGAAGAGATCGCGGCATCCGGTCGCCGCAACTACTCGCTCTTCCTCGGCGAGGGCGGCAGGCTCATCGGCTACTACGAGACCGACGACGACGAAGCCGCGCAGGCCTACCTCACCGCGTCCGCGGTCGCCGCGAAGTGGGAGGCCGAGATGGGCCGCTTCTTCATCGGGCTCGACGGCCGCCCCGATCAGGCCGCCACCCCCCTCGCCGAGGTGTTCAACCTCGGCGCACAGCTCGACGCGGCACGCGCCGCGACCCCGTCCACCCCCAACGAAAGCACGGCATCATGACGACGTTCTCTCCCGAGATCCTGTCCTCCCTCGAGGGCCAGGGCATCGAGCTCCCCTCCTGGGCGTTCGGCAACTCCGGCACCCGCTTCCGCGTGTGGACGACCGAGGGCACCCCGCGCGACCCGTTCGAGAAGATCGCCGATGCCGCGCAGGTCAACAAGTACACCGCGCTCGCCCCGTCGGTCGCGCTGCACATCCCGTGGGACAAGGTCGACGACTACGCGGCCCTGCGCACGTACGCCGAAGACCTGGGTGTCGCGCTCGGCACGATCAACTCGAACACCTTCCAGGACGAGGACTACAAGTTCGGCGCACTGACCCACCACGACACGCGCATCCGTCAGAAGGCGATCGACCACCACATCGAGTGCATCGACATCATGGATGCCACCGGCTCGCGCGACCTCAAGATCTGGCTCGCCGAGGGCTCGAACTACCCGGGCCAGATGGACATGCGCGGCCGTCAGGACCGCCTGCAGGACTCGCTGCAGCAGATCTACGCACGCCTCGGGGACGAGCAGCGCCTGGTGCTCGAGTACAAGTTCTTCGAGCCGTCGTTCTACCACACCGACGTTCCGGACTGGGGCACCTCGTACGCTCAGGTCGCCTCGCTCGGCGACAAGGCGATGGTCTGCCTCGACACCGGTCACCACGCGCCGGGCACCAACATCGAGTTCATCGTCATGCAGCTGCTGCGCCTCGGGAAGCTCGGCTCGTTCGACTTCAACTCGCGCTTCTACGCCGACGACGACCTCATCGTCGGCGCGGCCGACCCCTTCCAGCTGTTCCGCATCGTGTTCGAGGTGATCCGCGGCGGGGGCCTCAACAACCCCGACGTCGCCTTCATGCTCGACCAGTGCCACAACGTCGAAGACAAGATCCCCGGCCAGATCCGCTCGGTGCTCAACGTGCAGGAGATGACGGCGCGCGCGCTGCTCGTCGACCGCGCCGCCCTCGACGCCGCGCAGCAGGCGAACGACGTGCTCGCCGCGAACGCCGTGTTCATGGACGCGTTCTACACCGACGTGCGCCCGGCGCTGGCCGAGTGGCGCGAGTCGCGCGGCCTCCCGGCCGACCCGATGGCGGCGTACGCGGCATCCGGCTACCAGCAGCAGATCGCGGCAGACCGCGTCGGCGGCACCCAGGCCGGCTGGGGCGCCTGAGCCCCGCCCACAGACCGCCGGGGCGCGGGAAGCCGATCCCCGCGTCCCGGCGACACCACCTCCACCACCACCCTGAGGACACCGATGAGCGAACCGTATTCCGCAGCCGACGGACTCGTGCGCGTCTACCCCGCGCAGTCCCCCGACGGCACCGGCCTCGTCTGGGCGCACGGCGGCGGCTTCGCCGGCGGCGACCTCGACATGCCCGAGTCGGACTGGGTCGCACGGCAGCTCGCCGCGAGCGGCACCACGGTCGTCTCGGTCGACTACCGGCTCGCGCCGGTTCCTGCGGCGTGGGCATCCGCGACCGGCGGCGCGACGCGCGCGGGTCACCACTACCCCGCAGCGTCCGACGACATGCTCACGGCGTGGTCGTGGGTCGTCGACAACGCCGACCGCCTGCGCATCGACCGCACGCGCATCGCGATCGGCGGCACGAGCGCCGGCGGCAACCTCGCAGCCGGGGCCGCCATCCGGCTCATCGAGCGCCGGTTCCCGACGCTTCCCGCGCTCGCGGTGCTCGCCTACCCGACGCTCCTCGCGGTGCAGCCGGCGCCCGGCGCAGACCTGCGCGCAGCGCTCGACGCCAACCCGGGTGCCGACCGCTTCGGCCCTGCCGCCGTCCTCGGCATGTACGAGAACTACCTGGGCGGCTCCGTCGACGGCGCCCCCGCCGGCGCGATCCCGGGCCTGGCGCGCCCCGTCGATCTGGTCGAGTTCCCGGCGACCCTCATGATCAACGGCGACATGGACGAGCTGCGCGTCTCGGGCGAGGCCTTCGCGGCGTCACTGCGCGCCGCCGGCCGCGAGGTCGAGGTCGTCGTCGAGCCCGGAACCGAGCACGGGCACCTCAACCGGCCGCACGAGCCGGCGGCATCCGCATCCATCGCCCGCATCGCCGCACGCCTCGACGCCCTCCTCCCCACCGGCGCCCTCCTCCCCACCGGCGCCCTCCGCGCTGCCGCCGACGCGCCCCTCACCACCTCCACCGCTCCCCTGTCGCCCCCTGCGGACCTCACCCGCAGTTCGTGACCGGCGAACACCCCTCATCCCTGCTCACCTGGCGCGAATCACCGGCACCACCGCAGATCGCGACAGGCGAACGACCGAAACCACACAGCCCCGGGCGCTCCGGCCGGGCCGCACGACTCACCGAAGGAACCGACATGACGAACCCCGCCGTCTCCGACCTGATCTCGCGGTCGAACCGCCTGGGCGCCGACCCGAAGAACACCAACTACGCCGGTGGCAACACGTCTGCCAAGGGCACCGAGACCGACCCGGTCACCGGGCAGCCCGTCGAGCTGCTGTGGGTGAAGGGCTCGGGCGGCGACCTCGGCACGCTCAAGCCCGAGGGTCTCGCCGTGCTGCGCCTCGACCGCATGCGCGCACTCGTCGACGTGTACCCGGGCCTCGAGCGCGAAGACGAGATGGTCGCCGCGTTCGACTACTGCCTGCACGGCAAGGGCGGCGCGGCCCCCTCGATCGACACCGCCATGCACGGCCTCGTCGACGCGAACCACGTCGATCACCTGCACCCCGACGCGGGCATCGCGATCGCGACGGCCGCCGACGGCGAGGAGCTCACCGCGAAGATCTTCGGCGACAAGGTCGTGTGGGTGCCGTGGCGCCGCCCCGGCTTCCAGCTCGGCCTCGACATCGCCGAGATCAAGGCGCAGAATCCGCAGGCCATCGGCTGCATCCTCGGCGGTCACGGCATCACCGCGTGGGGCGACACCTCGGAGGCATCCGAGGCCAACAGCCTCTGGATCATCGAGACCGCTGCCGCCTACATCGAGGCGAACGGCACGGCCGACCCGTTCGGCGCGGAGCGCGCCGGCTACGCCGCACTCCCCGAGGCGGAGCGTCGCGCCAAGGCCGCCGCGCTGGCCGCCACGATCCGCGGCATCGCATCGACCGACAAGCCCATGGTCGGCCACTTCACCGACGCCGCGGTCGTCACCGACTTCCTCGCGTCCGCGAACGCCCCCACCCTCGCCGCACTCGGCACCAGCTGCCCCGACCACTTCCTGCGCACCAAGGTCAAGCCGATGCTGCTCGACCTGCCCGCAGACGCGTCGATCGAGGACTCGATCGCACGCCTGAAGGAGCTGCACACCGAGTACCGCGCCGACTACCAGGCCTACTACGACGCCCACGCCGACGAGAACAGCCCCGCGATCCGCGGCGCCGACCCGCTCATCGTGCTCGTCCCCGGTGTGGGCATGTTCTCGTACGGTGCGAACAAGCAGACCGCCCGCGTCGCCGGCGAGTTCTACGTGAACGCGATCAACGTGATGCGCGGCGCCGAGTCGCTCTCGACCTACGCCCCCATCTCCGACGCCGAGAAGTTCCGCATCGAGTACTGGGCGCTCGAAGAGGCGAAGCTGCAGCGCATGCCGAAGCCCAAGACCCACCAGGGCCGCATCGCGTTCGTGACCGGCGCCGCATCGGGTATCGGCAAGGCCATCGCCACCCGCCTCGCCGCCGAGGGCGCGTGTGTCGTCATCGCCGACCTCGACCTCGAGAAGGCTCAGGCCGCAGCCGCCGAGCTCGGGAACACGGATGTCGCCATCGGCGTCGCCGCGAACGTCGCCGACGCCGACGCCATCCAGGCCGCCCTCGACGCCGCGGTGCTCGCGTTCGGCGGCGTCGACCTGGTGGTCAACAACGCCGGGCTCTCGCTCTCCAAGCCGCTCCTCGAGACCACCGAGAAGGACTGGAACCTGCAGCACGACGTCATGGCGAAGGGCTCGTTCCTCGTCTCGAAGGCCGCGGCGAAGATCCTCATCGAGCAGCAGCTCGGCGGCGACGTGATCTACATCTCGTCGAAGAACTCCGTCTTCGCCGGCCCGAACAACATCGCGTACTCCGCGACGAAGGCCGACCAGGCCCACCAGGTGCGCCTCCTCGCCGTCGAGCTCGGCGAGCACGGCATCCGCGTCAACGGCATCAACCCCGACGGCGTCGTGCGTGGCTCGGGCATCTTCGCCGCCGGCTGGGGCGCCAACCGCGCCGCCACCTACGGCGTCAAGGAAGAGGACCTCGGCCAGTACTACGCCAACCGCACCATCCTCAAGCGCGAGGTCGTGCCCGAGAACGTCGCCGACGCGGTCTTCGTGCTGACGGGGCCCGAGCTCACCCGCACCACCGGCCTGCACATCCCCGTCGACTCCGGCGTGGCCGCGGCGTTCCTGCGATGACCTCCCTCTCCCTCACCCCCTTCCCTCCGAGCCTCCTCTCTCCCACGCGAGCGGGCGTCATCCTCCCGAGCGAGCACGCCGCGCACGAGGCCACAATGCCCGCTCGGGGCCGGAGTGCCCGCTCGCACACGGGGGCGGGGCGATGAGCGGCGGGGCCGTCACCGGCGGGGTCGTCGCGGCGGTCGACCTCGGCGCGACCAGCGGGCGGGTCATGCTCGGGTTCGTCGGTGACGGCGAGCTGCGCCTCGAGCCGGTGGCCCGCTTCCCGAACGGCCCGGTCGAAGGCCCCGACGGCGCCCTGCACTGGGACTTCTCGGCGCTGTACCGGCACGTCGTCGAAGGTCTCCGCGACGCGGTCGCGCGCGAGCGCGGCATCGCGAGCGTGGGCATCGACTCGTGGGCCGTCGACTACGGCCTCGTCTCGGGCGGCGAGGTGCAGGGCGAGCCCTTCCACTACCGCGACGACCGCACGGTGCGCGGTGTGGAGCAGGTGCACGCGGCCGTGCCGTTCGACGAGCTGTACCGGCGCAACGGACTGCAGTTCCTGCCGTTCAACACGCTCTACCAGTTCGTCACCGAGCGCGGGCTCGCCGACGCGGATGCCGCGCTCCTCGTGCCCGACCTCGTCGCCTTCCTCCTCACCGGTGCCGTCGTCGCCGAGCGCACCAACGCCTCCACGACCGGCCTCGTCGACGTGACGAGCGGGCTGTGGGACGTCGAGCTCGCCGAGTCGCTCGGCATCCCGGCATCCGTCCTCGCGCCCCTCGTCGAGCCGGGCGCGCACCTCGGCACGCTCTCGGGCGCCGCACGCGAGCGCATCGGCGCGGCCCTCGACGTGGTCGCGGTCGGCTCGCACGATACGGCCTCGGCCGTCGTCGCGGTGCCGCTGTCGAGCCCGGATGCCGCGTACATCTCGTGCGGAACATGGGGGCTCGTGGGCGTCGAGCTCGACGAGCCGGTGGTCAGCGACGCCGCGCGCGAGGCGAACTTCACCAACGAGGGCGGCGTCGACGGACGCGTGCGCTTCCTCCACAACGTGACCGGCCTGTGGCTCCTGAGCGAAGCGGTGCGCACGTGGGAGGCCGAGGACGGCGCAGCCATCGATCTGCCGGCGCTCCTCGCGGATGCGGCATCCGTCGACGCGGACGTCGCCCTGTTCGATGCCAACGACCCGCGCCTGTCGGCGCCGGGAGACATGCCGGCGCGCATCGCCGCGGTGCTCGAGGAGTCTGGCGCCCCGGTGCCAGCCACGCGCGCCGCCTTCGCACGCACGATCGTCGAGTCGATCGCGCAGGCGTTCGCGGGTGCGGTGGCGACCGCGGGACGCCTGACCGACCGCGACATCGACGTCATCCACATCGTGGGTGGCGGGTCGCTCAACCGGCTGCTGTGCCAGGCCACCGCAGATCGCTCGGGTCTCCCGGTGCTCGCGGGCCCGGTCGAGGCGACCGCGCTCGGCAACGTGCTCGTGCAGGCGCGCGCGCACGGGTGGTACGGTCCCGATGCGACGCTCGAGACGCTGCGCGCCGCGGTGGCGGACGCCTTCCCTCCGGCCCGCTTCACGCCGCGGTCCTGAACCGCGGTCTGAAGCACCCCAGCCCTGACCGACCCGCGCGGGCCCGCCCGACGACCAGACGATCCGACCCCGAGGACGACATGACCGGATACGCCGCAGCCTTCGACTGGGCGCGCACGCGCGTCGATGACGGACGCCTGCCCACGGCGGTGCTCGGCATCGCCACGGCCGACGGGGTCGTCGCGCTCGACGCGTTCGGCAGGGCCGACGGTCGGCCCGCGAAGACGGGCGACCACTTCCGGCTGTTCTCGATCACCAAGCCGCTCGTCGGCATCGCCGCGGCACGGGCGATCGAACGCGGATGCTTCACCCCCGAGACGCCGCTCACGTCGGCGCTCCCGGAGTTCGGCGCAGGTCGCGACGACATCGTGCGGCTGAAGCACCTGGTGAGCCACACTGCGGGCATCTCCGAGCCGCCCCTCGACCCGGCGCCGCCGCTGCGGAACCACCTGCTGTCGGCCGGGCGCGACTTCGTCGCCGGGTCGGCGTCGCGGTACTCCACGATCGCGTACGAGGGCATCGCGGCGATGATCGAGAAGGCGACGGATGCCCCGTGGGATGCCGCGGTCAGCGCCTGGGCGCGCGAGATCGGCGCCGACGGACTGACCCTCGACGAGTCGGCCGACCCGCACGAGGTGCTCGACGCGGGCGCTGCGGGTGTCGACATCGCGACGTTCGTGGCCGGACGCAACCCCGGCGCAGGCCTCCTCGGCCGCGCCGAGGACCTGCTCGCCGTGGGGTCGGCGCTGCTGCGCATCGGGCGCGGAGAGACCGGCGGCATCCTGCATCCGTCGACCCTCGCGATGATGCTCCGGCCCCTCACCGGCGACATCCCGCGCCTCGAGCCCTACATCGCCGCGCGCGGCCAGGACTGGGGCTTCACGTGGAACCTGCGCACCCGCGCGCCCGGCCTCATCGACCACGACGTGTACGGCCACGGCGGCTGGGCGGGCACGGAGTTCTGGGTGCACCCGACCGCCGGGCTCGCCTGGGTGCTGATGACCAACCGCGCGCAGCGCGACATCGACGCCGACCAGCTCAGCAACGCGGTGGTGTCGGGCGCCTGACCCGACGCCCGCGTCACGGGTCGGGCGTACCCTGGGGCGCATGGACCGCGAGCGCGAAGACGAGAACCGGCACGCCCCGACCCCGGACGCATCCGACCCCGACTCCCCCACAGGCGGCGACGAGTCGACCGAGGAACGACTCGACGCCGACAACCCCGTCGAAGAGGACACGCTGAAGGCGCTCGACCCCGACGACAGCCCGGCGTGACGCCTCCGCCGGCGACGGCGGCTCACGAACGCCCGAGCGCCCTCGGTCTCACGCCTCGCGCGTGATGGTGACCTTCACATGCAGGTGGCCCTTGTGGGGACCGCCGTACACGCCGCGCAGCGGCGGCACGTCGTTGTAGTCGCGGCCGCGCCCGACGAGCACGTGCCGATCGCCGATCTCGATGTTGTTGGTGGGGTCGAAGCCCTGCCACTCCCCGGCGAACCACTCCACCCACGCGTGCGACTCGCCGGCGACCGCCTCGCCGACTGCCGCATCGGGCTTCGGGTGCAGATAGCCCGAGACGTACCGCGCCGGGATGCCGACCTCGCGGAGCGCGCCGAGGGTGATGTGCGCCATGTCCTGGCACACGCCCTTGCGGGCCTCCCACGCGTCGACGGCGGTGGAGTGCACTCCGGTGATGCCGTGCATGTACTCGACCGCGTCGCCGATCGCCGTGGCGATAGCGTGGGCGGCGCGACCGGGATGGTCGTGCTCGGCGGCGATGCGGCGGGCGAGGTCGGCGACCTCGGGGTGCGGCTTCGTGCGCGCGGTCTGCGACAGCTGCTCGACGGTCTCGATCGCCCGCGGCGCATCGCGCTCGAGGTCGGCCCACGAGTAGTCCGTGTGGTCGATCGGGCGCGGGCGCACCTCGACGAGCGAGCGGGCCGTGATCATCAGCTTCGTGTGCGCGGAGAGGATGTCGAACGACGCCACCCGCGTGCCGAAATAGTCCACGAACTGGTTCACGCTCGACGACGGCTCGATGTCGAGCGACGCGTTGAGCACGAACTGGTTCTCGGTCGAGCCCGGCAGCATCCGCGCCTCGTTGTACGAGGCCGACACGTCGCCCTGGTAGCTGTACCCGGTCTGGTGCTCGATTCTGAGCCTTTTCATGATTCCTTCTCCTGAAGCCTCATGAGATCTCCCCGATCCAGCTCGGCTCGGCCTGCGTGGGGAAGAACCGCCCACGGATGGCCTCGGACGCCTCGCGCGTCACCTTCTGCACCCGATCCATGTGCAGCGGCAGCTCGCCGAGGATCTCGGAGATCGGGCTGTACTCGAGGTCGTTGCGGATCTGCCCGAGGGCGCGCAGCACGGTGTTCGAGTGCCCGACGCGGTCGTCGCGGGGGTCGATCGCGCGCATGCACTGCTCGGCCTGCTGGATCGAGTAGATGATCGACCGCGGGAACAGGCGGTCGAGCAGCAGGAACTCGGCGGCGTTGCGCGCGCTCGGCATGCCGCGGTACGTGCGCAGGTAGGCCTCGTAGGCGCCGCACGAGCGGAGGATGGTGGTCCACGACGGACCGGATGCCTCGGTCAGCGACCGCGTCGCCAGCATCCGCGCGGTCATGTCGGTGCGCTCGATCGCCCGGCCCAGGGTGAAGAACTGCCAGGACTCGTCGCGACTCGTCGAGGAGTCGACGAGTCCGACGGCGAGCGCCGACCGCTCGCGCACCCACTGGAAGAACTCGTGCACCTTGTCGGTCTGGAGCCTCCGCGGCATCCGGGCGTTCGTGGTGTTGAGGGTCTCCCACAGGTCGGTCGAGACGATCTCGCGTGCCCGCCGGGCGTTCTCGCGCGCGGCCTGCAGGGCGTACGCGATGCTCGACGGGTTGTTGCGGTCGACCGCGAGGCGCGCGAGAACGTCTTCGCGCCGCACCGTGGTGAGACCCTCGGGCGGGAAGGAGCCCATCACGCTCAGAAGCGAGCGGCACGCGGTGTCTTCGTCGATCCACGGGTCTTCGAGGAGGAGCTGCAGATGCACGTCGAGGATGCGGGCGGTGCCGTCGCTGCGCTCGATGTAACGCCCGATCCAGAACAGAGACTCGGCGATGCGACTCAGCATGTCCGGACACCCTTCGTCGCGGGCGGTCGTTGAGCGAGCGAGCGCAGTGAGCGAGTCGAAACGCGGATGCGACTCAGCACGATGCACCTCCGTCGCGGCCGTCGGCCTGCTGTTGCTGCTGCTCCTGCTGCTCCGACAGCGACCGCGGGCGATCCTGCGGCGAGTGGGTCACCTCGGGCTGGTCGTCGTAGACGATCGGGGCCGCCGAGGGCGCCGGGGACTCGTCGGGGTAGACGATCGAGATCGCCGCGGTGGGGGTCGCCTGATCGGCGACGAGACCCGCCAGGCCCGTGCCCTGACCGTACTCGACGTGTCCGGGTGCGGAGCCGCCCACGATCCAGGTGTCCTTCGATCCGCCGCCCTGCGACGAGTTGACGACGAGCTGGCCCTCCGGGAGCGCGACCCGGGTGAGCCCGCCGGGGAGCACCCACACGTCTTCGCCGTCGTTGACGGCGAAGGGCCGGAGGTCGGCGTGACGCGGGCGCAGTCCGTCTTCGACCAGCGTCGGGATGGTCGAGAGCATCACGACCGGCTGCGCGATCCAGCCGCGCGGGTCGGCGATCAGACGCTTGCGCAGCTTCTCGAGTTCGCCGGGCGAGGCATCCGGGCCCACGACCAGTCCCTTGCCGCCCGACCCGTCGACGGGCTTCACGACCAGCTCGGGCAGGCGGTCGAGCACCTCTTCGAGGGCGTTCGGGTCTTCGAGGCGCCAGGTGTCGACGTTCTTGAGGATCGGCTCCTCGGCGAGGTAGTAGCGGATGAGGTCGGGCACGTACGTGTAGAGCAGCTTGTCGTCGGCCACGCCGTTTCCGACCGCGTTCGCGATCGTGACGTTGCCGAGGCGGGCGGCGAGCATGAGGCCCGGCGCCCCGAGCATCGAATCCGCACGGAACTGCAGCGGGTCGAGGAAGTCGTCGTCGACCCGGCGGTAGATCACGTCGACGCGCTTGGGTCCGCGGGTGGTGCGCATGAACACCTTGCCGCCGATGCACAGCAGGTCACGGCCCTCGACGAGCTCGACTCCCATCAGGCGGGCGAGGAGCGTGTGCTCGAAGTACGCCGAGTTGTACACGCCCGGGGTGAGCACGACGACGTTCGGGTCTTCGATGCCCGCGGGAGCCGACGCACGCAGCGCGGCGAGGAGCTTGTTGGGGTAGTCACCCACCGGGCGCACCTGCATCGAGACGAAGAGCTCGGGGAGCGTCTGCGCCATGACGCGGCGGTTCGAGATGACGTACGAGACGCCCGAGGGCACGCGCACGTTGTCTTCGAGCACGCGCATCTCGCCGTGCTCGTCGCGGATGAGGTCGATGCCCGACACCTGGATGCGCACGCCGTTGGCGGAGTGGATCCCGGATGCCTGCCGGTAGAAGTACTGCGACGACGCGATGAGCTGCGCGGGCAGCACGCCGTCGCGCACGCAGTGCTGATGGCCGTACGCGTCGTCGAGGAACGCCTCGAGGGCGAGCACCCGCTGCTTGACGCCGGCCTCGACCCGCGACCACTCGTCGTAGGTGATGATGCGCGGCACGGCGTCGAGTGGGAACGGGCGCTCCTCGCCGGCGAAGTCGAAGGTGACGCCCTGCGCGAGGTAGGAGCTCGCCAGCGAGTCGGTGCGCCCGCGCAGCTCCTCCTGCGTCATCTTCGCGAGGGCCTGGTAGAGCTCCCGGTACGACTCTCGCGATTGCGCCGCGGCTCCCGGATGCGGCGGACTGCCGAACATCTCGTCGAACGCAGGTACACCGGAAGGCGTCTTGCGCGGCGCGAGGATCGAGCCGTATCCGTCGAACAGGTCACCCATGGGGAGAGCCTAGCCCGGGGCATGTTGCCGAGGTGTTTCCGGCACGGGCGCCGGCACCGCCCCGCTGCTCGCGCGGCCCGTCCGGGCATTCGTCATCGATTCGTCACCCGCTTCCGGCCCCGGCCGCCCGACACGGACGTAGGCTCGCCGCATGGGCACACCCCGGGTCGACTCGACGCGGTCGGCGCCGCGCGACGCCGCGCCGCGCAGAACGCCCGCGCTGCTCGCCTGCCTCGCCGGTGTCGCCGCCGTGGTGCTCGGCGTCGGGGTCGGGGAGCTCATCGCCGCCGTGGTCTCCCCGGCATCGAGCCCCGTCGCCGCGATCGGCGGCACGCTCATCGACCTGGCCCCGCCCTGGGCGAAGGACACGGCCATCGCCCTGTTCGGCACCGCTGACAAGATCGCCCTGCTCGCCGGCATCGCCCTCGTGATGCTCGCCCTCGCCGCCCTCGCCGGGTGGGTCGAGGCGCGCCGCCCGCCGTGGGGGCGCGTCATCGTCGCCGCGTTCGGCGTCGTCGGCGCCGTGCTGGCGATGCTGCGGCCCGGAGCGGGCGCGGTGTCGTGGATCCCGTCCGTCGTCGCCGGCGCTGTGGGCGCAGCGGCGCTGTGGGGCCTGGTCCGGATGCTGCGACCCGAGGCATCCGTCACCGAGGCATCCGTCACCGATGTCTCCACCCATCCGGTCCCTGCCTCGGATCCGCAGGAGCGGACGGCGGGCTCCGGACACGACATCCGCCGCCCCGACCGGCGCGCCTTCTTCGCCTGGTCCGGCGCGGCCGTCGCCGCCGGCGTCGTGGCCATCGCGATCACCAACGCGCGCCGCGCCGGAGCCGCCGCGGTCACCGCGGTCCGCAATGCGCTGCGCCTGCCGGCGCCTGCGGTCGCTGCGTCCGCGGTTCCTTCCGGAGCCGAACTCGCCCTGCCAGGTCTCGCCCGCGTCGTCACCCCGAACGACAGCTTCTACCGGATCGACACCGCGCTGATCGTGCCCGAGATCGACCCCGCGGACTGGTCGCTGCGCATCACCGGCATGGTCGAGCGCGACGTCACGATCACGTGGGACGAGCTCCTCGCCCTGCCGCTCGAGGAGAGCTACACCACCCTCGCGTGCGTCTCGAACGAGGTGGGCGGCTCGCTCATCGGCAACGCGAAGTGGCTCGGCTACCCGATCCGCGACCTGCTCGCGCGCGCGGCGCCCACGTCCGAGGCCGACATGGTGCTCTCGCGCTCGATCGACGGGTTCACCGCGTCGACCCCACTCGAGGTGCTCACCTATGACCGGGCCGCGATCCTCGCGGTCGGCATGAACGACGAGCCGCTCCCGCTCGAGCACGGCTTCCCGGTGCGCATGGTCGTGCCCGGGCTGTACGGCTACGTGTCGGCGACGAAGTGGGTGACCGAGTTGAAAGTCACCCGATTCGACGCCGACCAGGCCTACTGGTCGACCCGCGGCTGGTCGGAGCGCGGCCCGATCAAGCTGCAGTCGCGCATCGACGTGCCGCGCCGCGCGCAGGGGCTGAAAGCGGGAGACACCGTGATCGCCGGGGTCGCCTGGCAGCAGCACGTCGGCGTCTCGGGCGTCGAGGTGCAGATCGACGAGGGCGAGTGGATGCCGGCTACCCTGGCCACCGCGATCTCCGATGACACCTGGGTGCAGTGGAGCCTCCCGTGGACCGCCACCGAAGGCGACCACCTCATCCGCTGCCGAGCGACGAGCGCCACGGGCGAGGTGCAGACCGACGCCCGCGCGCATCCCGCACCCGACGGCGCGACCGGCTGGCACGAGCGCTTCATCACGGTCTTCGCCTGACGACCGGCCCATGTCGCGAACGCCGTGGGCGCGCCTGTGGACAGTGCCTGGCTGCGCCCCCGCGGCGCATAGAATCGCGTGGTCATCCTCCCTCCCCCTGGAGTCATCGTGCGCACCTCCCCTCGGCTCCGGCACTTCTCACCGCGTCGCTGGCTGACGGCAACCCTCGTGGCGGTGCTCGTGGCACCGCTGGCGGTCGGAGTTGCCGCGCCCGCCTCCGCCGCATCGTCGGTGTCGATCTCGGGGCAGGTCTTCGATTCCGACGGCACGACCGCGGGCTCGGTGTGGGTGGCCGCGTGGCGGCCCGGCGCCAGAACGTTCATCGACCGCGTCCAGGCAGATGCCGCAGGTCGCTTCACCATTCCCGGCCTCACCGCCGGTTGGAAGTACTACCTGTCTGCCGAGACGAGCGTGAGCTCGAAGGAGGGGCGATCCTTCGGGTACTTCACGGGCGACCCCTCCGACCCGGAGACCGGCTATCAAGCGCGCGGGCGCATCTTCGTCACGAAGTCGGCCGGCCTGTCCGGTCTCACGCTCCAGCGCGAGGCACGCACGTCCATCTCGGGCGCCTTCCGCAACGCCGACGGCTCGCCGCAGGCAGACGCCGAAGTCTATGTGTACGCACGCGTCGACTACGCCACCGCGCCCGACGGTTATGGCGGGCTCGCTCCGAGTTATCAGACGCGCACGGCAGCAGACGGCTCGTACACGGTCCGGGGCCTGGAGACAGCCGGCTCGGAGGTCCGGGGGCACATCGTCGCCCTGTTCCGCGGGCTGAACGGCTACCCCGCATTCATCGGGAAGGACCCGGCTGATGGCATCGTCCCCGCTGATCGGGCACGGGTGTTCGGCCGGACGACCGCGCCGATCGACGCAGGTACGGTAACTCTGCCGGTCACGACTCTTCCGGCAGATCAGTTCATCCTCGGCCGTCGCCTGACCGCCAGTTGCTGCGAAGCCCCGATCGGAGAGATCCTGCAGGTCAGCGGCGGGACGCTCTCCGCCTTCTCGTACGCAGGCGGAAAGCTGCAGCCGGGGGTTCCCATCCGGAGCGGACTGGGTGACGAGCAGATCCATGCCCCGGGCAACTGGGGGAAGTACGACTACTTCTGGTCGAACCCCGACTATCAGGCCCGGGAGCCGAGGAGCGACCTCGTGACCGTCGACCCGAACGGCGACCTCATCATGTACGAAGGCGACGGATACGGCTACCTCCGGCCCCCGACGAAGGTCGGATCGGGGTGGCGGAACCATCAGGTCGTCCTCTCGGCCGACGTCAGCGGCGACAATCGCCCCGATCTGCTCAGCGTCGACGGGAACGGCGTCCTGCGACTGCATCGCGGCAGCAGTTCGGGCGCACTCCTCGGGCCGTCCTCGAAAGTGAGCAGCGGGTGGAAGGGACACACGCTCTACGCCGCGGGATGGCTCGACAAGGACGCCGAGGCAGACCTCGTCTCGGTGGACGCGGACGGGGTGCTGTGGGCGTCCTTCGGCCGTGGCGACGGGACGTTCAAGAACCGCCAACGGGTCAGCGCCGGTTGGGGCAAGTACACGATCGCGGCCGGCGAGGACATCGACGGCGTCGGCTATGCGGACATCGTCGCCCGCGAGGATTCGACCGGGCGGCTGTACCTCTATTCAGGGCTCGGCAACGGCAGCTTCAAGACGAGGAAGCTCATCGCGACCGGCTGGTGAACGTTCCGCCGTTCCGGTCGTGCGTGCTCGGCTCAGCCGGCGAGCACGACCTTCAGCTGCTCGACCGCCCAATCGAGCTCGGTGGCGCGGATCACCAGCGGCGGGGCGATGCGGATCGTCTGGCCATGGGTGTCCTTCACCAGCACACCGCGCGCGATGAGCTTCTCGGCGACCTCGCGACCCGTGCCGACGGCGGGGTCGATGTCGACGCCGGCCCAGAGACCGGCGACGCGCACCGCGGTCACACCGTGGCCGATGAGCGCGTCGAGCCGTGCCTCGAGGTGCTCGCCGAGCGCCTTCGCGCGAGTCTGGAACTCGCCCGACTGCAGCATCTCGACCACGCGCAGTCCCACTGCCGCGGCGAGTGGGTTGCCGCCGAAGGTCGAGCCGTGCTCTCCGGGACGGATGACGCCCAGCACGTCGCGGTCGGCGACGACGGCCGACAGCGGAAGGATGCCGCCGCCGAGCGCCTTGCCGAGCAGGTACACGTCGGGCACGACGCCCTCGCGGTCGCACGCGAACGTCTCGCCGACGCGGCCGAGACCCGACTGGATCTCGTCGGCGATCATGAGCACGTTGTGCTTCGTGCAGATCTCGCGCACCGCACGCAGGTACCCCTCGGGCGGAACGATGACGCCCGCTTCGCCCTGGATCGGCTCGATGAGCACGGCCGCGGTCGACTCGGTGATCGCGGCCTCGAGTGCGGCGGCATCCCCGAACGGCACGCCCACGAACCCGGGGGTGAAGGGTCCGAACCCGTCACGCGCCGTGTCGTCGTCGCTGAAGCCGACGATCGTGGTGGTGCGGCCGTGGAAGTTTCCGTGGGCGACGACGATCTGCGCAGCGCCGTCGGCGATGCCCTTGACGCGGTAGCACCAGGCGCGCGCGACCTTGATGCCGGTCTCGACGGCCTCGGCGCCGGTGTTCATCGGCAGCACCAGATCCTTGCCGCACATCTCGGCGAGCGCGCCGGCGAAAACGCCGAGCCTGTCGTTGTGGAAGGCCCGACTGGTGAGGGTGAGACGCGTGAGCTGCTCCTGCGCCGCGGCGATGAGAGCAGGATGCCCGTGGCCGAAGTTCAGCGCGGAGTAGGCCGACAGCAGGTCGAGGTAGCGCTTGCCCTCGACGTCGGTGACCCAGGCCCCCTCGCCGCGGGCGACGACCACCGGAAGCGGGTGGTAGTTGTGGGCGACGTGCTCCTCTTCGGAGCCGATGATCTCGATCGTGGCGGTGTCGAGCGATGCGGTGCTCATGGGGTTCCTTCCGTTCAGCGCCGCAGCTCGAGCGTGCAGCACTTGATGCCGCCGCCGCCGAGCAGAAGCTCCGACAGGTCGACGAGCACCGGGTTGTAGCCGCGCTCGCGCAGCTGAGCCTCGAAGCCCTTCGCGCGCGGCGAGATGATCACGTTGAGGCCGTCACTGGCCGAGTTCAGGCCGAACACGGCGCCATCCTCGTCGGCGACGCGGATCGCGTCGGGGTAGCGCTCGGCGAGCACCTGCTGCGACGCCTTGTCGAAGGCGTGCACGAGATAGGCGATGTTCGCCTTCTCGACGCCGCCGGGGCCCTCGACGGGGTCGAGCACCGAGATCGCGGTGTCGAGGTGGTAGAAGCGCGGGTCGACCAGGGTGAGCGAGACGACCTCCTTGCCGAACACCTCAGCGAGCTCGCGGTGGCTGTCGCCGGTCGAGCGGAAGCCGGTTCCGGCCAGGATCGTGTCGCCGACGAGCAGGAAGTCGCCCTCCCCCTCGTTCACCTCGACGGGTTCGGCGACCTCGTAGCCGTTGTCGCGGAACCAGTCCATGAACGCCGGACCCTCGGGCATCCGCTCCTGGAATCGGAACTTCGCGCCGTACGCGACGCCGTCGATCACGAATCCGCCGTTGGCCGTGTAGACCATGTCGGGCAGGCCCGCGATCGGGTCGATCAGGTGCACCTCGTGGCCGAGGGCGATGTAGGTGTCGTACAGCGCCTGCCACTGGCGCACGGCGAGCGCGGTGTCGGTGGGGTTCGCCGGCTCCATCCAGGGATTGATCGTGTAGCTCACCGTGAAGTGCTCGGGGCGGCACATGAGGTAGCGACGCGTCTGCTGGATGCGGGCGGATGCTGCGCCCGCGGCGGCTGCGGTGGCGGTGGCGGGCGCGGTGTTCTGGGTGGACATCTGGCTCCTTCGGAAGGGGCGGCGGACGCTGTCCAGAGGCCCGGCGGAGCTGTGAGAAGCCATCGACTCGGGCACGCCGCATCCATTCTCGCACGACACCTGCGTGCAGCCTGGGAACCGCGGTCGACCGCCGGGATCACCGCGCCGGCGGGTCGATGCGGGCGCTTCCGAGCACGACGGTCTTGCCCACGGCCCGCCCCGAGTCGGTGCGCGCGAGCGCCGCGCCGGCCTCGGCCAGCGGCCAGGTCCCCTCGACGACCGGCGTGACGCGCCCGTCGACGGCGAGCGCGACGAGGTCGGCGAGCACACCGGTCTTCGACGTCGCCAGGAACGACAGCAGGCGTCGCTTCGAGCCGATCGAGCGGACGGATGCCCCGGCCAGGCGCGCGATCGGACCCCAGAACCGGCTGCCCTCGCCCGACACCAGCACGACGCGGCCGCCGTCCCGCACGAGCCGCTGCAGGTCGCGCAGCGATGCCGTGCCGGCGATGTCGATGACGACGTCGTACTGCCCGGGCGGCAGGCCCGCGGCATCGGTCACGCGGTAGTCCCAGGTGCGCGATGCGCCGAGGCCCTCGACGAGAGCGCGGTTCGCCTCGCCGCAGAACGCGTGCACGTCGGCGCCCCGCAGTCGCGCGAGCTGCACGGCGAACGTGCCCACCCCACCGGTGGCCCGCAGCACGAGCACGCGGTCTCCGTCGCCGACCTCGCCGCGGTCGAGCGCCTGCCACGCGGTGACGCCGCTCACGGGCAGGGTCGACGCGACGACCGGATCGAGCTCCACGGGCCGCGGCACCAGGCGCGCGGCGTCGGTCACGGCGTACTCCGCCAGCCCGCCGCCGAGCGACGACAGCTCGCCGACCACCTCGTCGCCCACCGCGAGACCGGCCACGCCGGGGCCGAGGGCGACGACGGTGCCGGCGGTCTCGAGGCCGCGCACCGGCTGCTTGGGTCGGCGCAGGCCGAACGCCGCGCGGCCGACGAGCGGCTCGCCGCGCATGACCTTGACGTCTCCTGCTGCGAGTGCGGTGGCCCGCACGCGCAGCAGCACCTGGCCCTTCCCCGGCACCGGAACGGGGCCGCTCTGGCGGGTCACGGACTCGGGACCGCCGTAGCGCTCCTGCCGCCAGGCCGTCATCGTCTGCGGGACGGCGCCGGGTGCGGCATCCGTCGCCTGGTTCTGGATCTCGTTCATGTCATTCCTCCGGGTATTGGAAGAGGTCGTCGAGGCCCACCTCGAAGATGCGGGCGATCTGGAACGCGAGCTCGAGCGTGGGCGAGTACTTCTCCTGCTCGATCGCGATGAGGGTCTGCCGGGTCACGCCCACGCGACGGGCGAGCTCGGCCTGGGTGAGTCCCGCACCTTCGCGCACGGCGCGGATGCGGTTGGTGACGCGGGTGGGTCGTGCCGCCATCACTGCGGGATCCCCTCCCGGTACGCGGCGAGCCTGGCGAACCCGCCGAGCGTCGCCGAGAGGAAGAAGCCGAGGAAGATCGCGTTGCCGATCCAGAACCACGGCGCCTCGACCATGCAGAGCACGAGGGCCACGAGAGACCCGATCACGGCGAAGGCCTGCCCCACCCGGTCGCCGAACCGCTCGATGTCGCGGTCGCGCTGATCGGCCGTGTGCTCCTCGTCGGGGTCGCGCATGCCCGCGGCGATGCCCCAGCCGATGCTCACGACGATCGACAGCACGATCGCGGCGAGGATCGTCCACACCATCGGCCACACCCAGTCGATCTCGTCGACGGGCTTCTGGAACAGCTGCGGCACGACGATCACGAGGTATACCGCTGTGCCCAGGATGCTCGCGATCAGCTGCGCCCACGTGTTGCGCTCTGCGTATGCCATGACGGCCTCCTGCGGTGTCAGGTTTTCTTGACACGCACGCTACGCCGGCGGAACGGTCATGTCAAGAATTTTTTACACCGCGATCGTCGAAGGCCCGGTCGGCGCCACCCCGGCGCGTTGTATGGTTCGGGGATGGATGCTTTGTCGGCACTGGTGCTGCAGCTCGCGTTCGCCGCGATCGGCCTCGTCGCGCTGTTCTACGTCATCCGGGCCGCGGTGCTGAGCGCCCTGCGGACGCACCGCGCCGAGGTCGACGGCCGGGCGCGCGCCGAGCCGCCCTCGCACCTCGACGCCGACGGCATCTGACGCCCCCGGCGACGGAGTCCGCGCCGGCGGGCTACTCCGCGGCGGCGAGCTCCTCGGAGGTGCGGGCGACCGGCCAGCCGTCGTCGGTCCACGCCAGCTCGCGGATCGCCAGCTGGAACGCGCCGCCCTGAGCAGCGTCGTAGAAGTGGAAGCCGAGGTGGCCGTCCGACACCGACTGCCCGCCCGGGCCGACCATGTCGCCGTAGGCGTCGAGGATGACCCCCGCACCGTCCATCGTCAGCTCGGCGCCGTCGGGACCGACGTACGGGCCGGTGATGTCGGCGGAGCGGCCGACCGCGATCCGGTACGTCGAGTCGGTGCCCTTGCAGCACGACTCCTCCGAGACGAACAGGTAGTACCAGTCGCCGTGGCGATAGAGGTAGGGCGCCTCGATCGCGTTCGGCGGCGCGTCGCGCGAGGCGATGGTCACCGGCTCGGCGCCGGCGACGGGCATCCCGCTCGGCCACTCCAGCTCGATGAGCTGGATGCCGCCCCAGAACGAGCCGAAGCTCATCCACGGCGTGCCGTCCTCATCGGTGATCACGCCGGGGTCGATGGCATTGTAGTCGTCGACGCCGGGCGTCGACTGCCACACCATGCCCTGATCGACCCATGCGTAGTCGGGGTCGTCGGGGTCGAGGGTGGTGTTGGTGGTGAGCCCGATCGCCGACCTGTTCTTCCCGAAGGTCGAGGCGGAGTAGTAGAGGTAGAAGGTGCCGTCGTGCTCGACGACGTCGGGCGCCCAGAAGTTGGAGACCCCCGGCACCGCCTCATAGGCCCAGTCGGGGCGGGATGCCGCATCCCAGACGGTGCCGAGGTCGTCCCACGTCGTGCCGCCGTCGACGGACCGGCGGATCTGGGGCGCCCCGAGCCCCCGCCGCACGTCGCCGGTCGAGAAGACGTACCAGGGCTCGTCCTCGGCGCCCACGACGAGCGCGGGGTCGTGCACGGCGAGGTCGCCTTCGAGGGCGAGAGGGGTGGCCGCCGACTGGGCGGCGCAGGCGGATGTCGTCATGGCGAGTCCGATGGCGAGCGCGAGGGCGGTGAGGATCCGGCGATCAGCCCGCACGGCCGAGCCTGATCACGTTCCACGACACGGGTGGAAGCTGCATCGACACCGTGCCCGCGTCGACGGCGGCCGTGTCGTTCGGACGCGGCCGCACCGTGCTGTCGTCGTCGGCCGTCGCCGTCCACCGCGGGTCGTTGTGGGCGTACGAGGTCGCCTCGACGACCTCGACCGCGCCGTTTCGCACGTCGACCTCGAGCGTGAGGGTGTCGGTCTGCGAGCGGTTGACCGCGAACACCACGATCTCGCCGGTCTCGTCGTCGTACGTCGCGACGCCGTCGATGAGCGCCACCTCGCCGAAGCGGGCCGTCTCGTAGGTGGGCGACGCGATCACCGGCCGCAGCACGGACCCCTTCGCGAGGTTCGCCGCCTGCGCGAACGGGTGGAAGATCGTCTGCTTCCAGATGCGCCCGCCCGGCTCGGTCATGATCGGCGCGATCACGTTGACGAGCTGGGCGATGGATGCCGCGTGCACGCGGTCGGTGTGGCGCAGCAGGCTGATGAGCAGGGAGCCGACCACGACGGCATCCGCCACGGTGTAGCGGTCCTCGAGCAGCACCGGCGCGACCGGCCAGTCGTCGCCGGTCGGCGGCTTCGACTCGGCGCGCTTCTGATACCAGACGTTCCACTCGTCGAACGAGATGTTGATGCGCTTGCTGTGGCGACCGGCGGCGCGCACCTGGTCGGCCGTGGCGACGACGTCTTCGATGAAGCCGTCCATGTCGACCGAGGAGGCGAGGAACGAATCGAGGTCGCCCTCCTCCTCCCAGTAGTAGGCGTGGGCCGAGATGTAGTCGACGTGCTCGTAGGTCTCGGTGAGCACCACCCGCTCCCACTCGCCGAAGGTGGGCATGTCAGAGCTCGACGAGCCGCAGACGACCAGTTCGAGGTTCGGGTCCATGAGGCGCATCGCGCGCGCCGTCTCGGCGGCGAGGCGACCGTACTCGGCGGCGGTCTTGTGGCCGATCTGCCACGGGCCGTCCATCTCGTTGCCCAGGCACCACATCGCGACCCGGTACGGGTCTTCTGCGCCGTTCGCGCGGCGGCGCTCCGCCATCGCCGAGCCGGCGGGCACGTTGCAGTACTCGAGCAGGTCGAGCGCCTCCTCCACGCCACGGGTCCCGAGGTTGACGGCCATCATCGGCTCGACGCCGGCCTTCGCGGCCCACGTCATGAACTCGTCGGTGCCGATCGTGTTCGGCTCCATCGAGTGCCAGGCGAGGTCGAGACGGCTCGGGCGCTCGTCGACCGGACCGACGCCGTCTTCCCAGCGGTAGCCCGAGACGAAGTTGCCGCCGGGGTAGCGCACCGTCGACACGCCCAGCTCGCGGGTGAGGTCGATCACGTCGCCGCGGAAGCCGTTCTCGTCGGCGGTGGGATGCGCCGGGTCGTGGATGCCCGTGTACACGCAGCGGCCGAGGTGCTCGACGAACGAGCCGAAGGTGCGCCGGCGGACCGGTCCGACCTGGAAGGCGGGGTCGAGGGTGAAACGCGCTGCGCGCATGGTGAGGGTCTCCTCCCGGGCGCCGGACGACCGTGTCGTGGCGCGAGTGCTGTACATCGTTGTAGAGGGACCATACACAGGCGTCCGCCGGGGTGTCAATTCATTTAAAGATCCTTTGATGCGCTTGACATGAGCGTCGAGATGTCGCACTATCTCTAACGTTGTAATGGATCACCGGATCCACCGGTCAAAGGCGACAACCTCGGCAACGGCACACGCAGAAGTGAACGAGGGCCAGCGACCTCCCATCCCACACCGGAGGCATCAATGAGGAAGACCAAGATCGTCGCGGCAGCGGCGCTGGCATCCGTCGCCGCGCTCACCCTGTCGGCCTGCGGCGCCGGCTCGGGCGAGGGCGACGCCGACACCATCCAGTTCATGTTCCGCGGCGGACCCGACGAGAAGGCCGCGTACGAAGCGGCCATCGACCGGTTCACCGAAGACACCGGCGTCGAGGTCGAGATGATCGTGACCGACGCCGACCAGTACGCCACCAAGCTGCAGGCTGCGGTGTCGGGCGGCAAGGTGCCCGACGTGTTCTACATCGAGCAGGCCAACCTGCAGTCGTACGTGCACTCGGGCGTCCTGATGGACATCACCGACCTCGTCGCGGAGAGCGACATCGACCTCGACAACATCTGGCAGTTCGGCGTCGACAGCTACCGCTTCGACGGCACGCTCCAGGGCACGCCCGACGGCAAGCTCTACGGCCTGCCCAAGGACGTCGGCCCCTTCGCGTTCGGCTACAACAAGACCATGCTCGAAGACGCCGGCATCCCGCTCCCCGACCCGACCACGGGCTACACGTGGGACGAGTTCGTCGACGTGACCAAGCAGCTCACCGTCGACAAGGACGGCGACGGCGCGATCGACCAGTGGGGCACCGGACTCAACGTCCAGTGGAACCTGCAGTCGCTGGTGTGGAGCAACGGCGGCGACTGGACCAACGAGGACCGTACCGAGGTCACCGTCGACACCCCCGAGTTCGCCGAGGCGCTGCAGTGGTTCGCCGACCTCACCAACGTCGAGAAGGTCACCCCGAGCGCTTCGGATGCCGCGACCCTCGACACCTACCAGCGGTGGATGGCCGGCGAGATCGGCTTCTTCCCCGTCGGCCCGTGGGACGTCTCGGTCTACAACGACCTCGACTTCGACTACGACCTCATCCCCTGGCCGGTCGGCTCCACCGGCGAGCAGGCCACGTGGCTCGGCAGCCTCGGCATCGGCGTCTCGGCGACGAGCGGCAACCCCGAGGCCTCGGTCGACCTGGTCAAGTACCTCACGACCGACGTCGAGGCGCAGGAGACCCTCGTCTCCGCGAACATCCAGATCCCCAACCTCATCGACATGGCTGAGGAGTGGGCGGCCGAGGAGGGTGCCGAGCCCGCCAACCGCGCGGAGTTCGTGAACATCGCGAGCACGACCGGTCGCGCGATGCCGGCGGCATTCACCTACGGCGCCGCCTGGTACGACGAGCTCTGGACGAACATCCAGCCCGTCCTCGACGGCGAGCAGACCGCCGCGGACTACCTGGCGGAGGTGCAGCCGCGCATGCAGACTCTTCTCGACGAGGCCAACATGCGCGCCGAGCAGGCGGCTTCCGCAGGCTGACGCATCATCGAGTGGGCGCCCCGCTGCGGCGGGGCGCCCACTCCACACCAGGAGCGAGCATGTCGACACAGATCCCGACCCCGGCAGCGTTCAGGTCTGCCACCCGGGCGGCGCTGAACCCGAAGCCGGATGAGCCGATGCGCTCCAAGCGCGAGGTCAACCGCCTCCACCGCGTGGAGCACCGCTGGGCCTTCGCCTTCATGGTGGCGCCCATCATCGGATTCCTCGCGTTCACCGCGTACCCCCTCGGGTACGCGATCTACGCGTCCCTCACCCGCTGGAACGGGCTCGGGCAGATGACCTTCATCGGCTTCGAGAACTACGTGCGACTGTTCAAGGACCAGTACTTCCTGACGTCGCTGTGGAACACCGCGTTCTACATGATCGGCATCCCGATCGGCCTGGCGCTCTCGCTGCTGCTCGCCCTCGCACTCAACCGCGGCATCTTCGGGCAGACGGCGTTCCGCACCATCTACTACGTGCCGGTGATCTCGTCGCTCGCCGCGGTCGCGATCGTCTGGCAGTTCGCGTACAACGGCGACTACGGCCTCATAAACCAGTTCCTCGCGATCTTCGGCATCCAGGGCCCCGACTGGCTGCAGAACACCGCGACGGTCAAGCCCGCGATCATCATCATGGCCGTCTGGAAGGGGCTCGGGTACTCGACCCTCCTCTACCTCGCCGCGATCCAGTCGGTGCCCGCGTCGCTCATCGAAGCGGCCAAGCTCGACGGCGCGAATGCGACGCAGCGGGTCTGGACCATCGTCGTGCCCATGGTGCGGCCCGTGACGTTCTTCCTCGTGGTGACCAACATCATCGGCGGCGCGCAGCTGTTCACCGAGGTCAACATCATGACCCCGAACGGCGGCCCCGAGTTCAGCTCGGCCACCGTCGTCTGGTACGTCTTCCGCCAGGCGTTCCGCTATCAGGAGATGGGCTACGCGACCGCGATGGCGGTGGTGCTCGGCATCCTCATCTTCGTCGTCACCCTGATCCAGTTCCGCCTCAACAAGCGCAACGACTTCAGCATCGAGTGAGCACAACAGCCATGTCAGATCACACCCGCACCCTCACCGTCCCCGACGCCAAGAAGCGGCGACTGCGCCCGGCCACCGAGAAGGGGCAGAGCCGGCTCGTCAACGCCGTGCTGTTCGTGGTGCTCGCCGTCGGCTCGATCGCGATGCTCGCCCCGCTCATCTGGATGTTCACCACCTCGCTCAAGACCAAGGTCGAGGTGTTCGCGCTGCCGCCCGTGCTGTGGCCGACCGACCCGCAGTGGGACACCTACACCCGCATGTGGGATGCCGCGCCGATCCTCTCGGGCATCCAGAACAGCCTCATCGTGTCGCTGACGGTCACGATCATCGGCTCGATCACGTCGACGATGGCGGCGTACGCGCTCGCAAAGATGCGGCTGCCGTACAAGAACGCGATCTTCATCGGCCTGCTCGCCGGCCTGATGATCCCGTACCCGACCCTGATGATCCCGCAGTTCGTGATGTTCGCGAAGTTCGGCTGGGTCGACACCCTGCTCCCGCTGATCGTGCCGCTGCTGTTCGGCAACATCATCATGATCTTCTTCATCCGCCAGTACCTCGCGAGCGTTCCCGATTCGCTCATCGAGGCCGCCTACATCGACGGCGCCTCGCACCCGCGGGTGTTCGCCACGATCGTCGTGCCCCTCATCCGCCCGGCGATCGCCGCGCAGTTCATCCTGTGGTTCATGGCGATCTGGAACGACTACCTCGCGCCGATCCTGTACCTGAACTCGCCGCAGAACCAGACGCTGCAGGTGGTGATCGCGAACCTCAACGTGGAGTTCGCGACGCAGCGGGACTACCCGCTGATCATGGGCGCGAGCGTGGTGGCCCTGCTGCCGATCCTCATCGTGTTCCTGATCTTCCAGCGCCAGATCATCGCCTCGGTGGCCCTCACCGGAACGAAGGGCTGACGATGACCGCCCCGAGCGCCGAGCGCCGCTCCCCCGCCTCCGCCGACCTGGCCGACGTGCCCGGGTGGGCGGGGGCGGTGATGCTCGTGCTGCGGGCGATCACCCAGCTGGTGGGCATCCATGTGCTGATCGTGCTCGGCACGCTCGCCGGCGGCATCGTGGGCGGACTCGCCCCCGCCGCGACAGCCGCGCGCTCGCTCACGTCGCACCTCGCCGACGGCACTGCGGGCCTCGCGATGTGGCGCGAGTTCTGGGGTGCATGGCGGTCGTCGTTCCGTCGCGCCAATCTGCTCGCCCTGCCGTTCTGGGGCATCGGCGTGCTGCTGGCGACGGATGCCTGGGCGCTGGCGCAGACCACCGGCGCGGTGCGCGCGGCGATGGGCGTCGCCCTCGTCGTCGTGACCGCGTACGCGCTGGTCGCGCTGGCGTACCTCCCCCTCGTGGCCGGTGAGTTCGACGACCCGTGGGGTGCGAGCATCCGGTACCTCCTGCTCGCACCGGCTCTGCACCCGGGGCGCGGGTGCGCGATCCTCGTCAGCCTCGCGGCGATCGGCTGGGCGTACTGGATGGTCCCGCCGGTGGCCGTGCTGCTCGGTCTCGCCGCGCCGATCCTCGTGACCGGGTGGATCGCCGCGCCGGCGCTGGCGGCGTCCGCGGACTCCGCCGCATCCGACTGAGCGGATCAGCCGCCGGTCGACTCACGGGCGACGACGGCGTACGCGGCCTCGACGTAGCGGGGGCCGATCAGCAGATCGGGCTCCATGATCCGCTCGACGATGAAGTCGACGGCCGTCTGGGCGATCTGTGCCTTGCCGGGTGAGATCGTCGAGAGGGTCGGCGTCGCGTAGGCGGCATCCTCGATGTCGTCGAAGCCGATCACCTTCACCCGCCCGGGCACGTCGATGTGGCGCTGGTGCAGCTCGTGCAGCGCGCCGAGGGCGAGCGCGTCGTTGAGCCCGAACACCGCATCGAACTCGACGCCCTCGTCGATCATCCGTCGCACCGCTTCGGCGCCGGTCGAGCGGTGCCACAGGCCTGCCTCGCGCACCAGCACCGGATCGAACGCGATGCCCGCGTCATCGAGGGCGCGACGGTAGCCGGTCGTCCGAAGAGCCGCCGAGCCGACGACCTCGCCCTCGTGCCCGCCGACGACGGCGATGCGACGGGCGCCGCGCTCGATGAGGTGCGCCGTCGCCGCCCGCGCCCCGTCGACGTTCGCCATGGTCACGTGGTCGACCGGACCGCCGAAGATGCGCTCGCCGAGGAGCACGAGCGGGTAGTCCACGTTGAGCGCACCGACGTCGTCCTGGCCCATCTCGAGCGGCGAGAACAGCAGTCCGTCGGTGAGGCTGCGCCGCGGGCTGCGGAGCACCTCGAACTCGCGCTCGCGCTGGGCGGCGGTGTGCTCGATCAGCACCGAGACGCCGTGCTTCTCGGCCGCGACCATCACGGCGTCGGCAAGCTCGGCGAAGTACGGCAGGGCGAGCTCGGGGAGCGCGAGCCCGATGACCCCTGCGCGCCCCTTGCGCAGGCTCCGCGCCGACATGTTCACCTTGTAGCCGAGCTCGGCGATCGCCTTCTCGACCCGCTCCTTGGTCGCCGGGCGGATGTGCGGGTAGCCGTTGACGACGTTCGACACGGTCTTGATCGACACCCGCGCGCGCGCGGCGACCTCGTGCATCGTCACCGCGGCGCGCGGCTTGCGGCGCAGCGGCGCAGGTCGGTCGGGAAGGCTCGCCGGGACGCCGGCGCCCGCGTCGTCACGAGGCTGCGCGTCGTCGGAGGTCACCTCGCGATTCTACTGATCCGCCGCGTGTTTCCGCGGATCCGACGACCTCAGATCACCGCCTCCGACCAGCGGTCGGGGTTGCCGAATCGGTGCGCGGTGATCGTGATCGACTGCTCGCGGAGGAACGGCAGCAGCTCGAGCCGCCCGGCGGTCGTCACGTCGGCGTCGTAGACCGCCAGGTCGGGGTCTCCGCCGGTCGCCGCAGCCAGCGCACGGTGCAGCTGCGCGACCGAGGAGCGCGAGCCCACCAGGCGGGCGCGGGCAGAACGATCCGACCCGTCGGCCGCCGGCAGCTGCATCCGTTCGATCCACTGCGCGTCGCTCTCGACGAACACCGGCACGTCCTGCTCGGTGAGGGCGCGGCGCACACCGGCCGGGAGGCCGACCGGCGCGCTGACGGTGAGCACCGCGCCGGCGCGCACGCCCGCGACGATCACGCGCAGCAGCGCCTGCCACGAGGCATCCGCCGTCGCGCGCACGGCGACCTCGCCCACCGGGCGGTACCGGAAGAGGTTGCGCTCGACGCCGAGCGCCGACACGTCGCGAACCTGCCCGAACTCACGGTCCCACGCGATCGCGTCCGACAGCGCGCCGCGGCGCAGCCACTCGAACGCCTCGTAGTCGAGCGACGGCTGGGCGGCCTCGATCACGCCGGCGATGCGCGAATCGAGCCCGCGCAGGTGAAGGGTCGTCGACGACGACTGCCCGCCGGCAGAGGCCCGCCACGAGCCGAGGCCGACGAGGTAGTTCGGGCCGCCCGCCTTCGCCCCCGCGCCGACCGAGGACCGCTTCCATCCGCCGAACGGCTGGCGCTGCACGATCGCGCCGGTGATGCCGCGGTTGACGTAGAGGTTGCCCGCCTCGACGCGGTCGAGCCACACCTCGAGGTCTTCGGGGTTCTGGGTGTAGAGCCCGGCGGTCAGCCCGTACGCGACGGCGTTCTGCAGCTCGATCGCCTGCGACAGCGACGACGCGTGCATGACGCCGAGCACCGGCCCGAAGAACTCCTCCTGGTGGAACCGCGAGCCCGGCTGCACGCCCACACGGATGCCGGGCGACCACATGCGCCCCGCGAGCTCGGGGCCCGCGTCGAGGCGGCGCGGCTCGACGAGCCACTGCTCGCCCTCGTCGAGGGTCGACAGCGCCCACGCGAGCTTGCCGTGCGGCGGCTCGATGACCGGCCCGACCTCGGACAGCGGGTCGGACGGCGGGCCGACCCGCAGCGACGATGCGGCGTCGACGAGCTGGCGCGCGAAGCGCTGCGAGTGACCGACCGGACCGACGAGGATGACGAGCGACGCGGCGGAGCACTTCTGCCCGGCGTGACCGAAGGCGCTCTTGATCACGTCGCCCGCGGCGAGGTCGAGGTCGGCGGACGGCATCACGATCATGGCGTTCTTGCCGCTGGTCTCCGCCAGCAGCGGCAGCTCCGGCCGCCAGGAGCGGAACAGCGCCGCGGTCTCGTACGACCCGGTGAGGATGACGCGGTCGACGTCGTCGTGCGAGACGAGCGCCTGGCCGAGGGAGCCCTCGTCGATGTCGACCAGAGCGAGCACGTCGCGCGGCACACCGGCATCCCACAGCGCCTCGGCGACGACAGCCGCACAGCGGCGCGCCTGCGGAGCCGGCTTGAAGACCACGCCCGACCCGGCGGCGAGCGCGGCGAGCACGCCACCGGAGGGGATCGCGACGGGGAAGTTCCAGGGCGGCGTGACGACGGTCACCAGGGCGGGCTCGAACACCGCCCCGCTCACGCGGTCGAGTTCACGCGCGGTCGCCGCGTAGTAGTGGGCGAAGTCGACGGCTTCGCTCACCTCGACATCGGCCTCGGCGAACACCTTGCCGGTCTCGGACGCTGCGACCTCGATGAGTTCGGCGCGTCGGGCCTCGAGAGCGCGACCTGCGGCGGCCAGCACGTCACCGCGCTCGGCGGCAGGACGCGCACCCCACGCGGCCGCCGCTGCGCCGACCCGTGCGACGACGGCGTCGACGGCGGCGATGTCGGAGAGGCGCGACGCCGCGACAGTCGCATCGCCCGCGGTGGAGTGCTCGACGCGGGAGAGGATGCCGCGCGCCCAGGCGCGGTTGGCGGGCAGCGCCGGATCGGAGTCGGGGGCGTTGTGGAAGCCCGGGGCCCCGGCGGCGCGCTCCGCGCCCTCCCGGGGGGCGAACACGGCGGTCTCGACGAACCTCGCGCCGCCGAAGAGCTGCTCCTCGACCGTCGGCGCGACCGGAGCGGTCTCTCCCGGCTCGCGCTGCAGGATCTCGTCGCCGGCGACGGCGGAGCGCGCGATGCCGATGACCGCCTGGGTGAGACCGGACTCGTCGCCGCCGCGCGCACGGGTGCGGAGCCTCTGCTTCTCGTCGGTGCCGGCGGCGAGCGCAGCCGCCTCGGCGGCGCGGTCCTGGTGGCGGTGGGCACCGATCGACAACTCCGGGTCGTCGGCCCGGGCGAGTGAGGCGAGGAAGCGGTCGCGCTCGCGCACGAGCAGAACCGGATCATCGGCGAGCTCGAACGCGGCCGAGAGGAAGTTCTCGCTCGACGCGTTCTCCTCCAGCCGCCGCACCAGGTAGCTGATGGCGACGTCGAACTCGTCGGGCCGCACGACGGGCACGTACAGCAGCACGTGCCCCACCTCGCGGGTGACGGCTTCGACCTGCCCCTGCGCCATGCCCAGCAGCATCTCGACCTCGACATCGGCCTGCACACCGCGCTCGCCGGCGAGCAGCCACGCGTAGGCGATGTCGAAGAGGTTGTGCCCCGCGACCCCGAGGCGCACGGCGGCGGTGTTCTCGGGCCGGAGGGCGAAGCGCAGGCACCGCAGGTAGTTCGCGTCGGAGTCGACCTTCGCGTCGTACGTGGCGAGGCTCCAGCCGTGCATGACGGCGTCGACATGCTCCATCGCGAGATTCGCGCCCTTCACGAGGCGCACCTTGATCCGCGCACCGCCCGCCGCGACGCGGTCCTGGGCCCACGCGGTGAGGCGCTCGAGGGCGGGCTGCGCGTCGGGCAGGTACGCCTGCAGCACGATCCCCCCTTCGAGCAGCCGCAGCCGCGGGTCGTCGAGGATTCTGGTGAACACCGCGATCGTCAGATCGAGATCGCGGTACTCCTCCATGTCGAGGTTGATGAACGTGCCGTTCGCCGCTGCCGTGAGGTACAGCGGGAGGAGGCGCTCGATCACCGTGTCGACGACCTCGTCGAATGCCCACATCGAGATGTGGCTGGCGATCGCCGACACCTTCACCGACACATAGTCGACGTCATCCCGACGGATGAGCTCGTGGATGCCGTCGAGCCGCCGCAGCGCCTCCTTCTCGCCCAGCACCGCCTCGCCGAGCAGGTTCAGGTTGAGACGCGCCCCGCTCTCGCGGAGCTGCGCGATCGCCGGACCGAGCTTGTCGGGGCGGGCATCGACGATGAGGTGCCCGACCATCTCGCGCAGCACGCGCCGTGCGATGGGCACCACCGGCATCGGCAGCACCGGGGCGACTGCGCCGCCGACGCGGACCGCCGTGCGCAGGTACCAGGGCAGGAAGTCGGGCACGAGCGGGGCCACCCGCTGCAGGTTGGATGCCGCGGCCGACAGCGACTCCGGCCGCATGACGCCGTCGACGAAGCCGATCGTGAACGGAAGCCCGTTGCCGTCCTTCAGTACTCCGGCGAGGCGCTCGGCCGCGGGGTCGGCCTCGACCTCGGCGCTCTCGGCGATCCAGCGCTTCGCCAGCGCGACCGCTTCGTCGGCCGACGCCGTGGAGCTCTCGGGGTTCTCGTTCATCGCCACCACTCCAGACTGCACCTCTGATCGCATGGGTCCACTGTGCGGCATGCGATCGTTCAGGAACAGCGACGATCTATGATCGATACCGTTCAGGTTTCTCGATGATCGGATGCATCGTGTTCGAGCTGCGCCGCCTGCGCCTGCTGCACGAACTCGCCCTGCGAGGCACACTGGCCGCCGTTGCCGAGGCGCTCGCCTACAGCCCGTCGACGATCTCGCAGCAGCTGACACAGCTCGAGCGCGATGCGGGGGTGGCGCTCACCGTTCCCGACGGGCGCCGGCTGCGTCTCACCGAGCACGGTGAACTGCTCGCCGCACACGCCGCGCGCGCCCTCGACCTCGATGAGCAGGTGCGCGGGTCGCTCGAATCGCTGCAGCCGGGCGTGGCCGCCGTGCGCGTCGCGACCATGCAGACCGTCGTGCACGGCGTACTGCCCCGCGCGCTGACGCTGCTCGCCGACCGTCACCCCGATCTGCGGGTGGAGGTGACGGAGGCTCCGCCGGAGGAGGGCCTGTTCGAGCTTTCGGCCCGTCGGTTCGATCTCGCGATCGCCGAGCAATACCCCGGCCAGACGCGCGCGCACCGCGCCGGTCTGCAGCGCAGGGCGCTCGGCAGCGACCCGCTCCGGCTGGCTGTCCCGCCGAATGACCGCGCCTCCGGCCTGGCCGATCTGCGGGGCCGCGCCTGGGTGCTGGAACCCACCGGCACCGCTTCGCGCCGCTGGGCGGTTCAGCAGTGTCGCGCCGCGGGGTTCGAGCCCGACGTGCGATTCGAGATCGCCGACCTCACCGCGCATGCCGCACTGATCGCGTCGGGCCGCGCCGTCGGCATCCTCCCCGACCTGCTGTGGCGCGGGGCAGTGCCGCCCGTGACACTGCTGGATCTTCCCGGCGGCCCGGTGCGCGACGTGTTCGTCGCGCACCGGGAGCCGTCGGCGCTGCGCCCCGGCATCCGCGCGGTGATCGCCGCGCTGGCCGACGCGTTCGACCCGGGCACGCCCACGTCGACGGTCGACGGGTGAGCACGGGCAGAGCCGGGAGATCCGGCCTCTGCACCCGCCCCGACACGACATATCATCGACTAACGAACGGGCGACGCGCGGGAGACGAGCCGGCCCCGGCGAAGGAAGGCCCGCGTGCCAGATCCATCCGCTGCCGCACTCGAAGACGAGCGGCGCTGGACCCGAGACGAACGGCGACGGCTCGAGGAGTGCTCGATCGAACCCATCCGCACACCCGGCGTGATCCAGTCCCACGGCACGCTGCTCGCCGTCGATGAGCAGACCGGGGCCGTCGTCGCCGCGAGCGAGGATGCTGCTCACTGGCTCGGCCGGCAGCTCGCCGACGCCTCCGATCCCACGGTCGGCTGGGCAGCCGTCCAGGCGGTGGCCGTCGACCCGGTGCGGGTCGAGTTCGACGGGCGGCGCTGCGACATGATCGTGCACCGCGGCACCGCGCCTCTGCTCGTCGAGCTGGAGCCGGTCGAGCCCGATCTCGAATACGTCCGCACCGGCGTCGTCGGCGCGATCCAGCGCATCGCCTCGATCACCGATCCCGATCTGCTGCGTGTGACGGCGGCCGCCGAGATCAAGGCCGTCACCGGCTTCGATCGGGTGATGTGCTACCACTTCCACGACGACGGACACGGCGAGATCGTCGCCGATGAGCGCGAACCCGGCATGGAGCCGTACGGCGGACTGCATTTCCCCGCATCCGACATCCCGTCGCAGGCGCGTGCGCTTTATCTCGAGAAGCGCTCGCGGGCGATCGTCGACACGGCCGACGCCGGCGCCGCCGTGCTCACCACCACCGGCGCGACATCCGATCTCGATCTCGGCGTGACCGAGCTGCGCGCGGCGTCGCCGCACCACCTGCAGTTCATGCGCAACATGGACCAGGCGGCGACCGTGTCGCTCTCGCTGGTGCACGAGCAGCGCCTGATCGGCATGATCACGTGCGCCCACCGCACTCCCAAGCGACTCCCGGTCCTCCTCCGCCGCGCCCTCGAGGTCTTGGCCGCGCAGGTGGCGACCCAGCTGACCGCGGCCGAGCAGATCCGGGCTCTGCGCCGGGAGCTCGACGCCCGCGAACGACGCACCGCGGTCGTCGCGCCGATGTACGGCTCACAGCCGACGCCGACCGTGCTGCTGCGCCGCGATCGCACGGTGCTCGACGTCGTGCCGGCGACCGGCGTCTACCTGCGCCTCGCCGACCGGGTCGACATCCTCGGCGTCGTGCCGTCCGTCGCCGGGGTGAGCGCAATCGTCGACGCGCTGGGCACCGACTTTCACACCGACGCGCTTCCGGTCGACCATCCCGAGCTCGCGGCACGCGTTCCCGGTGTGGCCGGGACGCTCGCGGTGCCGCTGTCGGATGCCGGCGACACCCTCGTCTTCCTCCGCGGGGAGGCTGCCCACGAGGTGGAGTGGCTCGGCGATCAGACGGCGGCCAACCGCGACGACCCCCTGTCGCCGCGGCGTTCATTCTCCGCCTGGCGGGAGAGCGTCACCGGCCGCAGCCTGCCATGGGACGAGCACCTGCGGGACGCCGCCGACCTCGCCGCCGACATCCGCGCTGCGATGGATCGTCGTCGCGAAGCGGAACTGGCCGAACTCGCCCTCCATGACGCGCTCACGGGCCTCTACAACCGGCGATACCTCGACGAGCGGCTCAGCGCGCTCGACGACATCGCCGCCGCGAGAACCGCGATGGTGTTCGTCGACCTCGATGACTTCAAGCAGATCAACGACACCTACGGTCACGAGACCGGTGACATCGTGCTCTCCGCGGTGGGTCGGCGCCTGGCCTCGCACGCCCGCAGCGGCGATGCGGTGGTGCGCCTGGGCGGCGACGAATTCGTGATCGTGCTCTTCGATGCCGACGGCCGTGACGCCCGGCGCGTGGGCGATCGCATGCTGGCGACCCTGGCCGAGCCGATCGTCGTCGACGAGCTGGTGCTGCGGATCACCGCATCCGCGGGCGTCGTCGCCGCGGGACACGACCTGCACCCGTCGGATCTGCTGTCGAACGCGGATGCCGCGATGTATCGAGCGAAGCGGGCGGGCGGCGCGCGCCTCTCGGCCTGAGCGGGTCGAAGAAGGGCACGGAGCCCCGGGCGCGGAGCCCCGGGCGCCGGGTCAGCGCGACCGCAGGTCGGGTTCGGGCGTCACCCGCAGCCCGCCGGGCGTGTTCGCGGCGTCCGCGAGCTCCTGCATCCACACGCGGTTGATCTCGGGCATCGGCCCGTCGTAGCTGAATCGCAGGGTCGTCGCCGACGACAGCCACACCACGTCGCGCCGGCCGGTGTCGTCGGCGAGGGAGAACGCGAACCCTTCGCTGCGGCGCAGCTTCGCCACGATCACGAGTTCGAGGTGTGCGAGCGTGCGATCGTCGATCGGAAGCTCGACCGCCGGTGCGCCGTAGTGCAATGTTCCCACGGCACGATCCTAGGCCCGCCGCAGCGAGCCCTGCCGGTAGCCTGAGACCGTGACGATCGTGAACCGACTCACCGTCGACGGGCGGGACTACTTCCTGCCCGAGCCTGTGACCGAACTCAAGCAGCAGATCCTCGAGGCCATCAAGTCCGGAGGCGGCTACGTCAACGTGCCGCCGCTGCGTGGTGGCCCCGGCATCGACATCCTCTTCTCGCCGGGCATGCCGGTGACCTGGTCGCAGATCGAGGTGGGCGGGGCCGAATCGGCAGCCGCCGTCGCCGAGACCGGCACCGCCGACGACATCTGACCCTCGTCCGGAGCGTCAGACGACCTGGAGCATGCGCTCGATCTCGCGCGCCTCCACCGGCGCCGACCAGAGGTAGCCCTGCCCGCGGTGGCACCCGCGTGCCCGCGACCGCGCCAGGTCTGCGGCGGTCTCGATCCCCTCGGCGACGACGCGCCAGCCGTGCCGCACAGCCCCCGCGACCAGGTCGCGGATCGCACGCTCGGCAGCGTCGTCGGTGCGCTGCGTGAGCGATCGGTCGATCTTGACCTCGTCGATCGCGAGGGGCTCGAGCATGGTGAGCGTGGTCTCGCTCCCCCCGAAGTCGTCGATCGAGACGGCGATGCCCGCCGCGTGCAGGAGCGGGATCGCGTCGACCACCGCGGTCGCGATCTGCGGCGGCGGGGTCTCGGTGACCTCCACGACGAGCGTTCCCGGCAGCAGCCCCGCCGCGTCGGCGCAGTCCGCGACACGGCGCGCGAAGGCCGCGTCGACGCCGGTCGGCGAGGCGTTCACCGACAGGCCGAGGGTCGCACTCCCCGCCCGCTGCCAGCGGCCCACCTGTGCCGCGGCGGTCTCGAGCATGCGCGCGTCGATGTCGGCGATGAGGTTCTCGCGCTCGGCGATGGGGATGAACCGGTCGGGCATGAGCACCCCGTGCTTCGGGTGCAGCCAACGGCAGAGCGCCTCGACCGCGGCGGGGACGCCGCGCTTGCCGCGCACCGTCGACAGATCGAACAGCGGCTGGTAGGCGACCTGCAGCTGACCGCCGTCGACGGCGTCCCTCAGGTCGCGCGCCAGCTCCGCCTCGATGTCCACACGGTCCACCCTGGGGCGGCCACCGAATCGGCGCAACACCCGACACGA
Organism: Microbacterium terrae; assembly: GCF_017831975.1. Classification (NCBI taxonomy): domain Bacteria; kingdom Bacillati; phylum Actinomycetota; class Actinomycetes; order Micrococcales; family Microbacteriaceae; genus Microbacterium; species Microbacterium terrae. The sequence continues at coordinate 3,644,122 of NZ_JAFDSS010000001.1, read as the reverse complement.
CGGCCGATTCTGCGTATAATGCCCGCGCGCGAGCGCGCAGCATCCGCTCGCCGAGTCGATCACCGCGCGACGACAGTGCGCGGCTACGCTGTGATCGATGGGCACTCTGACCTACGACTCGAAGCTGACCGTGGCGCTCGACGACCGCGTGCTGGCGCATCTGCAGGCTGTCATCTGGTCGAAGCTGCGCCGTGGCGAGCAGTTCGCGTTCACGTGGACCGACCCGATGCGCAGTGGCCTGGGGCGCACCTCGGTGTGGCTGAGCCCGCACATCCCGCTCGCGTTCGAGTACTTCGGCAGCCGGGCGCCGCGCCTGAACCCCGCGTGGATCGACGCGCTCACGAAGTCGGCGAACTCGCCGGGCGGTCTGACCCTGGTCGCCGAGCCCGAGGGCGGCGACGGCGTGACCTGAGCGCCCGTCCCGTCGCGGCACCTGCGCGACGCGGGAGGTTTACCACAACGGATGCCGAGCGTCAACACCCGACGCGGCGGTCGCGACCGTCGTACCGTCGTCGACATGACCCAGTGGCCGATCGGACTCCTCGAGAGAACCACCCCCCGAGTGAGCCGGCCGTCCTGGATCGCGCACGGCGGATCCCCCAGTCCCGCCGCGCGTCGGGTGTCGAGAAGGCATGGCGTCTCCGGGCCGGGGGGCCGGGATCACGACGCCCTCTCCCTTCTCGACACCCGTTCCCCGGCGGCCGTGCTCCCTGCTCCACACGCGGGCACCGGAGCCTGGATCGCCGTCCTCGCCGTCGTCGACCTCGCGGTCGCCACGGCGCTCGGACTGGTGATCCTGGCCATCGCCACCTGACGGCCGGCGCGAGCACCCGATCCGCGATCACTCCCACATGCTGGGCGCGGGCGCCTTCGTCGAGGGGAGAGCGGATGCCGAAGCCCAGTCGTGCACCCAGGGGGCGACATCCGGAACACCCTCCGGGCGGCCGACCGCCTCGAACAGCTCCTCGTGCGAGACCAGCCCGCCGCTGCGCTTGAGGAACCGCGCCCGCACGATCATCTCGGTGTAGACCTCGCCCTTCACAACGGCCCGGTGCACCATGTACACCGACTTGTCGTCGTGGCCGAGGAGGCGCGTCTCGATCGTGAAGCGCTGCCACAGCTCGAGCGACTTGCGGAACGTGATGGTCTCGCTCGCCACGACCGCGTACCAGCGACGCTCGTTCACCGTGTCCCAGAGCCCCGTACGGATGAGGAGGTCGAAGCGGCCGAGGTCGAAGAGCGACCCGTAGCGCCCGTTGTTCATGTGACCGAGCAGATCGATGTCGGTCGGCATCGTGCGCACGCGCACCCGCCCGACGGCATTGAGCGGAACGGGGCCGCGACGGCGCAGCTGCACCTTGGCGTGCCAGATCGTCAGGAGGGTGCGCCAGATCACGTTCACGAGGAGCGATAGTAGCTGTCAACGCGTCCCTGCGCGGTTCGCTTGTGCGTTCCGCACAGGTTCTGCGGCGGCATCCGCTCGATTTCCCGTCTCGGTGAGGCGCGCGTAGAGTCTGGCCATGGAAGCCGAAACCCAGACCGACACCGTCGTCCGTCCGGTGCGGGATGTCGACGCAGAAGCCCTGGGCCGCGTCCACGCCACCGCCTGGCACGAGACCTACGACCACCTGATCAGCAAGGCGGCCCTCGAGGCCGTCTCACCCAAGCGACTCGCAGAGCTGTGGACCCACTGGGCTGTCCAGGGTCCCGAGTTCAAGATGTTCGCCGCCCTCGTGGGGGGCGAGATCGTGGGCTTCGCCGGTTCCGGTCCCGCCCGCGACAAGGATGCTCCGCGATTCCGCGAGCTGTACTTCATCTACCTGCTCGACGCCCACCACGGCACCGGCATCGGCCAGAAGCTGTTCGACGCCGTCGTCGAGGACGGCGAGGAGCTGTACCTGTGGGTCGCCGACGACAACCCCCGCGCACACCGCTTCTACGCGCGCAACGGATTCGCCCTCGACGGCGCCACGCACACGGAGCCCTTCCTCGGCGAGACGCTCACCGAGGTGCGGTTCGTCCGCTGACCTCGCAGATCGGCGAGGATGGGGGGATGCCCGCATCCTCGCCGATTCCTGTTCCCGCCCTCTCGATCTGGGCGCTGCCGGGCATCCCCGAGGTCACGACCGGTGACGACCTCGTCGCCCTGATCGCGGATGCCGCAGGCCCGGCACTCGCCGACGGCGACATCCTCGTCGTCACCTCGAAGATCGTCTCCAAGGCCGAGGGACGCTTCGTCGTCGCAGACGACCGCGAAGACGCGATCACCGCCGAGACCGTGCGCCTCGTGGCAGCCCGCACCGGTCCGTCGGGCCACACGACGCGCATCGTGCAGAACCGCCTCGGCATCGTCTCGGCGGCCGCCGGGGTCGATGCGTCCAACACCCCCGACGGCACGATTCTGCTGCTCCCCGTCGACCCCGACGCCTCTGCGCGCGCCATCGCAGCCGGCCTGCGCGCGCGCCTCGGCGTGGAGGTCGGCGTCATCGTGTCGGACACGCTCGGGCGCGCCTGGCGCGACGGCCAGACCGATCACGCGATCGGGGCCGGCGGCGTGCGCGTCTTCGAAGACCTGCGGGGGACGACGGATGCCGAGGGCCGGCCCCTCACCGTGACCCTCCCCTGCGTGGCCGACGAGCTCGCCGCGGCGACCGACCTCGTGAAGGGCAAGGCGGCGCGCCTGCCGGTCGCAGTCGTCCGCGGCCGTGCCGACCTCGTCGGCCCGCTCGATCTTCCCGGCGCCCGCTCGATCGTGCGGGCGCTCGAGACCGACATGTTCCGCCAGGGCGCCGACGAGGCCTACGCCGACGGGTTCGCCGCGGGCGCGGCATCCCGAGCCGTCTGAGTCGATGGCCCACACCCACCGCTCCGAGGGCGCCGTCGGCCCGCTCGCAGCGTGGCGTTTCACCGGCACCCTGCGGCACTATCAGGCCGACGCACTGGCCCGCGTCGGCGACGCCGGCCCGCTCCACATCGTGGCGCCGCCGGGCTCGGGCAAGACGCTTCTCGGCCTGCTCCTCGCGGCGCGCCGCGGCGGGCGCGCCGTGGTGCTGGCACCGACGACGACGATCCGTGGCCAATGGGCGGCGACCGCCGCATCGCTCGCCCCCGCCGGCGCCGAAGCGGTATCGGAGGATTCCGCGACTCCGTCGGACCTCACCGCGCTCACCTATCAGGCGCTCAGCGTGCTCGACGAGGCGAACCCGCTGGAGCGCCTTGCCCGGCAGCGGTGGGTGGCCGACCTCGAAGCCTCGGGCAGGTCCGCCGATGCAGCGGCGGCCTGGCTCGACGACCTGCAGGCCACCAACGAGCGGGCGTACACGAGCGGCGTCTCCCGCCGGTCCCGCAGCCTGCGCCGCCGCCTCGCCCGCGAGGACCCGAGCGTGCTCGAGTCGGCGCTGCATCCGAACGCCCGCGCCCTCGTCGACCGGCTCGTCGCGCACGGGGTCGAGACGGTGGTGCTCGACGAATGTCACCACCTGCTCGACCACTGGGCGATGGTGGTCGCGCTGCTCGTCGCGCGTCTGCGCGAGGCGGGGCGCAGCCCGCTCGTCATCGGGCTCACCGCGACCCTGCCGTCGCCCGACGACGCGGAGGAGTACGACAACTACACCTCCCTGCTCGGCGACGTCGACTACGAGGTGCCCACCCCGGCGGTGGTGCGCGAGGGCAACCTCGCTCCGTATCGCGACCTCGTGCGGTTCGTCGAGCCGGTCGACTCGGAACTCGCCTTCCTGCGCTCGCGCGCGGAAGGCCTGCAGGTGCTGATCCGGCTCACCTTCGCGCGCGATGCCGGACTCGCCCACGTGATCGACACCCTGCAGCCGCCGCTGCCCGAGCCCGACGCGCCGTCGACCGATCCGCTCCAGCCCTCGCCTCCCCCGCCTCCCCCGCTCGACGCGGCGGCCCTGGTGGATGCGCGTCTCGCGCTGGCGTTCGCCGCGGACTTCGTCGGCGCCGAGGCGGCTGCCGCGATGCTCGCCACGGTCGCGCCGCAGCACGAGGTGGTCGCCGCGCTCCCCGCCGCATCTCGGCGTCCGCCCACGACCGACGAGGCGATGCGCCTCCTCTCGCGCTTCGCCCTCGAGCGGGTGCTGCCCGATCCCGAGCAGCGTGGGCAGTGGGAGCGCATCCGCCGTTCGCTCGCGGATTTCGGCTATGCGCTCACCGATCGCGGCGTGCGCCGCTCGCGGGATCCCGTCGACACGATGCTCGCCTCGTCGATCGCGAAGGATCACGGCGCCTGCGACATCCTCCGTCTCGAGCGGGCGAGTCTCGGCGACGCGCGTCTGCGCGCACTCGTCGTGACCGACTTCGCCCGCCACGGCAACCGGCAGGGCGGACTCGTGACAGCCGCCGGAGCCCTCCGCACCTTCGACGTCATCGCGACCGATGTCGCGACGCGCGACCTCGCCGCCGTGCTCGTCACGGGCTCGACGACGCGGGTGTCGACCGCCTGTGCGGAACCCGTCGTGGCGGCCCTCGTCGGCGAGCTCGGAATCCCCGTCGCGGCGACCGCGCTCCCCGACCGCCCGGCCGTGTCGACCCTGCACGCGCCCGGCGCGACGACGTCGGCGATCGTGCGCGCGGTCTCGGCGCTGCTCACGCGCGGCGTGGTCAGCGTCGTCGTCGGCACCCGCGGCCTGTTCGGCGAGGGCTGGGACTGCCCGGCGGTGAACACGCTGATCGATCTGACGGCGGTCTCGACCGCGTCGGCGACGCAGCAGCTGCGCGGTCGCACGCTGCGCCTCGATCCGGCGTGGCCGGCGAAGGTGGCGCACAACTGGACGGTGACCGGCCTCCTCCCTCCCGGCTTCCCCGTGGAGGCCGATCCCGATGCCGCGCGGCTGCGCCGCAAGCACGCCCGGCTGTGGGGTCTCGACCGCGACGATCGCTCCCGTGTGACCCGCGGCCTCGGCATCGCGCTCAGCGCGACGTCGCGCGCCGAGCTGGCCCGGGCGACCGGTGCCGAGCGCGCCTCGGGTGCAGCGGCCGACGTGTCGGCGGCGAGCCTCAACGCGCAGCTCGAGGCCGACCTGCTCCCGCGCGAGACCACCCACGCCGACTGGCGCGTCGGCGAGCCGTACCGCGACGACGAGCGCGTGAGCGCGGTGCTGCTGCGCCCCGCCCGAGCGGCGCTCTTCCGAACGAGCCGTCCGGTCGCACGGACGCTGACGGGAGCGTCGACGCTCCTCGGAGCGGCGACGGTCGGCGGCGCCGCGGTGGCGCTCGCCGTTCCCGATCTCGCCGCCGTCGTCGGCGGCGCGGCCCTCGCGGTGGCCGCGGGCGCGGGCGCGATCACGCTCGCTCCGCAGGCGATCCGCGCCCGCCGGCAGACCGAGCGTCAGGAGCGCGGGTATCAGGATGCCGCCGGCGTCGTGTGGGAGGCCCTGCGCGCAGCGGGGCGGGTGGCAGACATCGAGCGCCCCGAGATGCTCGTGTCGCGGGCATCCGTCACCGCGGGCTCGGTGGAGTGGTCTGTGACCTGTCCGTCGGCCCCCGTGGCCGACCAGCGTCGACTGGCCGAGGCGCTCACCGAGCTGTTCGGCCCTGTGCGCACACCGAGATTCCTGCTGCAGGTGGGCACCGGGCGTTCTTCGTGGTTCAGGGATGCCGTGCTGCGCGTCGGCCGCGTCCGCGAGGAGGAGTTCCTTCCGGTGCCCGCGAGGATCGGGCGCCGTCGGGAGGATGCCGCAGCCTTCGCCGCGCACTGGGTCCGCACGATCGGCCCCTGCACCCTGCACGAGCTCGACCGCCCCGAGGCGCTGGCCCTCGCCGTGCGGGCGCGTCGGAGCGCGGGCGGCGCTCCGGCTCCGGCCGCGCGCGACGAATGGCTCTGACGCGACGGCCGCTGGTCAGCGGCCGCTGACCTTGCCGAACAGCCGTGCGATCGGGGCGAGCACGAGGGGCCTGGCGGCGACCCAGGCGCCGGCGATGACGAGCATCGAGACGGCGAAGATCCAGAACCCGGTCCAGTTGGTCATGTACTCGTTCGGATCGGTCGAACCCTGCGCGGCGTACATGTGGTTGAGGTTGCGCAGCGCCCCCGTCGCGAAGACCAGCACCACGTGCACGAAGATGAACAGCACGAAGTAGAGCATCACCGGGAAGTGCACGGCGCGCGCCCACTCGACCGGATACGCCTTGTTGAGGCCCGTCGCATGCTTCGGCCAGATGCCGCTCATGCGCACGCCGGTGATGGCGGCGAGCGGGGCGGCGATGAACACCGTGGTGAAGTAGGCGAGCTGCTGCAGCGCGTTGTAGTTGACCCACCCGTTCTCGGTCGGCCAGTCGAGCGACGCGTACTGCAGCGCGGCGCTGATCGCGTTCGGGAAGACCTCCCACGAGGTGGGCACGATCCGCATCCACTGCCCGGTGACGAACAGCAGCACCACGAAGACGGCGCCGTTGACCAGCCACAGGATGTCGAGCGACTGGTGGAACCACAGGCCGAGGCTGATCTTGCGCCGGTTGTTGTTCTTCGGCGACCAGAACACGGTCGGCCGCTTCTCGGTGCGCACCTGCAGACCGGTGCGGATGATCAGCACCATGAGGAACACGTTGAAGAAGTGCTGCCAGCCCAGCCACGCCGGGAACCCGACTGGGGCACCCTCGGGCAGGTGGTATTCGCCCGGATAGGTCTCGAGGAACCCGACTCCCCACGGAGTCGACAGCAGCCACTGCACCGCGAACACGACCATCGCCGCCGCGTAGAGGAGCCCGCCGCCGCCGACGATCACGACGCCCGCCCACTGCAGCTTCGTGAACGGTCCGATGCGCGCCGGCTCCGGCTCGGCCACGGGCCGCCTGCGCGCGGACGCGCCCTCCCAGACCGTGCGCGGGAACGGCAGCGGCACGCTGACGTCGGGGCCCGCCTTCGCGGGGACGACCGGGGCAGAGACGGATGCCGCGGGGACGGATGCCGCGACTGCGGCGTCCTCCGCCGGGACTGCGGGCGCCTGCTCCTGTGCGGCGACGACGACGGGAGTGAAGTCCTCGGGCGGCCAGGGGTCGCCGCCCGGCACGCGCGGCAGGCCGCGGCGCACCGGATGCGACGAGGTGGCCCCGACGGCGGCGTGCGCCGCTACGGACGGCACGGCCTCGGCCACCTCGGGCGCGGGTGCCGCGGACGCCGCTGCCGGCTCCACCGCGACCGACCCGGCAGTGGCGACTGAACCGGCCGCCGGAGCGACGGCAGCGGCAGCGACGACGGATGCGGGCGGCCACGGCTCGCCGCCCGGTGTCCGGGGCAGCCCGCGACGCACGGCCCGTGGCGCGGCGGGCGCCGCAGCCGAAGCATCCGCGCTCGGAACTCCGCCGGCGGCGACTGCCGCATCCGGCGCGACAGCCGCATCCGGCGCGACCGCCTGCGGGGCAGCCGCCACCGCGTCGACAGCGCCAGAGGTGTCGGGGGCAGAGGCCGTCGCCGAGCTCACCGCACCGGCGTCAGGCTCGGCCGCACCACCGGGAGCCACGGCTGTCGCCACGGCGCCGATGCCGTCGGGCGCATCCCCCGCCGGCGGCCAGGCGTCGCCGCCGGCCACGCGCGGCAGACCGCGCCGCACTGCCTGTCCGTACGTCGCCATGCCGTGCGGCCTACTTCTTCTTCGCCTCGAGCGCCGCGATCAGCTGCGGCACCACGGTGAACACGTCGCCGACGACGCCGAAATCGGCGATCTCGAAGATCGGGGCGTCGGCATCCTTGTTGATCGCGATGATGGTCTTCGCTGTCTGCATGCCGGCCTTGTGCTGGATCGCTCCCGAGATGCCGAGCGCGACGTAGAGCTGCGGCGACACCGACACTCCTGTCTGGCCGACCTGGAACGACTGCGGCACCCAGCCGGCGTCGACGGCGGCGCGCGAGGCGCCCACCGCTGCGCCCAGAGCGTCGGCGAGCTCTTCGACGAGCGGGAACTTGTCGGCGCCGCCCAGACCACGGCCGCCCGACACGACCTTCGCCGCGCCGCGCAGCTCGGGGCGCGACGACGCGACGACCGCCGCCTCGACCGCACCCACGGTGGCGGTGGGGCGTCCCGAGGCTGCGACCTCGAGCGTCTCGACGGCGGGCGAGGCGACAGCCTCGGCGCGGGCGTCGACCGCCCCCTGGCGGATCGTGATCACCGGAGCACCCCAGGTGACCGCGGAGTCGACGGTGTAGGCGCCGCCGTAGACCGAGTGCTGGGCGACGACGCCCTCCTCGTCGCGCGCGACTCCGACGGCGTCGACCGCGATGCCCGAGCGGGTGCGAGCGGCGTACCGCGCGGCGGCCTCACGCCCCTCGACCGAGTGCGACACCACGATCGCGTCGGGTCGGACGAGCTCCGCCGCGGCTGCCAGCGCGTCGACGACCGGAACGACGAGTCCGTCGCCGGGGGCGGCCACCAGCACGGTCGCGGCGCCGAGGGCTGCGGCATCCGTCGCCAGTGCGGCATCGCCGACGACGAGTGCGACGGGCGTTCCCACCTGGGCGGCGGCGCCGATCACCTCGGCGGCCGACTTCGCGAGCGCCCCGGCCGGGGTCACATCGAGGAGGACGATGATCGAATCTTCTGCGAAAGCCATCACACTCTCCCCGCTCAGACGAGCCGGTTCTGGATGAGGAAGTCCGCGAGCTTCTCGCCCGCGTCACCCTCGTCGACGATCTTGAGACCTGCCTCGCGCGGCGGCTTCTCACCGAGCGCGATCATGATGCCGCGCGCGGCCGCGGGGTCGGCCGCGTCGATGTCGAGGTCGGCGAGCGACCACGTCTCGAACGGCTTCTTCTTCGCGGCCATGATGCCCTTGAAGTTCGGGAACCGCGCGTCGGGCAGTGCCTCGGTGATGGAGATCACGGCCGGGAACGGAGCCGACACCTCGACGGTCGCGCCGTCGGAGGCGCGCGTGCCGCGCACGGAGTCGGCCGAGATCTCGACCGTGTTGAGGTAGGTCGCCGCCGGGACCTCGAGCAGCTCGGCGAGCATCGCGGGCAGCACGCCGCCCGACCCATCGGTCGACTGGTTGCCGGCGATCACCAGGTCGAACCCGGCCTTGCGGATGGCTGCGGCGAGGACCTCGGCCGTGAGCCCCAGATCGGCTCCGAGCAGCGCCTCATCGACGATCTGCACGGCCGAGCCGGCACCCATCGCGAGCCCCTTGCGCACCGACGCGACAGCGGCCTCCGGCGACATCGACAGCACGACGACCTCGGTGCCCGGGTTCTTGTCGGCATAGCTCAACGCGACCTCGAGCGACCGCTCGCCGATCTCGTCGAGCACCCGCTCGCTCGCTCCGCGATCCGCCAAGCCCGTCTCCAGAGACAGCTTGCGATCCCCGTATGTATCCGGGACTTCCTTGACCAGGACGACGATCTTCATGTCGATCTCCTCACACTGGCCACGAGTCTAGGGGCGGGCGGTGAATGTACCCAATCGGTCACGAAACCCGACAAAGAGGCATCCTGTCGCGGCCGTGTGTATACATACGCCCGACAAATCTGCCCTCGGCACCCCGAGTCCGGCGTACCTCGGCGCTACGGTGGGGTGCAGGAGGTTCACGTGGCAGGCACCAAGCGGCTCCCCGTCGACCCGATCGCCGAGGCGAAGCGCCAATGGGTGGAGCACGGGTGGGAATCGGCTGCGGCCGGAATGACCGCCGTCACCTCGATCATCCGCGCGCAGCAGCTGCTGTTCGCCCGCATCGACGCGACCCTCAAGCCCTTCGGCCTCTCGTTCGCCCGGTACGAGATGCTGCGCCTCCTCGGCTTCACCCGCTACGGACGGATGCCGATGGCCAGCGCCATCGCCCGCCTGCAGGTGCACCCGACCAGCGTCACCAACACCGTGGACCGGCTCGTGCGCGACGAGCTCGTCGAACGGCACCCGCATCCGCTCGACGGTCGCGCGGCGATGCTGGAGATCACGCCCGCCGGACGGATGCTGGTCGAGCGCGCGACGACCGCCCTCAACACCGAGGTGTTCGAGCAGCCGGGGTTCGCGGGAGACGATGCGACGAAGCTCGTGCGCATCATCGCGCGGTTCCGCAAGGACTCCGGCGACTTCGCCGAGCCGAAGCCGCAGCCCGATCCCCTCTGACCGGCCGCGTTTCGTCTCGTCGCTGCGCTCCTCGCTCAACGACCAGGGTCCGCGCTGCCGCACCCTCGACGGCGCCCCGCTCGTTGAGCGAGCGCAGCGAGACGAAACGCGCGCACCCGGCCCCGCCCGAGCGAGCCGCCCGCCCGGCGGGCTCAACAACCAGGGTCCGCGCTGCCGCACCCTCGACGGCGCCCCGGTCGTTGAGCGAGCGCAGCGAGACGAAACGCGCGCACCCGGCCCCCGCCCGAGGGAGCCGCCCGCCCGGCGGGCTCAACGTCCAGGGTCCACGCTGCCGCACCCTCGACGGCGCCCCGCTCGTTGAGCGAGCGCAGCGAGACGAAACGCGCGCACCCCGCCGGCCCCCGCCCGAATGAGCCGCCCGCCCAGCGGGCTCAGCGCCCCTCGAACTCCGCAGCGCGCTTCTCGCGGAAGGCTGCCATGCCCTCCTTCTGGTCGGCGGTGTCGAAGAGCGCCGCGAACACGTGCTTCTCGAACCGCAGGCCCTCGGCGAGCGGCGTCTCCATCGCCGTGTCGAGCGCCGCCTTCGCGGCGTACAGCGACGGCAGGCTCTTCGACGCGATCGTCGCCGCGGTCTTCTCGGCCTCGGCGAGGAGGTCCGCCGCAGGCACGACGCGCGAGACCAGACCGGAGCGCTCCGCCTCGGTGGCATCCATCATGCGCCCCGTGAGGATCAGCTCGGCGGCCTTGTAGTACCCGACCGCGCGGATGAGGCGCTGCGAGCCGCCCATGCCCGGGATGACGCCGAGGTTGATCTCGGGCTGGCCGAACTTCGCGGTGTCGGCGGCGAGGATGATGTCGCACATCATCGCGAGCTCGCACCCGCCGCCGAGGGCGTAGCCCGACACGGCGGCGATCACGGGCGTGCGCACCTCAGCGAAGCGCGACCACTGGCCGAAGTGGTCGTCCATCACCATCTCGAGGCCCGACTTCGACTCCATCTCCTTGATGTCGGCGCCGGCGGCGAACGCACGCTCCGAGCCGGTCACCACGATCGCGCCGATCGCCTCGTCGGCGTCGAAGACGGATGCCGCGGCCACGATGTCGCGCATCACCTGCGAGTTGAGGGCGTTGAGGGCCTCGGGCCGGTTCAGGGTGATCCACCCCACGCGACCGCGGGTCTCGACCAGGATCGTCTCGTAGTCCGTCATCGGGGCATTCTCCTTCGTGTGGGGTGGTGATCATTCCACCAGAACGGGCGATCCGGCCCGGGCAGGACGATCCGGCCCGGATCATCCTGCGTCCACCGGAACAGGCGATCTCGCGATGCGACGGATGCCGCCGGGTCAGGCCGACTCGCCGCGGATGGTGTTGATGATGCCCGAGAAGTCCTGCCCTGCGCCGGGGCCCTCCGCGAACCGGGCGTAGATCTCGCGGGCGAGCATCCCCATGCGGGCGTCGACACCCGTGAGAGCCACCGCCTGCTCGGCGAGCCCCAGGTCCTTGTTCATGAGCGCCCCCGCGAAGCCCGGCTGGAAGTCGCGGTTGGCGGGGCTCGTGGGCACGGGCCCGGGGACGGGGCAATTGACCGTGATCGCCCAGCACTGCCCCGACGCATTCGACACGACGTCGAACAGCGCCTGATGCTCGAGCCCGAGCCGCTCGCCGACCACGAACGCCTCGGCCACCGCGATCTGCGACACCGCGAGGATCATGTTGTTGCACACCTTCGCCGCCTGCCCGAGCCCGGCTCCGCCGCAGTGCACCACGCGGCGGCCCATCGATTCGAGCAGCGGCTGCGCGGCGGCGAAGTCGTCGTCGGAGCCGCCCACCATGAAGGCCAGCGTGGCGTTCTCGGCGCCGACCACCCCGCCCGAGACGGGGGCGTCGACCGAGCGCTGCCCCGCAGCCTCGGCGAGCGCGTGCGCGGCGCGGGCATCGTCGACGGCGATCGTCGACGAGTCGATGAACAGCGTTCCGGATGCCGCGGCCTCGAGCAGCCCCGGGTCGTCGGCGGACCCGCGGTAGGCGTCGATCACCTGCTGGCCGGACTGGAACATCGTGATCACGGCTTCGGCGCCGGCTACGGCATCCGTCGCCTTCCCGACCGTCGTCAGGCCGGCCGCGTCAGCCGCCTCACGTGCGCCGGTGAACACGTCGAACCCGGTCACGTCGTGCCCTGCGCGCTGCAGGTTGAGCGCCATGGGCAGGCCCATGTGCCCGAGCCCCAGGAATGCGATCCTCATCGCCGGACCTCCTCGTCCTCGCTCGAGCGCCGTCAGCGCCCGAGCACCTCACGGCCGATGATCATGCGCATGATCTCGTTGGTGCCCTCGAGGATCTGGTGGACGCGCAGGTCTCGCACGACCTTCTCGATGCCGTACTCCTGAAGGTAGCCGTAGCCGCCGTGCAGCTGCAGGGCCTCGTTCGCGACCCGGAATCCGGCATCCGTCGCGAAGCGCTTGGCCATCGCGCACTGCATCGACACGTCGGCGACGTCGGCACCAGCGTTCTTCGCGTCGACGGCGAGCGCGGCGTCGCGCACCAGCGCCCGTGCGGCCTGCAGCTCGGTCGCCATGTCGGCGAGGGTGAACACCACGGACTGCTTCTCGGCGAGGGCCTCGCCGAAGGTGAACCGCTCCTTCACGTACTTCACCGCACGGTCGAGCGCCCACTGAGCGCCGCCGAGCGAGCACGCGGCGATGTTGAGGCGGCCGCCGTCGAGCGCCGACATCGCGATCTTGAAGCCCTGCCCCTCGGCGCCGAGCATGTTCGCCCTGGGCACCCGCACCTCGTCGAGGATCACCTGACGGGTCGGCTGGGCGTTCCAGCCCATCTTCTTCTCGTTCGCGCCGAATGAGAGTCCGGTGGTGCCGTCGGGCACGAGGAACGCGGTGATCCCGCGGGCGCCCGGCTCGCCGGTGCGCGCCATGACGACGTAGACGGATGCCTCACCCCCGCCCGAGATGAACTGCTTCACCCCGGTCAGCACGAACTCGTCGCCGTCTCTGATGGCCGTCGTGGTGATCGCCGCGGCATCCGATCCCGCCCCCGGCTCGGTCAGGCAGTAGCTGCCGAAGCCCGCCATGGCGGTCAGCTGCGGGAGCCACGCACGCCGCTGGGGCTCGGTGCCGTAGGTGTCGATCATCCACGCGACCATGTTGTGGATCGTGATGAACGCGGCGATCGCAGGGTCGCCCTGCGCGAGCGCCTCGAAGATCTGCACGGCGTCGGCCCGGTCGAGGGCGACGCCGCCCACGTCTTCGCGCACGTAGATGCCGCCGAGGCCGAGCTCGCCCGCGCGGTGGATCGTCTCGCGGGGGAAGTGCTTGTGCTCGTCCCACTCCAGCGCGTGCGGCTGGAGCTCGGTCTGGGCGAACTCTCGGACGGCCTCGAGGATCGCGGCGCGCTCTTCGGCCGTGATGCCGGCGGCGATGGCGGGTACGGGGGTGATCGTGGTGGACACCGATGCTCCTTTGCGATGCAGTCCGCCTTCGTGGGGCGTTCTGCGCGACGTCGATGTGCCTGCGTGGGCACGCTCGCCATTTTACATGGACTTCCTACTATTTCCTCTGGGTTCCTGATGATTCCGATCGGATGCCACCGGTCCGTTCCTCGCGTGTTCACTCGCCGGTCACGCTGCCCGAATAGGACAGACCTGCGCTGATCGCGCTCTCTCCGACCCGAGGATTCCGATGCCATCGCAGACCCCACTTCCGCGCGCCGGTCGGCGCGCGGTGGCCATCACCGCGGCTGTCGCGGTCACCTGCACGCTCGCGCTCGTGCCCGTGACCGCCGCATCCGCCGCCGTCGTCCCCGAGCCCGTCTCGTACTCCGCTGAAGACGCCACCCTCTCGCTCACTCCGCTCGGCTCGTTCGAGACCGGCGTGTTCGACGAGTCGGCCGCCGAGATCGTCGCCGCCCACGGCGACCGCCTGTTCGTCGTCAACGCGCAGGCCGGCAGCGTCAGCGTGCTCGACTACACCGACCCCGCGAACATGACCGAGGAGTTCGAACTGTCCTCGACAGGTGTCGCGAACTCGGTCACCGTCCGCGCAGACGGCCTCGGCGTCGTCGCGTTCGAGGCATCGGTGAAGACCGATCGCGGTCACCTCCTGTTCTTCGATGCGAACGCCACGGATGCCGCATCCGCCGTGCTCGGCACCGTCACCGTCGGCGCCCTGCCCGACATGGTGACCTTCTCGGGCGACGGCAAGTACGCCGTCGTCGCCAACGAGGGCGAGCCTGCAGACGACTTCTCGATCGACCCCGAGGGGTCGGTGAGCGTCGTGAAGCTGCCGACGAAGGTCTCCGCGCCCAAGCAGAAGGACGTCAAGACGGCGGACTTCCACGGCTTCGAGGCCAAGAACCTGCCGGCGTTCGCGAAGTCGCTGATGAAGCAGATCGAGAAGCTGGCATCGTCGCCCAAGCTCAGCGACAGCGCGAAGAAGCTGCTCGCCTCGCTCATCGCGAAGGTCGAGAAGCTGACCGCGAGCAAGCTGCCCGAGGGCGTGCGCGTGTTCGGCCCGCAGCCGCACGGCACCGACAAGCCGGTCAGCCGCAACCTCGAGCCCGAGTACATCACCGTCGACGGCAACACCGCGTACGTGACGCTGCAGGAGGCGAACGCCGTCGCCGCAGTGCACATCCCGAGCGCCAAGGTCACCGAGATCCTGCCGCTCGGCGCCAAGGACCACGGCCTCGCCGAGAACGCGCTCGACCCGAGCGACCGCGACGGCGCGCACACGCTGCGCACCTACGAGGGCCTCTTCGGCCTCTATATGCCCGACGCGATCCAGTCGTACTCCGCCGGCGGCAAGACCTACCTGGTGACGGCGAACGAGGGCGACGCGCGCGAGTGGGGCGACTACGCCGAGCCGTCGCGCGTGAAGGACCTCGAGGACGATGGCTACGGCCCGGTCTGCGAGACCAGCCCCCTCGCAGACTCGCTGGGCGACGCGGACCTCGGCCGCCTCAACGTCACCATCGAGGGCGGCTTCGACACCGCAGCCGGCTGCTACCAGGAGCTGTACGCGTTCGGCGGCCGCTCGTTCTCGATCTGGACGACCGACGGCGAGCAGGTGTTCGACTCGGGTTCGGGCTTCGAGGAGATCACCGCCGCGGCCATCCCCGACTTCGTCAACTCCAACCACACCGAGTCGAACTTCGAGGGCCGCAGCGACGACAAGGGCCCCGAGCCCGAGTCCGTGGCGCTCGGCACGATCGGCGAGCGCACCTACGCCTTCGTCGGCTTCGAGCGCGTCGGCGGCATCGCCGTGTACGACGTGACCGATCCCGCGACGGCATCCTTCGTCACGTACGTCAACAACCGCGACTTCTCGGTCTCGGTCGAAGACGGCGGCGACCTCTCCGCGGCAGGCGACCTCGGCCCTGAGGGCATCGTCTTCATCCCGGCGGAGAAGTCGACCACGGGCACTCCGCTGCTCGCCGTCGGCAACGAGGTCTCGGGCACCACGACGCTCTTCGAGATCGATGAGATCGTGCCGACGACCGAGGTGCAGGTGCTGACGATCAACGACTTCCACGGACGCCTGCAGGCGGACTACGCCGGCGGCGTCGCAGGCGCCGCGGTCATCGCGGGCGCGATCGACACGTTCGAGGCGCAGAACCCGAACACGCTGTTCGTATCGGCCGGCGACAACATCGGCGCATCGACGTTCACGTCGTTCATCCAGCAGGACAACCCGACGATCGACGCGCTGGTCGCGGCCGGGCTGGACGTGAGCGCCGTCGGCAACCACGAGTTCGACGCCGGCTTCGCCGACCTCACCGACCGCGTCATCCCCCGCTTCGGCGGCGATGAGTTCGGACTGGGGGCGAACGTCTACCTCAGGGGCACCGACACCCCCGCCCTGCCCGAGTACGCGATCGAGGAGTCGGGCGGCGTGCGCATCGGCTTCATCGGCACGGTGACCGAGCAGACCGCCGGGATGGTCACCCCGACGGGAATCGCCGACATCGAGTTCGGCGACCAGCTCGAGGCCGCCAACCGCGTGGCGGCCGAGCTCGTCGAGGGCGACCTCGCCGACGTGATCGTCCTGCTCACGCACGAGGGGTCGGCCACGGGAGACTGCGCGGCGGTGGCGACCGACGGCACCGCATACGGCGAGCTGATCCGCGGAGCGTCGGCCGACATCGACGCGATCGTCTCGGGTCACACGCACCAGTCGTACGACTGCGACGTGCCGGTGGATGCCGCGGCCGGCGGCGAGCCCGGGCAGACGCGCACCGTGATCCAGGCGCTCGAGTACGGCAAGACCCTCGGCAAGCTCGACATCACCGTCGAGACCGAGTCGAAGGATCTCGTGTCGATCACGGGCGGCCTCGTGTCACTCGTGAAGCCGGCGACCACGAACCCGACCGCCCCGGCGACGGCGCTCTTCCCCGAAGACGCCGCGGTGAAGGCGATCGTCGACGAAGCCGCCGCAGTGGCGCTCGAACTCGGCTCGGTCGAGGTCGGCACGGTCACGGGCGACATCCTGCGCGGCGGAACGCCGGCGGGCGCCGACCGCGGTGTCGAGTCGTCGCTGGGCAACCTGGTGGCCGACATGTACCTGTGGGCGACCTCGAACGAGGATTACGCGGGCACCCCGGCGCAGATCGGCCTGATGAACCCGGGCGGCCTCCGTGCCGACCTGCTCTTCGGCGCCGACGGATCGACGACCTACGCCGAGGCCGCTTCGGTGCAGCCGTTCGCGAACACACTGGTGACGGTGACGCTCACCGGCGCACAGCTGAAGCAGGTGCTCGAGGAGCAGTGGCAGCCCGCCGGCTCATCGCGCCCCAAGCTGCACCTGGGCGTGTCGGACGGCTTCTCGTACGAGTACGACCCGGCGGCCGTCGCCGGATCGCACATCCTCTCGATGTCGTACGCGGGCGCGCCGATCGCCGCGACGGATGAGTTCACCGTCGTGACGAACTCGTTCCTCGCCGCCGGTGGAGACAACTTCTTCACCTTCGCCGAGGGCACCGATCGCACCGACACCGGCCAGGTCGACCTCGCCGCATCGGTGGCGTACTTCGAGCAGAACTCGCCGGTCGCCCCGGCCGAGCTCGGTCGCGCGGTCGTCTCCGAGTAGTCGACTCCGAGTAGTCGACTCCGAAGCGAGGCCCCGGGTGCGCACCACGCGCCCGGGGCCTTTCGCTGCTGTTCCCGGTCGGTGACCTCGGCGTCGCCGAATCACGGACGCGACGGATGCTGTCGCCGCCGCGCCCCGCACGGTAGCGTGCGATCCGTGACCGACACCGCCGTGCCCATCCTCCCGAGCCGCGATCTGGCCGAGACGCTCGCGTTCTACGAGGCGCTCGGATTCGAGAACCGCGGTGCACCGCCCGAGGTGTGGGACTACCTCATCATCGGCCGCGGCGACGCGATGCTGCATTTCTTCTCGCACGCCGACGTCGACCCGCTCAGCACCGCCGCCCAGTGCTACCTGTACGTGTCGGATGCCCCGGCGCTGCACGCCGAGTGGTCCGCCGTCGTGCAGCCCGATCCGCCCACCGGAAGCCGCATCACCGACGTGGCCGCGACCGACTACGGGATGCACGAGTTCGCGGTCGTCGACCGCAGCGGCAACCTGGTGCGCGTCGGCAGTATGGTCTGAGTCTGGTCTGGAGGGGTGCGCCCGGTGCGGGCCCTGGGTTCGGGACTGGTGCGAGCCCGGTCTGAGCCCGGTCAGCCGGCGGCGGGCGCGGTGCGGCGCGCGATCAGCCCGCTGACGAGCGCAGCCACCGCGCACAGCGCCGCCGCCGCGAACCACGCGTAGGTGTAATGGCCGGTCTCGTCGCGGACGAACCCGGCGGCCGCCGAGGCGATGCCGGCGCCCACCTGGTGCGCGGCGAACACCCAGCCGAAGACTAGCGGTCCTCGGTCGCCGAACAGCTCCCGGCACAGCGCGATCGTCGGCGGAACGGTGGCGACCCAGTCGAGGCCGTAGAAGATGATGAAGACGAGCATGCTCGGCTGCACCTCTGCGGCGAGCAGGCTCGGCAGGAAGAGCAGGCTCACCCCGCGGAAGGCGTAGTACGCCGCCAGCAGGATGCGCGGGTTCACCCGGTCGGTCAGCCACCCCGACAGCACCGTGCCGACGATGTCGAAGATGCCGACGAGCGCGAGCAGCCCGGCCGCTGTGGTCTGCGGCATCCCGTGATCGTGGGCGCTGGGGATGAAGTGGATGCCGACCAGACCGTTCGTCGTCGCGCCGCAGATGGCGAAGCCGGCCACGAGCGCCCAGAACGAGCGCACCTTCGCGGCGTCGCGCAGGGCGCCCAGGGCACGGGCGCCCGCACTCAGCGGGCGGGACGTCGGCGCGTGCGCGGGGGCGGCGGCCGCTGTCGGTTCGGGTTCGGCCGTGATCGACTCGCGCTCGGCGGCGGCTGGCTGGGGCTCAGCTGTGCCCGGCGCGGGCTCGGCGGCGATCGGCTGGGCGGGGGCGACCTGGCTTCCGGCTGCAGCGTGCGGCGTCTCCTCGCCGTACCGACCGACACCGAGATCGCTCGGGCGATCGCGCAGGAAGACGAGCACCAGCGGAACGACGATGAGCGCGCCACTGGCGATGATGATCGACGCGATGCGCCATCCGTACTCCTCTGCCGCCGTCGCGATGATCGGCAGGAAGATGAGCTGACCGGTGGCGCTGCCGGCTGTGAGCACGCCCGAGACGAGTCCGCGTCGCGCCGCGAACCATGTGTCGGTCACCGTCGCGGCGAAGACCAGCGCCATCGAGCCGGTGCCGAGGCCGATGAACAGCCCCCACGTGAACAGCAGCTGCCCGGGAGCCGTCACGAATACGGTGAGCGCGCTGCCGGTCGCGATGAGCAGCAGCGCCCCCGTCGTGACGGCCCGGATGCCGAACCGCTGCATGAGCGCGGCGGCGAACGGCGCGGTGAGGCCGAACAGCAGCAGGTTGAGGGTGACGGCGATCGACATCTCGCCGATCGACCAGCCGAACTCCTCGTGGAGCGGCAGCATCAGCACGCCTGGGGCCGCGCGGAACCCTGCGGCTCCGACGAGGGCGATGAGCGCGGTGCCCGCGACGAACCACGCGGGGTGGATGCCGCGGCGCGGCGGACGCGCGGATGCCGTGGGGGGTGCGGCCGGCGAGTCGGGCCGCGTGAGGGGTGCGGCGGGCGAGTCGGGCCGCGTGAGGGGTGCGGCGGGCGAGTCGGGCCGCGTGGGCGGCTCCGACGCGCCGGGCTGCTCCGCGGAGTCGATGCCGCTCATGACGCCGCCCCCACCGCGGCGGGCCCGATGTGGAGGGCGAAGGGATCGCCGCCGAGGCTGCGACGGGCCCAGGTGGTCGACCTGGCGTCGATCGGCAGATCGCACGAGGCGCACCAGTCGGCCAGATCCGCCACCGCGCCGCACCGCGCGCACGCGATGGTGAGCCCCCAGGGGCCGTCGGGAGCAACGGCCCGGCTGAACCGGGCGTAGGCATGGAGGATCGGCAGCGTCTCGGCCCCGGCATCCGTCACGGTGTAGTTGGCCGCTGCGTCTCTGTGGAGCAGCTCCGCGGCCACCATGCCCTTGAGCCGGCGGGCGAGCACGCTGTCTGCCGCGCCGGTGGCGTCGCGGAGCTCGTCGAAGCGCGTCCGGCCCGAGAACGCCTCGCGCAGGATCAACAGCACCCACGGATCGGCGAGCACATCCGCGGCATGGGCGATCGGGCAGGTCGCGCTGGACCAGTCGGAGCGGAGCGGCATGTGCTTACTTTCTTGAAGAAAGTTCGGCTTGTCAAGGTTGCGGTGCTCGACCTCACGATGTCGGAACCCCCGAGTAGCGTCTTCATCAACAGATCACGCCTCGTGCCCACTGCGTGACCTTCCACCTGTCGTCTTCGCGGTCGGAGCATCACATGGGGCACGAATCCTCGCAGCCGGGCGCGTGGCACGCACTCGACGATCTCGTCGAGCACGTGCAGTCCACGCGCCGACAGATCGCGACGCTCGAGGCGCAGCAGGCCCGGCTCCTGGTGCAGGCGACCGAGCTCGTACGCACCCGCTCCGAGCAGCGTCGGACCGCACGGCGACGCGAACTCACCGACCTCGCCCTGCGCGAGGTGTCGGCCGAGCTCGGTGCAGCGATGCGGGTCAGCGACCGGGTCGTGCAGGCGCGCATGTCCGATGCGTTCACCCTTGCCGAGTCGTTCCCCGCGGCGATGCACGCCCTCCTCGCCGGCGACATCGATGCCGCCCATGCTCGCGTCATCGTCGACGCCGGCGTGGTGATCGTCGACGCCCGTGTACGCACCGAATACGAGCGCATCCTCCTCGACGCCGCTCGGTTCGAGACTCCGCCGCGACTGCGGGAGATCGCCCGCGTCGTCGCCGCGCGCCTCGATCCCGCCGCACTCGACGAGATCCAGCGACGTGCGCGGGCAGATCGCCAGGTGCGTCTGGTCGACCGAGGCGACGGCATCACGCGCCTTCTCGCAGACCTCCCGAGCACACTCGCGCACGCCATCCACGATCGCCTCACTCAGATGGCGCGAACGATCGATGACCCCATCGAAGACGAAGCCTGCGAGGCCGGCTCGAGCACAGCTGCCGACGCAGTCTCGACCTCCAGCCGCACGCTCGATCAGAAGCGGGCCGATGTGCTCGCCGACCTGCTCCTCACCGGTGCGCCGACAGCCCACGGCGACGGCAGCGCGCTCGGTGCCATCCGGGCTCAGGTGCAGGTCACCATCCCCGTCCTCACGCTCGCCGATGACGGCGACGAACCCGCGCTGCTCAGCGGGTCGGGGCCCATCGATCCCGAGACGGCCCGCACTCTCGCCGCCGGGGCGCCGGGCTGGGATCGGCTGATGGTGCACCCTCGCACCGGCCTCCCGCTCGGCGTCGACCGATATCGCCCCAGCGAAGAGCAGCGCCGCTTCCTCCGCGCACGCGACGAGCGCTGCCGGTTCCCCGGCTGCACGCAGAAGCCGTGGCGGTGCGATGCCGACCATACTGTCGACCACGCGCACGGCGGCGAGACGAGCGTCGAGAACCTCGCTCACCTCTGCCGGCGACACCACACGGTCAAGCACCAGACGACGTGGACCGTCACCCAACGACCGGGCGGCGTACTCCTCTGGCGCGGGCCCACCGGGCGCACCTATCCCGATCGGCCACCCGCGACGGTCCGCTTCGTGCCGGCGGGCTGGGCCCGACGGTCAGAACGAACCCGGGGCGAAGAGTCGCGAACGTCCGATCCGCCGCCATTCTGACGCGCCTTCGGCGTCGAGCCCGTCCAACCACGAGCCCCGTTGCTGTGCGGTGGGCCCGTCGCCGCGCAGTGAGCCCGCTCGTGCTGACCCGCTCCCGCATCGGCCCCACCCCGCATCGAACCCGTCCCCCGGTGTGCGGGGCGGCCGCATCTCCCGGAGCTCGTTCCCGCGGCAGTGCCTGCACCGTACCCAGCGCCGGAGCTCGCGCGCCCCTGCTCGGACTCCGCCGGACCGCGCGCGCACCCTTGCCCGCACCTCGATCGACCCGGGCCTCTGTCCCGCAGGTCATCCTCGCGAGGGACGCGGATGGTCCTCTCGGCTGACGCGCTTCCGCCGCCACTTTCCTAGCGTCGAAGCATGAGTTCTTCGCAGCGTCCATCCCAGACCCCCGCAGCGGCGGCGAGAGCGCACGACCGGCTCCCCCGCGGAGCCGCGCTCGCGCTCGCCGTATCCGGCAACATCCTCGTGCTGGCGATCCTCGCCGTCGGCGCTGTCGCGGTCGCAGGGGCGGCGTTCGTGGTGTTCGGGGCCGACCTGCTCGCCGGGCTGTGACCGCGCCGGCGAGCAGGTCGTGCGTCAGCGGACCAGAACCGGAAGCGGGATCGCCGAACGCGAGTCCTTCCAGTCGGCCGCGCCGTCGAACGACGTCCGGATCATGTGCAGACCACGCGCGAGCGGCGGGAGCGCGATCGACACGGCGCCGCGCTTGTCGGCCGTGAGCTCCACGGTGGCGATGACGCGACCGTAGTCGGTGACCGTCACCGTCCCGACCGGCGCCGAACCGTCGGCCGCGGCGATCTTGCCCTTCACCGTCACGGTCTGACCGACCTTCGGCAGCAGGGGGCTCGGGGCGGCGAGCACGAACGTGTCGACTGGGGCGCGATCGACCAGCACCGCCGCGGTGCGCGGCGGGATGGTGACCGTGCCGGTCGCGGCATCCCACGTCGTCGTCTTCACGACTGCATCCGACCCGTTCGCAAGCGCGGGGGTGAGCGCGAACGACCGACCCGCGAGCGAGCCCACAGTCTGCGTCACCGGTTCGACGCCCGCGTTGAACACGACCAGTGCCCCGTCGAGGCCGCGGTCGACGTCTGCGCCGACGGTGTCGTCGATGAGCATCGCGATCACGCCGGGCGCGGCATCCGGCCCGCTGCCGGGGAACGACACCTTCTCGCCGATCAGCTCCGCAGAGCCGAGCCGGAGCAGACCCACCTCGTCGCGCACACGGAGGAGATCGAGGGCAGCAGCCTCCGCTGCGGCGATGTCGGCCGCCGCCGGCTTGTTCGCCGGATCGGCGAGGAGCGGCTGCTTGATCGCCCACGACTCGGAGTTGTCGGCCGCGCGCGGCAGCCCCGAGCCGAAGGTCGACTCCTGGCCGGTCCAGTCGATGCGGTTGAACCAGTCGCCCGAGTTGTAGCTGTTGCGGTCGAGCGACTTGGAGCGCAGCAGCTCGGTGCCGGCGTGCCAGAACGACGGGGTCTGGGCGAACGTCGTCGTCGCGAGCGACAGCGTGTTCATGCGCACCCGGTCGGCCATCGTCGTGTCGGCCGGGAGCTTCAGCACAGACAGGTCGTACAGCGTCTCATTGTCGTGCGCATCGACGTAGGTGATGATCTCGTCGGGCTGATCGGCGTATCCGGCCGGCGACCCGCGATAGTCGAGCTCGTCACCCGGCACCACCGTGCCGTCCGACGCGGTGAGCGCATAGTCGCGGAGGTTCCCCGCAAGACCCAGCTTCACGAGGTCGGTCTGGTGGGCGAGGTCGGCGAGCGCCTCATCGGTCGTGCCGTTGACAGGCGCGCCGTTCGGGTCGGTGCCGAGGCCGGTGCCGAACCCCTGCTGCTGGATCGTGTCGGCGGCCACCGGGCTGCCGCCGTGCACGGCGTCGCGCAGCCGGTCGCTGAACGTGCCGATGCCGGTGCCGCCGAGCTGCCCCTGCGTCGCCTGCTCGAAGAGGGCGTTGTCGGCGACCTCGCCGAAGTTCCACCCCTCGCCGTACAGGTACACCTTCGAGCCGTCGACGCCGTCGCGCTTCACGGTCAGCTCGTCGAGCGCCTCGCGGATGGCGAGCATGTTCGCCTTCGAGTGGTGCCCCATGAGATCGAAGCGGAACCCGTCCACCTTGTAGTCGCGCGCCCACGTGACGACCGAGTCGACCATCAGCTTCTGCGCCACGGCGTGCTCGGTCGCGACGTTCTGGCAGCAGGTCGACGTCTCGACCCCGCCGCCCGCGTTCAGCCGCTGGTAGTAGCCCGGCACGACACGGTCGAGCACGCTCTTCGGGTCCTGCCCCGAGGCGGCGGTGTGGTTGAACACCTGGTCGAGCACGACCTGCAGGCCCATGCCGTGGAGGGCGCCGACCATCGAGCGGAACTCGGCCACGCGTGCGCCGCCCTCCGGGTCGACGGCGTACGAGCCCTCGGGAACCGTGTAGTGGTACGGGTCGTAACCCCAGTTGAATCCGTCGGCGTCGACGACCGCTTCGATGCAGGCCTGCTGCTCGGCGCTGTCCGCGGCGAACGACGCCAGGTCGCAGTCGGGCACCGCCTGCTTCGAGCGGTCCTCCTCGATCGTGGCGATGTCGAAGGTGGGCAGCAGGTGCACGGTGTTGATGCCGGCATCGGCGAGCTCACGCAGCTGATCGGTGCCCGCGCTGTCGCGGGTGAAGGCGCGATATGTGCCCCGCTCCTCCTCGGGAACCGTCTCGTCGGTGATCGAGAAGTCGCGCACGTGCAGCTCGTAGATCGCACGGTCGACGGCGTCTTCGACGACCGGCGCCTTCGTCTTCTCCCACGCCTTCGGGCGGTACGTCTTGTCGGCGAGGTCGACGGCGACCGACCGCTCCGAGTTGAGCGTGAGCGCCACCGAGTACGGGTCGGTCACCAGGTTCGTCTCGATCGCGCCCGTGGTCGGGGCGTAGACCACGACCTCCCACAGGTACTCGTCGCCGACGAGGGCCTTCGTGCCCGTCACGCTCCAGACTCCGGATGCCGCGTCCCACGTGGCCTCGTGCCGCTGCGGCTCGCCACCCGTGGCCTCCGCACCCGTCGAGGGGTCCCACGTCAGCAGCGTCGCACTCTGCGCGGTGGGAGCCCAGACGCGGAATGCGGGCTTCTTGCCCGAGAAGTCGACACCGAGCTCGACATCGGCGACGGCATCCGCGTACAGGTCGTCGAGCACGCCCGGGATCTGCACGCCGGTGAAGCCGGTGAGGGTGCCGTCGGCGCCGCGCTGGGCGACCATCAGCTGCCCCTGCAGCAGGGTGGCGACCGCGTCACGGTCGAGACCGTCGGTATGGAGCGCGACCCCGCCCTCCAGCGCCGGGAACAGCGCAAGCTGCTCCTCGCTCAGCCCGCCGTCGACGATCGCGAGCGCGATCGGCTCGGCACCGGCGATCTCGCCGTCGGCCAGCGCGATGCCCGCGTCGGCCGACGCGTAGAGCTCGTACGTCGCCTCGGCGGTGTCGCCGAGGCCGACCGGCCACACGAGGGTCGTCTCGTCGATCCAGTGCGCGCGCTCTTCGTCGAGGCCCGGCAGGGGCGGGTTGTCGACGACGATCTCGAGCACGTGGGTCTCGAGGGTGTAGCGGAAGGTGACGAGTTCGCCGTCGGCCACGCTGAACGAGTAGTTCGCCCCGCCCGGCGCGCCGCCCTGGCCGTAGTTCTCGTCCCAGCTCATGCCGTGGGCGACCTTCGCCTCGTAGGCTCCCGCCGGGATCGCCGCCGTCGCGAACTCGTAGACGCCGTCGCGGTCGCCGTCTGCCATGAGGCTGGCGAGGCAGTCGGGAGCCCAGTCGCCGGCGCATCCGATCGCCGACTGGTATGAGCCGGGGAGCGTCACGATCGGGCCTTCTGCGGTGGACTGCACCACGTTCGATCGCGGATCGAAGTAGAAGGTAATCGGGCCGCCGTCATGGGTGATCGCGACGTTGGGACCGTCCTGCACGCCGTTCGCGCCGTAGTTGATCGCCCACGACCCGTTGATCGCGGCCTTGTACTCGTAGTCGCCCGCGGGCAGGTCGAACGTGCCGGCCCAGATGCCGTCGGCGCGGAGCGTCAGCTTCGCCGCCTCGCAGGCCGGGTCCCAATCGCCCGCGCAGCCCATCTCGCTATTGAGGCTGCCGGGCACCGTCACCATGTCGATCGGCGATTCTGGCTGCTCCGCCACCTCGAGCGAGACGGCGTTGCCGACCGAGGCGTACGTCGACGCGGCAGCGTGGGCGCCGGCGGCATCCGTCGTCACCGCGCGGTACTCCACGAGCGTGCCCTTCGCGAGGCCGCGGATGTCGTGGTAGACGCGCGGCTCGGTGTCTTCCGCCGTGCCGAGGGCGTGCCAGTCGTTCGACCCGGCGACGCGCCAGGCGAAGCTCGTCTCGGCCCAGGTGGCGTCGTCGACGTCGGCCGAGATCGCGACCTGCCCGGCGAGGCCAGCACCCGCGGTGGGAGCTGCGACGGTGAGCGCCAGCGGTGCGGCGGGCGCGGTGACCGCGGCATCCGCCTTCCAGACCACGGCCGACAGTGCCGGGACGGTGACGGATGCCACGGCCGCGCCATCCGTCGTGAATGCGGCGCCGTCGCCGTACACCGGCGCGAACCCGGCGCCCTGCGTGAGGGTCGGCACGTCGACCGTCTGCGCGGTGGTGGCGTTGTTGAGGGCGACGAGGTACTCGATCTTGTCGTCGCGGTCGACCCGCGAGAAGGCGTAGACGCCTGCGCCGTTCGTGACGTGCCGCTCGATCTGCGCGCCGTCGACGAGCGCGGGGTGCGCCTCGCGCAGAGCCGCCAAATCGGCGATGTGCTCGTACACCGGCGCAGCGGTGTCGTAGCGGTCGGTCGACCCCGCGTTCTCGCCGGTGATGAGGTTCTGGTCCTGGTACGCGGCCACCTGGCTCGCGAACAGCGTCTGCCGGGCGTCCTTGTCGCCGCCGGTTCCGGCGAAGCCCTGCTCGTCGCCGTAGTAGACGACCGGCTGGCCGCGCCCGAGGAACATCAGGTCGTGGGCGAGCAGGTCGCGCTCCAGCGGCTGCGACTGGTTCTGCAGGAAGTAGCCGACCCGGCCCATGTCGTGGTTGCCGAGGAAGGTGGGCAGCGCCGTCGCCGACGAGTCGGGCGTCGTGTAGCGGTCGTCGCCCGCGTACAGCGACTGGAGGCCCTTCGTGCTGTTGCCCGCGGCGAAGCTCACCGCAGCCGACTGGAACGTGAAGTCGAGCACCGAGTTCATGTCGGTGTCGCGGATGTAGGGGGCGAGCTTGACCGGGTCGGCGTCGTAGACCTCGCCGAACATGAAGAAGTCGGGCTTGCCGGCCGCGTGGGCGTAGTCGAGCACCTCGGTAGTCCACTGCTCCCAGAACTCGAAGTTCACGTGCTTGGCGGTGTCGATGCGGAAGCCGTCGATGCCGAGGTCGACCCAGTCCTGGTACACCTGCACGAAGCCGCCCACGACGGTCGGATGCTCGGTCATGAGGTCGTCGAGGCCGTCGAAGTCGCCGTAGGTGACCGACTCCCCCGACCAGGTCGAGTTGCCGCGGTTGTGGTACAGCGTCGGGTCATTGAGCCACGCCGGGGTCTTGGCGTCGGCGTCCTCTTCGGCGACGACGGGCGTGTACGGGAAGCTCGTGGCCGCGTCGAGCTCCGGGAAATCGCCGGTGCCGGCGTGGTCGGCCGGGTCGAAGGCGGTGCCGCTCGCATCGCGGTAGGGCGAGGTCGCCTGGTCGATGTACGAGTACTCGCCCTCCTCGTACGAGACGACGTCGGCGGTGTGGTTCGTGATGATGTCGAAGTACACCTTGATGCCGCGGTCGTGCGCGTCGGCGATGAGTGCCTCGAGTTCGTCGTTCGTGCCGAGGTGCGGGTCGATGCGCGTGAAGTCGGTCACCCAGTACCCGTGGTAGCCGGCGCTGGCGTTCGCGCCCTCGCCCTGCACCGAGCGGTTGGCGAAGCTCGGGGTGAGCCAGATCGCCGTCGTGCCGAGCCCCTCGATGTAGTCGAGGTTCGCGTGGAGGCCCGCGAGGTCGCCGCCATTGTAGAAGCCCTTGTCGGTGGGGTCGTAGCCGTGGTCGAGGCGGTCGCCATCGATGCCCGCGGTGTTGTTCGACGCGTCGCCGTCGGCGAAGCGATCGGTCATCACGAAGTAGAACTGCTCGTCGCTGCCGGGCTGGCGGACGGGGGCCGCGACGAGCGCGTCGTCGTCGGCCGTGTAGCCGCCGCCTACGCCGGTCGCCTCCAGCCCCACGCGGTGGGAGACGTCGTCGAACAGGAACCGCACGGTCGTCGGCCCCTCGACCGTGAGCGGGATGTTGTCGCCGCCTCCGTCGAGTCCGTACGACTCGTCCCACGTGTCGTTCACCGCGACCTTGTACTCGTACGAGCCCGCCGGCACCTCGAACTCGGCGGCGTACACCCCCTCAGTCTCGGTGGCGACGAGTTCGGATGCCGCGCACTCGGGCTGCCAGTCGGCCGAGCAGCCGAGTTCGGACTGCAGGCTGCCGACCACGGCGAACGAGCGGTCGGCGGCCGCGGCGGGCTGCGTCGCGGCGATCACCCCGCCCGTCACCATCAGGGCACCGGCGGCGAGGCTCGCGATCGTGCGGCGGAGAGGGGTGGTCGTCTTCGACACGGTTGCTCCTGGAGAGGCGCGAGGGCACGGCGACGTGCCCGAAGGGCTGTGTGTGGCCGACGTTAGCGCGGCCCGCGGCCGGATTGCAAGCGCTTACAGCATGAGAAGGCTCTCATTTCGGGCATCCGTCAGCTCCGCAGGCGCGACCGAAGCCGTGGACGCGCAATCGCTTGCACTCGCTGTTTCGGGCAGGTTCAGAGGCGCTCGATGATCGTGGCGTTCGCGAGCCCGCCGCCCTCGCACATGGTCTGCAGGCCGTACCGCCCGCCGGTCGCCTCGAGATACGCGACGAGAGTCCCGAGCAGACGCGCGCCGGATGCCCCAACCGCGTGCCCGAGCGCGATGGCTCCGCCCCACGGATTGAGCTTCGCCGGGTCGGCGTCGAGTTCGCGCTGCCACGCGAGCGGCACCGGCGCGAACGCCTCATTGACCTCGTACGCGTCGAGGTCGGCGATCGTCAGACCCGACCTCTCGAGGATGCGACGGGTGGCGGGGATGGGCCCCGTGAGCATGAGCAGCGGATCGTCGCCCACAACCGAGAAGGCGTGGAACCGCGCGCGGGGCGTGAGGCCGAGCTCGTCGGCCTTCTCGGCGCTCATGATGAGCACCGCCGACGCCGCGTCGGTGAGCGGCGACGAGTTGCCCGGGGTGATGCTCCACGAGATCTCGGGGAAGCGCTCCGCGAGCGCGTCGGTGCGGAACGCCGGATTCAACCCCGCGAGCCCCTCGGCGGTCGTGCCGGCGCGCACGGTCTCGTCGAACGCGACGGCATCCTCGCCGCCGGCGAACACCGGCAGCACCTGCGAGTCGAACCGTCCCTCGCTCCATGCCCGCGCGGCCCGCTCGTGCGACTGCGCCGCGAAGGCGTCGAGCTCCTCGCGCGAGAATCCCCAGCGCGCGGCGATCAGCTCGGCCGACACCCCCTGGTTCACGAGTCCGTCGGGGTAGCGCGCCGCGATCCCGTGGGCTGTGGAGCCTCCGGTGCGCGACGAGCCGAGCGGCACGCGGCTCATCGACTCGACGCCGGCGGCGATCACGATGTCGTAGGCGCCTGACATCACACCCTGCGCGGCGAAGTGCGCCGCCTGCTGGCTCGACCCGCACTGCCTGTCGATGGTGGTCGCCGGCACGCGCTCGTCGAACCCGGCGGCGAGCACGGCCATGCGGCCGACGTTCATGGACTGGTCGCCGACCTGGCTGACGCATCCCATGATCACGTCGTCGACCTGACGCGACTCGAGCCCGCTGCGTTCGAGGAGCGCCCGCAGCGCAACGGCGGCGAGGTCGACCGGGTGCAGGGTGCTCAGCGCTCCCCCGGGCTTGCCGCGCCCCGACGGGGTGCGCACGACATCGACGATGACTGCTTCTCGCATGACGGCTCCTTCGCTCGATCCGCTCGGTCGCTCAGCCTTCAGCCCGCGGTGCGCCCCTCGGGCGTGGCGTACGTCGAGCGCTGCTCGATCACCGCGAGCGTGCACCGTGAGATGCACACCAGCTTGCCCGCCTCGTCGACGATGCGGATCTCCCACACGTGCGCACGGCGGCCGATGTTCACCGCACTGACGGTCGCGGTGACCCACCCCGTCGTGACCGGCCGGATGTGGTTGGCGTTGATCTCCTGCCCGACGACGTGGAAGCGCTCGCGGTCCACCGCGAGGTAACCGGCCCACGACGCGAGCGTCTCGGCGAGGGCGACGGATGCTCCGCCGTGCAGCACTCCGGCCGGCTGCACGGTGCGGTGGTCGACCGGCATCCGCCCCACCAGCGCGTCGCCGCGCACCTCGACGATCTCGATGCCGAGGTTCTCGATGAGGGTCCCGCCGCGCATCGCGGCGAGATCCACCTCCGAGACGTCGCCGAACCAGATGCTCACGCCACGGGCTCCTCGGCGCGTTCGGCGGCCTCGAGGGCCGCGGCATCCGGAACGTAGCCGTCGATGTGCCGCTCGTCCGGGCCGTTGTAGGCCGACAGCGGGCGGATGAGAGCGTTCGATCCGAGCTGCTCCATGATGTGCGCGGTCCAGCCGGTCACGCGCGCGGCGACGAAGAGCGGCGTGAACGTGAGGGTGTCGAACCCGATGAGGTTGTACGCCGGCCCCGACGGGTAGTCGAGGTTCGGGTAGATGCCCTTGCGGCCGACGAACTCGGACTCGAGCGTGTCGTAGAGCGCCGCGACATCCGGGCGGTCGTAGTGCTCGACGAGCGTGTCGAGCGCCGCCTTCATCGTGGGCACGCGCGAATCTCCGCGCTTGTAGACGCGGTGGCCGAAGCCCATGATCTTGCGCTTCTGGGCGAGGGCCTCATCGAGCCACGGTCCGACGTTCTCGGCCGAGCCGATCTCGTCGAAGATGTGCAGCACCGCCTCGTTTGCGCCGCCGTGCAGCGGCCCCTTGAGAGCGCCGACCGCACCGACGACGGCCGAGTACAGGTCGCTGAGGGTCGACGCGATGACGCGGGCCGTGAAGGTCGACGCGTTGAACGAGTGCTCCGCGTACAGGATCATCGACCGGTTGAAGGCGTCGACGACCACCGCGTCGGACTCCTCGCCGAAGGTCATCCACAGGAAGTTTGCCGCGTAGTCGAGGTCGTCGCGCGGCTCGACGGGCTGCTGTCCCCGACGGCGTCGCTGGCCGTAGGCGACGATCGCCGGGAGCACCGCGAACAGACGGACGCTCCGCGCCAGGTTCTCCTCGGTCGAGCCGCTGACATCGAGCACCGAGCCGGTGCCGGCGAGGTCCTTCGCGCCGATGAGACTGAGCGCGGTGCGCACCTCGTCCATCGGATGCGCGTCGAGCGGGACCAGGTCGATCGCGGCGCGCACCTCGGCGGGCAGGTGCCGGTACGCCCGCTCGGTCGCCCGCAGCTGCGCCAGCTGCGTCTCGTCGGGGAGGTCGCCGTTCCACAGCAGGTACGCCACCGCCTCGAACGACTGGGTCGACGCGAGCTCCTGCACGGGATAGCCCCGGTACAGCAGCGAGTTGGTCTCGGGGTTGACCTTCGAGATCGCCGTCGTGTCGGCGACGACGCCCGCGAGGCCCTTCTTGATGTCGGTGTCTGTCATGTGCCTGCTCCTTTGCGCGGCCCGGTCGTTGAGCGAGCGTAGCGAGTCGAAACGCGTTTCGTCTCGTCGCTGCGCGCCTCGCTCAACGCCCGGGGGACTCGATGGTGAAGTTGAAGACGCTGGTGTCGAAGTGGTTGTACTGCTCGTAGTCGATGAGGTCGTACAGGTCGGCGCGGTGCTGCATCTCGCCGAGCCTGCTCGTGAGGTGGCCCTCGTCGTTCAAGGTGTCGAGGGCACGGGATGCCGCGCCCATCGCCATGCGCAGCAGCGACACCGGCCAGATCACGATGTTCACGCCGACGTCGCGCAGCTGGTCGACGCTGAACAGCTCGGACTTCCCGAACTCGGTCATGTTCGCGAGGATCGGCACGTCGACCGCCGCCCGCACCGCGGCGAACTCCTCGAGCGAGCGCATCGCCTCGGGGAAGATCGCGTCGGCGCCGGCATCCACAAGCGCCTTCGCGCGGTCGACGGCCGCATCCAGGCCCTCCACCGCGGCGATGTCGGTGCGCGCCATGATGAGGAAGTCCGGGTCGCGGCGGGCGTCGACCGCCGCACGGATGCGCTTGAGCGCCGTGCCCTCGTCGACGACCGCCTTGCCGTCGAGGTGACCGCACCGCTTGGGGTTGATCTGGTCCTCGATGTGGGTTCCGGCAAGCCCCGCGTCTTCGAGCGTCTGGATGGTGCGGGCGACGTTCATCGGCTCGCCGAACCCGGTGTCGGCGTCGATGATCGCCGGCAGGTCGGTCATGCGCGCGATCTGCTGGCCGCGCGCAGCCACCTCGGTGAGGGTCGTGAGCCCGATGTCGGGAAGCCCGAGGTCGGCCGAGAGCACCGCGCCCGAGATGTAGACGCCCTCGAACCCCTGGCGCTCGATGAGGCGCGCGCTGAGCGGATTGAACGCACCCGGGAACCGCAGCAGCTCCCCCGTGGCGAGCCGCTCGCGGAAGAGCCGCCGCTTCTCGTGCGCCGGCACCTGGCTGTAGAGCATCAGAACAGGCCCTTCGGCGCGGGCGCCGAGGCGAGCACACCGAGCTTCGCGACGATAGACAGCTCGCGCACCTCGGCCGGGGTCAGCTCGGGCAGGCGCTGGGCGAGCTCGAGGAACCGCTCGATCTCGTCCTCCTCGAGCACGGGCTCGGCGAGGATGCGGAACTTGCGGATGTAGTCCTCGCGCGCGAACGGCCGGGCACCCAGCGGGTGCGCGTCGGCCACCGCGATCTCGTCCTCGATGACCGTGCCGTCGGTGAGCGTGATGACCACGCGGCCGCCGAACGCCTTCTCGTTCGGGTCGTCGGAGTGGTACCGCCGGGTCCACTCGGCGTCTTCGGCCGTGGTGATCTTCTGCCACAGCGCGACGGTGTCTTCGCGGCCCGCGCGCTCGGGGGCGTACGAGTCGACGTGGTGCCACCCGCCGTCCTGCAGCGCGACGGCGAAGATGTACGGGATCGAGTGGTCGAGCGTCTCGCGCGACGCGGTCGGGTCGTACTTCTGCGGGTCGTTGGCGCCCGAGCCGATCACGTAGTGCGTGTGGTGCGAGGTGTGCAGCACGATCGACTCGACGTTCGCAGGGTCGGCCGCTTCGGGGTTCGAGCCGTGGAGCTTGCGGGCCAGGTCGATCCAGGCCTGCGCCTGGTACTCGGCCGAGTGCTCCTTCGTGTACGAATCGAGGATGCCGCGCTTGGCCTCGCCGGCGGCGGGGAGCGGCACCTCGTAGGTGGCGTCGGGGCCGTCGAGCATCCAGGCGATCACGCCGTCTTCGCCCTCGTAGATCGGGCTCGGCGACGTCTCGCCGCGCATCGCGCGGTCGACCGCCTCGATGGCCATCTTCCCGGCGAACGCCGGGGCGTGGGCCTTCCACGTCGAGATCTCGCCCTTGCGCGACTGCCGCGTGGCGGTCGTGGTGTGAAGGGCCTGCCCGACCGCCTGGTAGATCGTCTCGACGTCGAGGCCGAGGAGGGTGCCGATGCCTGCGGCGGCCGAGGGGCCGAGGTGGGCGACGTGGTCGATCTTGTGCTTGTGCAGGCAGATGGCGCGCACCAGGTCGATCTGGATCTCGTAGCCGGTGGCGAGGCCGCGCACGAGTGCGGCGCCGTCGGATCCGACGTGCTGCGCGACGGCGAGGATGGGCGGGATGTTGTCACCCGGGTGCGAGTAGTCGGCCGCGAGGAAGGTGTCGTGGTAGTCGAGTTCGCGCACTGCCACGCCGTTCGCCCACGCCGCCCACTCCGGTGAGGTCACGCGGTCGAGTGCGCAGCCGAACACCGTCGCTCCGTCGCCGCCGACCGAGACGGCGTGGTCGAGCGCCTGCTGGCGCGCCGCGCTCACGGGCGAGCGGGTGAGCGACGCCGCCGCCACCGACGCGTTGTCGATGACGCGGTTGATGATCATGTCGACGACCTCGGCCCCGACCTCGACCGGATCGGCCGCGACCTCGGCGATGTGCCAGGCGAGCTGCCCCTCGCGGGCGAGGTTCTCGTCGCTGCGGTGGACGCGGAGGTGGTGTGTGACGGTCATGGTGTTCCTCTACTTCAGGGATTCCAGGATGTTCGTGAGCGCGTTGTGCAGGTGCACGTGCGTCGCGTGGGCGGCGAGGTCGGCGTCGCCGGCCGCGATGGCCGAGGCGATGAGCCGGTGCTCGCTGACGGATGCCGCCAGGCGGCCGGGGTTGTCGCGGGCGAGGCGGCGCACGCGCACGAGATGCGTGCGGACGGTGCGCAGCGCCGAGACGAGGTAGTCGTTGGCGACGGCGGCGTCGAGCTCCTCGTCGAAGCGGCTGATGAGTGCGTAATAGGCGTCGCGCCCCGTGTCGAGGTCGACGGCGGCGAGGCTCGAGGCGAGGTCGCCGAACCGCGCGCGGTCGCCGCGCTCGGCCGCGAGGCGTGCTGCCGCCTCCTCCAGGGCGCGGCGGAGCTCGAAGAGCTCCTGGATGTCGTCGGCGTCGATCGCCGTGACAACTGTCATGCGCGGGGACTGCTGCACGACCAGTCCGTCGGAGGCGAGCCGGCCGAGCGCCTCGCGCAGGGGGGTGCGGCTGACGCCGAGTCGTGACGCCTGCTCGACCTCGCCGAGCACCGAGCCGGGGCGCAGCGTGCCCGACTGGATCTCCCCGAGGAGAGTCGAGTACGCACGGTCGCTTGCCCGCACAGCTCACCTCCTCGTGGGAATCCAACCCTGCCAGTGTATACACAAACACGCCGATGCGCGCTCGACGGGGCTCAAATCAGCCCGTGCGTATACAAGACCGCGGATTCCGCTCCGCGGAGTCAGCCCTCGCCGGCGTCGGTGGTGCCCTCGTAGAGCCCGATGCTGTTCCCGTCGTGGTCGGCGATGACCGCCCACCAGCTGGTCTCCGAGATCGGCGCCTTCGCCATGAGCACCTCGGCGCCCGCAGCCACCGCCTTCGCCACGGTGTCGTCGATCGAGTCGACCTCGACGTACGAGCGGGGCTGGGTGAAGCCGTCGCTGCGCGGCGCGAGTCCGCCGCCCGAGATCTTGTTGGGCGCCTGCCACATCGGGTACCCCTCGTAGCCGGGGATCTCGGCGATCGTCCAGCCGAACAGCGACGAGTAGAAGTCCGTCGCCTTCGCGAAGTCGGTGACCGGGATGTCGATGTGGGTGATGTCTCCGTGCGCCATGGCACGCTCCTTCCGCCGGGGGTCGGCATACGACTCGTCGCCCAGTCTCACCCCGCGGCATCCGTCGTTCAAGGGGCTATGCGGTGAACAGTCCCTCCCCCGGGCGGCTCACGACGATCTTCGGCATCACCGCATACCGCGACATCCGCACCAGCGCGCCGACGAGTTCGGCGATGTCGTCGGGGCGGATCATCTCGCCCGCGGCGAGGTCGCCGTGCTTCCACGCGCTCATGTCGGTGTCGACGTAGCCCGGGCAGATCGCCGTGGCGATCACGCCCGCGGCGGACTCCTCGGCGTTGAGCGTCTCGCACAGCGACACGAGTGCGGCCTTGGTCGCTCCGTACGCGGCGAGCCCGGGTTCGGGCATGACCGCGGTCATCGACGACATGGCGATCACGCGGGCCGCCGAGGCTCCGGATGCCGCCTCGCGCAGGGCTGGGATCGCCTGAGACACCAGCGCGAATGCCGCGCGGAGGTTGACGGCATAGTGCCGGTCGAGGCGGCGCAGCGGCGTGTCGACGATGCGGCTGCCGTGCCCCATGCCGGCGTTCAGCACGAGCGCGTCGAGAGTGCGCCCGGCATCGGCGTGCGCGGCGAGGATGCGCTCCGGCGCGTCATCGTCGGCCATGTCGGCGACGACGGGGAGCACCGGATGCCGCGCCGCGGCGCCCGCACCGGTGCCCGCGCCGATGCTGTCGACCGCGGCATCCAGCCCCGCGGCATCCCTCCCCGTGATCGTGACCGCCCACCCGTCGTCGACGAGCCGGCGCACGACGGCCAGCCCGATCCCGCGGCTGCCGCCCGTCACGATCGCCCCGCGCACCCGCGCTGCGCCCACGTCGTCCGCATCCATGTTCAGAGCCCCCTCACGTGGTCGACGGAGCGCCGCAACAGCGGCTCGACCGCACTGCCGACAGCGGAGAAGCCGTCGCCGACGGTGTCCCCGGCGAGATAGCGGTGATGGATGCCCTCGGCGATGACCGCGAGCTTGAGATAGGCCAGGGCCAGGTAGAAGTCGAGGTCGTCGAGCGACAGCCCGCTCGCGGCGGCGTACGCCTGCGCGAGGCCGCCCTGCGACGGGAAGCCGCCGGCCCCATCGAGGTGCGGCACCCCGAGCACGGGCTCGACGATCGGGTCGGCGTATACGAGCAGGGTCGCGAGGTCGGTGAGCGGATCGCCGAGGGCCGCCATCTCCCAGTCGACGAACGCGAGCACCCGCGGGCCGTCGTGGGCGAGGATCGCGTTGTCGAGCCGCAGGTCGCCGTGCAGGATCGACGCCCGCTGCGGGGCGGGAACCCGCGCGGCGAGTTCGCTCGCGAGACGCTCGACCACGGGCAGGTCGCGGGTCTTCACGCGGCCCCACTGATCGGCCCACCGCGCCACCTGGCGCGTGGCGAAGCCCTCGGGCCGGCCGAAGCCGGCGAGGCCCACGGCCGCGGGATCGACGTCGTGGAGGCGGGCGAGTCCGGTGGCGAGCCCGAGCGCGGCCTCGCGCCGCTCGGACCCGGTGAGCAGCCTCGCGTCATCGGCGGACTGCACGGTGCGACCGTCGACGTGCCCGTACACGGCGAACACGACGCCGAGCACGTCGAGGTCGTCGCCGAGCGCGATGGTCGGCGCGACCGGAACGGCGGAGCCCTGGAGCGCATCCACGACCCGGAACTCGCGCCCCATGTCGTGTGCGCTCGGAGTGAGCACCCCGAGCGGCGGCCGCCGCAGCACCCAGTCGAGCGCCCGGCCTGCGGCATCCGTCCCCCGCAGGCGGTACGTGAGGTTCGACTTGCCGCCCGTGATGAGGTCGATACGGTCGATCTCGGCGCCCGGCGCGACGCGCGTCACCCAGTCCCGCAGCCGAGGAAGGTCGATGCCGGCGATCTGCACGTCGCTCATGCGCCGGCCCCGGCGACGGCGCGGCGGTGCCGGCTCACCGCCCGCTTGGCGATGGCCCAGCGGTGGGTCTCGCTCGGCCCGTCATACACGCGGAACGCGCGCATCTCGCGCCAGTAGCGAGACAGCAGCGTCTCGCCGGTGAGCCCGCGTGCGCCGGCGAGCTGAACGCTGCGGTCGGCGACGCGGCCCACCGCCTCCGACACGAACACCTTGGCGATCGACGACGCGTTCGCGGCGTCGACGCCGTCGTCGACGGATGCCGCGGCCTGCGCGATGACCGCGCGCGCGGCGGCCAGGTCGATCTCGTTGTCGGCGATCAGCTGCTGGGCGAGACCGAGGTCGGCGAGCGTCGACCCGAACGCCTGACGCTCGGTCGCGTGGGCGAGGGCGAGGTCGTGACAGTGCCGGGAGAGCCCGAGCCAGCGCATGCAGTGGGTGAGCCGTGCCGGTGCGAGGCGCACCTGGGCGTACTCGAACCCGCGGTCGACCTCGCCGAGCACGTCGGCCTCCCCCACGAGGCATCCGTCGAACACGATCTCGGCATGCCCGCCGTAGAAGCCGGCGTCCATGGTCTCGACGTCGCGCTCGATCCGCATGCCGGGGTTGTCGGTCTCGACGAGGAACATCGTGGCCCCGCCGGCGTCGCCGGGTTCACCCGAGGTGCGCGCCATCACGATCGCGACGGCCGCACCCCGCGCGCCCGTGATCATCCACTTGCGTCCGTCGATGCTCCAGCCGCCTGCCACGCGCGTCGCGCGTGTCTGGAGTGCGCGGGGGTCGGATCCGGCCCCCGGCGCCGGTTCGGTCATCGCGAAGCAGGTGCGGATGTCGCCCGTGGCGAGCGGGGCGAGCCAGCGCTCGCGCTGCGCGGCGGTCGCCACCCGCTCGAGGAGGAGTCCGTTGCCCTCATCGGGTGCCGCGCAACCCGTGGCGAGCGGGCCGAGCAGTGTGTAGCCGGCCTCGGCGAACACGACGGCCTGGCCACGGGTGTCGAGGCCCGCGCCTCCGTACGCGGTCGGTAGCTGCGGCGCGTAGACGCCTGCTGCCTTCGCCGCGGCGATGAGCTCGGCGCGCTCGGCGGGGTCGAGGTCGTGCACGGATCCCGCGATTCGCCGCTCGATCGGCAGCACGACGTCGCGGACGAAGCGCCGCGTGGCGGCGGCGAGCTGCTCGACGGCTGG
Source organism: Microbacterium terrae (assembly GCF_017831975.1). NCBI lineage: Bacteria > Bacillati > Actinomycetota > Actinomycetes > Micrococcales > Microbacteriaceae > Microbacterium > Microbacterium terrae. The sequence goes on along the minus strand of NZ_JAFDSS010000001.1, from coordinate 3,606,479 downwards.
AGCATCGGGGATGCCGGGGGCATCTGGGGTGGGCATGTGCGAGCTCCTTCGATCGCGATCTGCTTATCGGCGATTAAAACACCTGCGCCGATCCTGACTGATTCCTCAGTGATCGACAAGACCATCGCCCGACAGAATTTAATGTGCTATAAAAAGTTCTGTCCAGAGGGATCGATGAGGATCGGAGTGACGGTGAAGACGCCACGCAGGCTGTACGACGACGACCACGAGCAGTTCCGCGAGGTGATCCGCGCGTTCGTGGACCAGCACGCCGCACCGCATGCGCAGCGCTGGGCAGCCGACGGCAAGGTCGACCGGTGGCTCTTCACGAAGGCCGCCGAGGCGGGGATCCTGGGCTTCGCCCTGCCGGAGGAGTACGGCGGCGGCGGGGCCGACGACTTCCGCTTCAACGCGATCATGGGCGAAGAGCTCGCCCGCAACCCCGTGTCGGACGGCATGGCCGGAATCGCGCTGCAGAACGACATCGTCTTCCCGTACTTCGTCGACCTCACGAACGACGAGCAGAAGCAGCGCTGGCTCCCCGGCATCGCCGCGGGCGAGCTCGTCACCGCCATCGCGATGACCGAGCCCGGCACGGGCAGCGACCTCGCCGGCATCCGCACCTCGGCTGTCCGCGACGGCGACGACTACGTCATCAACGGCTCGAAGACCTTCATCTCGAACGGCCAGAACGCCGACCTCGTGGTCGTGGCGGTGCGCACGTCCGCCGACCGGCACCGCGGGCTCAGCCTCATCGTCGTCGAAGGCGACCGTCCCGGGTTCACCCGCGGCCGCAACCTCGACAAGATCGGTCTGCACGCGCAGGACACCAGCGAGCTGTCGTTCGCCGACGTGCGGGTGCCCGCCGGCAACCTGCTCGGCGCTGAGGGTGACGGCTTCCTCGGGCTCATGCGCAACCTCCCCCAGGAGCGTCTGTCGATCGCGGCCGCCGCGGTCGCGGCCTCCGAAGGCGTGCTCGAGCGGACGCTCGCCTACGTGAAGGAGCGCACCGCGTTCGGCCAGCCCATCGGCTCGTTCCAGAACACCCGCTTCGTCCTCGCAGAGATCGCCACGCAGCTGCAGGCGAGCCGCGTCTACATCGACGAGTTCGTGCGTCTGCACACGGCGGGCGAGCTCACCGCCGAGCAGGCGGCAGCGGCCAAGTGGTACACGACCGAGCAGTACAACGATGTGGTCTACCGGTGCCAGCAGCTCTACGGCGGCTACGGCTACATGCAGGAGTACCGCATCGCGCAGGACTACCAGGATGCGCGCATCACGACCATCTACGGAGGCACGACCGAGATCATGAAGGAGATCGTCGGCCGCAGCCTCGGACTCTGATCCACCCGTCTTCGAACTCATCCCCAGCCAGCGGAGGTACACCATGCCCGAGGCATACATCTACGACGCCGTGCGCACCCCGCGCGGGCGCAACAAGGGCGGATCGCTGCACAGCGTCAAGCCCGTCGACCTCGTGGTCGGCCTGATCGACGCGCTGCGCGAGCGCAACCCCTCGCTCAGGGCCGACCTCATCGACGACATCGTGCTCGGCGTCGTCTCGCCCGTCGGTGAACAGGGCGGAGACATCGCGCGCACCGCGGCCCTCGTCGCGGGCCTCCCCGAGACCGTCGCCGGCGTGCAGGTCAACCGCTTCTGCGCGTCGGGACTCGAAGCGGTCAACCTGGCTGCGCAGAAGGTGGCCTCCGGGTACGAGGACCTCGTGCTCGCGGGCGGCGTCGAGTCGATGTCGCGCGTGCCGATCGGGTCGGACGGCGGCGCCTATGCACAGGACCCGACCACCGGCTACGACCACTACTTCGTGCCGCAGGGCATCGGCGCCGACCTCATCGCCACGATCGAGGGGTTCAGCCGCGAAGACGTCGACGCCTTCGCCGCCCGCTCGCAGGCGCGAGCCGACACCGCCTGGCGCGAAGGACGCTTCGCGGCATCCGTCGTCCCCGTCACCGACATCAACGGCGTCACCCTCCTCGCCGAAGACGAGCACCGCCGCCCGGGCTCTACCGTCGAGTCGCTCGGGCAGCTGCCCGCGTCGTTCGCCGCGCTCGGCGAGCAGGCGGGCTTCGACGCGGTCGCCCTCCAGAAGTACCACTGGGTCGAGAAGATCGACCACGTGCACGGGCCCGGCAACTCGTCGGGCATCGTCGACGGCGCCGCGCTCGTCGTCATCGGCACCCGCGAGATCGGCGAGCGCCTCGGGCTCACACCGCGGGCGCGCATCGTCTCGACCGCCGTCACGGGGTCCGACCCGACGATCATGCTCACCGGGCCCACGCCGGCGACGCAGAAGGCGCTCGAGAAGGCGGGGCTCGACGCCTCCGACATCGACCTGTTCGAGCTCAACGAGGCTTTCGCCGCGGTCGTGATGAAGTGGCAGAAGGACCTCGGCATCCCCGACGACAAGGTAAACGTCAACGGCGGGGCGATCGCCCTCGGCCACCCCCTGGGCGCCACCGGCGCCATGATCCTCGGCACCCTGCTCGACGAGCTCGAGCGGCAGGACCTCCGCCGCGGCCTCGCCACGCTCTGCGTCGGCGCGGGCATGGGCATCGCCACCGTCATCGAGCGCGTCTGAGCGCCCCAGCGAGCCTCTGAAGGAGCACACGCATGAGCACCACCGACACCGCACCCACCACCGACACCGCACGCACCGACGCACCGCGTGCGACCGACGTGAAGACCTACACCGGATACGCCTACGACCGCGGCGCCGACGGCATCGTGACCGTCACCATGGACGACCCCGGCGCGAGCGTCAACACGATGAACCCGCACTTCGTCTCGACCCTCGAGGCGACGGTCGACCGGCTCGAGGCGGAGCGCGACGACATCGTCGGGGTCATCCTCGCCTCGGCGAAGAAGAGCTGGTTCGCCGGCGGCGACCTCAACCTGCTGCGCGCAGCCGACCCCGCGAAGGCCGCGGAGGAGACCGCGCACATCGATCACGTCAAGGCGATCATGCGCCGGCTCGAGAAACTCGGCCGCCCGGTCGTCGCCGTGCTCAACGGCACGGCGCTCGGCGGCGGCCTCGAGGTCGCCCTCGCCACCCACCACCGCATCGCCGCCGACGTGCGCGGCGCCCAGTTCGGCGTGCCCGAGGTGTCGCTCGGCCTGCTCCCCGGCGGCGGCGGCATCACCCGTCTGGTCCGGATGCTCGGCCTCCAGCGCGCGCTCGCCGACGTGATCCTCCCCGCCACGAAGTTCTCGCCGCGCGATGCTCTTGCGGTCGGGATCGTCGACGAGGTGGTCGATTCGGTCGCCGACCTCGTGCCGGCCGCGCAGGCGTGGATCGCCGCGAACCCCGAGCCGGTCGTGGCGTGGGACCAGAAGGGCTTCCGCATCCCGGGCGGCGCGCCGAACTCGCCCGGTGTGGCCGGGATGCTCCCCGCCCTGCCCGCGACGCTGCGCAAGCAGCTCAAGGGCTCGCCGCTGCCGGCTCCCCGTGCGGCGCTCGCCGCCGCCGTCGAGGGCGCGTACGTCGACTTCGACACGGCATCGCTCGTCGAGACCCGCTACCTGGTCTCGCTCACGCACGGCCAGGTGGCGAAGAACATGATCAAGGCGTTCTTCTTCGACCTGCAGCACATCAACTCCGGCGGCTCGCGGCCCACCGCCGACGAGGACGGCACCCCGATCCCCCGCCGCGAGGTCACGAAGCTGGGCGTCATCGGCGCCGGCATGATGGGCGCCGCGATCGCGTACGTCTCGGCCAAGGTCGGCATCGAGGTCGTCCTGAAGGACGTCTCGCTCGAGGCCGCCGAGAAGGGCAAGGACTACGCCCGCAGCCTCGAGGACAAAGCGCTGGCGCGGGGGAAGACGGATGCCGCGAAGTCGGAGGCACTGCTCGCCCGCATCCACCCCACCGCCGACCCCGCCGACTTCGCCGGCGTCGACTTCGTGATCGAGGCGGTGTTCGAGTCGGTTCCCGTCAAGCAGTCCGTGTTCCAGGAGATCCAGCACATCGTCGAGCCCGATGCCGTGCTCGGCTCGAACACCTCGACGCTGCCGATCACCGAGCTGGCGGAGGGTGTGGAGCGCCGGCCCGATTTCATCGGGATCCACTTCTTCTCACCGGTCGACAAGATGCCGCTCGTCGAGATCGTGAAGGGACAGGGAACCAGCGCCGAGACGCTCGCCCGCGTGTTCGACTACGTGCTCCAGATCCGCAAGACCCCGATCGTGGTCAACGACCGCCGCGGGTTCTTCACCTCGCGCGTGATCGGCAGGTTCATCGCCGAGGCCGTCGCCGCGGTGGGCGAAGGCGTCGAGCCGGTCTCGGTCGAGCAGGCGGCACTCCAGGCCGGCTATCCTGCGGGCGCGCTGCAGCTGCTCGACGAGCTCACCATCTCGCTCTCGCGCAAGATCCGCATCGAGACCCGCGAGGCCGCGGAAGCCGAGGGCGGCACCTGGATCGAGCATCCGTCGGAGGCCGTCATGGATTGGATGGTCGAAGACGCCGAACGCCCCGGCCGCAAGGCCGGTGGCGGCTTCTACGACTACTCCGACGACGGCAGGCGCCTCGGCATCTGGCCGGGCCTGCGCGAGAAGTACGACTCCGGGCGCACGGTGCTGCCGCTGAAGGATCTGCAGGAGCGGATGCTGTTCGCCGAGGCGCTCGACACGATCGACTGCCTCGACGGCGGCGTGCTCACCTCGGTTCCCGACGCGAACATCGGCTCGATCTACGGCATCGGCTTCCCGGCGTGGACCGGCGGCGTGCTGCAGTACGTCAATCAGTACGAAGGGGGTCTCCCCGGGTTCGTCGCCCGTGCCCGCGAGCTGGCGGAGGCCTACGGCGAGCGCTTCGAGCCGCCGGCATCCCTCCTCGCCAAGGCGGAGGCCGGTGAGACCTATGAGTGAGACGATCTCGGTCGTCGAGCGACCGGAGCGAGACGAAGCGCAGCCCCGCCTGCGCACACGGTTCACCGAGGCCCTCGGCATCGAGCACCCCGTCGTCCAGGGCGGCATGATGTGGGTCGGCCGCGCCGAACTCGCCGCGGCGGTGTCGGAGGCGGGCGGTCTCGGCATCATCACCGCGCTCACCCAGCCGACGCCCGCCGACCTCGTGAAGGAGATCGAGCGCGCGCGCACGATGACCGACAAGCCGATCGGCGTGAACCTCACGATCCTCCCGTCGATCAGCCCGCCGCCGTACGACGAGTACCGCCGCGCGATCGTCGACGCGGGCGTCACCATCGTCGAGACCGCCGGGTCGAGCCCCGAGCCGCACATGGAGATGTTCCGCGATGCCGGCGTGCGCGTGATCCACAAGTGCACATCGGTGCGGCACGCGCTCAAGGCGCAGAGCGTCGGTGTGACCGCCGTGTCGATCGACGGATTCGAGTGCGCCGGGCACCCGGGTGAGGACGACGTGCCGGGCCTCGTGCTGATCCCCGCCGCCGCCGACGCGCTCGAGATCCCGTTCATCGCGTCGGGCGGCTTCGCCGATGGGCGCGGCCTCGCCGCGGCGCTGGCCCTCGGCGCCGACGGCGTGAACATGGGCTCGCGCTTCATGTGCACCGTCGAATCGCCGATCGCGCAGAGCGTGAAGGAGCGCATCGTCGCGGCATCCGAGCTCGACACGAATCTCATCTTCCGGTCGCTGCGCAATACCGCGCGCGTGGCGAAGAACTCCGTGAGCGACGAGGTCGTGCAGATCCTCGCGGCCGGCGGCCGGTTCCCCGACGTGCAGCCGCTCGTCGCGGGGGCGCGCGGACGAAAGGTGTTCGAGGACGGCGACGTCGAAGCGGGCATCTGGACGGTCGGCCAGGTTCAGGGCATCATCCGCGACATCCCGACCGCCGGTGAGGTCGTGCGCCGCACCGTCGCGCAGGCGCACGACGTGCTCACCCGGCGCCTCGCCCAGTTCGCCTGACGCCGGGAGCCGCGTTTCGTCTCGTCGCTGCGCTCCTCGCTCAACGACCGGAGTCGCCTCGCCCGGTCGTTGAGCGAGCGAAGCGAGACGAAACGCGTCAGGCGCCGGCGCCGTGGCGCACGAGGTCCTGCGTGGAGCGCACCAGGTCGTCGAGCGAGCGGGTGCGCGGGTTCCACCACTCCACCGCCCAGTTCATCGCGCCCAGCAGCAGCAGGCGGAAGACGTTGACGTCGAGGTCGGCCCGGATCCGGCCCTGCTCCTGCGCCTGGCGGAAGAGGTCGCGCCAGACACGGCTGTACTCCCCCTCCTCGGCGGCGGGGCGCACGCGAAGGTGCTCGGGCACCTGCCCGGCGTTGCGGATCGACGCCGTCGTGTAGTCCGAGATCGAGAGCTCGTACCGCAGGTGGGCGTCGACGCCGACCAGGATGCGCTCGAACGGGCCCACTTCGGCCGGCAGGGCGGCGAGCGCCTCCTCGACGTGGAGTCGCACCCGGTGGGCGCCCGCCCACATGACCTCCTCGACGAGGTCGTCACGCGATCCGAAGTAGTAGTAGATCGCGGGAGCCTGCACGCCTGCCACCTCGGCGACGTCGGCGAGGCGTGTTCCGGCGTAGCCCTTGCGGCTGAGGATCTCGGCGGCGGCATCGAGGATGCGCTGCCGGGTGCGCACCGACTTCGCGGTCGCGGTCTGGGTCTCCGCCATCGCCTGCCTTTCGCGGTTCCAGCGATTCTAACCAAGATGAGAAAATTCCGGGATGCCTTGCGCCGGGGTCGCACGGGACCTACTGTGAATCGCGATTCACTTAGTACGGACTGTCTCGCGACGGCGCGCGACGGACGACAGATGCTCGAAGACGAGCGGAGGAGACCCCGATGACCCTTCTCGCAGACTCCGGAACCCCCGGCACGTACACCACGGTCGACCCGCGCGACGGCAGCGCGATCGAGTCGTACCCGGTCGACGACGCCGCCGCGGTGCGGGCGGCAGTCGGCCGCGCGCGGGAGGCAGCCGCGTGGTGGGCCGCACAGGACCACGCCGGGCGCAAGCGGGTGCTGCTGCGCTGGAAGAGCGCGATCGCCCGCGACGCCGCATCCCTCGCCCAGACCATCTCGCGCGAGACCGGCAAGCCCGAGTCCGACGCACTCCTCGAGGTGATGCTCACGCTCACCCACCTCGATTGGGCTGCGAAGAACGCCGAGGGTGTGCTCAAGCGCCGCAAGGTGCACGCCGGCCTCATGAACTACAACCAGAAGGCGAGCGTCGGGTACGAGCCCTACGGCGTCGTCGGCGTCATCGGGCCCTGGAACTACCCGTTCTACACGCCGATGGGCTCGATCTCGTACGCGCTCGCCGCCGGCAACGCCGTCGTCTTCAAGCCGAGCGAGCTCACCCCCGGAACCGCGGTGTGGATCGCCCGCAAGTGGGCCGAGGTGTGCGACGAGCCGGTGCTGCAGGCGGTGACCGGCGACGGCGCGACCGGCGCCGCTCTCGTGAGCTCGGGGGTCGACAAGGTCGCCTTCACCGGATCGACCCGCACCGCGAAGAAGGTCATGGCGCTGTGCGCACTGTCGCTCACGCCGCTCGTCGCCGAGTGCGGCGGCAAGGACGCCCTCATCGTCGCCGCCGACGCCGACCTCGACGCCGCGGCATCCTTCATCGCCTTCGGCGCCTTCGGCAACGCGGGCCAGACGTGCGTGGGCGTCGAGCGCGTGTACGTCGACAAGACGGTCGCCGATGCGCTGATCGCGAAGGTCGTCGAACGCGGCGAGCGCGTGCGCGTCGGCGGCGAGACCGCGACCTACGGCCCCATGACGCTGCCGTCGCAGACCGCTGTCATCGCGGCGCACATCGGCGACGCACTCGAGCGGGGCGGCACTGCCGCTCTCGGCGGACGCGAGTCGGTCGGCGAGCGATTCGTCGAGCCGGTCGTGCTCGTCGACGTGCCCGAGGACTCCGACGCCGTGCGCCACGAGACCTTCGGTCCGACCGTCGTCATCAACACGGTGTCGAGCGTCGACGAGGCGGTGCAGCGCGCGAACGCCACCGATTACGGCCTGGGTGCCGCGGTGTTCACCAGGAGCGCCGCGACCGGCCGCCGTGCCGCGAAGCAGCTGCGTGCCGGGGTGGTCACAATCAACTCGGTGCTCGGGTTCGCCGGCATCCCCGCCCTGCCGTTCGGCGGCGTGAAGGGCTCGGGCTTCGGGCGCATCCACGGCGCCGACGGCCTGCGTGAGTTCTCGACGCCGAAGTCGGTCGCGCACCAGACCAGCAAGGCGGCGCTGAACCTGCTCACCCTCGAGCGCAGCCACAAGGACGACCACATGGTCGCGCGGATGCTGCCGATGCTGCACGGCCGCGCGAAGTAGCCCGGCGTTTCGTCTCGCTTCGCTCGCTCAACGACCGAAGACTCGCTTCGCTCGCTCAACGACCGAAAGGTGCCGGGCGTTGAGCGAGGAGCGCAGCGACGAGACGAAACGCGGTGTCAGGCGACGCCGAGGGTCGCACGCAGAAGCGCTGCGACCCTCCGCGATGTCGCGGCGTTCGTACGGTGGCGGAGCATCATGGCGACGTCGGCCACGACGTTGAACCCGGCGTGGACGAGCACGGTGGCATCCTTCGACGACAGCTCGGGGCGCGTGCGCTGCAGCAGCTCCGACCACTCCGCAAGGTAGGCACGCTGCAGGCCGCGCATGCGCTTGCCGTCGTCGGCGTCGAGCGCCGACACGTCGGCCGCCCACACGCCCACCAGCTGGTAGTTCTCGAAGCTGTGGCGCACGTAGTCGTCGCACAGCGCGTCGAGCACCGCCTGCGGCGAGTCCGACGACAACTGGGCTGCGACCCGAGCCGCGTCGAGCTGGGCGGACGCGCGCAGGCACGCCTCCATCAGCAGGGCGGACTTGCTCTCGAAGTGGCGGTACACCCCGGACGGGGTGAGGTCGACCGCGGTCGCGATGTCTTCGATCGACACCTCGTGGTAGCCGCGGGCGTGGAACTGCGCGACGGCGGTCGCCACGAGCCGCTCCCGGCGCGTGGTGCCCGCGTCGGGCACGGCGCGCTCGAGCGGGTCGTCGCCGGCATCCGGCAGATCGGCGTCGAGCAGTCGCCACGCGGCGGCGTCGAGGATCGTCCGGAGGGCGCGCGAGGAGATGACGGTGCGGTGGGTCGTGATGCTCGCGATCGACGCGAGCGCCGCGAGCACCAGCAGCCCCGCGTCGGCCTCGTCGACCTCGGGTCGGTACACCCGGAGCGGCGGCACCATGCGCTCGCGCAGCGTGCGGAACTCCGCCGTCAGGCGGTCGCGGTCGTCCTTCTCGAGGTAGCGCCCTTCCCACCGGTACACACCGCCGGTGGCGCGCAGGTCGATCGACGTCGAGATGAGCGCGTTGAGGTGCATGTCGAGGGCGGTGCGTGCGGCCTCGGGGTCGCCGATGGGCATCGCCGCGGCATCCGCGGTCGCCTCGACGAGGCGGTGGGCGAGGTCGAACACCGTCTGCGCGAACAGGGCGTACTTGTTCGGGAAGTGCCGGTAGAGCGCCGGCGCCGAGATGCCGACGGCATGGGCGACGTCGTTCATGCTGACCTGGTGGTAGCCCCGCTCGGCGAAGGCGAGCGCTGCCGCGGTCTCGATCTGGCGCTTGCGCTCGCGGGGGCGGCGGCGCACCGGCTCGCCGGCCTGAGCCGGAGCGGGGACTGTGGCACCGGCGGTGCCGGCACTCCGGCTGGACATGTCGTTCACCCTACTCCCGGCGACGCGGACGAGGGTGATCGCCGATGAACATCAGACGTGAATCACCGTTAACAAAACTCTTCCCAGATCACCTCGCCACTGGCATACTCGATTGCACGTCGTCGCACTGACGCGACCCCTGACGAAGATGTTGGAGACGAGCATGAGCACTGAGCAGCGCGTGATCCCGAGCGCCGCACGCCGCAACCACTGGATGAACCAGGTCGCCGGCCACGCATCGATGAAGCCCGACGCCACGGCGTTCCGGTTCGTCGGCCAGTCGTGGACGTGGGGCCAGGTCGATTCCCACATGGATGCCTTCGCCGCCGCCCTCCAGCGCCGCGGCGTCGCGGCCGGCGATCGGGTGCTGCTGCTCACCCTCAACCGTCCCGAGGTGGTGGAGGCCATCTTCGGCATCAATCGCATCGGCGCGATGGCCGTGCCGATCAACTTCCGCCTCACGCCACCCGAGATCGCGTACATCGTCGACGACGCCGACGCGAGCGTGATCGTGGTCGAAGGCCCCCTCGCCCCGCTGGTCGGCGCCGTCGCGCAGATCACCGATCGCATCAAGACTGTCATCGTCATCGGCGAAGCGGGCGAGGGCCAGGAGTCGTACGACGAGCTGATCGCCGAGGATGCGTCGGACTTCGAGGCCCCTGACGTTCCCGAAGACACCCCCGCGCTCATCGTCTACACCTCGGGCACGACCGGCCGTCCGAAGGGCGCCCTGCTCGACCACATCAACATGTTCTCGCAGTCGATCACGTGCATCCGCGCCAACGACGTCACCGACGAGAGCGACATCGCGTTCCTGACGGCACCGCTGTTCCACATCGCGGGCATGGGCTCGATCGCGCCGAACTTCATCCTCGGCATCCCGACGGTCATCCACCCGCTCGGCGCGTTCAACCCGACCGAGCTGCTCGACGCGTGGGAGCGCGAGGGCGCGACCATCGTGTTCAACGTGCCGCAGCAGTGGCAGGTGATCTGCGCCGACCCGTCGATCCCGAGCCGTGATCTGAAGATCCGCATCGCCAGCTGGGGGGCCGCGCCCGCCTCCGAGACCCTGCTGCGCACGATGGCCGACACGTTCCCGGCGGCCACCATCGTCGCCGTGTTCGGCCAGACCGAGCTGTCGCCGATCACCTGCGTGCTCAAGGGCGAGGACTCGCACCGCAAGATCGGGTCGGTCGGCAGGCCCATCCCGACCATCCAGTACCGCGTCGTGAACGAGGACGGCGACGACGTGGCGCCCGGCGAGGTCGGCGAGATCCTCTACCGCGGGCCGACCCTGATGCAGGGCTACTGGCGCAAGCCGGTCGAGACCGCCGAGGCGTTCGCGGGCGGCTGGTTCCACTCGGGCGACCTGGTGCGGCAGGACGACGAGGGCTTCGTCTGGGTCGTCGACCGCAAGAAGGACATGATCATCTCGGGCGGCGAGAACGTCTACTGCGCCGAGGTCGAGAACGTGCTGTTCGCCCACCCGGCGATCCTCGACGTCGCGATCTACGGCCGTGCCGACGAACGATGGGGCGAGATCCCGGTGGCGGCCGTCGTCGCCCGCCCGGGCGAAGAGGTCGACCTCGCGCAGCTGCAGGAGTGGCTGGGCGACAAGCTCGCCCGCTACAAGCACCCGAAGGCGCTCGTCGTCGTCGAGGCCATCGCCCGCAACGCCGGCGGCAAGGTCGACAAGGTCAGGCTGCGCGCGGCCGACCGCCAGCCGACGACCGTCTGACATGGGAGCGGATGTCGCCGCGATCGTCCGCGGTCGCGGCGGGGCGCCCGTACTCGAGAGCGTCTCGGTGTCGCCCCCGCGGGCGGGCGAGGTCCTGGTGCGGGTCCTCGCCTCCGGCGTCTGCCACACCGACCTCGTCGCCATCGACGGCGGCATCGGGTACCCCTTCCCCGCGGTGTTCGGACACGAGGGCGCGGGCATCGTCGAAGCCGTCGGCGAGGGCGTCACCCGCGTGCATCCGGGCGATCGCGTGGTGCTGAGCTTCGCGTCGTGCGGCACCTGCGCCGCCTGCCGCAGCGGTCATCCGGCCTACTGCGAGCTGTTCGGCTCTCTCAACCACAGTCCCGAGACCGGGGCGATGGCGGTCGAGGCGACCGGCGAGGCGCTGAACGCCGGTTTCATGCGGCAGTCGTCGTGGGCGACGCGCGTGCTCGCCCACGAGTCGAACACCGTGCCGATCCCTGCCGACGTGCCCGCCACGGTCGCCGCTCCGCTCGGCTGCGGTGTGCTCACCGGCGCGGCGACGGTGCTCAACGTGCTGTCGCCGACCGCGGGCGATGACCTCGTCGTGATCGGGGCCGGCGCCGTCGGCCTCTCGGCTGTGATGGCGGCGCGCGCGAGCGGATGCCGGTCGATCATCGTGTCGGATCCGCTGCCTGCCCGCCGCGACCTCGCCCTCGACCTCGGCGCCACGGCCGCGGTCGGCCCCGACGGGCTCGCCGAGGCCATCGCCGCAGGCGGCCCGGTGCGTCACGTCATCGACACGGTGGGCACGCAGGAGACGACGGATGCCGCGCTCGCGGCGCTCGCCCCGCGCGGCACCGTCGCCACGGTGGCCCTGCGCCCGGGGAGCAACCGCGTCTCGATCGCCCAGGGGCGCCTTCTCTGGGGCCGCACGATCACGGGCGTGATCGAGGGCGACGCCGTGGTGCAGCGAGACATCCCCCGGCTTGTCGACCTGTGGCACGCCGGGCTGCTGCCGGTCGAGCGGATCGTCACCGCGTACGGGCTCGACGAGATCGAGCGCGCCGTCGACGACACGCGCGCAGGTCGCGCCGTGAAGGCGGTGCTCGTCACGCCGGAGGCTGCGAGCGAAGCCACCCGCCGCGCCGCCGACACGGCATCCGCACCGGTCGCCGACCGCCCGACCGACGCGGGCGAGCCCGTCGGTCTACTCTTCACGCTGCGCGCGCGCACGCTCGACGACGCCGGCCTCGCTCGCCTGTGGCGCTCGCTGCCACCCGTCGAGCCCGCGGAACTGCGCGGGCTCTGGCGCGGCTGGGCGGTGACGACCGGTCATCGCGCGGAGCGGATGCTCGCCCGCTCGGGCTGGTACGGCAAGCGGTTCCACTCCGACTCGGAGGTCGACCCCATCGTCGTGCGCACCGGCGACGGGGAACTCGTCGCCGACGAGACGTTCTCGCACGGCGGCGCCTCCCTCTGGCGCATCGAGCGCGACGGGGTGCTGACCGTGGCGATGGTGTACGACGCGCTGCCGATCGTCGACAGCTTCACCCGGATCACCCCCGACGCCGTCCTCGGCGTGATGGGCGGCAAGAACACCGCCGACGAGGGGCGCGAGTTCTACTTCGTGCTCGAGCGAGACGCGGACTGAGACCGTTCGCTGCACAGTATTCACAAATTCGTGAAACGGGCGTACGCTCCGGCGCATGACCACAGTCATCCACACGGCCGGGCTCACCAAGCACTACGGGCGGGTCCACGCCCTCGACGGACTCGATCTCGACGTCGAAGCCGGGCAGGTGCACGGCTTCCTCGGTCCGAACGGTGCCGGCAAATCAACCACGATCCGCGTGCTGCTGGGGCTGGCGCGAGCCACCTCGGGTGAGGCATCCGTCTTCGGCCTCCATCCCTGGCGTGACGCGGTCGCGATCCACAAACGCGTCTCGTACATCCCCGGCGACGTCAGCGTGTGGCCGAACCTCTCCGGCGGGGAGGCGATCGACCTGCTGGGGCGCCTGCGCGGCGCGCCGCGGCGCGACGGCGCGTACACACGCGAGAAGGCCCGTCTGATGGAGGCCTTCCAGTTCGATCCGCGCAAGAAGGGGCGTGCGTACTCCAAGGGCAACCGACAGAAGGTCGCGCTCATCTCGGCGTTCGCGCTCCCCGCCGACCTGTACATCTTCGACGAGCCCACGAGCGGTCTCGACCCGCTCATGGACGTGATGTTCCGTCGCGAGGTCGCACGCGTGCGGCACGCGGGCTCGACGGTGCTGCTGTCGAGCCACATCATGTCGGAGGTCGAGCAGCTCTGCGATCGGGTATCGATCATCCGCGCGGGCCGCATCATCGAGTCGGGCACCCTCGCCGACCTGCGTCACCTCACCCGCACCGAGGTGTCGTTCGCCGGCACGGATGCCGCGGCAGCGGCGTCGCTGCCCGGCGCGCACGATGTGCTCGCCGAAGAGGGCCGCGTGCGGTTCACCGTCGACTCCGACCAGGTGGCCGCGCTCCTCCCCGATCTCGGCCGCCGCGGCGTCGAGGGTCTGCGCATCGCGCCGCCGTCGCTCGAGGAGCTGTTCCTGCGCCACTACGGCGACGACATCGCCGAACTCGAGGGCAACGGCCGTGCGGCCCTGCGGAGCGACCGGCGATGAGCACCGTCGGCACGCTCCTCGGCCAGCGCCTCCGCCGCGACTGGCGGCAGCTCGCCCTGTGGATCCTCGGCACGGCGGCGCTCGCCTACCTGTCGTACACCGGCGTCGCCGAGTCCTTCGGCACCGAGCAGGAGCGGTCGGCCCTCATCGCGACAGCGCTCGCGAACCCCGTCATCCTCCTCTTCCGCGGGCTCCCGTCAGGGGTCACGCAGAGCGCGGTGATGGCGTTCCTGATCTTCCCGTGGCTCGCGATGCTCGCCGCGTTCATGAGCACCTTCCTCGCGGTGCGGCACACGCGCGGCGAGGAGGAGCCCGGGCGGGCCGAACTGGTGTCGGCCACCCCAGCTGGTCGCACCGCGCCGATCGTGGCGACCGCACTGCACGGCCTCCTCGCGAACGCGCTCCTGGCAGCACTCACCGCCGGCGCCTTCCTCCTCACCGGGAGCGACGCCGAGGGGTCGGTCCTCATCGGAGTCGCGGCAGGCTCGGTCGGCGTCGCCTTCCTCGGGGTCGGCCTGTTCGCCGCGCAGCTGGTGCGCACCTCGCGCGGCGCCAACTCGGTGTCGGTGTGGGTGCTGCTGGTCGCCTTCGTGATGTGCGGAATCGGCAACGCCATCGGCACGCCCAGCGACGACCTGACCCGCATGGAGAGCTCGTGGCTCGCCTGGCTGTCGCCGTTCGGCTGGGGTGAGAACACCCGCGCGTTCGACGAGAACACGTGGTGGCCGCTCGCCCTGTGCCTGAGCCTCGGCGCGATCCTCACGGGTGCGGCGATCGCCCTCACGGCGGCGCGCGACCTCGGAGGCAGCTTCCTCGCCGAGCGCCACGGCCGCACGAGCGCACCCGCGAGCCTGTCGAGCCCGACGGGGCTCGTCTGGCGCCTCACGCGCGGGAGCGTCGCGGGCTGGGCGGTCGGCGGGCTCCTCACCGGGATCCTTGCGACGACCCTCGCGAACGTCGTCGCCGAGGTCGGCGCCGACAACCCGTCGATCGAGCAGATCCTCGACCAGATCTCAGGCGGCGGTGACATCGAGCAGGCGACGATCACCACGTTCTACACGATGCTCGGCATCCTGGCTGCCTGCTGCGGCGTGCAGATCGTGTGCCGCGCCCGGCAGGAGGAGGCTCACGGCACCGCGGAGCCGGTGCTCGCCGCCGTCGTCGATCGGATGCGCTGGCTGTCGGGCTACCTCGTGATCGCGTTCGCCGGGCTCGTCGCCGTGATCGCCGCAGGCGCCGCCGGGTCGCTGCTCGGCCTCGCCTCGCAGGAGGGCGACGCGCAGCTCGTGCAGACCGTGCTCGTGACCGCCGCCGGACAGGTGGCCGCGGCATCCGTCTTCGTCGCCGTCACCGCCGTGGTGTTCGTCGCCGCGCCCCGGCTCACCATCGCGCTCGGGTGGTCGCTCGTGGTCGTCGGACTGGTGCTCGGGCTGTTCGGCCCGATCTTCGGTTTCCCGGACTGGGTCACCGACCTTTCGCCGATCGCGGTCGCTCCGGTGATGCAGGGCGACGAGGTCGACCTGCAGGGGCTGTGGTGGCTGATCGCGGCGGTGGGCGTCGGCGCGGCTGCGTCGCTCGCGCTGATGCGGCGGCGCGAGCTCGCCGGCAGCGGATAGGTTCGAGGGGATGGGAAGCGAGACGGAGCACCCCGGTGTCGATGCCGCCGAGCAGGCCGCCGCGATGCTCGCCGCCGCCGGGATGCCGCGGATGCCGGCGCGCGTGATGATGGCGCTCGTCGGGTCGCCCGATGCCGGCTACACGGCCGCCGAGCTCGGCGATCGGCTCGGCGTCTCCGCCGCCGCCGTGTCGGGCGCGGTGCGGTACCTCGTGTCGATGCGGTTCATCCAGCGCCTCTCCCGCGCCGGTGACCGCCGCGACCGGTACGACCTCGTCGACGACGCCTGGGCGGGCATGATCGCCGCGAACGCGCCGCTCTACACCGCGCTCGCGTCGCAGATGGAGCAGATCGCCGACGAGAACACGGATGCCCCGACCTCGACCGCGCGCGCCCGCGAGATCGCCGACTTCCTGCGCTTCCTCGCCGCCCGCATGCCCGAACTGGCCGACGAGTGGCGCGCAGGCCGCGCCGCCCCGGGTAGCCTCGATCGGTGACCGATTCCTCCCGCTACACCGTGGCCACCGACGGCGCCTGCAAGGGCAACCCCGGACCGACCGGCTGGGCGTGGGTCGGCGAGGACGGTCACTGGGCAGCCGGCGCCATACCCGTCGGTACGAACAACGTCGGCGAGCTGATGGGCCTCCTCAAGGCCATCGAGGATCACCCGGCCGTCGCCGAGCTCGTCGTGCAAGCCGACTCGAAGTACGCGATCGACACGTACGAGAAGTGGATGGACGGCCACCGCCGCCGCGGCTGGAAGACCTCGACCGGAGCCCCGGCGAAGAACGTCGACCTCCTCGAGAAGCTCATGGCCGCGCGCGACGCGCGACGCGCCGCGGGCCTGCCCGACGTGGTGCTCGAGCACGTCCGCGGCCACCGCGGCCACGTGCTGAACGAGTGGGCCGACGAGCGCGCCGTGCGCGGCGCGGTGCACGCGGCATCCGGAACCGCGAGCGCCTGGTCGTCGCTGGGCGGCCTGCACGAGAAGCTCGACGTCTCGGCCGCCCCCGTCAAGAAGCGCTGAGGCGCGGCAGATCGACTACGCCTCGCCGCCCTGCGCGATCGCCGCGCGCTCGCGCCAGCTGCGCGCCGTGACCTTGTCGAGAGCGACCTGGCGCCGAAGCGCATCGGCCTTCTCGTAGAGCGTCGGGTCGCCGTAGCTGGTGAGCACCTTCACGAGCACGGGCAGCAGCTCGATCATGAAGAACAGCGCCGCGATCAGCCCGTGCGCCCACCCGAGCACCGGCTCGCGCTGCGACAGGCTCTCGAGCGCGGTGATCTGGCTGAGGAGCCCCACCGCCTCGGCGTTGCCTCCAGCCACATCGGAGGCGCGGGCGTTGTACGCGGCGAGCGCCGCTTCGTACTGCTCGCGCGCCGCCGGCAGCTCATCGGCCGCCTGCTGCTTGTTGAGCGACTCCGAGGCGCTCGTGGCGGCCGTGCCGGCGGACTGCGCCGCGGCGAGCTCCGCCTGGGCGGTCGTCAGCTTCGCGGCGAGCGCATCGTATGCGGTCTGAGCGGCGGCGAGCTGATCCTCGGCGGCCGTCGAACTCGCCCCCTCGCCCGCGACCCCGGAGCATCCGTCGACCGCATCGGCGCCCTCGCCCGTCAGCTCGCACTGGTAGATCGCGCGAGCCTGGTCGATGACCGCCTGCTGGTCGGCGAGCTTCGTCGTGAGGTCGTCGACCGTCGCCTGCGCCGCCGCCGTCGTCGCCGACGTGGTGTCCGCGCCCGCGACCACGCCGCTCGCCGCCTGATTCTCGAGTGCGGCGACCCGCTCGCTCGCGGCGTCGAGCGCCAGCTTCTCGGGGCCGCTCGTCACGGCATCCTGATCGGCCTGCGCCTGGGTGAGGTTCGTCGTGGTCACTTCGCGCGCGATGTCGTTGTGGAACACCTGGAGCACCAGGGGCTCGGCGACGACGATGCCGATGATCGCGGCCATGATCACGCGCGGGATCGCCAGGGCGATGAGCTTCCAGACGTTGCGCGTCGAGCGCATCGTCGAGGTGAGGAAGCGGTCGAGGTTGAAGATGATGAGCGCCCACACGATCGCGAGCGGGATGGCCAGCGCCAGCGCCACGCGCACACCGGTCGTGAGGGCGAACATCATCGAGATCGCCGAGACCAGCGCGGTGCCGGCGAGCACGAAGAACATCTGCACGAAGCGCGGGGTCTCGGTGGGCACCTCGTCGAGCACCGATCCATCGGCACCGCCGAGGATGGCGAGACGCCGACTCGCCGAACCGCGTTCGCGCGGCGGCCTCCGGCGACGGGCGGGCTTCTCGGCGGCGGCCGCGGCGGCGGGCGCCTCGACAGGCTCTGCGACCGGGTCGGGCTCTGCGACCGGTGCAGGCGCCTCGACAGGCTCGGCGACCGCGGCGGGTTCGGCGACCGAACCCCACTCGCCGACCTGCTCCGTGATCACGGCGGTGGGCTGCGTGGGGTTCATCGCGATCGCGTCGTCGAGCAGGTCGCGCGTCTGCGGATAGGGGTCCTCGGGGCCGTCGGCCGTCTGCGCGGCGCGCACGTCGTCGAGGTACAGCTCCTCGGTCTCGTCATCCGGCCCCTCGAACTCGATGCGGCCGTCGGATCCGAACCGGCCGGGGCGGTGGGCGGAGAAAGACATCCGACAACCGTAGGGACGCCACCTGAGCGAGTGGTGGGTGAATGCCCAGTGCGAGGGGTCAGTCGTCGGAGGAGAGCAGTCGCTCGAGGGCGTCGAGTGCGGGCCGCTGGCCCTTCACGAGCCTCTCGCGAGCCGCGGCCACCGGCATCCATTCGGCGCGATCGACCTCGGGGAACGACGCGGTCCGTCCCGACCGCGGCGGCCATTCCATCTCGAACTCCCCGAACACGGCGCCCTCGAGTGAGAACCCCGCTCCATCGGCGACGAAGACGGTCACCCGCTTGCCCGACGCGTACGCGAACGTGCCGAGCTCGCGGTACGGTCCGCAGGGCGGGTCCAGGCCGAGCTCCTCACGGAACTCCCGCCGCGCGGCATCCGTCGCCTGCTCGACCGCGGGATCGAACTCGCCTTTCGGGATCGACCAGGCGCCGGCATCCTTGTTCGCCCAGAAGGGCCCGCCCATGTGGGCGATGAGCACTTCCGGTCCATCGCTGGTGGAGCGGTGGAGCAGGATGCCGGCGCTCGAGGCCATCGACGTGTCAGACCACGCGGGTCTTCGGCGAGACCGAGTACGTCTCCTCGACGTCGGTCACGGCGACCGGGGCGAGGGCTTCGTCGATCGCGGCCTTCGTGTCGTCGTCGAGGACGATGCCCGAGGCCTTCACGGTGTCGTCGAGCTGCTCCGGGCGGGATGCGCCGACCAGCGCCGCCGAGACGTTCGGGTTGTGCAGCACCCACGCGATCGCGAGCTGCGGCACCGTGATGCCCGCCTGCTCGGCGATGGGCTTCAGCTTCTGCACGGCCGTCAGCACCTCATCGCGCAGGAAGTCCTGGATGAAGCGGGCGCCGCCGGCCTCATCGGTCGCGCGGGACCCCGCGGGTACGGGCTGGCCGGGCAGGTACTTGCCGGTGAGCACGCCCTGCGCCATCGGCGACCAGACGATCTGCGAGATGCCGAGCTCCTGCGAGGTCGGCACGACCTTGCCCTCGATCACGCGCCACAGCGCGGAGTACTGGGGCTGGTTGGACACCAGCTGGAACTTCAGCTCCTTGGCGAGCGCGGCGCCGGCGCGCAGCTGCTCGGCCGTCCACTCCGAGACGCCGATGTACAGCGCCTTGCCCTGCCGCACGACGTCGGCGAAGGCCTGCATCGTCTCCTCGAGGGGCGTCTCGTAGTCGTAGCGGTGGGCCTGGTACAGCTCGACGTAGTCGGTGCCCAGACGCTGGAGCGACCCGTTGATCGACTCGAAGATGTGCTTGCGGCTGAGCCCGGTGTCGTTCGGCCCCTTGGGCCCGGTGGGCCAGTAGACCTTGGTGAAGATCTCGAGCGACTCGCGGCGCTGACCGCGCAGCGCCTCACCGAGCACCGACTCGGCCGCCGTGTTGGCGTAGGCGTCGGCGGTGTCGAAGCTCGTGATGCCGAGGTCGAGCGCACGGTGCACCGTCTTGATCGCGGCGTCGTTCCCGACCTGCGACGCGTGCGTCACCCAGTTGCCGTAGGTGATCTCCGAGACTTTGAGTCCGCTGCTGCCGAGGTATCGATGGTTGACCATCCCTCAACGCTACTGCCGCCTGGGAGCGCGCGGTCGCGACCCCGTGCGATCACCCCGTGGTGCGCAGCGCCGCACGATGCCATAGTTAGCGACATCGCGATCGCGGCACTGGGGCCCATCGCGGCGAGTTCGAGGGCTCATCAGTGGCGGCACGGGTACTGGCGTCGGACCTCGTCCCCCGCTTGCTCCTCGAGCACGGCGGGCTGACGGGTTCGCACCTGCGCCTGGACGGCACCGCGGTGCTCATCGACATCTCGGGTTTCACGACGCTGTCGGAGCAGCTCGCAGCCACCGGGCGCGAGGGCACCGAGCAGCTGATCGCGACCCTGTCGCGCATCTTCACGGTGCTGCTGCCCGCCACCGACGACGGCGGCGACATCCTGAAGTTCGCCGGCGACGCCCTGTTCGTGCTGTTCCGGGGCGAGGAGCACGCGAAGCACGCCGTGCACGCGGCGTGGAACATGAACCGCGTGCTGGCGACGGTCGGCGACGTGCACCTCCCGGCGGCCCGCGCGCGCCTGCGCATGTCGGTCGGCGTGCACACCGGCACGTTCGACCTGATCCTCTCGGGCACCGACAGCATCAGCGTGGTGCTCGCCGGGGCAGCGGTCGACCGTGTGCTCGAGCTGCAGAACGCGGCGCCGGCCGGCCGCATCCTCGTGAGCGACGAGACTGCGGCGGCGCTGCCACCCAAGCAGACCGCCCCCGACGATGCGGTGCCGGGTGCGCACCGTCTGCTGCGCGGCGGCTCCGTGCAGGCGCACGCCCTCATGGCGCTCCACTCGCTCGCCGGGACCGGCGGCGAGCGGTTCCTGCCGCGGGCGTTCCGTCAGCGCCCCGATCTGCTCGGCGCCGATCCCGACCACCGCTGGGCGGCGATCGGGTTCGCACAGGTGTCGGGCCTCTCGCCGCACCCCGATGCATCCGACCTCGCACGGATCGATGCGCTCACCGCCGTCGTGGAGTCGGCCCTCGCCGACACCGGAGCGACGCTCCTCGACGTCGACCCCGCGCCCGGCGGCTACCGCTACTTCGTGACGGCGGGCTCGCCGACGGCGACGGAGGACCCGGAGGGTCGACTGCTGACGGCGCTGCAGCGCATCGTCACGAGCGACACCGGCCTGAGCGTGCGGGCCGGGGCCACGAGCGGCCGCGTGTTCTCGGGCTTCGTCGGAGCCATCGGCCGGCAGACCTTCACCGTGATGGGCGACGCGACCAACCTCGCCGCCCGCCTCACCGCGCGAGCCGAACCCGGGACGGTGCTGGTCAGTCGAGCCTCATTGGAGCGCTCGGCAGTCGTCTTCGACGCGCACGACGAGACCGAGATCACCGTGAAGGGCAAGACGGCGACCATTCCGGTGGCCGTCGTCACGCAGCCAGGCCGGCGCGCAGACGGCTCGATCGGCGACATCCCCCTGATCGGGCGGGATGCCGACCTGGCGCGCGTGATCCGGTTGACGGATGCCGCGGCCACCGGCTTCGGCGGGGCGCTGACCATCGTCGGCGGCGCCGGTGTCGGGAAGTCGCGGCTGCTGTCCGAGCTCGCCGAAGCGTCGCGATTGCCTGTGGTGCGGCTCGCCGGCGACCGGTTCGCCGGCGGCGCGCACCGCGGATCGCAGACCCTGCTGCGGCCGCTGCTGGGCATCGCCGCCGACGCCGACGCCGGCCGAGCCGGAGTGGAGCTCGCGGCGGCCGTCGAGCGGCTGCGCCCGGCCCTGAGCATGTGGGTGCCGCTGCTGGCTCCCCTGGTCGGTGCAGACGTGCC
Organism: Microbacterium terrae; assembly: GCF_017831975.1. Lineage (NCBI taxonomy): Bacteria > Bacillati > Actinomycetota > Actinomycetes > Micrococcales > Microbacteriaceae > Microbacterium > Microbacterium terrae. Next base: position 3,584,940 of record NZ_JAFDSS010000001.1, on the reverse strand, counting down.
GATGACCGACGCCGTCGACGCCCTCGACGACGCGTTCCGGCAGGAGCGGGCGCACGCGGTGCTCGGCCGCCTCATGGAGGACCTGCTGCCGCAGCCTACGACGGTGATCATCGACGACGCCCAGTGGCTCGACGAGGCGTCGTCGGCGACCTTCGCGCACGTGTTCTCGGGCGACATCCCGCACGCGGTCGTGATCGCACGCCGCGAGGCGGAAGGCGGTCTCGAGCTGCGAGGTCAGACGCTCGCCCTCGCAGGGCTCGACGAGGAGCATGCGGCCGATCTCATCGAGACGGTGGCTGGGCGCGTGCTGCTCCCGGCCGACCTCGACCCCCTCCTCCGTCGCGCCGACGGCAACCCTCTGTACCTCACCGAACTGGCCGCGGCGTTCGCCTCCGGCAGCGAGATGCTCGGCATCGAGCAGCTGGTCGGCGAACGCATCGACACGCTCTCCGAGCAGGAGCGCGCCGTGGTGCGGCGCTCCGCCGTACTCGGGTGGGGCGTTCCCCTCGGACTGTTCGTGCGCTGGGTTGGCCCTGCCGAGCTCGCCGAGACCGACGGGGTGTCGTCGTTCCTCGAGCTGCTCGAGGACTCGGTGCGCTTCCGCAGTCCGCTGTATCGCGATGTGGCGTACGAGCAGCTGAACTTCCAGACCCGCCGCGAACTGCACCGCGCTGTGGCCGCCGCGCTCGAAGCCGATCCCGAGCTGGCCGCGGGGCCGGTCGAGCCCATGCTCGCGATGCACTACGAGGCCGCCGGCGACATGGATCACGCGTGGCGCAGCGCGCGAGCGGCGGCGATCGCCGCGGAGGAGGGCTTCGCCGTCGACGACGCGGTCGCCGCTTACCGCGTCGCGGTCTCGGCGGCCACCCGCGCGCGCCCGATCCCCGTGGAGCTCGGGGATCTCTGGCGCGGGCTCGCGCGTGCAGCTGTGGCCGGGGGCCGCGCCGTCGAGGGGATGGAGGCGCTCGACCATGCCCGGGCGCTCACCAAGGATCCGCTCGTCCGCGGCGGCATCGACCGGGAGCGCGCCTATGCACTCAACATCCTCGGTCGCCCCGACGACGCGGCGCAGGCGGTGCGCACTGCGCGGCGTGCCGCGACCGCGGCGGGCGACGACGGGCGCGGGCTTCTGGCGAGCCTGTCGCTCATCGAGGCCGGGGTGCGTCTGCGCCAGGCGCGCTGGCGCGACGCCCAGCTGCTCGCCCGCGAGGCCATCGGCCTGCTCGATGAGAACGCCACGACCGACGACGAGATCCGCGTGCTCGCCGATGCCCTGCGCTACGACGACATCGCCTCGGCGGAACTCGACGGCGACGAAGCGCTGCGGCACGTGCAGCGCACCCTCGAGCTGTACGCGCGGATCGGCGACGAGCTGTCGACCTCGAAGGTGCTGAACATGCTCGGCGCGCGGGCGTACTACCGCGGCGACTGGTCGGAGGCCGCCGACCTGTACGGACAGGCGCGGGATGCCGCCGAGCGCGGCGGCGATGTGGTCGGGGCCGCGATCGAAGCGGCGAACGCGGCGGAGATCCTCATCGACCAGGGCAGGCTCGACGAGGCGCGGACGCTGCTGCGGGCGGCGCGGCGCGTGTTCGAGGCCTCGGACAATCCGTATCTGGTGGCCTTCGTCACCGGGTTCGACGGGCGGGCGCACCTGCGCGCCGGCGACGCCGACGCCGCTGCCACGGCGTTCGCCACGGCAGCCGAGCGCTTCGACGCCCTCGGTGAGGCGGACGAGGCGCGTGATGCCCGCGGCCGCCACGCACTCGCGCTGCTCCTCGCCGGGCGCGACGGCGAGGCGCGCGACCGGCTCGCGGTCGCCGACGACAGCGGCACGGTGCTGCGCGCGCGGTCGCTGCTGGCGCTGCGCGACGGCGACCCCGCCTCGGCCGACCGCTTCGCGCTCGCGGCGGTCGACGCCGCCGGCACCGAACCGTACGAACGCGCCCTGGGGCTCGTCGCCCTCGCCGCCGCACACGTCGACGACGGCGCGAAGCCGCGGGCGGAAGCCCGCACCATCCTCGAGCGGCTCGGCATCGCCGACGCCGACACTCTTCTGGCACGTGGAAGCACCCCGGCACCCGAATCGGAGACGACACCATGACCGCAGCGCAGCGCAGCGCCCCTCGCTCGACGATCGCGATCCTCGCCTCGGCGGTGCTCGTCGGCGCGGGGTTGGCCGTCATCCCGGTCACCGCAGCCACCGCCGACATCCCACCGCTCCCGGACGAGGCCGAGACCTACCTCGTCTCGCGCACCGACGAGGCGGCATCCACGAGCCCCTATCTCACCCCCGACGGCCAGAAGGTCGCGTTCGTATCCCTCGCCTCCGACCTCGCCCCCGGCACCGCGGTGGAGACGCCGAACGTCTTCCTGTCGACTGCCATCGAGGGGTCGGACGACCCGTTCTCGGGCCCCGCCGTGCTCGTCTCGCGGCCCGACTCCTCGCTGCCCGACGAGCCGGCCGACAACCTGAGCTCAGACCCCGCCGCGAGCGCGGACGGCCGCTACGTCGCCTTCGTGAGCGAGGCGACGAACCTCGTGCCGGGTGGCGCGACCGAGGGCCGCTCCGCGATCTACGTCCGCGACCTCGTGAACGAGACGACGGTGCGCATCGACACCGGCGTCGAACCCGACGGCGACTCGTGGGACCCCGACATGAGCGACGACGGGCGGTACGTCGTATTCACGTCCGACGCGATCAACCTGAGCTCGACGCTCGGGAACTGGGCGCCCGACACCAACGACGCCCCCGACGTCTTCGTCGCCGACCTCGCCCCGTCCGGTGACGGGCGCCACACGACACCCACGATCACCCGCGTGTTCCCCAGCGCGAGCGTCCCCGGCGGCACGAGCGAACCCGCCATCAGCGGCAATGGCGAGTACATCGCCGTCACCGCATCCGTCGACACTCTGCAGAGCGACACCCTTGTCGACGCGCCGAACGTGTTCCGCGTGCCGACCCGCGAGCAGCACCGCTTCAACACGCTGATGCTCGGTGCCCACGACGCCGACCTCGACGCCACGGGGAACGAGTTCGCCGCGATCAGCGACCGGTGCTTCGACCGCAACGACATCTTCTCGGGCACGCCGATCTACGTCGACGCGCCGGTCGCGGTCGTCGGCACGCTCGACCCGTTCGACCAGGTGTACTCCGCGACGGCGGGCGCGGCCTTCGTCAACATCGCCGCCGGCGCGGTGCAGGAGGTCGTGCTGTCGGCAGACGCCTCGACCGTCGCATTCACCACCACCCAGCCGCCCGCGGCCGAGTCGGCACCGCTGACAGAGCCGTCAGTGCGGTTCTCGCGTATCAACTGGTACGACGCCGAGCAGAAGAACACCGCCCCGAAATGCGATCCGACCTTCCTCACCGCCGTGCCCAATGCCGCCGGCGACGGGACCTCTCCCTCGCTCTCGGCCAGCGGCCGCACGATCGCGCTGTCCGGGCCGACCGACCTCAGCGGCGCCTCCTCGTCGGTGCTCGCGATCGACACGCACTCCCACGACGGGCTCCACGTCTCCCAGACGATGGGCACGCTCTCTACGGTCGGGTTCATCACGCGCGCCGACGTCTCCGACATCCCCGCGTCCGCGGTGACCGACTACGGCGCGGCACTCGCGAACGCGCCGATCTACCGGCTGCCCATCTATCGACTCCCGATCTACCGCCTGCCGATCTACCGGCTCCCGATCTACCGACTGATGATCGGCGACTCGCCGATCTATCGGCTCGACGTCGCAGACGCGCCCATCTACCGCCTGCCGATCTACCGGCTGCCCATCTATCGCCTGCCCATCTACCGGCTCGACATCCCGGGAGGGTGGACCGAGCTGCTCGCCGGCACCCCGTTCGCTGACGCCCTCGAACAGAGCGTGCTGCTGGCCGAAGTGCTGAAGTGGGCGAACGAGACGGTGGCGAACGAGACCGGGACCGCCGCGGAACTCGCCGCGGCCGAGCGCATCCAGACCCTCACCCTCAGCGACGTCGGTCTCGACGACTCCGGGATCGACGCGCTCTCGCTCGCGTCGCTGATGCTGGGCGGCGCACGCCTGGCTGCGGTGGACATCCCCGGCGACGAGGACGAGACCCCCCTGGCGCGTTGGCAGGACCTCGCCGACGCCCAGGGCATGGCCGTGACCCTCGACGAGGACGTCGTGCTCGCGGAACTGGATGCGGCGGGGCTCGCCGTCGACCGCACCGGCATCGAGGCGGTTCCGGCGAACTCGCTCCCGATCGAGGACACCCTGTTCGACGCCATCCCGCTGACGCCGGCGTCGGACACCGAGCCCGGGCTGCAGTTCGACGACACTCCGCTGGGCGACCTCGACGTGGCGCGCCTCACCGCTGAAGCCCGCACCGCGATCTTCGGCGCCGCGGCGGCCGCCACCGTGACCGGCACGATGGCGGAGAACGCCGACGCCATCGTGTCGACTGCGACGGTCTCCCACCTCGCGGCCGGAGCACCCGACGAGGTGACCTTCGGGTCGATCCTGTTCTCGATGCTCGAGAGCGCCGACTACCCGTGGGAGCAGATCGATCCGGCCGTGCTGCCGGCGAGCGCGGTGACCGAGCAGGCGGAGCCGTCGTGGTGCGACGGCACCGATCGCTGCGGCGCCTTCGTGCAATACCAGTTCACCTTCGACCCCGGCCCCGGCGAACCGACGGTGTTCGACGACCCCACCGCCACCGTCGAGCTCCCGGGCGCTGCGCGGGCGAAGTCGATCATGAGCGGCGGCTCGGGCCCAGGCTTCGCCGTCAGCGCCGACGAGACCTACACCGGGGCGAAGCTCGAAGACGGCTCCACCGTGGCCTTCCCCCTCGCCGACACCGCCGGCGGAACCGTGCGCGAGTTCACCGTCCGCTTCACCGAGGTGCGGCGCCCCGGGGAATGGGACGCGTCGGGCTCCCTCACCAGCGGTGATCTGTCGGCGAGCGACGACGGGCTGTCCATCCCCGCGGCCGACGACCCCGAGTACCTCGACGTCGAGATGAACAACCGCACGCCCGAAGGCCAGTGGGTGACCTCGAGCGACACCGGCTGGGGCGTGGTGCTGCGTCCCGGCAGCGTCTACTACGAATGGATCACGCCCGAGCGCATCCTCTTCGACGAAGACCGGGGGAGCGCTACCCGTCCGCCGCCTTGGACGAGGACTGGTTCGTGGTCATGCCGCCGGCCGAAGGCGAACGCCTGAAGGTCTCGACCAACGCGTCGGACGGGCAGATCGCGCTCGCCCTGTTCAAGCCCACCCCGACCGGCACCCCGCTCGGCGTCGCCTCCGCCGGCGACGCCCCCGGAACCGCCGTGGCGGAGCAGAATGCCCGGGATGCCGGCGCACCCGCCGAGTCGGGCGCAGACACCGCCGCAGGCACCGCCGGGCACGTGCTCGTCGACCAGGCATCGGTCGGCGGCGACGGCACCGCCACCGTCGAGGCCGGCTCGACGACCGCCGACAGCTCGGAGACCTGGCTGGTGCGCGTGACCAGCGGGAACGGCGAAGCGGGTCGGCAGCTGTACTCGCTGCGGGTCTCGTACGAGGACGAGCCGCCCGAGCAGACGTGCGCCCCGTACTCGCCCGCCTTCACCGACGACGGCACCTGGCCCGACCAGGTCGTCGACGATGTGACCGGCATCACCGCCGCGACCGACACCCTGTACCTCACCGACGTCACCCGCATGCGCGAGCTGTACGGCGTCGAAGCGACCGAGGAGGTCGACCTCGCCGTCCGCGCCGTCGATGCCTGGAGCGGGCTCGACGACATCGGCGTCGACGGGGCGATCGTCTCGGTCGACGCCGACCCCGCCGTGCAGGCCGCCCGGGCACAGCTCGACGACAACCCGTGCTCGATGTCGGACCGGCGCGCGCTCTCCGCCGCGATCAACAGCTACGTCGCCGGGGTGATCGCCGATGCCGGAGCAGACATCCGCAGCATCGTCGTGCTCGGCGGCGACGATGTGATCCCCTTCGCGCCGGTGGCCCAGCACACCGAGCAGTTCAACGAGAGCGGCCACGCCGCCGACCTGCGACGGGGCGACGCGGACTGCCCCGCCGACGTCGCGGCCGGCGAGGTCGACCCGTGCGCGACGCCGCTGTCGGCCGCGGCCGCATCGGATTACATCCTCACCGACGACCCGTACGGCCTCGCCGACGCGTACCAGTCGCTCGGCGGCTACCTGTACGTGCCGACCGTCGCACTCGGGCGCCTGGTCGACACCCCCGCGCAGATCGCCGCCCAGCTCGACCGCTACCGCGCGACCGCGGGCGGCCTCCTCACCGCCGACACCTCCCTCACCGCGGGATACGGTGCGTGGGCGGAGCTGCCCGACGCGGTGACGGCCAACCTGTCGTGGCGGCTGACGGGCGATCCGTCGCCGCTCGAGCAGCCGTGGAGCGGCGATGACGCGACGTCGCGCCTGTTCCCGGCCGAGGGCGACGCCCCGAAGATCGTGTCGCTGAACACCCACGCCGACGAGACGAACCTCCTCCCCGGTCTCGACGGCGCCGAGCACGGCGCCTCCGGATCGGACGACCTGATCACCGCCGGCGACCTCGCCCCTGAGGCATCCGCCCTCGCCGGGTCTCTGGTGTTCATGATCGGCTGTCACGCCGGCAACAACCTGCCGACGTCGTACTACGGCGACGTCGACGACTGGGCCGACGTGTTCGGCCAGTCCGCCGGGTTCGTCGGCAACACCGGGTTCGGCCTCGCCAACAGCGTCACCACCGCACTCAGCGAGCGGCTGCTCGCCACGTATGCGGACTGGATCGGCGTCACCACCGAGTCGGGCCAGGTGTCGGCCGGCGAGGCACTCATGTACGCCAAGCAGTCCTACATCGGCCAGGCCGGTCAGTACTCGGGGTACGACGAGAAGGTCGTCATGCAGACGGTGTACTACGGCGTGCCGATGTACGGGTTCGTGAACGACGACGATGCCGCGAAGAGCGTGCCGATCCCCGAGATCCCCGCTGACCTGGCCGTGGTGGATCCGGCCGAGGGCCTCGCGAGCGCCTCGCTCACCCTCACCCCGTCGTTCTTCCGCCACGGCCCTGCCGAGGGCGACCCCGACGCCGCCACCGAACCGGTGTACCTGACGGTGGGAGACGAGCAGCCGGTCGCGGTGGCGGGTCAGCCCGCACTGCCGAAGGTCACGACCCAGGTGCCGACGAAGGTGGGAGACAAGGTCGCCCGCGGCGCGCTCATCACGGGGCTCACGTCGACCGTGAGCGGTGAGGTCGTGCCGCTGATCGTCGACGCCGGGATCGGCGTCGAGACGGCGGGGGTGACCACCCAGGGCGTGGCGTTCCCGTCGGTGTTCGCGTCGATCGCGAATCAGCAGACGCCTGCCGGACCGGTGTCGCTCCTGGTGACGACGCCGGCGAGCGTGCAGGCGGCTGTGAACGGCAGAGGCACCATCGAGACCTTCACCTCGATGGACGTGCAGGTGCTCTACGGCGACGCGGGCAGCCCCGACCAGACGGCACCGGTCATCACCTACCGCCAGATGGGCGAGAGCCCGGTGATCACCGCGTACGACCCGGGCGGCGGGTCAGTCACCCGCGTGGTGCTCCTCGTGCAGCCGGAGGCGGAAGCGGGCGGCGAGCAGCCGTGGAGCACGGTGGAGATGAGCCTGTCGAACGGTCGGTGGCTGGCGACGCTGCCCGCCGGGATCACCGGACCCTACCGCTGGATCCTGCAGCTCGTGGATGCCGCGGGCAACGTCACCACCGACAGCGACCGCGGCCGGCTGACCACCGCCGCCGCGGTAGTCGCCCCGAGCCTCGGCGACGCCGGCACCACCGTCGAAGCCGTCGTCGGCGACCGGGTCCAGCGCACCATCGCCGTCGAGGGCGTCGCCCCCGGCGATGCGGTCAGCGCGACGTACGCGCTGCGCGACGCCGAGGGAGGCGTCGTCCGCGACGGCCCGGTGCACGTGACGACCGGCGCCGACGGGGTGACCCGCGCAGTGCTCGACCTCATCGCCGACAGCACCGGCGCCTACACGGTGTCGATCACGGCGTGCACGGGCGGCGCGTGCAGCGACCCCGCCTCGTTCGAGCTGACCGTGGCGCCCGCGAACGCCGCTCCGTCGGCATCCGTGACACTCACGCCCGAGGCGGTCACCCCGTCGAGCACCCTGCAGGCCTCGGCGACGGGCACCGACCCCGACACCGGCGACACCGTGTCGCTGCGGTACCGCTGGCTCGTCAACGGCGTAGTCCAGGAGGGCGCGACGGCATCGTCGTTCGCGCTGGACGGGATCGCCCAGCCCGGCGACGTCGTCTCGGTGGAGGCGATCCCGAACGACGGGCGCACCGACGGCCACGCCGGCGTCGCGGCGATCTCCGTCGGCGAGGACGTGGCCCTGCCGACCATCGCCCTGACCGCCGTCTCGGACGGCGCCCCGTATGCGGCCGGCACCTGGGCGCGGGCCGACGTCGCCGTGTCGTTCCTGTGTACCGGCGTCGGGGTCGAGTGCCCCGAGCCGGTGACGATCGCCACCGACACCGCGAGCACGATCGTCGAGCGCACCGTCACCGACGACCTGGGGCGCACGGCCACGGCGTCGATCGAGGTGAAGCTCGACAAGACGGCACCGTCGCTGTCGCCGATCGTGTCGCCGAACCCGGTGGTCGTCGGCGGCACGGCCACCGCGGTCGCGATGGCATCCGACACCGTGTCGGGTATCGCCTCGCAGTCGTGCAGCGCACCCGCCACCGCGACGGCCGGCACCCGGTCGGTGACCTGCGAGGCGACGGATGCCGCCGGCAACACGGCCACCGCCACGGCGGGCTACCAGGTGGTCGCGCCGTCGCCGGCGTGCCGGCTCGGCTCGAACCAGGTGCTGCAGCCGGTCAACGCAGACGGGTCGAGCGTGTTCGCACGGATCTCGGCGGTGCCGGTGATCTTCCGCCTCTGCGACGACCTCGGGCGACTCGTCACCACGCGCGGCGCGGTGACGAGCGTGACCCTCGAGTCGCAGACGGCGCTGGCGAAGGCCGCGGTTAACGAGCTGCCGCTGCTCCTGCCCACGATCAAGCCGGTGTACGTGTCGAACACGGGCCTGTGGGCGGGCGCGATCGGGTCGGCGACCCTGAAGAGCGGCGTGAAGTACACCTATCGGGTGAACCTCGCCGACGGCGACTCGTTCACCTTCACGTTCGGCATCAAGTAGCCGGAGCGGGCGTCACTCCTCGAGCGGAGTGGCGTCCGCCACCGCCTGGTCGTCCTCGGTGGCGACGAGCTGTCCGCAGGCGCCGTCGATCTCCTTGCCGCGTGTGTCGCGCAGGGTCGTGGGGATGCCGGCGTCGTTGAGCCGGCGCACGAACTCGTCCTGCACGTCGACGTCGGACGAGGTCCAGATCGACCCGGGAGTCGGGTTCAGCGGGATGGGGTTCACGTGCACCCACCCGCGACCGCGGTCGTTGAGCTTCTTCGCGAGGAGGTCGGCGCGCCACGCGTGGTCGTTCATGTCTTTGATGAGCGCGTACTCGATCGAGACACGGCGGCCGGTCTTGTCGAAGTAGGCGCGTGCGGCGTCGAGCGCCTCATCGACCTTCCAGCGCGAGTTCACCGGGATGAGCTCGTCGCGCAGCTTGTCGTCGGGCGCGTGGAGCGACAGCGCGAACGTCACCGGGATGTCCTCGTTCGCGAGCTTGGTGATCGCGGGGACGAGGCCGACGGTCGAGACGGTGATGCCGCGGGCGCTCATGCCGATGCCGTGCTGCTTGTCGGTCATGACCCGCACCGCCTGCATCACACGCGCGTAGTTGGCAAGGGGCTCGCCCATGCCCATGAAGACGATGTTCGTGACGCGCTCGCCCTCGTGGCCGACCTTGCGCGGGTCGCCGAGGCCGCCGTCGGCGATGAGGCGGTTCGCGCGCACGATCTGCTCGATGATCTCGGCAGCCGACATGTTGCGGGTGAGCCCCGCCTGGCCGGTGGCGCAGAACGGGCAGTTCATGCCGCAGCCGGCCTGGCTCGACACGCACAGCGTGATGCGGCCGGGGTAGCGCATGAGCACCGACTCGACGAGCGCGCCGTCGTGGAGCTTCCACAGGAACTTGATCGTGTCGCCGCGGTCGGTCTCGAGGCGGCGCACCTCCGTGAGCAGCGGGGGGAGCATGCCGTGCACGAACTCGTCGCGGCCCGCGGCCGGCAGGTCGGTCATGTCGGCGGCGTGGTGCGTCCAGTGCTGGAAGTAGTGCTTCTCGAGCTGCTTGGCGCGGAAGCCCGGCATCCCGAGCTCCTTCACGCGCTCGACGCGCTGTTCGGGGGTGAGGTCGGCGAGGTGCACGGGCGGCTTGCCGCGCTTCGGCGAGGCGAACTGCAGAAGCGGCCGCCCCTCCTCGTCCTTCTTCTGCGACCATCCCTCGGTCGCCGGACGCACCTGGCGTGGTTTGGTGGCGCGCACGGGCGGCTGAGAAGTCATGACTCCGAGGGTACTGCGCGTGGCTGGACAGCGCCCGGGCGCGCACTCTCGCGCCGGGCGGTCGTTTCATGGCATCCTGGCGCTCATCCGCGCCGCGACCGCCGCGCCTACGCACTGGAGCGCACATGCCCGAGGCATCCTCCCCCATCGGCGCCGCCGGGCGACCCGCCTCCGAACTGTCGGGCGCCGTACCGGCCGTGGTACCGCCCGCCGCGGAGCCCCGGCCGGTGCACGAACTCGCCGAGAAGATGCTCGAGGAGGCGGCCGCCGAGATCGACCGTGCCGACCAGAAGGCGTCGCTGCTCATCGGCAGCCTCGGCATCGCATTCAGCATCGTGCTGAGCGCCCTGATCGGCGGAGACTGGTCGCCGCAGTCGCTGCACCCCGTCGGGGCCGCGCTGTGGATCATCGGGGCCCTCGCCGCGGGAGCGTCGGTCGTCTCCGCGGCGCTCGCGGTGTGGCCACGGCTCAGCCGCTCGACGCCGGGGTCGATCACGTACTGGGGGCAGGTCAAGGATCTCGGCTCGCCGCAGGCCGTGGCTGACGCCCTGACCGAGCGAGGCCTGCTGCCGCCCGAGCGCACCTACCAGCAGCTGCTCGTGCTGTCGGCGGTGGTGCAGCGCAAGTACCGCGCGATCCGCTGGGCGATGGTGCTCGCGGGCGCGGGAATCGCCCTGGTCACCGTCGCGTACTTCATCGTGAACTGACGACGGCGACGGATGCCGCGTCGCAGCGACTATCGTCGTGCCGTGGTCCCTCCCGAGAATCTCCTCGCGTTCACGCTCGCCGCCCTCGTGCTGATCGTGATCCCGGGGCCGAGCGTGCTGTTCACGATCGGTCGCGCGCTGGCGCTCGGCCGCACCGGCGGGCTCCTCAGCGTGCTCGGCAACGCGCTCGGTCTGCTGCCGATCATCCTGCTCGTCGCGCTCGGGGTGGGCGGCGTGGTCGCGCAGTCCGTCGTGCTGTTCGCGATCGTGAGGATCGCGGGAGCCGGCTACCTGATGTTCCTGGGCGTGCAGGCGATCCGCCACCGTCACCGCGCCGCCACCGCATCCGCCTCGGTCGCGCCTCGCTCGCACCGGCGTCAGCTGGCCGAAGGCTTCACCGTGGGCGTGACGAACCCCAAGACGATCGCCTTCTTCGTGGCGGTGCTGCCGCAGTTCGTCGACCTCGACGCCGGCGCCGTGCCGCTGCAGATGATCGAGCTCGGCCTGGTGTTCTTCGTTATCGCGCTGATCTCGGACGGAGCATGGGCTCTCGCCGCGGCCGCCGCCCGCACGTGGTTCGGCCGCTCGCCGAAGCGCATCGCCACCCTGTCGGCCGTCGGCGGGGGCATGATGATCGGGCTCGGCGGGGTGCTGCTCGTCACCGGCAGCAAGCACTGACGCGGACGCATCCCCACTCCCGCTCGCGCACCCGCAGGGCTACCGTTGAGGTGGCGACGCGATGACGCGCCGCCGTGCGGGGTGAGAGGGATGGATGCCGCGCAGCACCGTGAGCTCGACGAGCTGAGACGACGGGCGTACGGCCTGGGGGCCGGGATCGCCGAAGACGCCGCGGCGTCTGCGCGCCTCGACTCGCTCGAGCTCCTGCTGCTCGACGAACACGCGCGCGAGCACGGGATCGACCCCGACGAGCTTCTCGACCCGCGCGACGATCACGCCCCTGCCGCCGCGCACCGCCTCGGGCCCAAGACGCGGCTGCTGGTCATGGTCGTCGTGTGGTCGGCGGCAGCCGCCCTCGCCGTCTCGGCCGCCGTCCTCGCGCTCGCACCGAGGGATCAGCGCTCACCGGTCACGCCGCATAGCGTCGGCCCGTCGCATCCTGCGGCACTCGACTACACGCCGCAGGGCGAGACGCTCATGCAGATCCCGACGACCGGTGTCGTCGGGTCGCTGCGCGGGCTCCCGTCGTCGATTCCCGCTCCGCCGTTCGCGACCGCCGGCGAGGTGCTGTGGACGGCGCCGCTCGGAAGTCGATTCGGCTGGAACCTCTGGGTCGGCGCCGGCGTCGAAGACGGGGCTGCCCTCTCGTGCATCGCGATCGAGCGCGACGGCGACGTGCGCAGCCGCTGCGGCAACGACGACGCGCGCCGCTACGGGTCGCTGCGGCTGTCGCTCTCACGCGCCGACGTCGACCCGGAGCTGCGACCGCCGCAGATGGGCGCGGTCGACAGCATCCGGTTCTGGTGGCTCGACGAGTCCGCTGTGCGCGTCGTGCTCGGCCGGTTCGACGGCCGCTGACGCGCGCCTGCGGACACTCGGTGCGCAGCGCGGGCGCTCGTCGTCCTCAGTCGAGGAAGATATCGGGGAACAGCTGCTCGTCGGGTGTGCCGGGCACTGCCGCGTACTGCGAGAAGTCGGTGACGCCGGCCTCGCGCAGCACGTCCTCCACGATGAGCGTCTGCCCGGTGTAGGTGGCGGCGGGCTTGAGGAACACCTCGTACGCCGCGTCGGCGTACACCTCCGGCGTGCGACTCACCTTCATCATCCGGTCGCCGCCGAGCGCGAACTGCACCGCGGCGGTCGCGATGGTCGTCTGCGGCCACAGCGTGTTGGCGGCGATGCCGTCGGCGGCGAACTCGGCGGCGAGACCGAGCGTCGTCATGGTCATCCCGTACTTCGCGAGCGTGTAGCCGGTGTGGGCGCCCAGCCACTTCGGGGCGAGGTTCAGCGGCGGCGACAGCGAGAGGATGTGCGGGTTCAGAGCATCCTTGAGGATCGGCACCGCCGCCCGGCTCAGCATGAACGTGCCGCGCACGTTGACGTCCTGCATGAGGTCGTACTTCTTCGCCTGCAGGTCGAGCGAGCGCGACAGGTCGATCACGCTGGCGTTGTTGACGACGATGTCGATGCCGCCGAACTCGCCCTGCGTCGTGAGCACGGCCTCGGTGACGTCGTCGTCGTTGCGCACATCGCCGACGATCGGCAGCGCGTTGCCGCCCGCCGCCCGGATCTGCTCAGCCGCCGAGTGCACCGTGCCCTCGAGCTTCGGATGCGGGGTGTCGGTCTTGGCGAGCAGGGCGATGTTGGCGCCGTCGCGCGCTGCGCGCAGGGCGATGGCGAGCCCGATGCCGCGGCTGCCGCCCGACATGAGGATGGTCTTGCCGGCGAGGGTGTTCGAGGTCAACTCGGTTCTCCTTGGTCGTGGCGCTGGTCGTGGTGCTGTTGCGTCGTGGCGCGGTCGCGGTCGCGGTCAGTCGCGGGACTTGCGGGATGCCGCGGCGAACGCGGCGACGCGCACGCGCGCGTCGGGGGTGTCGAAGGCTGCGCCGATCGAGGCGGCCTCGTAGTCGAGGTTCTCGGCGAGGGTGCGCTCGGCCCCGGTGCGGATCAGCCGCTTGGCCTGCCCGAACGCGCCCGTGGCGCCGTCGAGCCAGAAGCGGGCGATCTCGTCGGCCCGTGCTGCCGGGTCGTCGGCGACCTCGGTCACCAGACCCCAGTCGAGCGCGGTGGCAGCGTCGATGGTCTCGTCCTGCAGCAGCAGCCGCAGCGCCCGCGTCTGTCCGACTGCGGCGGTGAGCAGCGTCGAGACGCCGAGGTCGGGGGTGAGGCCGATGTTCGCGTACTTGCTCACGAACTTCGCCCTAGGCGCGGCGACGATGTAGTCGGCGGTGAGCATGAGCCCCAGGCCTCCGCCGGCGACCGCACCCTGCACGACGGCGACGATCGGCTTGTCGGAGCGGGCGAAGGTGCGGATGCCGTCGTGGATGACGTGCGCCATTCCGGTGATCGCCTCGCCGCCCTCGCCCGAGGTCGACATCGCGACGACGTCGCCGCCGGCGCAGAAGGCCGGGCCCGCGGCATCAAGCACGATCGCCCCGACGGTCGCGTCGGCGGTGAGTTCGTGGGCGAGGTCGCGCCAGCGCCGCCCCATCTCGAAGTCCATCGCGTTGAGGAACGCGGGACGGTTGAAGGTGATGCGGGCGAGGCCGCCGTCGCGCGCGAGGAGGATCGTGTCGCTCATGTGGGTGTCGTTCCTTACTTCGGGGCCATGCGGATGGCGCCGTCGAGGCGGATGGTCTCGCCGTTGAGGTAGCCGTTGTCGACGATGTGCGCGACGAGCCGGGCGTACTCGTCGGGGCGGCCGAGTCGCTGCGGGTACGGCACCTGCAGTCCGAGCGAGTCCTGCGCCTCCTGCGGGAGGCCCATGAGCATCGGGGTCTCCATGATGCCCGGGGCGATCGTGACGACGCGGATGCCGTAGCGGGCGAGTTCGCGCGCGATCGGCAGCGTCATCGCATGCACACCGCCCTTCGATGCGGCGTACGCCGGCTGGCCGATCTGGCCGTCGAAGGCCGCGACACTGGCGGTGCTGACGATGACGCCGCGGTCGCCGCCCTCGGTCGGCTCGGTCTTCGCGATCGCGGCCGACGCCTGGGCGATGACGTTGTAGGTGCCGATGAGGTTGATGCGGATGATGCGCTCGAACCCCTCGAGCGGCGACGGCTCGCCCTCGCGATCGAGCACCTTCGCGGGTGGCGCGATGCCGGCGCAGTTCACCACGACCCGCAGCGGACCCGCTGCGGCGGCGATCTCGACGGCGGCGCGCACCTGGGAGACATCGGTGACGTCGGCCGGGGCGAACGTGCCGCCGAGCTCCTCAGCGATCTCCGCTCCCGCCGAGGTGGGCAGGTCGACGATCGTGACGGCTGCGCCGGATGCCGCGAGTCGGCGAGCGGTGGCGAGGCCGAGGCCGCTCGCACCTCCGGTGACCAGTGCCGAAGCACCCGTGATGTCCATGTGTTCCCCTTCGAACCCGCGAGATTGTGTCTCACACTACGCGACACCGAGTGCCATCGTGTCCCGCGGTGCTGCGACCAGGGTATCCGCAGCGGCATCATGGGGTGATGGAGCTGCGACCGAAGCGGATCAGCGACGACGTGACACGGGACGCGTGACCGCGATGTCGATCCCGGTCACCGACACCGCAGTTCCGCCGACGGTCGCCGCTCTCGCCGGCGGGGCACGGCTCGAGCCGGTGTGGCGCAACGACGCCGGCGGGCTGACCTTCCGCACCGACGACGGGCGGTTCATCAAGCACGGCCCGCGCCAGAGCGAGACGTCGTTCGCCGCAGAAGCGGAGCGGATGGCGTGGGCCGGCGCGTTCATCCGGGTGCCCCAGGTGCTCGAGGTCGGCGGCGACGAGACGCACGAGTGGATGGTGACGACGGCGCTCCCGGGTCTCTCGGCCGTCGATCCTCGCTGGATCGCCGATCCCGCGACCGCCGTGCGCGCGGTCGGCGCGGGGCTGCGCGCCCTGCACGACGCACTGCCCGTCGTCGACTGCCCGTTCGACTGGGGCGTGCCGGCGCGACTCGCGAACGCCGCCGGTCGCGGCATCCGTCCGCCCGAGGCCGGGGATGACGCGCCGCCCGTCGACGAGCTGGTGGTGTGCCACGGGGATGCCTGCTGCCCGAACACGCTCATCGGCGATGACGGAGAGTGGTGCGGCCACGTCGACCTCGGGGCCTTGGGCGTCGCCGACCGGTGGGCCGACATCGCCGTCGCATCGATGTCGACCGAATGGAACTACGGGCCGGGCTGGGAGGACGCCCTCATCGAGGCCTACGGGATCGAGCCCGACCGCGAGCGCCTGACGTTCTATCGGGAACTGTGGAACGCGACATGAGCGACCACCCGCACCCGCCGATGTTCGAGCCCGGCGACCCGCTCCTCGCGCGGGTGCGCGCGATCGCGCTCGCGCTGCCCGAGGCGGCCGAGAAGATCAGCCACGGACGCCCCACCTTCTTCGTCAAGAAGGTGTTCTGCTACTTCGGCGGCTCGGAGCGGATCGACGGCGAGTGGGTGCGCCACGACGAGGCGGTGCTCGTGCTGCCCGACCCGGCCGACGAGGCTGCACTCCGACAGGACCGGCGCTACTGGGTGCCCGCCTACCTCGGTCCGGCCGGCTGGCTCGGACTCGACATCGCCGACGCCGCCGACTGGGACGAGATCGCCGAGCTCATCGACGCGTCCTACCGCCGCACCGCACCCGTGCGGCTCGTGCGCGGGCTGGACGCCTGACGACGGCGCCGCCCCGCCCCGTCCAGCCCCGGCCCGCGAGCCTCAGGACCACACGAAGCGGAACGTGCCCGCGGCGACCGCCGCGCCGATCGCGACCGCGATGACGAGGCATCCGCCCGCCACCGCCACCGCGTCGCGGGCGTGGAGGCGCGACGGGCGCGACCAGGTGCGCGTGATGCCCGACCCGAAGCCGCGGGCCTCCATCGCCGTCGCCAGCTTCGTTCCACGGCGAACGGCGAAGACGAGGAGCACGAAGGCCATCGAGAAGAATCGGCGCACCGCCCCGGTGTCACCCACGCCGCGCGCCCGGCGGGCGAGGGTCATCGAGCGCCAGTCGTCGAGGAAGAGCCCGAGCGTGCGCGTGCCGGCGAGCACCCCGAGCACGAACCTGCTCGGCAGCTTCGCGACCTGGGCGAGCGCATCGGCCAGCTCGGTGGGGTCGGTGCGCCCGAACAGCAGGATCGTCGGCAGCCCCAGCGCCACGACCCGCAGCGACACCGCCACGGCGAGCGCGATCGACTCGTCGCTGATCGTCGCGTACCAGAACGACCAGTAGACGGTGCCGCCGGGCTCGGCGTAGAGGAGCATGCTCACCCCGGCGATCGGGGCGAACACCACGAGGGGCAGCATCCGCTTCGCCACCGTCGCGAGCGCGAGTCCGGTGAGCGGAAGCAGCGCGAGCTCAAGCAGGATCGCCACGAGGGAGCTGACGGCGTCGATCGACACCATGAGCGGCACCGACAGCAGGAGCGCGATCACGATCTTCGACACCGGGTTGACCCGGTCGAGCCAGGCCGGCGCCGTGGCCGGGGCGTCGACGGCGACCGCGCTCATCGGGGCACCTCGGCTCCGAGATCGAGCCCCAGATCGATGCGGTGGCCGCCGAGGTGCCGGAGCACGTCGTCGTCGTGCGTGACGGCGATCACCGTCGTGCCGGCGACGATCTCGGACTGCAGAAGTCCCACGAGCTCGCTCCACCCCCGGCGGTCCTGCCCGAACGTGGGTTCGTCGAGCACGACCACCGGCGGCGCGTCGGCGAGCACGGTCGCCACCGAGAGCCGTCGCTTCTGCCCACCCGACAGGGTGAACGGGTTCGCGCCGGCCAGCGGGGTCAGGTGCAGCCGCTCGAGCAGCTCGTCGACGATGAGGTCGACGGCGGCCGGGGCGATCCGCCGTGACCGCGGGCCGATGGCGAGCTCGTCGCGCACCGTCTGCGCGAGGAACTGGTGCTCGGGCTCCTGGAACACGGTGCCGATGCGAGTGAGCAGCTCGCGCGAGCGCCAGCGCGACGGACGACGACCCGACGGCGCCGCGAGCTCGACCGCGGCGACGACCTCGCCCGCCGCCTCGGGGAGGAGTCCGGCGAGGGTGAGCGCGAGGGTCGACTTGCCGGCGCCGTTGGGACCGGTGATCACCGTCGCGCAGCCGCGGGGTGCGGCGACGTTGAGTCCGGCACGGACGATGCTGCGACCGTCGCGCGAGATGGCGAGGCCGGATGCCGCGACCGCGGGGTCGTGCGCGAGCAGCGGCCCATCCGAGAGCACAGGCAGATCGACGGGCATGCCGGGGACCCACACGCCCGCCGCCGCGAGGCTCTCGCCGTGCCGGGCGAAGACCTCGGCGGGAGGACCGTCGGCGAGGAGGCCGCCCTCGGCGCTCACCACGATCACGCGGTCCATGAGGTCGGCCCAGACCGCGGTGCGGTGCTCGATCACCACGAGGGTCGCGCCGGTGCGCGCGACCGCGCGCTCGACGCTGTCGCGCACCTCGCGCACCCCGAGCGGGTCGAGGTTGGCGGTCGGCTCGTCGAGCAGCAGCACGCCCGGTCGCATCGCGAGCACCCCGGCGAGCGCGAGCCGCTGCTTCTGCCCGCCCGAGAGGGCCTTGGTCGGGTGCGAGAGTGCGACGTCGAGCCCGACGTCGGCCATCGCCTCGGCGACGCGTGACGGGATGTCGGATGCCGGCACCCCGAGGTTCTCGCACCCGAAGGCGACGTCGTCGCCCACCTTCGAGAGCACCACACCGGCGTCGGGGTCCTGCAGCACGAGTCCGACACGGCCGCGATGTGCCTCGGCCCGCTCGCCGTCGATCAGCAGCGCACCGGTCTCGTCGCCTTCGTCGGCTCCGCCGAGGAGCCCGGCGATGCCGGCGAGGAGCGTCGACTTACCGGCGCCGGACGCGCCGAGCAGCAGCACGCGCTCGCCGGGCTCGATGGCGAAGCTGACGTCGCGGACGGCGGCGGCACGGCGCCCGGCGTAGCGCCAGCCCCAGCCCTGCGCGGTGACGCGCCCCGGGCGGGTCGTCGACATCGTCAGACCTCGCGTCGCGCCTCGCGGCCGGCGGCGAAGCGGCTGAGCGCACCGGTCGCTGCCAGCGCGCGCACGGCGAGCCAGCCGACGAGGCCGGCGAGCAGAGCGCCCGAGACGATGAGTGAGACCAGGTAGATCGTGTTGAACTCGAGCGTCTTCAGGATGTTGGGCGATGCCCCGTAGAACAGCTCGAAGATCCACGCGCCCACGCCGGCGCCGATGCCCGAGAGCATCGCGACCGGGAGCGTGAAGCGCGCGTAGAGGAACAGGGCGAAGATCAGCTCGGCGCCGAGTCCCTGCACGATGCCCGACAGCACCGTCGAGACGCCCCACATGTTGCCGATGAGCATCGACACCACGGCGGCGAGCACTTCGACGAGCAGTGCGGCACCGGGCTTGCGGATCACCAGGCCGCCGATGACTCCGCCGATCAGCCAGATGCCGACGGCGATGCCGCCGAGGCCGGGGGTCAGGGCGTCCATCGCGGTGAACCAGGCGTAGCCGACGGTGTTCCAGGCCCAGAAGACGAGGCCCAGCGCGACGCCGAGGACGGCGGCGACGACGATGTCGACGACCCGCCAGCGGAAGCGGTGGGCAGTCGCGGGTGCCGCGTGGGCAGACGTGGACGCGTGCATGTTCTCTCCTCCCTGCGCCGGCATGATCCGGATCAGGTTCGACGGTCGAAGCGCGATTCGCTTCCTCTCAGCCCGACTCGACGGACTCCCGTGGTTGTCCGATGAGTATAGCCGCGCGTGCGGCAGGTAAATTGAGCGGATGACCCTCGACGACGCCGCTGCGCTCACGCGCCGCGAGCGGCGTATGCGGTCGGGGGCGATCGATGTCCCGCCGGGCGCCGGTGGGCGCGCCGCACCCGAGGTCGACACGTCTCCCGGGGGCACGGTCGACACCGCCTCCGCCGAGGCGCCTGCTGTCCGCATCGCGCCGGAGAGCCCGTTCCACGGTGACGACGCCCCGGCGGCAGCCGAGGAGCCGATCGCGGCCGCTGCGGCGGCATCCGTCCCCCCCGCTGCCGCGGGAGAGCGCCCCGCGCTGTCGTGGCTCGCCGACACCGACGTCACCCCGGTCGCGATCCCCCGCGACCTCGTCGCGGCCGGCTCCCCCTACGTGCCGGTCGAGGTGAGCCTGCTCGCCGACCCGCCGCGCCGGTCGCCCTGGCGACCGAGCGTGCTCGTGCCCACGGCGATCATCGCGTTCGTGGTCTTCGCCTACGGGGCCACCACCCTGCTGTGGCCCCTCCACGCGGTGGCCCCCGAGGTCACCGCGATCCAGGTGCAGCCGGCCGCCGCGGCAGCCGCCGAGATGACCTGGCCCGCAGAGGGCAGCGCCGCCGTCACGGTGGCGGGCATCTCGGGCACGCCGGCATCCACCCCCGACGCCGACGCGATGGCCAGCATCACGAAGGTCGTGACGGCGCTCGTCGTGCTCGACGAACTCCCGCTCGAGCTCGGCGAAGACGGGCCGGCGTACAGCTTCGACTACAGCGACAACCTCGACTACTGGAGCTATCGCGCCCGCGGCGAGTCCGCGCTCGATGTGCCGGTGGGCGGGTCGCTCACGCAGTACCAGATGCTCGAGGGCATGCTCATCGGCTCGGCGAACAACTACGCCGACCGGCTCGCGAGCGACCTCTTCCCGTCGGACCAGGTCTTCGCCGCGGCCGCGCAGGACTGGCTCACGGCGCACGGCGTCCCCGGCATCACCGTCGTCGAGCCCACCGGAATGAGCAGCCAGAACACCGCGAGCCCGGCTGCGCTGCTCACCCTCGCGCAGAAGGCCATGGCGAACCCGGTCATCGCCGAGATCGTCGCCGAGAAGTCGGTGGAGCTCCCCGGGGCAGGCGTCGTCGACAACACCAACGGACTTCTCGCCGATGAGGGCGTCGTGGGCATCAAGACCGGCACGCTCGACCGGTGGAACCTGCTCTCCGCGAAAGACGTGGTCGTCGGCGAGACCGCGGTGCGCCTGTATGCCGCCGTGCTGGGCCAGGCCGACGACGAGGCCCGCCTCGAGGCGTCGCGCTCGCTCTACGACCAAGTCGAGGCGCAGCTGCAGCCGTTCCCGTCGGTGCCGGCGGGCACCGTGGCCGGTACGGTGACGACGCTGTGGGGGTCGGACTCCGACATCGTGACCTCCGCCGACGCGACAGTGGTGCTGTGGAACGGCGGCACCAGCACACTCACCCCGGCGTACGACCTCGGCGACGCACGCGCCGCCGGCTCCGTCGTCGGTTCGATCACCGCCGACGGCCCGCTCGACTCGGCCACGGTCGATCTCGAGCTCGCGGCCGACATCGAGCCGCCGAGCGCCTGGTGGCGGCTCACCCACCCGCTGGAGCTGTTCGGCCTGGCCGGCTGACCCGGCGACGAACCGCCCGGCACCAGCACCGCCGGCGTCCTGCCGTCAGGCGAAACGCACCGTCTGCTGCAGGCGGGTCCGCACGTCGAAGACCTCGTTTCCGCCGATGGAGCGCACCCCCGTGATCCCCCGGCGCAGCACCGCCGACAGCGCGCTGCGCGACACGATCGCCACCGGGGTGCCGCGCACCTTGCCGATCTCGTCGATCGCCTGAAGCACATCGTCGTCGGGCAGCACGACGACCGCCCCGCTGAAGCGCACCCCCGCCGCGCGCGCCATCAGCCGCAGTCGCGCGACCAGGTCGGCCACGGGGGCGCCGGCGACGCCGTCGCCGATGAGCTCGCCCCGGCGGACCCGCACCGGACCGCCGAAGTCCTCCGAGAGCACGCCGTACAGCCCGCTCGGACCGAGCACGATGTGGTCGATCTTGTCGTCTGATCCACCACCCCGGGCGGGCGGCGCGACGTCGTGCCACACGGTGTAGCCCATGCCGAGGTCGGCGATGACCCGTGCGGTGGCCTCTTCGGCGAGCGCATCGGCGAGGAGTCGGCGCACATCGTGGGGAGCCGAGCGGACGAGTGCGGGATCGTAGGGGTCGGGCAGATCGACCCCGCGCCCCGCCCATTCGCGGATCAGCTCGAGGTACCGCTCGCGCCGCCACCCGCCCGGGTGGCCGTGCGAACGCGCTCGCGGCCGCGTGTCACGCGAGTCGGCGCGGGGCGCCCGCCACGTGACGCCCGAGTCGGGCGCGGGCGAGAAGTCGGGCGTCGCGGATGCCCCGAACCCGTGTCCGCGGTCGTACGCAGCACGCGCCGACGCATCGCCGACGAGCTCCCAGGCGCGCTGCACCTGGATGAACACCGCGGCATCGCCGCCGGTGTCGGGGTGCGTCTGCCGCAGGCGCAGTCGGTACGCCCGCTTCAGCGACTCCTCGTCGGCGGTGGGTTCGACGCCGAGCACCTCGTATGCCGACGCCGACAGGGGACTGTCGAACACGCCTGTTCCGCCTCTTCCTCGCGAATCCCGATCCGTCGAGCGTACGCGCTCACGACCAGAGCGGCTCCGCGGGCACGTGAGCGAACGCCTGGTCGGCGATGCCCGGATCGAGATCGGCGAGGGCGGCGGGCTGCCAGCGCGGCGAGCGGTCCTTGTCGACGACCTGGGCGCGGATGCCCTCGGCGAGGTCGGGCTGGGTCTGCGCGAACCACATCACGAGGCCGTACTCCTGAGCGAGGGCATCCCGCAGCCCGGCGAGTCCGCGCGCGCGACGCACCGCTGCGAGGGTGACGGCGAGCCCCGTCGGCGAGAGCTCGCCGAGGAGGTCGGCGGTGGCGGATGCCTCGGGCTCGGGGCGGGCGCGGAGGCGCTCGACGATCTCGGCCACGGTGTCGGCGGCGAACGCGTCGTCGATCCACGCGCGGCTGCGCTCGAGCGCCGACGGAGCGGGCGTCTCGTCGAACAGCAGCACCAGTTCGGTGGGACTCGACGGGTCGGCGCGGGTCTCGAACGCCTCTCGCAGTCCATCGAGGTGGTCGACGGGCACGAGGTGGTCGGCGAGCCCGGCGTACACCGCGTCGGCGGCATCCATCACCGCTCCGGTGAGGGCGAGGTACTCGCCGAGGTGTCCGGGCGCGTGGGCGAGGAGCCACGTCCCTCCCACGTCGGGGGTGAAGCCGATGCGGGTCTCGGGCATGGCGAGCTGCGACCGCTCGGTGACCACACGGATCGCCGCGTGCCCGGCGAGGCCGATGCCGCCGCCCATGGTGATGCCGTCGGCGAGCGCGACGATCGGCTTCGGGTACTCCGCGATCCGGGCGTTGAGCGCGTACTCCTCGCGGAAGAACAGGGCGGCCTCGTCGAAGCGGCCGCCCACCACCCGCTCGGCGAGCACGCGCACGTCGCCGCCGGCGCACAGGCCCCGCTCCCCCGCGCCGTCGAGGACGACGAGCTCGACATCGGTGTCGGTCTCCCAGGCGTCAAGTGCCGCGCTGAGCTGGCGGACCATGTCGAGGTCGAGCGCGTTGATCGCGCGTGGCCGGTTGAGGGTGAGGCGCCCGAGTCCTCCCGCGCTCCGGACGAGGACGGTGGGCTCAGGTGCGTCGGTCACGCCCGCAACGTTACCCCGCGGCCCCCGCGGCGGAGCGGGCGGAATCGCGACGCGACCGGAAGGAACCAGGGACAACGGGCGACGTTTCCGCAAAGATGTGGGGAACGACTCACGACGACGAGAGGGTTCGGCATGCCGGCAGGTGAGGTGCTGGAGTTCTCGGGGGTGACGAAGCGATTCGGCTCGGTGACTGCGGTCGACGACCTCTCGGCTCGTGTGGAGCCGGGAGTGGTGACGGGCTTCCTCGGCCCGAACGGCGCCGGCAAGACGACCACACTGCGCGTGCTGCTGGGCCTCGTGCGCCCGAGCGCCGGCACGGCGACGATCGGCGGTGTGCCGTACCGCAGCCTGGCGAACCCGCTGCAGAGCGTGGGCGCCGTGCTCGAGGCCTCGAGCTTCCACCCCGGCCGCAGCGGAGCCGGCCACCTCGCGGTCTACGCCGACGCGGCCGGCGTACGCAGAGCCCGCGTCGACGAACTCCTCGAGCTCGTCGGGCTGGCCGATGCGGCCGGGCGCAAGGTGGGCGGCTATTCGCTCGGGATGCGCCAGCGCCTGGGTCTCGCCGCAGCACTGCTCGGCGACCCCGGCGTGCTCGTGCTCGATGAGCCGACGAACGGACTGGATCCCGAAGGCATCAAGTGGATCCGCGGGTTCCTGCAGCAGCTCGCCCGCGAGGGGCGCACCGTGCTGGTGTCGTCGCATCTCCTGGCCGAGGTGCAGCAGACGGTCGACGCGCTGCTGATCATCTCGCACGGGCGCCTCGTGTTCCAGGGCGGCATCGAAGACCTCGCCGACCCCGACGACCACGCGACGGTGACCG
This sequence comes from Microbacterium terrae, assembly GCF_017831975.1. Classification (NCBI taxonomy): domain Bacteria; kingdom Bacillati; phylum Actinomycetota; class Actinomycetes; order Micrococcales; family Microbacteriaceae; genus Microbacterium; species Microbacterium terrae. The sequence goes on along the minus strand of NZ_JAFDSS010000001.1, from coordinate 3,560,872 downwards.
ACGCGCCCGACCGCGAGGCGCTGATCGCAGCGCTCACCGACGCGGGCATCGGGTTCGAGGTGCTGCGGTCGGGGCTGTCGGTGCGCGGCGCCGAACCCGCCGAGATCGGGCGCATCGCCGCCGACGCCGGCGTCGCCCTGTCGTCGCTGCACCGTCGCGGCCCCGGGCTCGAAGAGGTGTTCCTCGATCTCGTCAACGGCACGCGCGTGCACCCGAGCGCGGCCGGCGCGGTGGCAGCGACGGTCGCGGTGCCGGACCCCGTCGCCGGCAGCGAACCCGAGACGGATGCCGGAGTGGAGACGGATGCCGTCGCCGCTGAGACAGATGCGGCTGAGGCCGTGCCGGAGCAGGCGCCTGAGCAGAGCATCGAGGCCGAGCCGGAACCGGAGGCCGAGGCCGAGGCGGAACCGGAGCCCGAGCCCGAGCCCGAAGCGGACTGGCAGTCCGAGCAGGATCCGGCAGCAGAGACCGACGTCGAACCCGAGCCCACCCCTGAGCCGGCGTCCGACACTCCCGCAGAGACCGCGGACGAAGCATCCGTCGCCGAGCCCGCCGACGACGACACGCCGACCCTGCCCGACGACGAAGACAGCGACCGCCCCTGGGAGGACTACGTCCGCACCGACGCCGACGTCGACGCCGACGCGTTCTTCGCCTCGTACGACTCGCCGCACAATCCCGGCGAGCCGGAGCACGACGCCGGCGAGCCCGAGCCCGACGTGCCCGAGCCTGCCGAGCCCGAGCCCGACGTGCCCGACGACGAGCACCCCGCCGCAGACGACACCGCAGACGGGGGTGAGCAGCGATGAGCCTCAGGCGGGCGACGCGCTCCGAATCGACCAAGCTCTTCACGACGTCGATCTGGTGGCTGCTGGGCATCGTGCTGGTCGCCTACATCGCCTTCACCGCCGCCGCGGTGGGGCTCGCATTCTCGCTGTCGGCGAGCGGATCCCTCGGTGACGACGCACCCGTGCTCCCCGCCGAAGGCCTCGCGCCGACGCTCTACAGCACCGCCACCTCGGTCGGGTACGTGTTCCCGCTCCTCCTGGGAACCCTCATGGTGACGGGCGAGTTCCGCCACAAGACGCTGACTCCGACCTTCCTCGCCATCCCGCGCCGGGGCACGGTGCTGTGGGCGAAGATCGTCGTCGGCGTCCTCATCGGAGTGATCTACGCCGTCGCGGGCATCGTCGCCGCCGTCGGGCCCGCTGCCGGCATCCTGGTGGCGAACGACCTCCCCACCGCACTCGACGAGCCCGACACCTGGGCGCTGTTCGGACGGATGCTGATCGCCTACGTGCTCTGGGTGCTGGTCGGCATCGGGGTGGGGGCGCTGGTGCGCAACCAGGTCGGGGCGATCGTGGGCGTGCTGGTGTTCACGCAGTTCCTCGAGCCCGTCGGCCGAGCGGCTGCGGCGTTCGTCACCGAGTTGAACGACGTCGTGAAGTACCTCCCGGGTGCGGCATCCGACGCCCTCGTCGGGGCGAGCCTGTTCACCGTGGGCATGCCGCAGGCAGAGAGCGCGCTCGAATGGTGGGTGGGCGGGCTGGTGCTGCTCGGCTACGCAGCGGTCGCGCTGCTGCTCGGCCACCTGGTCAGCTGGCGCCGCGACGTCAGCTGACCACAGTCGGGCACGACCCGCTGACGAGAGCGACGGGTGGGAGTCAGACCGCGGGAGCGGGCGTCGGCGCCTTGCGGGTGCGCGGCTTCGCGGCAGGAGCCGGGATGTCGATCGTGCCGGTCTCGGCGGCGATCTCGACCACGTCGACCGGTTCGGCCGCGAGGTCGACTTGGAGCGCCTGCACGAGCGCCAGCCCGTGGCGCGTGGTCAGCACGATGCGCTGGAACTCGTCGTGGCCGTCGAGGTCGATGACGGCACCCGGGCGGTGGCGGCGGATGATGGCGAAATCGGCGCCGCCGGCCGACTTCCAGGTGCCCATGGCCACGACGCCCGGGATGCGGGTGCCGGGGCTCGGAACCCCGCGCAGCCATGTCCATCCGTCGTCGGTGAGCTGCACCTTCGTGATCGTCGAGCGCTCGATCACGACGTTGCTCTTGCGGAACGCCATCGCCTTCTCGGCGCCCGACAGCACGATCTCGAGCTGAGTCGAGTCGAGCAGGAGGGTGACCATGCCCTCTAGTGTGCCAGCGGTGCATGCCTGAGCGGGGATGAATCGTTCACAGACCCGCAACGATCCGCGGCGCCCCCGACCCGGGGCGGTGCGAGACTGGAACGGTGACCGCTGTGGCATCCCCCGTTTCGTCGCCGGCCGTCGCGCGCGCCCTCGGCCTCGCCGGCAGGGGTGAGCGCCTCGAGATCGCCGACGCCGAGGCCCTCCTCCACGCGGACGGCGCGGACTTCGAGCGCCTCCTCGATCTGGCCTCCGCGCGGCGCGACGCCGGGCTCGCGGCATCCGGTCGCCCCGGCGTGATCACGTACTCGCGCAAGGTCTTCGTGCCCCTGACCACCCTCTGCCGCGACCGCTGCCACTACTGCGTGTTCGTCGACACCCCGGGTCAGCTGCTCAAGAAGAGCAAGCCCGCGTTCATGTCTCCTGAGCAGGTGCTCGCGGTGGTGCGACAGGGCCAGGCGCTCGGCTGCAAGGAGGCGCTCCTCACCCTCGGCGACCGCCCAGAAGACCGCTGGCCCGAGGCGCGCGCCTGGCTCGACGAGCACGGCTTCGCCTCGACGCTCGACTACGTCGGGTTCATCGCGCGGCTGATCACCGACGAGACCGGCATGCTCGCCCACCTCAACCCGGGCGTGATGACGGCGGACGAGCTTCGGATGCTGCGCCCCACGGCGCCGTCGATGGGCATGATGCTCGAGACGACGTCGCGGCGCCTCTACGAAGAGCCCGGTCAGGTGCACTTCGGCTCGCCCGACAAGGATCCCGACGTGCGTCTCGCCGTGATCGACGCGGCAGGTGCCGAGCGGGTGCCGTTCACCACCGGCATCCTCGTGGGCATCGGCGAGACCGTGCGCGACCGCGCCGAATCGCTCGTCGCCCTCCGCGACGCGCACGAGCGGCATGCCGTCGACGGCCCCGCCGGCCCGCAGGGGCACATCCAGGAAGTCATCGTGCAGAACTTCCGCGCGAAGCCGCGCACCGCGATGCAGGATGCCCCCGACGCCGACCTGCGCGAGTACGTCGCCGCGGTCGCCGTCGCCCGCCTCGTGATGGGCGCGCGCATGCGCATCCAGGTGCCACCCAACCTCTCCGACCCGGGCGAGTTCGCCCTCCTGGTGCGTGCCGGCATCGACGACTGGGGCGGGGTGTCGCCGCTCACCGCCGACCACGTCAACCCCGAGCGCCCGTGGCCGCACGTCGACGACCTGGCTGCGCAGACGGCCGCCCTCGGGTTCGAGCTCCAGGAGCGCCTGACGGCGCATCCGGAGTTCGTGACGGATGCCGCGACGTGGCTCGATCCGGCGATGCGCGCCCCGGTGGCGGCGCTGGCCGATCCGGTGACCGGGCTCGCAACCAGGTCGCTCAGCCCCGCGACGAGCTCGGGGTCCGACGACGCGTCCAGGTCGCTGAGCCGCTCGATGAGCTCGGGGACCGGGGCGACGGCGAAGCTCGCCGAGGCCGCGGCATCCGACCCTCTCGCCCTCGACGACGCCGAGTGGGTCGCCCTCCTCGAGGCCACCGGGCGCGACCTCGACGCCCTCACCGCCGTCGCCGACGACGTGCGCCGGTACACCGTGGGCGAGGCGATCACCCTGGTGGTCAACCGCAACCTCACGTCGAGCGGGTTCACCCGCGGCGTCCCCGCCGGCGCCCAGGCGTTCGGCATCGACGACGTCGCGGCGATCGCAGCGGATGCCGTGGGCCTCGGCGCGACCGAGATCTGCGTGCAGGGCCGACTCGACCCCGGCGTCGACGCGGAGGCCTATCTCGACATCGCGCGCACGGTCAAGCGCGCGGCGCCCGGCATCCACCTGCACGCCTACCGCCCGCAGGACGTGCGCGATCTCGCCGATCGCGGCGGCCTGGGTCTCGACGGCGCCCTCGCCGAACTGCGTGCAGCGGGCGTCGACACCGTGCCCGGCACCGGCGTGAAGGTGCTGAGCGAGCGCGTCCGCCGCCTCGTCGCCCCCGACGATCTGCCCATCGACCGGTGGACCGAGGGCATCGCCGCCGCGCACGCCACCGGGTTCCGCTCGACCAGCGTGCTGTTCTACGGCCACGTCGAGACGGCCGGCGAGCGCATCGCGCACCTGCGCGAGCTGCGGCGGCTGCAGGCTGCGGCGGCGAAGACGGGGTCGGGCGGCGGGTTCAGCGAGTTCGTGCCGATCCCCCTGCCCGGGCGGCTCGGCGGCGTGCCGCTGGTCGCGGGCCGCTCTCCGATCGACGAGCACCGGGCCATGGTGGCGGTGTCGCGCCTGCTGCTGTCGGGCAGCATCCCGCACATCCAGATCCCGTGGACCCGCGTCGGCCGGGCCGATGCCGCCGTGCTGCTCCGCTCGGGCGGAGACGACCTGGGCGGCACGCTCCTCGACGGCCGCGTGAAGCCCGAGGCGGGCATCGAGTACGGGCAGGAGCTTCCGGTGGCGGATGCCGCGGCGATCGCGGCGCGCATGTTCCGGCCGTTCCGGCTGCGCACGACCACGTACGCGGAGGCGGGCGTCAACCGGGGTGGGGCCCTTCGACAGGCTCAGGGACCGGCGGCGCCGGTGGGGCAGGCATGACCGACGTCGAGGTCGCGATCGTCGGCGCCGGTTTCGCGGGCATCGGCATGGCGATCGCGCTGCGTCGCGCGGGGATCGACGACTTCGTGGTGCTCGAGCGCGGAGCATCCGTCGGCGGAACCTGGCGCGACAACACCTATCCGGGCATCGCGTGCGACGTGCCGGCGCACCTGTACGGGTTCGCGACGCACCCGAATCCCGACTGGAGCGGCGAGTTCGCCGAGGGCGCCGAGCTGCACCGCTACCTCGCAGACGTCGCGGCCGCCGAGCTCGACGGCGGCCGGCTGCGGCTGAACACGCTGATGCAGGGCGCCACCTGGGACGCCGAGGCCGCGCAGTGGCGCATCGAACTCGGCGGCGCCGAGCCGGGTGTGCTCACCGCCGCCGCGCTGGTGCTCGCCTGCGGACGGCTCACCGAGCCGCGCATCCCCGCCTTCCCGGGGCTCGAGACCTTCGCCGGTCCGATGTTCCACACCGCGCGATGGAACCACGACGTCACGCTCGAGGGCGCACACGTCGCCGTCGTCGGGTCGGGGGCGAGCGCCATCCAGGTCGTGCCCGAACTCGCCCGGCGTGCCGCACACGTCACGCTGCTGCAGCGCTCCCCCGCGTGGATCATGCCCCGCGGCGGCCGCCCGTTCACCGACGAGGAGCGCGCCTACTTCGCGGAGCATCCGGGCGAACTCGCCGCCCGCCGGGCAGCGCTCTACGCCGAGGGCGAGGCCCGCTTCGCATCGCGCTCGGGGGATCCGGCGGCAGCGGCCACTGCGGCGGCGACCGCCCGGGCGCACCTGCGGGCGCAGGTCGAGAACGAGGCTCTGCGCGACGCCCTCACCGCCGACTACGCGTTCGGGTGCAAGCGGGTGCTCCTCTCGGACGACTTCTACCCCGCGGTCGCCTCCGATGCCGTCACGCTCGTCACCTCGGCGCTCGCCGGCGTGGACGGCGACACGCTCGTGGCCGCCGACGGCACCCGCGTTCAGGCCGACGTGCTCGTGCTCGCGACCGGGTTCCTCACCCTGCGCCAGCCCTACGCCGCACTCGTCACCGGCGAAGACGGCGTCACCCTCGCCGAGCACTGGTCGGACGGCATGACCTCGTTCGCCTCGACGGTGGTGCCCGGGTTCCCCAACATGTTCGTACTCGACGGCCCCAACGCCGCTCTCGGCCACAACTCGTCGGTGCTCATCCTCGAAGAGCAGGCGGCGTACGCGGTGCGCGCATTGGGGGCCCGCCCCGGCTATCCGGGCGGCGTGCTGCGGCCGCGCGCCGAGGCCGAGCGCCAGTACACCGACGAGATCGCGCAGGCCGCAGCATCCACCCCCTGGATGACCGGCGGATGCCGCAACTGGTACGTCGACCGGGGGCGGCTCACCCTGCTGTGGCCGGGCACCGTCGACGCCTTCCGCGCGCGGCTCACCCGCGCCGACGGATCCGAATTCGCGACCGCGACCGCGGACGCATCGAGAGGAGAGCTCTGATGGTCCCCATCCGCTTCGGATACAAGGCGTCGGCCGAGCAGTTCGGGCCGACCGAGCTGCTCGACTACGCCGTGCTGGCAGAAGAGGTCGGCTTCGACTCGGTGTTCATCAGCGACCACCTGCAGCCGTGGCTGCACGAGGGCGGCCACGCACCGGCATCCGTCCCGTGGCTCGGCGCACTGGGCGCGAAGACGTCGCGCGTGCTCATCGGAACCTCGGTGCTCACCCCGACGTTCCGCTACAACCCGACCGTCGTCGCGCAGGACTTCGCGACACTGGGCGTGATGTATCCGGGCCGCGTGATCCTCGGCGTCGGCACCGGCGAAGCGCTGAACGAGGCCAACCTCGGCATCGCGTGGCCCGACCCGCCGGAGCGCTTCCAGCGCATGAAGGAGGCGATCGGCCTCATCCGCCGACTGTGGTCGGAAGACCGGGTGAACTTCGAGGGCACGTACTACACGGCCCGGAACATCACGATCTACGACAAGCTGCCCGAGCCGGTGCCGATCTACATCGGCGCAGCAGGACCCGCCGCCACCCGCCTCGCCGGCCGTATCGCCGACGGCTTCATCACCACCAGCGGCAAGAAGCGCGAGCTGTACACCGACACCCTGCTGCCCGCGCTCGACGAGGGCCTCGGCAAGGAGGGCCGCACCCGCGACGACATCGACACGCTGATGGAGATCAAGGTGTCGCTCGACACCACGCTCGACGCGGCGCGCGAGAAGACCCGCTTCTGGGCGCCGCTGGCGCTCACCCCCGACGAGAAGATGGGCGTCGACGACCCCATCGAGATGCAGCGCCTCGGGGAAGAGCTGCCCATCGAGCGCACCGCGTCGCGCTTCATCGTGTCGGACGACCCCGATGAGCACGTCGAGCGGATCGCCTGGTACGTGTCGCTCGGGTTCCGTCACCTGGTGTTCCACGACCCCGGCCACGACCAGGAGGCCTTCCTGCGCCGCTACGGCGCCGAGATCCTGCCTCGGCTGCGCGCCCGGTTCGGCGCGTGACACCCGTCGACGGCGCGTGGGTGGTCGTCGTGCCGGTGAAAGACCCGGCGCGCGGCAAATCGCGTCTCGATGCGCCGGGGGTCGATCGCATCGCACTGGCGCGGGCGATCGCCCTCGACGCGCTCGCGGCCGTCGCCGCCTGCGATGAGGTCGCGCGGGTGGTCGTGGTCACCGACGACGCGGCGATGCCGATGCACGCCGCCGGCATCGCCGGGGTGCGCTGGATCGACGAGACCGCCGCGCGCGAGCACCGCGCGGCCGAGGCGATCGCCGGGCGCGCGGACTCCGTCTTCGCGGCTGGACTCGACGGAGCGATCGCCGCTGGGATGGCGGAGGTCGACGACGCGATGCCGCGCGCAGCCCTGCTCGGCGACCTGCCGGCGCTCCGGCCCGACGAGCTCGCCGTCGCCCTGCGGGAAGCGGCATCGGTTCCGCGAGGAGTCGCCGCCGACGCCGAGGGCACCGGGTCGACGCTCGTCACCGCGGGAGCGGGCGTGGCGTGGGCATCGTCGTTCGGCGACGGCTCGTTCGCGCGTCATCTCGCGCTCGGCTGCGTTCCGCTCGCGACGACGGATGCGCCGACCCTGCACCGCGATGTCGACACGATCGACCAGCTCGAGGCCGCCCGCACGCTGGGCCTCGGCCCGCGCACGACCGCCGTGCTGGAGCGCGGCTGAGGCCCCGGTCGGAGGATCAGCCCACCGGCATCCACTCGTCGCCGTCGCGCTCGCGATGCCAGGCGACCCGCGGAGCGTCCCACTCCCGGGCGACGTCGGTCAGCCAGACCGTGACATCGGGACTCCACCCGCCCAGCACCGTCGCGTACCCCTCCGAGACCGCGAGCTCGCGCGTGGCCGCGGTGAGATAGCCGAGGGCGGTCAGGTGCACGGCATCCCACTCCTGTGCCACGCGCTCCCAGTCGGGGATCACCCAGCCGCCGTCCCTTCCGGTCACGCGGTACCACTCGTGCCGCCGCGCGGCGGTGAGGTCGAGCGGATGCCGCCGGCACAGCTCCACCCAGTCCTCGGGCCCGCGGATCTCGAATGTGCGGCCGGCGCCGCGAACCGGAATGGCGACGCCATCGGTCCACCCGAACCCGTCTTCGACGAGGGTGAGTCCGGCCGGCTCGCGGGACGGGAGGATGCCCGTGGTCTGCAGCATCCCCGACGGGAACGACCACCACTCCCCGCCGTACAGCGCGGTCACGTCGCGCGGCCGCTCGCGGGCGGCACGGGCCTCGTCCGCGCGCGCGTGGACACCCCACTCGGCGAGAAGCTCGCCCGGCCGTCCGGCGAGGAGCGGGGCGGGGTCACCGGCGTCTCGCCAGTCGACGGCCCATTGCTCGGCCACCCGGGGCGCGTCCCACGTCGACGCGACCGTCGACGCCATGATCTGCTCGGCCACCCCGCCGAGCGCCGCCGCCACGGCGGGCAGCGCGGCCAGGTGGTCCTCACCGTCGGGTGCCTGCCAGTAGCGCGCAGAGTCGACGGCTGCGAGGAGTCCGACCGGGATGGCAGCGGCGAGTCGCTCCGGCGCGAGGTCGGCACTCCCGAGCATCCGGAGCCGCGCGACGAGCCCGTCGACGGTCGGGGGCGGGGGCTCGGGCGCGTGCTCCGCGTCGCCACCCCAGCCGGTGAACACGATGCGGGTGACCGCGGCGTCGGCAGGCTCGTGCGCGAACGCGAGCGGGTGGATCAGGGCGTGCAGGCCGTCGTCGAGCTCGGCGGCCACGCTCATGCAGAGCCGTCGCCCACGCGGCCCCGACAACAGGCGTGCGGCGTCGGCGGTCATTGTCCGATCCTGGCATGCCCTCGGTGCGGACCGGATCGCTCGGAAGGGCGGAGGCGGCTCAGCTGACCAGCAGGTACACCGCGCCCACGATGGTGAACACGATCACGAGCTTCTCGAAGAGCTGCTGCGGCATGCGATCCGCGAGCCACCTGCCGAAGAACGCGGCGACGATCACGAGCGGCGCGAGCACGAGGTCGATCAGCAGCCCCGGCACGGTGATGATGCCGAGCCCGATCGAGAAGGGCACCTTGAACACGTTGACGATCGCGAAGAACCACGCGGCGGTGCCGAGGAACGCCTTCACTTCGAAGCGCGCCGCGAGGAAGTACATCGACATGACGGGGCCGGCGGCGTTCGCCACCATCGTCGTGAAGCCGCCGAGCGAGCCGTAGGTCGCGGCGGCGATGCGGTGCGACCCCGTGTCGGCGCCGGCACCGGCCTGCAGTCGCCGGCGGAGCAGGGTGATCGCGATCACCCCGAGCAGGATCACGCCGATGGTGCGCTTGACCCAGACATCGTCGGCGAACCAGAGGAAGACCACGCCGAGCAGCACGCCCACCACGACCGCGGGGGCCAGTCGCACCAGCGCCTTCCAGTCGGCGTGACGCCGGTACATCGCGACCGCGAACAGGTCGGCGAGGATCAGGAGGAGCAGCAGCACACCGGTCGACTGCCGGGCCGGCAGCACCGCCGCGAAGATGGCGACGGCGATGGTGCCCGCCCCGGGCACGGCGGTCTTCGACAGTCCGACGACCACCGCGGCGAGCGCGAGCAGGGCCCAGGCCCATCCAGTGAGTTCGGGCATCACACGCCCGCCGCGCCGAGCGCGGCCTCGGCGAGGGCGGCCGATCGCGCGGCATCCGTCATCCACAGCGGGGCGACGAGCGGACGGATGCCTGCCCCGGCGACCTCCTCCGCCGCGGCGGCGTCCTCCTCGGCGAGCAGCCACGCGTCGAGCACACCGCCGGCGCTGCGCGCGCCGTAGTGGCGAGCGACCGCAGCAGCCGACGTCTCGACGCCGATCGCCGCAAGGCACACGTCGGCCATGCCGCGCACCACGCGGCCGCCGATGATCGGCGACACTCCGACGACCGGCGCGACGGTCGTCGCGAGGGCGTCGCGCACGCCCGGCACGGCGAGGATCGGTCCGATCGAGACCACCGGGTTCGACGGGGCGACGAGCACGACGTCGGCCTCGGCGATGGCTTCGACGACGCCCGGCGCGGGCACCGCGGCATCCATTCCCGGGTTCTCGAACCGCTCGGGCGCGAGGGTCGCGCGGTGACGCGTCCACCACTCCTGGAAGTGCATCGTCGTGCCGCCGTCGACGACGACCTGCGTGTCGACCTCGGCGTCGGTCATCGGCAGCAGACGCGCGCCGAGCGGCCAGCGCCCCGCCATCCGCTCGAGCACCTGGGCCGGGGTGAGACCGTCACGCAGCCAGCCCGTGCGGGCGAGATGCGTACCGAGGTCGAGATCGCCGAGCGTGAACCACGGCCAGCCCGAGCCCCACGCCTGCACTTCGGCGTTGACCCGCTCCGTGTCGCCTTCACGACCCCAGCCTCGCTCGGTGTCGTTGACGCCGGCGAGGGCGTAGGTGATCGAATCGACGTCGGGCTGCAGCCGCACGCCCGAGAGCCAGAGGTCGTCGCCGGTGTTCACGACGACGGTGAGGGCTGCCGCCGTGTCGGCGATGCCGCGCGCACGCAGCGCACCGCGCACACCGAGCACGAAGCGCGAACCGCCCACGCCGCCGGCGAGGACGACGATCCGAGGTGCCGCCATCGGATCAGACCGAGCGATTCATGCCGGGGAGCGGGATCACCCCGGTCTTGGGCCCGAACTCGTCTGCTGCGTGGGGAAGCGAGAACCGGGCGACGGCGCCGATGAGGGCATCGACGGTCTGGGTGTCGGCGACGACGTCGACGGAGAGCCCTGCGCGGCGGGCATCCTTCGCGGTGCGCGGACCGATCGCGGCGATCAGGGTGTCTTCGGGAAGGTCGGGGAACTGCTCGTGCACCTGCTCGGCCACCGAGCCGCTCGTCACGAGGATCGCGTTGATGCGGCCCGAGCGCACATCGGCGGCGATGCGCTCCGAGACCGGCACGCCGACGGTGCGGTACGCGACCACGCTGCGCACGCGGTGGCCGGCCTGCGAGAGCGTGCGCGTGAGCACCGGCTTCGCGATCTCGCTGCGCAGGGTCAGGATGTCGCGGGGCTCTGGCTCGAGGGCGATGAGCTGCTCCGCCATTCCGGCGGCCGAGTTGTCATCCTCGGGGACGAGGTCGACGCGGTAGCCGACTGCCTGCAGAGCGGCCGCGGTGGTCTCGCCGACGGCGGCGACCTTCGTGGACGCGGGGATGGTCGCACGGTACGCGTAGAGGACGTCGACCGTCGTGGCGCTGGTGACAGTGAGCCATTCGAAGGCGCCGCCGGCGAGGTCGGCGATGGCCTTCTCGAGCGTCTCGTGGTCGTGGGTGGGCGCGAAGTTGATGAGCGGAGCGATCACCGGGACCGCTCCTTGGCTGCGCAGCGAGGCGGCGACGCCGTCGCCCCACGGTCCACCGCGGGGCACGAGGACGCGCCAGCCGGTGAGGGGCTTGTCGTTGCTGTGCCGGGGGGCTGTATTCATGTCAGGTCGACTCTCGTGGTGCCCAGTCGGCCGCCCACCACGTTCGAGCAGCCGACGCGCGATGGAATCGGGTTCGCGCGGTCGGCAGCATACGCACCTTTGCACTGCCTGATAGTCGAGCATACCCCGCGCCCGGCGCCGGGCGTCCAGTCGTCGATCACGACCGGGGGACGACCGCCGAAATGCCGCGCGGCGACCGTCGGGATGTCAGCGCGTGTACGCGCGGACGGCGGCCCATACGCCGAGTCCGACCGCGGCGGCACCGGCGATGAGGAACGCGGCCGCCGCGACGGGGTTGCGGCGCTGGAACGTGCGCGCCTTGTCGACGCCGTCATCGACGGCGACGCCGACGCGCCGCGGGATGTTGGCCTTCTCCTCGATCGCGGCCAGCGCCGCCTTGAGTTCGGCGCGCGCCTGCACGACCGGGTCGGTGATCCCCAGCGGAACGGCGGTGCGGGGCACGGGCACGGGCGCGTCAGAACTCATCGCGCACCTCCTTGACGTCTTGGGCGATCGACTGCACGGGGTTCTGACGCTGCGAGAGACGACGGAAGCGGAGGATGCCGAGCCACACGAAGGTCGCCACGATCAGCAGTCCCACCACGAACATCACCAGCGCGCCGACCCATACCGGCCAGCCCCACCACGAGTACGCCCCGGCGACGAGGAACGTGAAGAGGGCGGGCACCGACCAGAACAGCACGAACAGGGCGAGGAAGAACCACAGCGCTCCCCAGCCGCCGTCCTTCGCCGTGCGCCGCAGCCACGTCTTGGCCGAATCGACCTCGGCGATGACGAGGTTTCGGACGAGTTCGGGAACGTCGCCGAGAAGGGTGAGGAACGAGTCGTCCGCGCGATCGCGGAATCCGCGAGGCGTCGTCATGTCACGCTCCGCCGCGGCCGGCGTCGGCTGCATCGTCGATGGCGTCAGCCGCGGCATCCTTCACGGCCTTCGCCGAGGTCTTCGCGGCGCGCTCGACGTCGTCGGCCGAGTCCTTGCCCGCCTGCACGGCGGCGTCGAGCTTCTGCCCGGCCGTGCCGCGCGACGACGCGGCCTTGGTCACCTTGACCGCCGAGTCCCACAGCGTGCTCGGGAGTGCCATGGCGGTGGACTTGGCGAAGTCCTTCACCTTGTCGACCTGCTCCTGCACGGGATCGAGGTTCCAGACCTTGAGCCATTGCGTCTTGATCTGCTCGTACCGCTCACGACCCGCACGAGTGCCGAGTACGTAGCCGATCGCCAAGCCGATGACGAGTCCTGCCTTGCCCCTCATGGGGTCTCCTCACGTCGGTGGAGCGCGTGCTGGTCCACCCAGGTTAGCCCCATATGCCGATTCCGGCATCCGCGGGCCGATCGAGCTGCCACGACGGGTTCACCTCTCCGGCTGCGGTCCCCACAGAATCCGCTGACGCACGCTCTCCGCCTCGGCCATGGTGTCGCGCACCACCTGCGCGATGCCGCTGCCGCTCATCCACGCACCGACCGCGACCAGCCCGGGCGCCTGCGACACGGCGCTGCGGGCGGCCTGCATGCGTGCCTCGTGGCCGGCTGCCGAGGCAGGACGCGCGAGCTCGTAGCCGGCGTGGTTCCAGCCGCGCACCGCCGCCGGCGGGAGGCCGACGCCGAGGAGGACGGATGCCGCCTCCCGCGCCACCGCCACGACTGCCGCATCCGAGTCGGCGGCCTCAGGCGGCGCGGCGAGCGCCACCTGAAGCACGTGCCGGCCGGCTCCGGCGAGGGCGGCGACGTGCGCCCACCGCACCGAGTCGACGGCAACGGAGGCAGCGGCGGCGGTTCCCGGCACGGCGTGCACGGTCGCTCCCCGCGGTGCGGAGTCGAGGGACGGAGCATCGACCACGAGCGTCACCACGTGGCGCTCGTGCGTCGGAGGGTGCGCGTCGATCGCGACATGCGGTGCGAGCAGGGCGGCAGCAGCCGACTCGTCGGTCGCGACGACGACGATCTCCGCGGTCAGCGTGCGCGGCGACGCGTCGCCCGGGGCTTCTGCAGACGCGGCGCCGTCGACATCCACGCCCACACCCTCGACCGACACCGTCCATCCCGCGGCCTCCCGCACGAGGCCCATCGCCGTGACACCGTTGTGCAGCTGCGCGCCGAGCTGCCGCAGGCGTTCGCAGAGCGCGTCGACCAGGCGCGGCAGACCGCCGTCGAGGCTGCGGACCGCGGCACCCGCGGGCCGGTCCACCAGCAGGTCGGCGACGGCGCCGCCGAGCGATCCGGTGCGCGTGAGCGCCGAGCTCAGGCCCGGCGCGGCGGCGACGACATCGACGTCGACGGGATCGATGCCGAAAGCGCCGACCGACAGCGGCGCGACGAGGTTGTCGAGCACGGCGGCGCCCATGCGCGAGCGGACGAGCGTGGCGAGGTTGTGCTGCTTGCCGATCGTGAACGGCGGGCGGAGGCGATCGAGGTAGGCGCGCCATGCTCCCGGCAGGCCGATGAACGGGTGCACCGACGGGTCCCACGGATTCGCCGGGATGCCCAGCACGGTCTCGGTGGGAAGCGGAGCAGCTCCCCCGCGGGGGAGCCCCGCGATCCAGACGGCGTCCTCCTTCGGCTCGACGACGTCATCCGAGAGTCCCAGTTCCGCCACGAGGGCGGCCATCTCGGCACTGCCGGCCGACCATCCGGTCGCTCCCGTGCTCACCGGCATCCCGTCGATCTCTGCGCGGCCGATGGCTCCGCCGAATCCGGCATCGCGCTCGAGCACGACCACCGGCATCCCGACCTTCGCGAACTCGTACGCGGCGACGAGTCCGGCGATGCCGCCTCCGATCACGACGACGCGGGTCTCGTGCGCATGCGCGATCAGGTCATCGAGCGGTTGGGAGTCAGCGGTCACGATCTCCATCCTCCCATCCGGGTGCATGCCGCCCACCGGCGACCGGTGGAAGACTGGACGCATGACCCTGCACATCACCGGCGACGCGGCGGCCGACCGCCTGCTCACAGACGAACCGCTGGCGCTGCTCATCGGCATGCTGCTCGACCAGCAGGTCGCGATGGAGACCGCCTTCGCCGGCCCGCTGAAGATCCAGCAGCGCTCGGGCCCCCTCGATGCCGCCGCGATCGCCGGGTACGACCCCGAGACCTTCGCCGAGGAGTTCAAGAAGACGCCCGCAGTGCATCGGTTCCCGGGCTCCATGGCCGCCCGGGTGCAGGCCCTGTGCGCGGCGGTCGCCGGCGACTGGGGCGGCGACGCGGCCGCGATCTGGACGCGTCCTGCCGCCGACGGCGGCGGTCAGCCCGACGGCGCGACGGTGCTGAAGCGCCTGAAGGGCCTGCCCGGCTTCGGCGAGCAGAAGGCGAAGATCTTCCTCGCCCTCCTCGGCAAGCAGTACGGGTACACCGGTGCGGGCTGGCGCGAGGCCGCCGGATCGTACGGTGACGAGGGCTCCTTCCGCAGCGTCGCCGACATCACCTCGGCGGAGTCGCTCACGAAGGTGCGCGAGCACAAGCGCGAGATGAAGGCGGCCGCCAAGAGCGGCGGCGGGGGCGTCTGATGCAGAAGACGGGAGGAAGCGTCGCCGCGTTCATCGCGGGGGTGACGCCCGCGAAGCGGCGGCGCGACGCCGAGACGATGCTCGCGATCATGTCGGAGATCACCGGTCGCGACCCCGAGCTGTGGGGCACGATCATCGGCTTCGGCTCGTGCCACTACCTCTACCCCACCGGAACCCAGGGCGACATGCCCGTCACGGCGTTCGCGCCCCGCAAGCAGGCGAGCACGCTGTACCTCGCCCCGGGATTCACGAGCCGCACGGCGGCTCTGGCCGATCTCGGCCCGCACACCACGAGCGTCTCGTGCCTCTATCTGAAGGACCTCGATCTCGTCGACCACGACGTGCTGCGGCAGATCATCGCCGACTCCGAAGCGCAGATGCGCAGCGGCCAGGGGTGGGACGGCGCCACCATCACGCTGACCGACTGAGCTCCCGGGCTTCGGCGCGCCGCGGGCGGGGCGGCCGGATCACGCCGGTCGCGAGCGCCACGCCGAGCAGCAGCACGGCGCCGCCCGCGAGCTCGGCGGGCGACGGGATCTCGCCGAGCACGAGCCACGCGGTGGCGAGGCCGACCGGCGGCACCAGCATCGTGAACGGAACGACGGCGGATGCCGCGTACCGCGCGAGCAGCGTGTTCCAGATGCCGTAGCCGACGAGGCTCGCGAGACCCGCGGTGTAGGCGGTCGACAGCAACTGCGGGGCGGTGAGGTGTGTGAGTGCGAAGCCGACGGCATCCGGTCCGTCGATGACCAGCGACAGCGCCAGCATCGGCAGCGGCACGACGAGCGCCGACCACACCGTGACCGACAGCCCGGCGAGAGGATGCTGCGCAGCGGTGCCGGAGCGGCCGAGGCGGCGCGCGATGACGTTGCCGATCGCCCAGGAAGCCGCGGCCGCGACGGTCACGAGGAGCGCGAACAGCGGCGTCTGGCCGCCGCGGCCGACGGCGACGACGAGGAGTCCGACCGCGCCGACCCCGACGCCCACCGACTGTGCGGCGCTCGGACGCTCGCGCAGCGCAAGCGCGGCGAACACGACGGTCAGCACCACCTGCGCCTGCAGCACGAGCGAGGCGATGCCCGCCGGCATCCCGAGCGCGAGAGCGGTGTAGAGCAGGCCGAACTGGCCGATGCTCATGAAGACACCGAGCAGCAGCACGTCCCGCAGCGGCGCGGCCGGGCGGGGCACGAAGAAGATCGCGGGAACGAGCACCACCGCGAATCGGAGCGCGAGGAACAGCGTCGGCGGCATGCCCTCGAGACCGATGTCGATCACGACGAAGTTCGCACCCCAGATGAGCGCGACGAGCACGGCGAGGAGGGCAGGGCGCAGGGGCATGCTTCGATGCTCAGGCATCCGATCATTCACGTCCAGCGAGCATTCTTGAACGATTCTCGGTAGCAGAACTGCATGGTAGCGTCACCGCATGATCGACCTCGATGCCGTCGGCGCCCTGATCGCGGTCTCCCGCTCGGGGAGTGTGCACGGCGCCGCGCGCGAACTCGGCTTCACCCCGTCGGCTGTGTCGCAGCAGATCAAGCGGCTCGAGCGCGACCTCGGGACGGCGCTGCTCGACCGCGAGGGTCGCGGCGTCGTGCTCACCGCGGCCGGTCGTCGCGTCGTCGACGAGGGCGGGATGCTGCGTGACCAGGTGGAGTCGCTGCGTGCCCGCATCCATGACGCCGAGGCCCGCCCGAGCGGCACCATCCGCGTCGCCGCGTTCTCGACGGCCGTGCGCGGTGTGCTGCCCGACGTGATCGCGCGGGTGCGCGACGGCGCACCCGACCTGCGCATGACGGTGAACGAGATCGATCCGTGGGATGCCGTCGCCGCCGTCGCCGCCGGCACACAGGATCTCGCGGTCATCCACCACTGGGAGGGCGTGGGCATCGCGCTGCCTCCCACGCTCAGCAGCGAGGAGCTGTTCCGCGACGTGGCCGACGTGCTCGTGCACGCGGACGACCCCCTCGCGGCCCGGCCGGCGGTGACGCCGGCCGACCTCGCCGAGCGCATCTGGGCGAGCACCCCCGACGGCACCATCTGCTACGAGTGGTTCTGCCACATGTTCCGCGGCGCGCCGCAGGTGCCGCGGATCGACTACTGGTGCGTCGAGTTCGCCTCGCAGATGCAGCTCGTGGCGGCGGACGCGGCCGTGGCCCTGGTGCCCCGGCTCGGCCGTGGTCGTCTCCCCGACGGCGTGGTCGCGGTGCCCGTGCACGAGCCCGTGCCGACCCGGCCCGTGATCGCGGTCTGGCGCACGAGCATGACCGACTCCCCCGCTGTGCGGTACGTGCGCGCACAGTTGCGGGGCGGCGCCGGGGGCTGACGGAACACGCTCTCCACAGGCCGGTTCAGCAGCGGGCCGACCCCCTAGGCTGAACAGACCCGTGTCCCGCCAGCCGAAAGGCCGACTGTGCTGCTGCCGTTCCTCATCGTCGGAGGGATCGGCCTGGCCGTCCTCCTCATCTCGCTGATCGTCGGCGACATCTTCGACCACTTCGAGATCGGCGACGGAGCGATCTCGGGCACCGCGCTCGGCATCGCGGCTGTCGTCTTCGGCGCCGCGGGCGTGCTCACCTCGACGTCGGGGCTCGATCTCGTCTGGGCCTACGTGCTCGCCGCCGTGCTCGCGATCGCCGCCTACCTCGTGGCCGTGCTCTTCGTGAAGAAGCTCACCGCGTCGTCCGACGGAGTGCCCGTCTCGGCGGTCGGCCAGACCGGTGTCACCCGCTCGACCATCTCGCCGTCCGGCGGAGAGGTGAGCCTCGACGGACCCCACGAGGTCGAGCGCCGCCTCGCCTACGCCGACCAGACGATCGACGAGGGCGTGCGCATCCGCGTCGTCGAGCACTCCGGCACCCGCGTCAAGGTCGTCGCGGACTGATCCCGCGGCGCCGCGCGCCGCACACCGTTCCCGCGCATCGTCGCGCACCGCAGCATCCGCACCCACGAAAGGTCGCCCATGCCCACCGATCTCATCCAGGTCATCGCCGTCGTCGCACTCGTCGTCGCCGTGCTCGGCCTCATCACCTTCATCGCACGTCGCATCCGGCGCGTCCCCCCGAACGAGGCACTGGTGATCGTCGGTCGCGGCGCCGGCGCCAAGGCGACCGGCGAGACCGGCGCCGGTCAGCGCGTCGTGATCGGCGGACGCACGTTCGTGTGGCCGATCCTGCAGCAGGGCTTCTCGATCTCGCTCGAGCAGCGGCAGATCGGCATCACGGTCGAGGGCGTCGACAAGAACCGCATCAAGATCGCCATCAAGGCGTCTATCAACTTCAAGGTGTCGGGCACCGAAGAGGGCGTGCGTCGCGCCGCGCAGCGCTTCCTCTCGCAGCAGGACCTGCTGACCGAGATCATCAAGGAGTCGCTCGAGGGTTCGCTGCGCTCCATCGTGGGCGACATGACGATCGAGCAGATCATCTCGGACCGCAAGAGCCTGTCGGACCGCGTCGTCGCGGAGACGAAGGCCGACCTCGTCGAGCAGGGCCTGCAGGTCGACCTGCTCAACATCAGCGACATCTCGACGCCCGGCAGCGACTACCTCGCCAACCTCGGCCGGGCCGAGGCCGCCCGCGCACGCCAGGTGGCCGAGGTGAGCGAGGCCGAGGCGTCGCGCGCATCCGAGTTCGCCCGCATCGAGGCCGCCGAGCAGATCGCCGAGCGTCAGAAGGCCCTCGCCCTCAAGCAGGCGACGATCAAGGCCGAAACCGATCGCGCCAACGCCGAGGCGCAGGCCGCCGGTCAGCTCGCGACCGCCGAGCAGGACAAGCTCGTCGCCGTGCAGGAGCGCGAGGCGCTCACCGAGCAGGCGCTCGTGACGCAGGAGCGCCTCGACATCGAGATCCGCAAGCCCGCCGAGGCCGAGGCGTACGCCGAGGTGCAGCGCGCGACCGCGCTCCGCGATGCGGCGAACGCCGCGACCGAGGCGGACGCCTACAAGCGCACCCGCATCGCCGAGGCGAACAAGGTCGCCGCCGTGCAGGATGCCGAGGCGTCGGCGTCGGCGGTGCGGTTCGCGGGTGAGGCCGAGCGCGACAAGCAGGTCGCCCTCGCCGCCGGTGTGCGAGCTGAGGGTGACGCGCGGGCGTCGGCCATCAAGGCCGAGGGTCTCGCCGAGGCCGCCGCGACCGACGCCAAGGCGCTCGCGCTGCAGAAGTACGGCGACGCGGCCCTCGCGCAGGAGATCATCTCGCGTCTGCCCGAGATCGTGCGCGCCGCGGCGGAGCCGATCGCGTCGATCGACAAGCTCACCGTCGTCTCGACCGACGGCGCCTCGGAGATGACCAAGACCGTGGGCAAGGTGCTGAGCGAAGGCACCGAGGTCGTGAAGGGGCTCACCGGTCTCGACCTGAACACGATCCTCTCGGCCTACGCGCTCAAGACGGCGGGCGCCGCGGGAGTCGGCGGCGGCGAGCTGAGCGGGAACGGCGCCGCGACCGCGAAGTAGGCGTCGCCGACGGCGGTCAGGCCAGCACGCGGCCGCTCACGGTCAGCGCGATCCGCCGCGGGAGGAGTCGCACCAGGCGCGCGTTCATCGCGTTGACCCCGCCCGATACGAAGCTGGCCGGGGCTCGCCGCCCCTCGAGCTCGCGGAGCGCCCGACCCACCACCTGCGCCGGCTTCTGAAGGCGCCCGACCGCCGCCTCGTCAGTTCCGACCACGTCGAAGAATTCGGTGCGCGTCGCCCCGGGGCTGACCGCGAGCACCCGCAGCGGAGAGTCCTTCGTCTCGTACGCGAGCGCTTCGGTGAAGCTCAGCACGAACGCCTTCGTCGCTCCGTATGCCGCCATGCTCGGGCAGGGCTGGTACGCGGCAGTGCTCGCGATGTTCACCAGGGCTCCGCGGCCGTCGGCGACGAGATCGGGCAGGAACTCACGGGTGATCGACACCAGCGTCGCGATGTTCAGCTGCACCATCTCATCGATCCGGGCGGCGTCCGCCTCGACGAACGCCCCCTTCATGCCGAACCCCGCATTGCCGACCAGGGTCTGCACGCGGATGCCGCGGGCGTCGAGTTCGCGCCGCAGTGCCGCTGCGGCGTCACCCCTCGTCAGATCGAACGGCAGTGCCGTCGCGGTGATCCCGAACGACGCTTCCAGGTCTGCGGCGAGTTCGGCGAGCCGATCCTCGCGGCGCGCCACGAGCACCACATCGGCGCCGCGGGATGCGAGCTGCCTCGCGAACTCGGCGCCGAGGCCGGCGCTGGCACCGGTGATGAGGGCTGTGGTTCCTCGATAGGTCATCGTCATGCGCCAAATGTAGACACTGACAGCATTGTTGTCAATGCCAACTTTGCGGTATGTTCTCGTCGTGACCGGACGCACGTACCACCACGGCAACCTGCGCGCCGACCTCCTCGCACGCGCGTGGGACGTGGTCGATGCCGACGGTGTCGAAGATCTGTCACTGCGTCGACTCGCCCGAGACGCGGGGGTCAGCCACGGCGCGTCCGCCCGGCACTTCCGCGACCGACAGGCGCTCATCGATGCGGTGGCCGTCGAGGGCTTCTCCCGGCTGAACTCTGCACTGACCGACGCAGTCGACCTGCCCGAGTCGTACGCCGAGCGCTTCAGCGCTGCGGCCCATGCGTACGTCCGCTTCGCGGTGCAGCATCCCCGCGTCCTCCGGACGATGTACGCCGCGAAGCACCACCCGGCGGCATCACCCGAACTCGTCACAGTGAGTCACGTCGCGATGCCCGCGCTCGTCGCGCTGATCGCCGCGGCGCAGAGCGCGGGAGAACTCCCCGCGGGCGAAGCCGAGGAGGCGGCGCTCGTCGCGTTCGCGGCCGTGCACGGCGTTGCGAGCCTGGCCACCGACGACCTGCTCGGCGAAGTGCCGTGGGAAGACGCGACCGCAGCCGCCGTCGCGACGGTCTGGCTCGGGCTCGCCTCCCGCTGACCTCGCTCCTGGGCGCGGCGTCGCTCTCGCCCTCCAGCGCCCCTTCCCACTCCCCGCCTGCGGTCGAGACGACGGATGCCGCGCCCCAGGACCGGGCGCGGCATCCACTCCTGGTGGGAGGTCGAGCGTTAGGCGCCCTTCAGGCGCTCCGCGAGGTAGTCGTACAGGCCCTCGAGCGGCACGCGCTCCTGGGCCATGGTGTCGCGGTCGCGCACGGTGACGGCGCGGTCGTCGAGCGAGTCGAAGTCGACGGTGACGCAGAACGGCGTGCCGATCTCGTCCTGACGACGGTAGCGGCGGCCGATGGCGCCCGCGTCGTCGAAGTCGATGTTCCAGTCGCCGCGCAGGGTCTCGGCGACCTCGCGCGCGATGGGCGAGAGCTGCTCGTTGCGCGAGAGGGGCAGGATCGCCGCCTTCACGGGCGCGAGGCGAGGGTCGAGCCCGAGCACGGTGCGGGTGTCGGTGCCGCCCTTGGCGTTGGGCACCTCCTCCTCGCGGTAGGCGTCGACGAGGAACGCCATCATCGCGCGCGTGAGGCCGAACGACGGCTCGATCACGTACGGGATGTACTTCTCGCCCGACGCCTGGTCGAAGTAGGTCAGCGACGTGCCCGACGCCTCGGTGTGTGAGCCGAGGTCGTAGTCGGTGCGGTTGGCGACGCCCATGAGCTCGCCCCACTCCTTGCCGGCGAAGCCGAAGCGGTACTCGACGTCGATGGTGCCGGCCGAGTAGTGGGCGCGGTCCTCTTCGGGCACGTCGAACTGACGCATGTTCTCGGGGTCGATGCCGAGGTCGATGAACCAGTTCCAGCACGCCTCGACCCAGTGGTCGAACCACTGCGGAGCCTCGGCGGGCGGGGTGAAGAACTCGATCTCCATCTGCTCGAACTCACGCGTGCGGAAGATGAAGTTTCCGGGGGTGATCTCGTTGCGGAACGCCTTGCCGACCTGGCCGATGCCGAACGGCGGCTTCTTGCGCGAGGCGGTGAGCACGTTCGAGAAGTTCACGAAGATGCCCTGCGCCGTCTCGGGCCGGAGGAAATGCAGGCCCGACTCGTCGTCAACGACGCCGAGGTAGGTCTTGACGAGGCCCGAGAAGGCCTTCGGCTCGGTGTACTGGCCCTTCGTGCCGCAGTTGGGGCACGGCACGTCGCCGAGGCCGTTCTCGGCCTTGCGGCCCTTGCGCGCCTCGAAGTCCTCGATCAGGTTGTCGGCGCGGAAGCGCTTGTGGCACTGCAGGCACTCCACGAGCGGGTCGGTGAAGGTGGCGACGTGACCCGATGCCTCCCACACGCGCTTCGGGAGGATGACCGACGAGTCGAGGCCGACCATGTCGCTGCGGCTGCGGACGAAAGTCTTCCACCACTGGCGACGGATGTTCTCCTTGAGCTCCGTGCCGAGGGGGCCGTAGTCCCACGCCGAGCGCGAACCGCCGTAGATCTCACCCGCTTGGAACACGAACCCGCGGTGACGGGCGAGGGCGATGACTTTGTCGAGGCGAGACTGCTCGGCCATGGTGGCTCCAATGGTCGGGAGGGAGGAAGAATGCCAGGATGCGGCGACCGCCGCGGCACCCGTCGATTCTAGTCGCCGCGCGTGGGCTACTCCTCGGTCTGCCCGAGGTCGAGACCGCCGGCGAACCGGGCGAACGGCGCCTCGACCTGCTCGAGCTCGAGTACGACGACGGTGTTGCCCGTGGTGCGGGTCACCGGCGCCGGCACGTACAGCGTGCGCTGCGCGCCGCTTCGCCAGTACCGTCCGAGGAAGAACCCGTTGACGAAGGCGAAACCCTTGCCCCAGGCCGTGGTGTCGAGGAAGAGGTCGGCCGGCGCCTCGAGGTCGAAGGTCGCGCTGAGCGCGACCGCGCCGGCGGGGGCGATCGCGGAGGCGTCTTCTGCGTCGACACCGCTCGCGACGATTCCGGCGACGGCTGCGAGGTTCACGGGCTGCGCCGACCAGCCGGTGAGCGGCTCGCCGCCGAGGGTCGCCCCGCCGATGAGACCCTTGAGCTCGCCGATGCGCGACGCGTAGTTGACGCGCCCCTGCTCCTCGACGACGACCCGCAGGCGGCGCCCGGCCGGGACGGGGATGACCCGCTCGTGGAGCGTGCGCGACAGGGTGCCGACGGGTTCACCGTCGACGCTCACCCACGCGCGGTCGCGCACGTCGCCGAACGCGAGTACGGCCGTGGGGCGACCGCCGAAGGCGTCGACGGGCAGGTCGGTCTCGTAGACGATCACGCCACTGGGCTGGGCGAGCGCATCGAAGGTCGGGGGCTGGTCGTGGCCGCTGGCCGCGGCCGCGGCCGGGAGCCACTCGCCGTGCGAGCGCAGGGCGACCTCGAACGTCGGCGCGGCGGAGCCGCGGACCGGAACCTCGGCGGGCACGTCCGCGTACTTCGCGATGACGTCGCGCAGCGCCCAGAACTTCTCGGTCGGCTCGCCGGCCTCGTCGAGCGGCGCGTCGTAGTCGTACGACGTGACGATCGGCAGGTAGCGCCCCTTGTCGTTCGCGCCGTTGGTGAGGCCGAAGTTGGTGCCGCCGTGGAACATGTACACGTTGACGGATGCTCCGGCAGCCAGCAACGCGTCGAGCTCGGAGGCCGCGGCATCCGCACTCGTCGTGTGGTGCACGCCGCCCCACCAGTCGAACCATCCGTCCCAGAACTCCGAGCACATGAGGGGTCCGGTGCGCTGATGCTCGCGCAGCGTCGCCAGCCGCTCGGACACGCGCGAGCCGAACGATCCGGTGGAGTGGAGGCCGTCGATCGAGCCGTGGTCGAGGTGGTCGTCGACAGGCTGATCGACGGTGGTGAGCGCCACCGTCACGCCCGCCGCGCGCGTGACCTCGACGAGCTCGCGCAGGTAGTCCTTGTCGGAGCCGTAGGCCCCGTACTCGTTCTCGATCTGCACGAGGATGACGTTCCCGCCGCGGTCGATCTGCCGCGGCACCACGATCTCGTATACCCGGCGGAGATACGTCGTGACCTCGGCCATGTAGACGGGATCCGCCGTCCGCAGTCGGATGCCGGGCGTGCTCGTCAGCCACACCGGCATGCCGCCGTTGTGCCACTCCGCGCAGATGTACGGGCCGGGGCGCACGATCGCGTGCATCCCCTCCGCGGCGATGAGGTCGAGGAAGCGGCCGAGGTCGTTCGCGCCCGACGCATCCCACTCGCCCCGCTGCGGCTCGTGCGCGTTCCAGGCGACGTACGTCTCGATCGTGTTGAGCCCCATGAGCCGCGCCTTGCGGATGCGGTCGGCCCAGTGATCGGGGTGCACGCGGAAGTAGTGGATCGCGCCGGCGA
The DNA here is from genome assembly GCF_017831975.1 of Microbacterium terrae. Taxonomy (NCBI): domain Bacteria; kingdom Bacillati; phylum Actinomycetota; class Actinomycetes; order Micrococcales; family Microbacteriaceae; genus Microbacterium; species Microbacterium terrae. The sequence continues at coordinate 3,536,530 of NZ_JAFDSS010000001.1, read as the reverse complement.
GCACGCGATGCGGCCGGCCGTCGAGGAGGAAGTCTGTATCGCCGATCGTGAAGGATGCCACGGAGGAACGCTGCTTTCTGACGGGACGTTCTCGGCGTGGAGTTCCCTGAGCTCCACGGAATGTTTAGGATAACATCACGCTCGGGCACCGTCCCGACCCCGGAGCCGCTGACATGTCCCACCGCGAAACCGCACCCAACCGGCATCCGTCGATGTTCGACGTCGCCGCGCTGGCAGGCGTGTCCGCGCAGACGGTTTCACGCGTGTCGAACGGGGCCGCCAGCGTCCGGGAGTCGACGAGGCTGAAGGTCGTCGCCGCGATGCGCGAGCTCGGCTATCGCCCGAATGCCGCGGCGCGGGCGCTCAAGCGCGGCAGCTTCCAGTCGATCGGGGTCATCGCCACGACCCTGGCCGGGTACGGCAACCTCCACACGATCGAAGGCATCGTCAGCGCCGCCTCGACCCGGGGGTGGTCGGTCACCCTCATGCTGACGAGCGACCGCGCCATCGGCAGCGTGTCGGGTGCGTACGCCCGGCTCTCCGAGGCGTCGGTGGACGCGCTCGTGCTCGCGGTCGACGCGCGGGTGCTCGACGAGAACCCGCTGGAGTTCCCGCCCGGGCTCCCGGTCGTCGTCGTCGACGCCGGCATGTCGTCGAGGCACACCGTCGTCGACAACGATCAGTCCGACGGCGCCCGCCAGGCCACCGAGCATCTGCTCGCGCTCGGGCACACGCGCATCGCACACCTCGGTGGTCCTCGCGCGTCGTACGCCGCGGCGGCCCGCCGAGAGGCGTTCGCGGAGGCGCTCCGGTCACAGGGACTCACCGCGGCGGCGGTGATCGAAAGCGACTGGCGGGTCGAGTCCGGGCACCGCGCCGCCGCCGAGATCGTCGACTCGGGCGCGACCGCGGTCTTCGCCGCGAACGACGACCTCGCCCTCGGCCTCGCCCGCGCCCTGCACGAACGGGGGATGCGGCTGCCGCACGACATGTCGATCGTCGGGTACGACAACTCCCCCGCCGCCGAGAGCTCGTGGCCGCAGTTGACCAGCGTCGACCAGGACTTCGCAGCGGTCGGACGCGCCTGCGTCGATCATCTGCTCGCGGCACTCGACGGCGACGACGAGCTCGCGACCCGCCTGATCGTCCCCACGCGTCTGGTGGTGCGCTCGAGCACGGCCGCGCCGCGCCCGACCTGAGCCGAGGCTCGCCGCCCCGACCTGAGCCGGACCCTGGGCCGGCCACGGGACCGGCCTCAGCCGGCCTCGGGGCGCTCGCCCTCGGCCTGCTCGAACGCCCGCTCCCACTCCTGCAGCTCTTTGCGACCGCCGATGAGGCCGTCGAGCGACACCTGGAAGTGCAGTCCCCGTCGGGCGTTGACCTGCTTGATGTTCTCGACCAGCTGCGCCGAGACTGCGGCGAGCGAGTCGCGCACCTCGCGCACGCGGTCGGCGGGGTCGTCCCACAGGTTCGGGTGCGCGAGGATGTCGAGCAGGTACTCGCGGTCGAGCGCCGCCGTGAGCTTGCGGAGCGTGTCGCCGTACTCGACGGCCGCGGTCGCGCGCTGGCCCTCGTCGCCGCGACGACCGAGGCGCTCGAACAGCTCGCTGGCGTTCGTGGCGATGCCGTCGATCTCCTCGGCCACCGCGCCCGCCTGAGCGGTGCCACGTGCGGCGGCTGCCGAGTACTCGCCGGTCAGCTGCCTCAGGCGCGCGACGGTGCCGCGCACCGTTTCGGGGAGCGGTTGCGCGCCGCCACGGCGCCGCGCACGCCCCACGCCGAACGCCGTGGCGCCGCCGGCGATGAGCACGGCCACGCCCACTGCCACGGCGATCCCGATGCCCGCGTCGCCGCCGCCCGACGCCGGCCCTTCGGGCAGCGCCTCGGTGATCTGCTGGACCGCCTGCGTCAGCGCGGCATCGGTCGAGTCGGTCGCCCCCTCGGCCTCGTTCGCGATCCGCAGCGCTTCGCCCGAGGCCAGCGCGTCGGACCCGGCGACGAGGTCGTCGCCGACCGCGACGACGATCGTGTCGTACTGGGGGTTCGCCTCTTTCAGGGCGAACAGGATGTCTCGGGGGTCGCCGACGAGCAGCGCGGTGTCGGGGAAGACGGCGACGCCGATCGAGGCATCCCCGATCTCCTGTTCGAGCGACGCCACGAGATCGGACCCGCCGGTCACCTCATCCGAGACGAACACGTTCGTCTCGGCGAGCACATCGTTCGCCTCACCGACGTACACCTGTGAATCGAGTGGGTGCATCGCGGTCAGAAGTTGTTGATGACCGACGCGAACACGAGGTCGATCTTCGCGGCATCCGAGGCGTCGAACCACTGCCCCCCGGTCGCCTCGGCGATGCGCTGGAGCGCCGATGTGTCGGCTCCCTCGCCGTACGCGATCGGGAAGATGCGCACCGGCGAGTCCTCGCCGCCCTCGCCCGAGGTCGAGCCGATGCGGGCGATGAGGGAGTCGAGCGACATGGTCGAGTCGGTGTCCTGCCCGTCGGAGAGCACCACGATCGCATTGATGCGCCCGGGCTCGGCGCGCGCGGTCATCTCGTCGTAGGCCGCGGCGATCGCGTCGTAGAGGGGCGTGCCCTCGCGGTCTGCGAAGCGCAGGTCGTCGAGCGACGAGTCGACGGCCTCCCGATCGCTCGCGAGCGGCGAGACGTCGCGCAGCACGACGATGTTCTCGCCCGCGGCCGAGGAGACGCCCGTGGTGAACGCCCAGACGCCGACCTCGTCGCTGGAGCGGAAGTGGCCGAGCGTCGACTGCGCGCCCTCGATGGCCCCGTCGAGCTTCGACCTGCCGTCGCCGATCTCCTCGTCCATCGAGCCCGAGATGTCGATGACCTCGAGCACCGACGACGGCTTGCGGATCTGGGTCCACTGGTCGATCGCGGCCGACACGACGTCGACTGCGGGCTTGGGCAGCGTGACCGCGGGGCCGGCGGGGTCGACGCCGTACTCGGCGGTGAAGAGGTCACCGAGCGGCACCGACGCGTCGAGGGGGCGGAAGCCGTACTCGGGCAGGATCTGCTGGGCCGCATCCGTCTGCAGGAACGCCGCGAAGGCGGCGCCAGCCTCAGCCTGGACGCCGGTCACCCAGTCCGCGCCGAGCACCGTGATCGGGTTGTCGGACCACATCGAGCCGCCCGACGGATAGACCGCGACGAGCTTCTCCTTCGGCGGGGTGAGCGTCTCGCCGGGCTGCACCGTGTGCGAGTCGGGGTTGCCCTGGTTGTAGTTGAGGAGCGAGGTCTCCTCGAGCGCGACCGCCGACACGTAGCCCGAACCGCCGGCGCCGTTCTGGGTCTCGTCGTAGAGCGTGTTGAGCACCTTGCCGGTGGTGTCTCCGTAGTGGATGACGCACTCCTCGAACACCCGCGAGAACTCCGCGGATGCCGCCACGTCGGCAGCGGTGAGGTCGGCCTGCTTGCCCGACGCCTCGTACGACTGCATGAGGATCGCCGAGAGCCCGGTGGTCGAGGTGTTCGGATTGGTCTTCGAGATCTTGAACGACCCCCAGATCGGCTTGCCGACGCTCGCCCACCCATCGGGGTCTTGGCAGAGCGCCTCGAAGTCGGTGATCCCGATGTCGGTGCCCGGGTAGCCGAGCGCCTTGGCCATCGTCTCGGGCACCCCGAACACCACGGGCGTATGGGTGAAGGACTCGGGCTCGCCGACGAGCGAGGCCGATGCCGCCGCCGCGACGCGATCCGTCCACACCGTCGACGCGGGCGACCACATCACCGGCCAGCGCCGGGTGTCTTCGTCGGGCCAGTCCTCACCCGAGGTGAGGAAGCGGGTTGCGTCGCCCGACGACACGTTGATCGGGCGCACCGTCGCGCACTCGTCGAGCGCGTCATGCTCAGGAGACTCCTTGAAGGCGTCGGCGAGCTCGTCGAGCATGTTGACCTTCTCCGACGAGGTCGCGACGACGACGCTGGTGCAGCCGTCGTCGACGAAGTCGCCGTCGCCGAAGTCGCCGCCGCCGTCGTCGGCGAACGAGCAGCCCGTCAGCGCGAGCGCGGTGAGGAGTGCCAGAGCACCTCCCCGGCGCGCGCGTGAGCGGGCGGTGCTGATCGACGTCGATGAGGTCTGTCGCGGGGGGCGAGTGGCCATGGCTACAGCGTAGGCCTCGCAGGCGCCGTCAGCGTATCGGCATCATTCCGATCAGCGCACGAAGGCGATCGCCATCGGGTACGTGTACCACTGACCCTGGTTCGCCTTCACGGCGGCGACGATGCAGAACACGATGTTCAGCACGTAGGCCGCGATGAGGATGAAGATGCCGATGACGATGACGCTGAGGATGCTGCCCACGATGTAGGCGATGATCAGCGTGAGCTGGAAGTTCAGCGCCGTCGCGGAGTGTGCACGGACGAACGGCCCGCGGTCCTTCAGGACGAGGTAGCCGATCAGCGCGGGGAAGAAGCTGAAGAACACACCGCCGACGTTGATCAGGGTGGCCCACAGCTTCTCGTCGGCGGGGCTCATCGGCTGCACCGGGGCTGCGCCGTAGTGCTGCGGAGGGATCGGGGGCGGAGGAGGCGTGGTCACAGGCTCAGCCTAGGGCGAAGCATCCGCTCGGCACGCGGGGGCTGTCCCCCGGAATCACCGCCAGGCGTGCCGCCGTCACACGGCGCGCAGCGCGTCTGCGCCGACGTCGCCGATCGTCGTGTGTCCGGAGAGCCCCAGGGTGATGTCGAGCTCGGCGAGCACGTTGCGCACCACCTCGCGCACGCCGGCCTCGCCCGCGATCCCCAGTCCGTACGCGTACGGGCGTCCGAGGGCGACGACGGTGGCGCCGAGCGCCAGCGCGATGAACGCGTCGGATCCCTGCCGCACACCCGAGTCGAACACGATCGGCACGCGACCGGCCACCCGCTCCGCGATCGCGGGGAGCACGTCGAGCGTGGGCACCGACTGGTCGATCTGGCGGCCGCCGTGGTTCGAGATCCAGATTCCGTCGACGCCGGCATCGAGGGCCCGCGCCGCGTCGTCGGGATGCACGACGCCCTTCAGCAGGATCGGCAGGCGTGTCCACTCCCGTGCCTTCGCGAGGTCGTCCCAGGTGAGCGCCGGGGTCGAGAACACGTCGAGGAACGTCTCGACCGCCGCGCGGGGCAGCGGCGAGCGCAGGTTCTGCCGGAGGCTGCGGGATCCGGTCAGGGGCGCGCCTCCGCGCGCGATCGACATGCCCGCCAGCACCGCCTTGGGCGTGATGCGCACCGGCGGCGGCGCGTCGGCGTGTGAGCGCACACCGCTCGTCCGCTCGCGCACGAGCCGCCGGAACACCGGGTCGCTCGTGTACTGGGCGATCCCCATCCCGCGCGTGAACGGCACGTACGCCAGGTCGAGATCGCGCGTGCGCCAGCCGAGCAGGTGCGTGTCGAGCGTGATCACGATCGCCTCGCATCCGGATGCCTCGGCCCGGCGCAGCAGCGAGGCGTTCAGCTCGTGCGACGCCGACCAGTACAGCTGGAACAGCCGTGCGCCGGCGGGCGCGGCATCCCGCACCTGCTCCATCGGGAACGACGCCTGATTGGAGAGCGTGTACGGGATGCCGAGGGCGGCGGCGGCGCGTGCGACGGCCAGATCGGCGTCGGCATGGGCCATCTCCATGACGCCGAGCGGGGCGAGCAGCAGCGGAGCGGGGCGGCGGACGCCGAGGAAGTCGACCGAGAGGTCGCGATCGGACACGTCGCGCAGCACCCGCGGCCACACCTGCAGGCGGCCGAAGGCCGCGCGATTGGCCGCCACGGTGCGCTCGGCACCCGCGCCCCCGGCGATGTAGGCGAACGCCTCGGCGCTGAGCGCCCCGCGGGCCGAACGCTCGAGAGCGTCGGCGTCGACGGGCACGAGCGGTCTCGTCCCGCTGATGCCGGCGCGGTAGACGTCGGACTGGGCACGGCGGCCGATGCCGCGCGCGGCGGCCGGGTCGTCGGGAGCGACGGTGCTCGGGGACATGCGCGTCAGCCTACGACTGCGGCGCCAAGGGATCCATCGCTCGGTCAGTCTCCCCAGCGCCCCTGTCGGCGGCTAACCGCCGAACTGGCACCAGTCGGCCACCCAGGCGAGGATCGCGCCGCGCATGTCTTCATCGGCCGCGAGCTCGATCTCGCCCGGCACCCCGTCGACGGCGATCGCGAGGTCGAAGATCGTGCCGCGCTTGTCCTCCTGCACGGCGTGCGGGTCGCAGCGCAGCGGCACCAGCGGAAGCTCGATCACCGTCGGGTCGGCATCCCCCTCGCCGACGGCGACGGCGAGGGGGTACTCGTCGACGGCGCCGCTCGCGCTCTGCCCGAAGGTCAGCAGATTGGTCGTCTGGATGCCCGTGATCTCGGCCGTGCCCTCGCCGGTCGGCGCGACGGTCAGCTCGAGGGCGGCGGGCGCGCCCGGGCCCGACGGCCGGAATGCGCTGAACGAGACGGATGCCGCTCCGGCGAGCGCCTGCGCGCGGCACTCCCGCTCGTGGAGCGGCCCGAGCACGTCGAGCGGATCGGGCAGCGGCGCCTCGACCGGAGCCGGAGCCGGTGCCACGTCGCGATCGGGGTAGCCCAGCACGAGCTGGACGGTCGTCACGTCCTCGGCCAGATCGTCCGACCCGCAGGCCATCGGCGGCAGCTGCACGCGCACGTCGACGGTCGACCCGGCCGGCACGGTGCTGGTCCGCCCGGCGATGACGCGAGTCGCCGCGCCATCGAACCGCGGATCGACGACGGTGACGTCGCCTACCTCGAGGGTCTCGTCGCTCGCGTTGATGATGCGCACCTGGGCCTGGCGTGCCGCGACGTCGGAGCGCAGCTGTGCGAACTCCACGTCGACGCCGGCGGGAGGCGGCCCGGGCGCGGCGTCCGGAGCCGCGCAGCCGGCGACCCCCGCGAGGACCGCGAGCCCCAGCGCGACCGCGACGGCGCGCCGCTTCACGGCCGGTGCACCACCTCGCGTGCGACGGTGACGGCGTCGAGGGCATCGTGATCGATCTCGACGCCGATGCCGTCGCCCGTCGGGACCCGTACGTGACCGTCCTCGATCACGGCGGGCTCGGTGACGATGTCGTGGGTGTAGAAGCGAGCCGACGCCGAGATGTCGCCCGGCAGGGTGAAACCCGGGAGTGCGGCGAGCGCCGCGTTGGCCGCGCGGCCGATGCCCGTCTCGAGCATGCCGCCGCACCACACCGGCACGCCTGTGCCGACGCAGAGGTCGTGGATCGCGAGCGCCTCGAGGTAGCCGCCGACCCGACCCGCCTTGATGTTGATGATCGCGGCCGAGCCCAGGGCGAGAGCATCCGTCGCCGCCTTCGCCGAGACGATCGACTCGTCGAGGCACACCGGGGTGCGCAGCCGCTTCGCGAGCACGGCGTGGTCGACGATGTCGTCCTCCTGCAGCGGCTGCTCGATGAGGAGGAGGTCGAAGCGGTCGAGCGCGGCGAGGGTGTCGACGTCGGCGAGCGTGTAGGCGGAGTTCGCGTCGACCTGAAGCGGGATGCCGCCGAACGCCTCGCGCACCGCGGCAGTGTCGTCGATGTCGCGTCCGGGTTTGATCTTGATCTTGATGCGCACGTAGCCGTCGTCGAGGTAGCCTGCGACCGCGTCGACGAGCGCCTCGGGGTCGCGCTGGATCCCCACCGACACCCCGCTCGGCACCCGGTCGCGCACGGCGCCGAGGTACTCCGCGAGCGACCGGCCCTCGGCCCGCAGCGCGGCATCGAGGACCGCGAGCTCGAGCCCGGCCTTCACCATGCGGTGCCCCTTGTACGGCTCCAGCACGGCGGACACCTGCTCGGGCGCGATGCGTCCTCGCTCGAGGAGCGCCGGCGCGAGGAAGCGCAGCGCGACATCCCACGCCCCCTGCGTGTATTCGCTCGAGTACAGCGGCGCCTCGCCGGTGACGATCTCGCCCCAGCCGTCGCCGTCGGCGGTGAGCGCGCGCGCGACGATCACCTCGCGCACCGCCTCGGTGCCGAACGAGGTCGTGAACGGCGAGACGAGCGGCAGCTGCAGCACCCGCAGCTCGAATCCCTCGAGCGAGACGGCGGCAGCGGGCCTGGCGATGGGCATGCCCACAGGCTAGACCCGCGGCTGCGTCGACCGGGCGCCCGGCTCCACCGGAGCTGTCAGATCGCCTCGAGGATCTGCTCGGGTGCCACGAACGTCGTCCGCACCCGGCGGGGGCGGAGGTGCCGCGGGATCCCGGCGAGCGAAGGCTTGCGTGTGGTGCGCGACGTGCGCGGCGTGATGCGCGTGTTCATGGCGGCCCCTTCCGTCCTGATGCGATGTCCGTCACCCATGTGACGCGAACGGGGCGCGTCTATGACGCGATTCACGGAGAACAGCCGTGCGATCGCCTCCAGCAGGTTCTCGACGTGCTCGTGCATGATGCGCCCTTCCTCTTCCTCCACGAAGAGAACGGGGGCCCCGCGGTGATACGTCGGGCCGGACTCGGATCAGGCGCGCACGAGCAGATACCCGCGTTCGTCGTCGAATCCGCCGATGCGCAGGCCCGCGGCCTGGTGCGCGAGGATCTCGTCACGCACACGCCGACGCCACTGCGCGGCCTCGGCCGGGGCATCGCGGCGCAGCGCCTCGATGTCGTGGGGCACCGCGACCGTGGCGACCACCAGGGCGTCGGCGGGAGTGGCGACGGGCGGTGCGGCGAGCGCCCACGTCACCATGATGCGGTCGGTCTCGTCGCCGCGGTTGACGCCGTCGTCCATGGGCCCGTAGTGGTCGACGAGGTACTCGGTCACCCGCGTGCCGAGAACGCGCAGGTTGAAGTGGGCGTTGCGGGCCACGAGCGGATCGAACGTCCAGGTGATCTGGCCGACGTCGCGGGCGAGGGCCCACTCGCGCTGATGCTGCTTGAGCACGCGGCCGAGACCGCGGCTCTGCAGGCCCGGCAGCACGCCGGTGATGTGGCTGTGCATCGAGCGCGCGGCGGGAACGGCGAAGAACGCGACGGATGCTCCCACCATGCGCTCGCCCGCGTACAGCCCGACCGCGTAGTTGCCCGAGTGCGCCAGGGCACGCAGCAGATTGGGCGGCATCCCGCCGCGGTCGCCGCCCCACACCTCGGCCAGCACGTCGGAGGCGCGGTGCACCTCCTCGACCGTGTCGAGGGGACGGATCAGGATCGCGGGGTCGGACTCGTCTCGCACAGCCCCACGTTACGCCCGCGCCGATCTCAGCGGTCGCCGGTCGTGGCGACGTGCTCGGCGAACAGCCCCGGCCACGCCATGATCCCGTACGGGGTGCGGGCGAGCACGAGACGGGCGTCGGGAAGCAGCTTCTTCAGCCGCTTCGCCGTGGTGACCGGATGCGCCGGATCGGCCGTCCACGCCAGAATGAGGCTCGGCGTCGTGATGCGCGAGACCGTCTTCTCGCTCGGGAAGTCCGTGCTCGCGGCACCCCGCAGCACCGTCGGGAGCAGCCCCTCCGCCACGCTCGGAGCGGTCGTGGGCGCGTCGGCGAGCGCGGGCGGCACGGCAGCCGTGGCGCTCGCGAGGAACGCGGCGAGGCCTTCGCGCTCGATGCGCGCGGCATTCACCCGGTACACGCGCTGCTGCAGCGGCCTGGTCGTCCAGGCGGTCGGCGGCACCGCGAGCGTGAGGCTCGCGAACCGCTCGGGGTGACGCTTGGCGGCGTGCAGCAGCGTGCCGGTGCCCATCGACGGCCCCACGGCGTGCACCGCCTCCCCGGGGGCGACGTGGTCGAGCAGCGCGAGCAGGTCGCGAGCGAGATTGGTCCACCGGTACGAGCGGGGGTCGTCGTCCCCGGTCGACTCGCCGTGCCCGCGCGCGTCGTAGCGCAGCACGCGGTGACCGCGCAGCGCGCGTCCGAGGTCGAGCCCGAGCTGCGCGTCCTGCGCGCGAGACGAGGTGAGACCGTGCAGCTGCACCACGAGGGGCCCGGACGAACCCGAGATGTCGTAGTCGAGGGCGACATCACCGACGGCGAGTCTGGGCACGTGACCTCCCCCACACAGAGACGACATTGCGGACCCCTAGACTACGGCGCCATGCGACTGACGACCGTGACCCAGATGACGCTCCCGCGCGGGCGCATCCACAGTCTCGTCCTCGCCGCGCATACGACGGACGGACCGGCGCTGCCGATCTCGTTCGACCAGCGGCGCCACGTCGAGGCCGGCGACCGCCGCGGTTCGTGGATGGCGATCGCGTTCCGCCTCCCGGAGCAGGTCGCCCGCAGCGAGGTGTCGCAGGCCTGGGCGGCCGTCGTCGAGCGGCACGGTGCGCTGCAGACGGTGTTCGACCGCGACGACGACGGCCGGCTGCGCCTGCGCGCCGCCGACATCGAGGCTCACGGGTGGGAGGAGCACGACGTCGCCGACGACGTCGACCCGCGTGCTGTGCTCGCCGGCATCCTCGACGCCGCGTGCACGCCGTTCGCGCAGCCGTCGCACCGCGTCTGCCTCGTGAAGCCGGGGCCCGTGTCGACCGATGCCGACCCCCGGCCGATGCTCGTGATCGCGTCCGACCACGCGAACGTCGACATGTGGTCGCTGCTCGTGCTCGTGCGCGACCTCGCCGAGTGCATCGACGATCTGCACGACGGGCGCCCGGCGGGTTCGCGCCTGCCCCGCTCCGTGCCGGCTTTCTCGGAGCACACCGCGATGCTCGACGCCCGCCCGCCCGCGCCCGCCGACGTCGCGGCGCGGTGGGGTCGGGTGCTCGACGCGGGGCAGGGGGCGATGCCCGTCTTCCCGCTGCCGCTCGGCGACGTCGACCGGGCGCGACCTGCGGTGGTCGCCGTGGACGACGTGCTCGACGCCGACGGCTGGCATCGGCTGTCGTCGAACGCGGAGCGCCTCGGCGTGCGGCCGACCGCGCTCGCACTCTCAGCGCTGTCAGCCGCGACGCTCGATCTCGCCGGCGTGCCGCTGCGCGCGGTCTTCCCCGTGCACAGCCGGTACGACCCGCGCTGGAACGACGCGGTGGGGTGGTTCATCACCAACTCGGTGATCGAACTGCCCGATCCCGACCCGCGCGCGTGCTCCGACGCGGTCCGCGACGCGATCAGCCTCGGGTCGCATCCGCTCGGCCCGCTGCTCGCGCCCCACGGCGGCATGGTGGAGCCGCCGGGGATGTTCGCGCTGTCATGGCTCGACACGCGGCGCATGCCGCTCGGCGTGGACGGCGGGTTCGACGTGCAGTACGTCTCGGCCACCGTCGAGACCGACGGCGTGATGGTGTGGTTCGTCATCAACGACGACGGCCTGCACGTGCGGTGGCGCCACCCCGACACCCCCGAGGCCCACCGCAGCCTTCCGGCGTGGATCGAGGCGGTGACGCGTCGTCTGCAGCAGTCCGCGCACGAGGTCGCCGAGCACGGAGCCGGTGCCCTCGCCGCCGGATAGCCTGGACCGATGGCACCACGGGATGAGGACGCGCGCAGGAACCTCACCCGGATGCCCCCGCAGGGGGCGATCGTCGCGGTGCTCGCGATCGCCGGGCTCGCTTCATCGTTCATGTTCACGCTCGTCGTGCCGATCCAGTCGAAGCTGCCCGAACTCCTCGATGCGAGCCGCGAAGACACCGCCTGGGTGGTGACCTCCACGCTCCTCGCGGCCGCGGTCATCACCCCGATCGCGGGCCGCCTCGGCGACATGTACGGCAAGCGCCGCATCGTGATGTGGCTGCTCGCGCTCCTCGTGCTCGGCTCGGTGATCGCCGCCCTCTCCACCGGGATCGTCGGCATCATCATCGGTCGCGCCCTGCAGGGCGCCGTCACCGGCGTCATCCCGCTGGGCATCTCGATCCTCCGCGACGTGCTGCACGAGAACCGCGTCGACTCGGCCATCGCCCTCATCAGCGCGACACTCGGCGTCGGCGGCGCGATCGGGCTTCCGATCAGCGCCCTCATCACCGAGCGCAGCGACTGGCATCTGCTCTTCTGGGTCGCCGCGGGCCTCGGCGCCGTGGTCTTCGCGCTGGTGTGGTGGATCGTGCCGGTGAGCGTGCTGCGCACCGCCGGGCGATTCGACTACGTCGGCGCCGCCGGCCTCGCGGTCGGCCTCATCGGCGTCCTGCTGGCGGTGTCGCGCGGCAACGAATGGGGCTGGGGATCGCCGGCGGTGCTCGTGAGCGGCATCGGCGGCATCGCGGTGCTGCTGCTGTGGGGCTGGTACGAGCTGCGCATCGACGAGCCGCTGCTCGATCTGCGCGTCGCCGCGCGGCCCGCGGTGCTCCTCACCAACATCGCCTCGATCGCGATGGGCTTCTCGCTGTTCGCGTCGAACGTCGTCTACCCGCAGATCCTCGAGCTGCCGATCGCCGTCGGCGGCTTCGGGCTGTCACTGCTGGCCGCGAGTCTCGTGGTCATGCCGGCCGGCCTCGTGATGATGGTCATCTCGCCGTTCTCCGGGCAGCTGGCCCGCACCGTCGGCCCGAAGCTGCTGCTCGTCGTCGGCGCGCTCGCCCTCCTCGCGACCTACTCGTTCACCCTCGTCTTCCAGTCCGAGGTGTGGCACCTGGTGGTCGCGAACATCGGCATCGGCGTGGGCATCGGCTTCGGCTATGCGGCCATGCCGATGCTCATCATGCGCTCGGTCCCCCAGTCCGAGACCGGCGCCTCCAACGGCCTCAACGCGCTGTTCCGCTCGCTCGGCACGAGCACCGCGGCGGCGGTCATCGGCGCCGTGCTCGCCTCCTACGCGATCGACGTCGACGGGGTCCCCGTGCCGAGCGGCTTCTCCTTCCAGCTGTCGTTCGTGCTGGGCGGCGCAGCCGCACTCGTGGCGTTCGCGGTGGCCGTGTTCATCCCCCGCCACAGCGATCCCCACGAGCGGCATCCCTCGCTTCCCGAGTGATCAGCCGTGGCGGGCACCCCCTGTCGCCCGGCGGCGCCCGCCCGCTAGCCTGACGCCATGGACGCGCAGGACGGCCGTGAGCCCGAGCAGATCCCGGTCGGGCCGCCCGACGGCGCGGCAGCCGCGGCGGCGACCGCGGGCGACGGTGCGATCGCGGCCGACAGCAGCGGGACGGATGCCGCCGCGGTGACGGCGACCGGCGGCCAGGGCGTCACCGACACCCGGTTCTTCGGCCAGCCGCGGGCGCTCGCCACGGTCTTCGGCGTCGAGATGTGGGAGCGGTTCAGCTTCTACGGCATGCAGGGCATCCTCCTCCTGTACATGTACTTCTCGGTCTCCGACGGCGGCCTCGGCATCGATCGCGAGATCGCGACGGGCATCGTGGGCGCCTACGGTGGCTCGGTTTACCTCGCCACGATCCTCGGTGCGTGGCTCGCCGACCGCATCCTCGGGTCGGAGCGGGTGCTCTTCTACAGCGCGATCGTCATCATGGCGGGGCACATCGCCCTCGCCGTGTTGCCGAACGTGTGGGGCCTCGGAGTCGGGCTCGTGCTCGTGGCCCTCGGCTCGGGCGGGCTGAAGGCCAACGCGACGGCCGTCGTCGGCACGCTGTATGCCGCGAAGGATCCGCGGCGCGACGCCGGGTTCTCGCTCTTCTACCTCGGCATCAACCTCGGCGCCTTCCTCGGCCCCCTCATCACGGGATGGCTGCAGGACAACGTCGGCTTCCACTGGGGCTTCGGCGCGGCCGCGCTCGGCATGGCGATCGGTCTCACGCAGTACTCGTTCGGGCGCAAGAACCTGCCTCCCGCGTCGCGCGTCGTCGCCAATCCCCTGCCGCGCAACCGCTACGCCGCCGCCGCGGGCATCGGGCTCGCCGGCATCGCCGTCGTCGTGCTCGGAGTGGTGACGGGGGTCATCCAGCCCGCCAACCTCGCCGGCATCGTGATCGTCGTCACGCTGGCCGCGGCGATCGCGTACTTCATCGTCATCATCGGCTCGCAGCACATCACCGCGGTCGACCGGTCACGGGTGTTCGGGTTCATCCCGCTCTTCATCGTCAACGTCGGCTTCTGGTCGCTGTACCAGCAGCAGTTCACGGTGCTCACGGTCTACTCCGACGAGCGGCTCGACCGCACGATCTTCGGCTGGACGATGCCGATCTCGTGGGTCAACTCGATCAATCCGGTGTTCGTCATCATCCTGTCCGGCGTCTTCGCCGCGATCTGGACGAAGCTCGGCGACCGGGCGCCGTCCGCCCCGACGAAGTTCGGACTCGGCGCGATCATCATGGGCATCGCGTTCCTGCTGTTCCTCCCCTTCTCGGGCGGGGGAGAGAACTCGACGCCGCTCATCGCGATCGTCGGCATCCTGCTCGTGTTCACGATCGCCGAGCTCTTCATCTCGCCGCCCGGGCTGTCGGTGACCACCAAGCTCGCCCCCGAGCGGTTCCACACCCAGATGGTGTCGCTGTACTTCCTGTCGGTCGCCCTCGGCACCGCGATCGCCGGCTGGCTCGCCCAGTTCTACAACCCCGACGACGAGGTGCCGTACTTCACCATCCTCGGCCTCATCGCGATCGCGCTCGGCATCGCGCTGATCCTCTCGGTGAAGCCCGTGCTCGCCCTCATGAAGGGCGTCCGCTAGCACCGGGCTCACACCTCGATGGGCACGCCCGTCTCACGCTCGGAGAACTCCCACAGCTTCTCGATCGCGCGACGTCGCCCCGGGCGGAGAACGGGCAGGCGCACCGGCCGTCCGGTGTTCATCCAGCGGGGTCCGTAGAACTCGCCGCCCTTCGCCGCCGGGTCGGTCGCGGCGCGCACCTGAGGCATCGCGCCGTCGGCGGTGGTCATTCCGACGCGCGCCGTCAGGTCGGCGAAGAATGCAGCCATGCGCCCGCCGCCGCCCTCGCGCACAGTGCGCACCTGCAGATCGCTGTGCGTGAGTCCGGGGTGGGCGATGAGGCTCTGCGCGTGAACCCCGGCGCGCGCGAAGCGCTCCTGCAGCCCCAGCCCGAAGTGGTAGTTCGCGAGCTTCGCGTTGCCGTAGACCGGCCACGCGCTGTAATGGCCGCGTCGGTAGGGGTTCTCGAGATCGATGGACCGGCCGAAGTGATGGGCGGTCGAGCTGACCGTCACCACGCGCGCCGCGGGTGCCGCCAGCAGCGCCGGCAACAGCGATGCCGTGAGGGTCCAGTGCCCGAGGTGGTCGACGCCCATCTGCATCTCGAAGCCGTCTTCGGTGACCCGCTCGGGCATCGCCATCACTCCGGCGTTGTTCACGAGGATGTCGACCGAAGGATGCGCGTCGGCGATGCGCCGGGATGCGCCGACGACGGATGCCTGGGAGCCGAGGTCGAGCTCGACGATCTCGAACGACGCGTGCGGGGTCTCGGCACGGATCTCGTCCGCCGCGATCGCCGCCTTGTCGAGGTCGCGCACGGCCATCACCACGTGCGCGCCCTTCGCCGCGAAGGCCTGGGCGGTCGCGAGGCCGAGCCCTCCGTTCGCACCGGTGATGACGGCGACGCGTCCGCCGAGGTCGGGGATCGAGTCGCGCGTGAAGGCCATGCGCCCAGGCTACGGCCCGCACACGGCGACCCGGCCGGTGAGCGGGCAACCCGGTCGTCGCGCGAGCGATCCTGCCGGTGAGCGGGCAACCCGGTCGTCGCGCGAGCCGCTCCGAGCCGTTTCGTCTCGTCGCTCCGCTCCTCGCTCAACGACCGAAAGGCGACCCGGCCGTTGAGCGAGCGGAGCGAGACGAAACGCCCCGAAGCCGGATCAGCGCTCGAGCACGACCGCAAGCCCCTGCCCCACGCCGATGCAGATCGCCGCGACCGCGACGCCCCCGCCGCGCCGCGCGAGTTCGTGCGCCGCATGGCCGATGATCCGACCGCCCGACGCGCCGAGCGGATGCCCGATCGCCAGCGCGCCACCGTGGATGTTGACCTTCTCGGGGTCGAGGTCGGGCCAGCCGGCGATGCACGCGAGCGACTGCGAGGCGAACGCCTCGTTCAGCTCGACCACATCGACGTCGGCCCACGTGCGCCCCGCGCGGGCGAGCGCCGTGTTCGCCGCCTCGATCGGGGCGATCGGGAACAGGTCGGGGTCGACGCCGTGAGCGCCGCGTCCCGTGATCCGGGCGAGCGGCTCGAGGTCGAGCGCACCTTCGGCGCCCAGGAGCACCGCGGAGGCCCCGTCGTTGATCGGCGAGGAGTTTCCGGCGGTCACACTGCCGGTGCCGTCGTCGGCGAACAGCGCCCGGAGCCCCCCGAGCGCCTCAAGCGACGTGTCGTCGCGGATCCCCTCGTCGCGCGCGAGTTCCACACCCGGCACTCCGACGGTCTCGGCGTCGTAGACGCCCGCCGCCCACGCGGCCGCCGCCAGCCGGTGCGAGCGCACGGCGAAGGCATCCTGCTCCTCGCGTGCGATTCCCCACTCGCGTGCGATCTTCTCGGCGGCCTGCCCGTTGGAGATCGTCCACGGCGTCGGCAGCACGGGGTTGGTCATCCGCCAGCCGATGGCGGTGTTCCACATCGTCGTGTTCCCCACGGCCGGGTACGGGCGCGGCGCCTTCTCGACGACATAGGGCGCGCGGCTCATCGACTCGACGCCGCCCGCGAGCACGATCGACGCGTCGCCGCACTCGATCGCACGCGCCCCCTGGATGACCGCCTCGAGGCTCGACGCGCACAGCCGGTTGACCGTGACCCCGGTCAGGGATGTCGGGAAGCCCGCCAGCAGCGCCCCCAGCCGCGCGACGTTGCGGTTGTCTTCACCCGCCTGGTTGGCATCGCCGAAGATCACGTCATCGATGCGCACGGGGTCGAGGCCGGTGCGCTCGACGGTCGCCGCCATCACGCGCGCGGCGAGGTCGTCGGGGCGGATGCCGGCGAGCGCGCCTCCTGCTCGCCCGAAGGGCGTGCGCACGGCGTCGTACACGAAGGTGGCGGGCATGGCCGATCCTCTCTGATCGATCTCCATTGTGACCGCCCGGCATATCGTCGGCATACGCGTCTGCGCATACGGGGGTGCAACACGCCCGCGCGTTGACTGGACGCATGAGCAGTTCCGCACCACCCCTCAGCCGCCGGCGCGCCGTCGTGTCGACCGTCCTCGGCTTCGTGATCCTCGCCTGTGTGACCGCCGGTCTCCTCGTCGCGCAGGCCGCGGCATCCCGCCCCGCATCCTCCGCCACGATCGACGCCGGCGCCGCGCCCGGCGACTCGGCCGCCGCTGCGCCGGCGAACGCCCCGGCAGCGCCACCGAGCGGCGCCGGTGACGGGCTCACCCACGCCGACGGCGTGCTCCCCGACGGGGCCGACGTCGGCGACCGGAGTCTCGCCGGCATCGCCAACCTCGACCCGGCGCTCCTCAGCGCCCTCGAGGCGGCCGGTTCCGCTGCCGCAGGAGACGGCATCCGCATCCTCGTCACGAGCGGCTGGCGCTCCCCCGCGCTGCAGAAGCAGCTGCTGCGCGACGCGGTCGCGCAGTACGGGTCCGAGGCGGAGGCCGCACGGTGGGTCGCGAGCGCCGAGACCTCGCTGCACGTCGCCGGAGATGCGGTCGACATCGGCTCGTACGACGCGATGGACTGGTTGGCCGAGCACGGAGCCGCCTACGGCCTGTGCCGCGTCTACGACAACGAGCCATGGCACTTCGAACTGGTCGCGAGCGCGCCCGACGACGGCTGCCCCGGGCTGTACGCGGATCCGACCCGCGACCCGAGGCTGCAGCGTTGAGCCGCCGGCCGATCGCACCGGCGCCCGGCGGATCGTGCTGGTCGCCCTCTTCGCCTTGTACCTCGCACTCCTCGCCTGGCTGGTGCTGTGGAAGCTGCACGATCCCTACGTCGGCGACAGCGACCTGCGTCGCATCAAGCTGCTGCCGTTCGCTGCGACCGACACCGCAGGAGCGAGTGCCGCGTGGGAGGTCATCGGCAACGTGCTGGTCTTCGTCCCCTTCGGTCTCGTGCTGCGGATGCTCGCGCCGGCGCTGCCGATGTGGCGGGTGGGAGCCGCCGCGGCGGCGACGAGCATCGGATTCGAACTCGCGCAGTTCGTGCTGGCGGTCGGCGTGAGCGATGTCACCGACGTCATCACCAACATCGCCGGAGCGATCGTCGGCGCGGGCCTCGCCCGGCTGACCGCGCGTTCGCACCCGGGTCGCGTCCGCGCGGTGACCGCGGTGGTCGTCGCGATCGTCGCGGCACTCGTGCTCCTCGTGCTCATCGCCGACGCGACCGGGCGCGGCATCCCGTTCTCTCCCCGCCTCGCTCCGGGCGCCGCCGCCTCGGCAGAAGCCGCGACCACGCCTAGCATCGACTCATGCGCGTGCTGATCGTCGAGGACGAGCCGCTCCTGGCGGAGGCGATCCGCGACGGCCTCCGTCTCGAGGCGATCGCCTCCGATGTCGCGGGCGACGGTGACACCGCGCTCGAGCTGCTGGGCGTCAACAGCTACGACATCGCCGTGCTGGACCGCGACATCCCGGGCCCGTCGGGCGACGAGGTCGCCGCCCACATCGTGGCCTCGGGCAGCGGCATCCCGATCCTGATGCTCACCGCGGCTGACCGCATCGACGACAAGGCATCGGGGTTCGAGCTCGGCGCCGACGACTACCTCACCAAGCCCTTCGTCATGCAGGAGCTGGTGCTCCGGCTGCGCGCGCTCGACCGCCGGCGCGCGCACCATCGCCCGCCGGTCCTCGAGTTCGCGGGACTGCGGCTCGATCCGTTCCGCCGCGAGGTCTATCGCGATGGTCGATACGTCGCGCTCACGCGCAAGCAGTTCGCCGTGCTCGAGGTGCTCGTCGCCGCGGACGGCGGTGTGGTCAGCGCGGAGTCGCTGCTCGAGCGGGCGTGGGACGAGAACGCCGATCCGTTCACCAACGCGGTGCGCATCACCGTGTCGACCCTGCGCAAGCGGCTCGGCGAGCCTTGGCTGATCGCGACGGTCCCGGGGTCCGGCTACCGGATGGCGACCGGACAGGATGCCGCGAGCGGCGGTGCCGACGATGACTAGGGAACCGGGCATCAGCGTCCGCCTCCGCCTCACGATCAGCTATGCCGTGTTCCTCATGGCCGCGGGCGGGCTTCTCCTCGCGGTGGTGTGGGTCTTCCTGCTGCGATACGTGCCCGCAGGCCCGATCAACGTCGACGGACCGTTCGTGCCCAACCGGGGCGATCTGGTGCGGGCGTTCGCCCCCGCGGTCGCGTGGGCGCTCGCCTTCCTCCTCGTCGTCGGCGTGGCCGGGGGCTGGTTCCTCGCCGGACGCATGCTCGCACCGCTCACCCGGATCACCCACGCGGTGCGCCAGACCGCGAGCGGGTCGCTGTCGCATCGCATCCGACTCGAGGGGCCCGACGACGAGTTCCGCGAGCTGGCCGACAGCTTCGACATCATGCTCGGGCGGCTCGAGGCACAGGTCGCCGAGCAGCGGCGATTCGCGGCGAACGCGTCGCACGAGCTGCGCACACCGCTCGCGATCACGCAGGCGCTGCTCGACGTCGCCCGCTCCGACCCCGACCGCGACGTCGACGACCTCATCGAACGGCTGCGCTCGGTCAACACGCGCGCGATCGACCTCACCGAGGCGCTCCTCGTGCTGAGCCGCGCCGACCAGGGAGCCTTCGCGCGTGAGGAGGTCGACCTCTCCCTCGTCGCCGAACAGTCCGCCGAGACGCTGCTCCCGCTCGCCGAGCGCCTCGGCATCACGATCGAGGTCGCAGGCGAACCCGCATCCGCGATCGGCTCACCGGCACTCCTGCTGCAGATGGCGACGAACCTCATACACAACGCGATCGTGCACAACGCCGGTGACGGCGGGTTCGTGCGGGTCACGACCTCCGCTGTCGCAGGAGCAGCGATCATCCTGATCGAGAACAGCGGCGAGAAGATGAGCCCCGCGCTCGTCTCGTCGCTCACGGAGCCGTTCCAGCGCGGGACCGAGCGCATCCGCGGCGACGACGCGGGCGTCGGGCTGGGCCTCGCCATCGTGCAGAGCATCGTCCGCGCGCACGGCGGGATGCTCCTCCTCGAGGCGCGTGCCGAGGGCGGTCTGCGCGCGGAGGTGCGCCTGCCGCGAGGGAGCGGCGCGTAGCGCGGCGCGCACCTCCCCCGCCGACACGGCAGAATCGACACATGGCCGTGCCCGCATCCCCGCATCTTCTCTCCGACCACGCCTGCCTGATCGTCCACGGCAGCGACAAGCCGGGCATCGTCGCGGCAGTGTCGGCGATGATCACGCGCATCGGCGGGAACATCGTGGCGTTCGACCAGTACTCCGACGACCCGACCGGGGGCGCGTACTTCCAGCGCGTGGTGTTCCACCGTCCCTCGTTCGCGGCGGCGCGGCCCCAGATCGAGGCCGACATCGCCGAGGCCCTCGCGGGGTTCGACCTGGAGTGGTCGCTCACCGACCAGTCCGTGCCCAAGCGCATGGCGATCCTGGCCTCGAAGCAGGACCACTGCCTCCTCGACCTGCTGTGGCGGCACCGTCGGGGCGACCTGCCCGTCACGGTGCCGATGGTCATCTCGAACCACACCACCTCGGCCGAAGACGTGCGCTCGTTCGGCGTGCCGTTCTTCCACGTGCCGTCGGTGCCCGGCCCCGACAAGTCGGCGTCGGAGGCGAAGATCGTCGAACTGCTCAAGGGCAACGTCGACTTCGTGGTGCTGGCCCGCTACATGCAGATCCTCTCGCCCGACTTCCTCGAGCAGCTCGGGGTGCCGGTGATCAACATCCACCATTCCTTCCTCCCCGCCTTCATCGGCGCCGAGCCGTACAAGAAGGCGAAGGAGCGCGGCGTCAAGCTGATCGGCGCGACCTCGCACTACGTCACCGGCGACCTCGACGAGGGGCCGATCATCGACCAGGACACCATCCGCGTGACGCACGCCGACACCGTCACCGAGCTCGCCCGCCGCGGTGCCGACGTCGAGCGCCAGGTGCTCTCGCGGGCCGTGCTGTGGCACGCGCAGGACCGCGTGATCCGCCACGGCAACCACACGATCGTCTTCTAGAACACGTACTCCATGAGGTCGACGCCGAGGGTGCGGAACGCGTCGTGCGCCCGCAGCCGGTGGGCGATCGACAGGTCGTCGAAGCACACGATGAGCGCGTACGAGACCCCGGCGCGCGGGCCGGCCAGCACACCCGCCTCGACACGGATTCCGGCATCCCGGCCCGTCTTGTTGATGAAGAGCAGACCGTGGGCGTCGTTCTCGTGCGAGAACGGGTCGAGACCGGTCGCCGAGGCGACGAGCGAGAGGTCGTGGTTGAGCGCCAGCCACTCCGCGACCTGAGCGCTCACCCCGGGCGAGACCGCCTGCGAGTTCACCAGCGCGGCGAACACGTCGGCGAGCTCGCGCGACGAACCGAGCGCGAAGTGCGGGGCGTCGTCGGGGCCGCGCTCGTCGCGGAAGCGATCGAGGAGCGCGGAGCGCGCGAGGCCCAGCTGCTCGATGCGCGACCGCACCGCCGGCAGCCCCACCCGGGCGAGCAGCGCGTTGGCGGCGAGCGCGTCTCCGGTCGAGGCGGTGAGCACCGCGAGGTCCGACAGCGGCAGCGCGGGCGCCTTCAGGTGCTGCCACACCCCGGCGACGCCGACCGGCTCGACGAAGTGCCGATCGATGATCTCGAGCGGATCGAGTCGCCCGGCCTCGAACCCGGAGGCGACCTCGATGAGCAGCGGCACGACGCCGAGCCCGGCGACCGGCAGGGTCACGAAGTCGTCGCCCGAGAGCACGGCGGTGCCCCGGTCGAGGTCGGTGATGCGCACCGAGATCTTGGCGCCGGATGTGGCGAGGTCGTCGAGCGCTTTGAGCGTCGACGTGAATGAACGGCGTCCGGCTGCCGCCCTCCTCGGCAGTCGGCGGGCAGTGCTTCGTCGCGACCCCCGCAGCGACTCTGCTTCCCTTCGGGGCTCAGTGCCCACGGGCGGGTATCCTTCCGGTGTTCTCAGACGTGCTCGGTGTTTCGGGGTAGGAGGATGCGGCGGGACGCGCCCGCCGTGGTCACCAGATGGTGACCCGCTCGTCCTCGTCGAGCCAGAGGGCGTCGCCCTCGGTCACGTCGAACGCCTCGTAGAAGGCGTCGACGTTGCGGACGATCTGGTTGCAGCGGAACTCGTTCGGCGAGTGCGGGTCGATCGTGAGCAGGCGGATGGTCTCGGCATCCCGACCCTTCTGCTGCCACACCTGACCCCAGCTCAGCAGCAGCCGCTGGATGCCGGTGTACCCGTCGATCTCGGGCGCCGGCTCGCCGCCGAGCGAGAGCTCGTACGCGCGGATCGCGATGCCGAGCCCGCCCAGGTCGCCGATGTTCTCGCCGATCGTGAGCTCGCCGTTGACCGTGTGCTGCGCGTCGAGACCCACCGGGGTGAGCGCCGAGTACTGGTCGATGAGGCTCTTGGTGCGCTGCTCGAAGGCGGCGCGGTCGTCGTCGGTCCACCAGTCGCGCAGCGACCCGTCGCCGTCGAAGCGGCTGCCCTGGTCGTCGAAGCCGTGGCCGATCTCGTGGCCGATCACGGCCCCGATGCCGCCGTAGTTGGCCGCCGCGTCGCGCTCGGGGTCGAAGAAGGGGTACTGCAGGATCGCCGCCGGGAACACGATCTCGTTCATCAGCGGGTTGTAGTACGCGTTGACCGTCTGCGGGGTCATGAACCACTCGTCGCGGTCGATGGGCTTGCCCACCTTGTCGAGCTGGCGGTCGTGCTCCCAGATGTGGGCACGGCGCACGTTGCCGACCAGGTCGTCGGCGCTGATCTCGAGGGTCGAGTAGTCCTTCCATGCGACCGGGAACCCGATCTTCGGCGTGAAGGCGTCGAGCTTGGCCAGCGCCCGCTCGCGCGTTGCCGGGCTCATCCACTCGAGCCCGGTGATCGACTGCCGGTACGCCTCGATGAGGTTGGCGACCAGCTCGTCCATCGCGACCTTCGCCGCGGGCGGGAAGTGGCGCTCGACGTACACGCGGCCGATGGCCTCGCCCAGCGCGGCCTCCGAGAGGCTGACGCCGCGCTTCCACCGCTCGCGGTTGACCGGCACGCCGGTGAGCTGCGTGCCGTAGAACGCGAAGTTCTCGTCGACGAGCTCCTCCGACAGGAAGGCGGCGCCGGCGTGCACGATCGCGAAGCGCAGCCACGCCTTCCAGTCCTCGACGCGCTCCTCGGTCAGGAGCGAGCCGAGGCCCTCGAGGAAGCTCGGCTGGTACACGTTGACCTCGGCGAACGCGTCGGCGTGACCGGGCGCGAGCGCGTCGCGCCACGGAGCGAGGTCGACGCCGACGAGCGCCTGGAAGTCGTCCCACGACTTCAGGTTGTACGTGGCGACGGCGTCGCGGCTGCGCACGTTGTCCCAGTGGTGCGTGGCGAGCTCGGTCTCGATCCCCACGATGCGGTCGGCGGATGCCGCGGCGTCGGCCACGCCGGCGAGCTCGAGCATCTTCTCGATGTGGGTGCGGAACGCGATGCGGGTGGCCTGGAAGTTCTCGAGACGGTAGTAGCTCTCGTCGGGGAGCGAGAGGCCGCCCTGGATCACGAACGGCACATACCGCGCGGGGTTGCCCGGGTCGGGCTCGATGTAGAGGTGGATGAGTCCGCCCACGCCGTCGCGCTCGAGGTCGCCCACCACGCGGAGGAATGCCGGGATGCTGTCGATCTCGTCGACGCGCGCGAGCTGCGGGGCGAGCGGTGAGGCGCCGAGGCCCTCGATGCGCTCGGTGTCCATGAAGCTCGTGTAGAGGTCGCCGATCTTGCGGGCCTCGGTGCCGGGCTCGGCGTCCTGCGACTCCTCGATGATCGCCTTGACGTCCTTCTCGGCCTGCTCGGCGATGAGGTGGAACGACCCCCAGCGGGCCTTGTCGTCGGGGATCTCGGTTCGGTCGAGCCACGCACCGTTGACGTGACGGAACAGGTCGTCCTGCGGGCGGATCTCAGCGCTGAACTCCTCCAGCGCGAGACCGGATCGGGGGGCGTCGGTCATGCGTTCCAGGGTATCCCCCGCACGTGGCCGAGAACTCCCCCGGGGAGACGATTGTGGGCTGTGACCTCATTGTGATGTTCCTGAGAGGATGCCGCGTCGGGCGCGGCATCCGGTGTCGGCATCCTCTGTCGGCCGGGGTGCGTAGGGTCGGAGGGTGAGCACTGCGCCGGCGACGCTGAACCGCGACATCCTGCGGCTCGCGGTGCCCGCCCTCGGCGCGCTGGTGGCCGAGCCGCTGTTCCTCATCGTCGACTCCGCGCTCGTCGGGCACCTCGGCGTCACCCCGCTCGCTGGGCTCGGCATCGCCTCGGCGGTGCTGCAGACGATCGTCGGGCTGATGGTCTTCCTCGCCTACTCGACGACGCCCGCCGTCGCGCGCCGGTACGGCGCGGGCGACCGCTCCGCGGCGGTCTCGGTCGGCATCGACGGGCTCTGGCTCGCCCTCGCGCTCGGCTCGATCCTCGCGGTCGCCGGCTCGCTGCTCACCCCCGCCCTGGTCGGACTCTTCGGCGCGCCCGCCGAGGTCGCCGAGCAGGCGGAGATCTACCTCGGCATCTCGATGTGGGGCCTCCCCGCGATGCTCATCGTCTTCGCGGCGACCGGGCTGCTCCGCGGCATGCAGGACACGGTGACGCCGCTGTGGATCGCCGGTCTCGGCTTCGCCGCGAACGCCCTCCTCAACTGGCTGTTCATCTACGGGCTGGGGTGGGGCATCGCCGGGTCGGCGGCCGGCACCATCGTCGCCCAGTGGGGCATGGTCGCCGCATACGTGGTCGTCGTCGGCCGCCTCGCGCGGCGGTACGCGGCATCCGTCAGACCCCACCGCGACGGCGTGCGCGGCTCGGCCCGATCCGGCGGCTGGCTGTTCCTGCGCACCGTGTCGCTCCGCGTCGCACTGCTGTCGACGGTGTGGGTCGCGACGGCGCTCGGCACCGACGAGCTCGCCGGGTGGCAGGTCGCGTTCACCATCTTCTCCACCGCCGCGTTCGCGCTCGACGCCCTCGCGATCGCCGCGCAGGCCCTGGTGGGGAAGGGGCTCGGCGCCGAGGACAGGCCGTACGTGCGGCGCGTCCTCGGGCGCACGGTGGCGTGGGGCATCTGGTTCGGGGTGATCGTCGGCGGCCTGATCGCCGCGGGCTCGGGTGTGATCGGGCTGCTGTTCACCGGCGACCCGGAGCTGGCGGCGCTCGTGCAGCCGGCCCTCATCGTGCTGGCGATCGCGCAGCCGGTGTGCGGTGTCGTCTTCGTGCTCGACGGCGTGCTCATCGGCGCCGGCGACGCGAGGTACCTCGCGATCGTCGGCGCGCTCAACCTGCTGCCGTTCGTCCCCGCGCTGGCTGTCGTCGCCGCGCTCCAGCCCACCGGTGCGGCCGGGCTCGCGTGGCTGTCGGTGTCGTTCTTCGGCGTGTACATGCTCGCCCGGCTCGCCACGCTCGGCTGGCGCGTGCGCGGCACGGAGTGGATGACGGCGGGCGCGTGAGACCCGCGCACGCCCGGTCGCTCGGTGCACGCCCGGTCGCGCGGCGCGGTGCCGGACAGCGCGTGCAGTTGGCGGCGCCGCATCCGCTCCCCCAGAATGTGCACACGCCACCCCGCCGGCGAGGAGAGCCATGAGCACGTCAGACGACACCCCGAAGAAGCTGTCGCAGAAGAAGTACGACAAGAAGATCGAGCACCTGCAGGCCGAGCTCGTCGCGATGCAGGAGTGGGTCAAGGCCACCGGCGCGAAGGTGATCGTCGTGTTCGAAGGGCGAGACACCGCCGGCAAGGGCGGCACGATCAAAGCCCTCACCGAGCGGGTGAGCCCTCGGGTGTTCCGGGTCGCCGCGCTTCCGGCGCCCAACGAGCACGAGAAGACGCAGATGTACTTCCAGCGGTACTTCGCGCACTTCCCGTCGGCGGGCGAGGTCGTCGTCTTCGACCGCAGCTGGTACAACCGCGCCGGCGTCGAGCGTGTGATGGGCTTCTGCACGCCCGAGGAGACCGACCGCTTCCTCGAGCAGGTGCCGCTGGTGGAGCGGGCGATCGTCGACAACGGCATCATCCTGCTCAAGTACTGGCTCGAAGTCAGCCCCGAGGAGCAGACGCGGCGCCTCGAGAGCCGCATCGACGACCCGCGCAAGATCTGGAAGCTCTCGGGCATGGACCTCGAGTCGTACAGCCGCTGGTTCGACTACTCACGGGCGCGGGACGCGATGTTCCGCGCGACCGACACGAGCTGGGCGCCGTGGTTCCTCGCCCGCACCGACGACAAGCGCCGCGGGCGGCTGAACATCATCTCGCACCTGCTCAGCCAGATCCCCTACGAGCACATCGCGCGGCCCGAGATCGCGCTGCCGGCGCGTCAGGACGCGGGCGACTACGTCGAGCCCGCGCTGCCGCTGCGCTACATCCCCGCCGAGTACTGAGCGCCCGCCGCGGTCACGCCCAGCGGCGGCACCACTCGTACATCACGATCGCGCCCGCCGCGCTCGCGTTGATCGATCGGGTCGAGCCGTACTGCGTGATCTCGATCACTCCGGATGCCGCGGCCAGCGCCTCGGGCGAGAGCCCCGGGCCCTCCTGACCGAAGAGCAGCACGCAGGCTTCGGGCAGATCGGCCCGGTCGACCGGCACCGAGCCGTCGACGTTGTCGATCGCGAGGATCGGCAGTGACGCGGCATCCGCCCACTCCGCGAAGGCGGCGACGCTCTCGTGGTGACGCACGTGCTGATAGCGGTCGGTGACCATCGCCCCGCGGCGGTTCCACCGGCGCTTGCCGATGATGTGCACCTCGGCGGCGAGGAACGCGTTCGCGCTGCGCACGATCGACCCGATGTTCATGTCGTGCTGCCAGTTCTCGATGGCCACGTGGAACGGATGCCGACGCGTGTCGAGGTCGGCGACGATCGCCTCCATCGTCCAGTACCGGTAGGCGTCGACGACGTTGCGGGTATCGCCGTGGGCGAGCAGCTCGCGGTCGAAGCGCGGGTCGTCGGGCCATTCGTCGGCACCGCCGGGCCACGGGCCGACCCCGACCGATGCCGCGGACTCGACGGGCGCCTCGAGCGCGGCGGGTGCCGCGAGCGCGGCGGGTGCCGCGAGCGCGGCGGGCTCGGCGGGTACAGGCTCGTTCACCGGCTCAGACTAACCCGCCCTCCGGGCGTCCCCGCGTGCCGTACTCAGGATGGATGCGCCCGCGGCACGCCGCGGCTCGGCGTGCCGCGGCATCCATCCTGCGTACGGCCCGGAAGGGGCCGGTGCGACACCGGGGTGGCACACCGAAAGCCAGGGTTTTCGGTGTGCCGAAATTCGAGTAGCATTTCGGTGTGCCGAAAACTGACGAAGACGTCCGCGTCTCCACCGCCGAGCCCGTGCGCCGCGGGCGACTCTCGCTGCCGCGTCTCGCCTGGCTGATCGGACCCGCGCTCGTCGCCGGCGTCGCGTACCTCGACCCGGGCAACGTCGCCAGCAACATGACCGCCGGCGCCGTCTACGGCTACCTGCTCGTGTGGGTGGTCGTGCTCGGCAACGTGATGGCCTGGCTCATCCAGTACCTGTCGGCAAAGCTCGGCATCGTCACGGGCCGGAGTCTCCCCGAGACCCTGGGCACCCGCATCCGCAATCCGTGGGCCCGTCGCGCGTACTGGCTGCAGGCCGAGCTCGTCGCCATGGCCACCGACATCGCCGAGGTGATCGGCGGCGCCGTGGCCCTGAACCTGCTCTTCGGCGTGCCGCTGATCTGGGGCGGCGTGATCACCGGCGTGGTGTCGATCGGGCTGCTCCTGCTGCAGTCGCGCCGCGGCCCGCGCACGTTCGAGTTCGTCGTCATCGGGCTGCTCGTGATCATCGCGATCGGATTCACGTTCGGGGTGCTGGTCGCGCCACCCGAGGCTGCCGGGGTGGTCTCTGGCCTCGTCCCCCGCTTCGAGGACGCGGGATCGGTGCTGCTGGCGGCATCCATCCTCGGGGCGACGATCATGCCCCACGCGATCTACGCCCACAGCGCTCTCGCCCGCGACCGGTTCGCGCCGCGAGCGGTGCGGGGCGCGCAGGCGACGGATGCCGGCACCGCCGACCGGTCGCTCGCCGAGCTCCGCGGCATCCCGACCGCACGCCTGCTGCGCGCCACCAAGTGGGACGTCACGATCGCCATGATCATCGCGGGCACCGTGAACCTCTGCATCCTGCTCCTCGCCGCGGCCAACCTCGCGGGCGTGCCCGGCACCGACTCGCTCGAGGGCGCCTACGCGGCGCTCTACTCCGGCATCGGCCCGGTCGTCGCGACACTGTTCGCGGTCGGGCTCCTCGCCAGCGGCCTCGCGAGCACGTCGGTGGGCGCCTACGCCGGAGCCGAGATCATGCACGGCCTTCTCCACGTGCGCGTGCCGCTGCTCGCGCGGCGGCTCGTGACGCTGATCCCGGCCCTGCTCATCCTCGCGGTCGGCTTCGACCCGACCGTCGCCCTCGTGCTCAGCCAGGTCGTGCTGTCGTTCGGCATCCCGTTCGCGCTCATCCCCCTGGTCGCGCTCACCGCGAAGGCCGACGTGCTCGGCGTGCACCGCAACCGGATCGCGACGACGGCGGCCGGGGTGGCGGCATCCGTCTTCCTCATCGCCCTGAACGCGACGCTGCTGTGGCTGGTGTTCACCGGGGCGTGAGCACGGACCGCTCGGGCGGCGCCGGTACCCTGAGTCGGTGCCCTCCGCTGCGATCGACGACTATCTGAAGACGATCTACCACCACACCGAGTGGCAGAGCGCGCACATCACGCCGTCGCAGCTGGCCACCGAGCTCGGTCTCGCCCCGTCGAGCGTCACCGAGATGGTGCGCAAGCTCGCAGCGCAGGGCCTGGTGAGCCACCGCAAGTACGGACCGATCTCGCTCACCGCGGCCGGCGCCCAGCGCGCCGCGGCGATAATCCGCCGCCATCGACTCATCGAGACCTGGCTCGTGCGCGAGTTCGGCTACGCGTGGGACGAGGTGCACGACGAGGCCGAGGTGCTCGAGCACTCGATCAGCGACCGCCTGCTCGAGGGCATCGACGCGCGCCTCGGACGCCCCCGCTTCGACCCGCACGGCGATGCGATCCCCGACGCCGAGGGCGCGGTCGAGCGTGTGCCGTTCGTGCTGCTCGCCCACGCCGCGGCGGGCCATGTCGGGCGGGTGCTGCGGGTGAGCGACCGCGACCCCGAACTGTTGCGCGCCGTCGATGCGGCGGGTGTCGCCGTGGGCGTCGAGATGGCGGTGACGGATGCCGCCGCGGTCACGGTCGCGGGCGTCGAGGCCGTGCTCCCGCCGGGCGCCGACACGGCGATCTGGCTCACCGCCTGACGGCTGCTCAGCGCGTCGCGACGTGCGCCGCGCCGTCGAACGGCCAGCGCACGCCGGTGGCCGCCTCGCAGGCCGCCCACACCCTGGCTGCCACGTCCGTGTCGCGGGTGATGCGGGATGCCGCCTGCTTGCGCGGCTCGCCCCGGGCGACGGTCTTCGGACCCCAGAACTCGCCGCCCACGATGTCGGGGTCGGTGAGGGCTCGCACAAGCGACCAGGCGCCGTGCTCCTTCGACTGGGTGATCGGCGCCTGCAGGTTGTCGACGAACCGCTTCGCCCGGGACGGCTCGTTCACCCCGACGATCCCGGGGGTGCGCCCGCCGATCGAGTAGCCGGGATGCGCGACGACGCTCGTCACAGGCACGCCCGCCTCGTTCAGCCTGCGAGCGGCCTCGAAGCCGAGCGCGGCGGTCGCGACCTTCGACTGCACGTAGGCCCGCCAGCCGGTGTAGCCGTCGACGAGCTGCGGGTCGACCGGGTCGTATGGGGTGAGCCAGGTCGACATGCTGCCGAGCCACACCATGCGCCCGCCCGCCGCCGCGAGCGGCACGAGCAGCTCGCCCGCGAGGGTGAAGTGGCCGAGCGCGTTCGTGGCGAACACGACCTCGTTGCCGTCGACGGTGGTCTGGCGACGCTTCGGCGGGTGCACGATACCGGCATTGAGGAGCACGCCGTCGAGGGGGCCGCGGCCGCGCACGCTCGCCGCTGCGGAGCGCACCGAGCCGAGGTTCGAGGTGTCGAGGATGAGCGGTTCCGTGGCGTCGGGCGCAGCATCCGTCACCCGTCTGCGGATCGCCGCCCGCGCCGCCGAAAGCCGGTTGGGGTGCCGCGCAGACATGATCACGTGCGCGCCGGCGCGCACGAGCTGCTCCGAGGCGAAATACCCGAGGCCCGCGTTCGATCCGGTCACCAGGTAAACGCGTCCGGAGAGATCGGGAAGCTCTCTCGGGTCCCACGTCACGCTTCGACCCTAGACCCGCGCGGACCCTAGTCTTGACCCATGCGCACCCGTGCCGAGATCGACTGCTGGCTGACCGACATGGATGGCGTGCTGGTGCACGAGAACACGCCGATCCCGGGGGCCTCCGCGCTCCTCGAGCAGTGGCGCGACACGGGCACCCCGTTCCTCGTGCTGACGAACAACTCGATCTTCACGCCCCGCGACCTGAGCGCGCGACTGCGGGCGTCGGGGCTGATCGTGCCCGAGGAGCGCATCTGGACGTCGGCTCTGGCGACCGCCGACTTCCTCCAGTCGCAGATGCCCGGCGGCTCGGCCTTCGTGATCGGCGAAGCGGGCCTGACGACCGCCCTCCATGAGGCGGGGTTCATCATGACCGAGACGGACCCCGACTACGTCGTCGTGGGCGAGACCCGCAACTACTCGTTCGAGGCGATCACCAAGGCGATCCGCTTCATCGGCGCCGGCGCCCGGTTCATCGCGACGAACCCCGACGCGACGGGTCCCTCGACCGAGGGCCTGCTGCCGGCCACCGGCGCGATCACGGCCCTCATCACCAAGGCCACCGGCATGGAGCCCTACGTCGTCGGAAAGCCGAACCCGATGATGTTCCGCTCGGCGCTCAACCGCATCGGCGCGCACTCCGAGAACACCGGCATGATCGGCGACCGGATGGACACCGACATCGTCGCCGGCATCGAGGCGGGCCTGCACACCGTGCTCGTGCTCACGGGCATCAGCGATCCGGGCGAGATCCAGCGGTACCCGTTCCGCCCCGACGAGGTGCTCGACTCGGTCGCCGACCTGCTGCACCGCGAACCGGTCGAGTCCGAAGACCCCGAGCTTCTCTGACCCGACGTCGCAGGTCACGGCTAGGTTCGTCACATGGGTGCACTCGACGACGGCGAACGGGTGACGGCGCCGGATGCCGCGACCTGGCGCGCGTGGCTGGAGGCGAACCACGGCCGTGCCTCGGGCGCCTGGCTCGTGCGCGGTCGCCCAGGCTTCACCGATCGACACGTCAGCTATGAAGACGCGATCCGCCAGGCGCTGTGCTTCGGCTGGATCGACGGACCGGTGCGTACGTTCGACGCGGAGACCGGGGGGCTGTGGTTCTCGCCGCGCCGCCCGTCGAGCGGCTGGGCCGCCACGAACAAGGCACGACTGATCGAGCTCGAAGCAGCGGGACTCATGGCCGAGGCAGGCCGCCGGGCGGTCGAGGTCGCGAAGGCGAACGGCTCGTGGACGGTGCTCGACAACGCCGAGGCGATGCGCGAGCCCGACGATCTGGCGGCCGCGCTCATGGCGGTTCCGGAGGCGCGTGCCGCGTGGGACGCGTTCCCCCCGTCGAGCCGCAAGGTCGGCATCGCGAGCGTCGACTCGGCTCGCCGGCCCGAGACGCGGGCGGCGCGGATCGCGAAGATCGTGACGGATGCCGCAGAGGGCAAGCGACCCTCATGACCGAGGTCGAGCAGGGACTCGTCTACGCCCTCGCGATCGTCAGCCTGCTCGGATCGCTGACCGTGGTGATCTGGCAGCTCTGGCGTCAGCGTGGTCGGCGCGGCGACCGCGACGACCGCTGACCGCACGCACCCGGCATCGCGCGTCAGCGGCTGACGGCGGACTCGGCTCCCAGCCGTCCGAGCTTGTCGGGGTTCGCGACGGAGTAGATGCGCGTGACTCGCCCGTCTTCGACGGCGACGCCCACCACCCCGGTGAGAACGCCGTCGAGGTCGACGCGGATGCCCAGCTGCCCGTTGATCCACGTCGTCGACGCGACGATCTCTCCCGGTGTCCGGGCGAGGCCGGCGGCGAGGTACCGCGCCAGACGCACCGCGCCGACGATCGGCCGGGGCGCTGCGCCCCGGACCTTGCCGCCGCTGTCCGCGACCGAGACCACATCGGGAGCGAGCACGTCGAGGAAGGCCTGCAGTTCGCCCGTGTTCATCGCGTCGACCAGCCGCTCGACCGCCTGCTCGTGCTCCGACCGCTCCACCTTCACACGCGGCCGGCGCGCGGCCACGTGCCCCTTCGCCCGGTGGGCGATCTGCCGAACCGCGGCAGGGCTCTTGCCCACGGCATCCGCTATCTCGTCGTACGGCACATCGAACACCTCGCGCAGCACGAACACCGCCCGCTCCGCCGGCACCAGCGTCTCGAGCACCGTGAGCATGGCGAGCGACAGGCTCTCGGAAAGCTCGACGTCGTCGGCCACGTCGGGACTCGTGAGCATCGGCTCGGGCAGCCACTCGCCCACGTAGTCCTCCCGCCGGCGTGCGAGGGTGCGCAGCTGGTTGAGGGACTGACGAGTGACGATCCGAACGAGGTACGCCTTCGGATCGCGCACCTCGGGCTGGTCGGTCGCGGCCCACCGCAGCCACGACTCCTGCAGCACGTCCTCCGCGTCGGCTGCGGAGCCGAGCATCTCGTAGGCGACGGTGAACAGAAGGCTGCGATGCGTCACGAAGGGATCGTCCGCGAGCTCGGTGCTCATGCGCGCGAGCCTACGCGGCGGCGCCGACGGACGGCGAGGCGCCAGACGCGCGGACGGCGAGCGGCGGCATCCCGCACGCGTCGGCGAAGTGCTCCGAGCGGATGCCGAGCGCGATGTTCATCCGCGCCGACATGTTCATGAACGCGACCCGCGCGGCGAGCTCGACCAGCGCTGCCGGGCCCAGGTCGTCCAGCAGGGCGTCGGACAGCTCGTCGGTCACGGCAGGCGGCGTCTGGCTCGCCGCTTCCGCATACTCCATCACCCGGCGCTCGAGCGGTGTGAAGGCCGCGGACTCGTGCCAGCGAGGCACCTCGCGCAGCTTCGCCTCGTCGATGTCGTGACCGCGCGAGCGGAAGTAGTTGAAGTCCAGGCAGAAGCTGCACCCGATCGTCGCCGCCGCGGCCATCGCCGCGAACGTCGACAGCGGCCGATCGAGCTCGTGCCAGCCCTCGACCTTCCGGCCGATGCCCATCGAGTCCTTCATCACGCCCTTGTGGTGCCAGAGCACGCCGAGCGAGTCGGGCACCTTGCCCACCATCCGGCGG
The DNA here is from genome assembly GCF_017831975.1 of Microbacterium terrae. NCBI lineage: Bacteria > Bacillati > Actinomycetota > Actinomycetes > Micrococcales > Microbacteriaceae > Microbacterium > Microbacterium terrae. Next base: position 3,503,405 of record NZ_JAFDSS010000001.1, on the reverse strand, counting down.
GCGGCGGCTTTGACGACTGCACCGGAGACGCCCGACACCTCGGCGGCGGGAATACGGGTCTGGGTGGTCATGTCGTTCCTCCATGTCTCGGATCTCATCCGTTCGAACATGAAGACACCGGCCGGACGCCGGGTGTGACATCCTCCCCGCGATCGCCGCGGCGCGCGCTACTGAGGTGCGAGACCCAGGTCGTCGAGGTCGATCGCGGCCAGCCACTCGAGCCCCTCAGCCTCGACGGCGGCCTGCGCTCCCGTCTTGCGGTCGACGATCACCGCGACGGCGACGGGCTCGGCGCCCTCGCGGCGCAGCGCCTCGACGGCCTTCAGCGCGGACTGGCCGGTGGTCGAGGTGTCTTCGACGACGACGACGCGCTTGCCCGCGACATCCGCCCCCTCCACCTGACGACCGCGGCCGTGGTCCTTCGGCTCCTTGCGCACGACGAACGCGTCGAGCGGGGCATCGGTGCGAGCGGACTCGTGCATGACCGCGTTCGCGATCGGGTCGGCGCCCAGGGTGAGCCCGCCGACCGCGACGATGCCGTCGACGCCCTGGACGAGGTCGAGCATGATGCGTCCGATGGCGGGCGCGGCGCGGTGGTCGAGGGTGAGCTTGCGCATGTCGACGTAGTAGGTCGCCTTCTTGCCGCTCGAGAGGGTGAAGTCGCCGTGGAACACCGCCTCGTCCTGGATGAGGCCGATGAGGCGCTGGCGGTCGGCTTCGAGCTCGGGCGTGCGGGCGACGGTCATGCGATCGAGTCTACGAGGCTCGACCGTGCAGAGACCTGCCCCGTCCGCTGCCCGCGGAGCGCCGTCAATTGACCGAGCACGAGGAGATGAGGCCGGTCGTGAAACCCAGCTGCCCCGTCTTGGCGCGGGACTCCCATCCGCCCGGACCGACGACGTAGAGGGAGAACGTCCCGGTACCCACGCCGAGCAGTCCGCTCGTGAGCTCGACGTAGGTGGCGTTCGCGGGGGCCGTTCCCGACGCCGTGAACCCTCCGGTGACGGTCCACCGGTAGCCGGTGCGCGCGAGACCGCCGGTGGGAGCCGCGAAGGTGAAACGCACCGGCGCGAGCAGCCCCGCCGTGCAGGCCATCTGCGTGACCGGGTTGACCACGCCGGCGGCGAACGAGTCCGAGGCGCGTTCGGAGTCCGTCCACGCCGCATCCGTGTCGCCGACGGCCCCCACGACGGCGACGGCGCAGACCAGGCCGACCACCGCGGCGACCCGTGCAAGCCCCCGGGTCACGTCGACCGCCGCCGGGCGAAGAGCACGAGCCCCGCAGTGAGCGCGGTAGCCGCTGCCGGCAAGAGCAGCCAGCTCACCCGGTCGCCGGTGGCTGCGAGCGATCCGCCGTCGGGGCCGACGGACACGTCGTCGCCCAGGCCGCTCGCCCGAACGCGCAGGTCCACCTGTCCTGCGATGTCGGCGTCGGTGGCCTCGGGCATCCGCACGGCGATGCGCAGCCAGGTCTGCTCGTCGGAGGCGATCTCGAACACCGAGCGCTCCCGGCCGTCGACCGGCACCACCTCGTCGGCGATCAGCGTCGTCGGCTGCGCCGCGCAGTCGTCTGCGTCCCAGCGGACGGCGCAGGCTGTCACATCGAATCGCAGTCCCAGTGCGGGCTCGCCACTGCCCGCCAGGAAGATCTGCACGACGCCGGGCGTGGGGGCCTCGGCCGAGACACCCACCATCCACACCGCCTCGGCTCCGGGCACGAGTCCGTCCATCGAGTCGTCGCGGATCGACACCAGCCGGACGATCTCGCCTTGGATCACCTCGGCTGCCGCGTCGTCCGCGGCGGCATGGGCGTCGTCTCCGCCCACCGGCACGGCGACGAGCGCCACGACCAGAGCGACGCACGACACCGCCTTCGCGGGCTTCGCGTGCTTCGCGCTGCCGGCGGCATCCTCGCCCTCGTGCTCGTCGCGAACGCTGCTGCGCCGGCGCGGCCAGCAGACGAAGACGACCAGCGCCGTCGCGGCGATCGTCGTGCCCGCGAGCACCCACGGACTCCGCAGCGACGAGATCGCCGCGGCGATGCCCGGCACGGAGAACAGCACGAGTCCGACCTCGTCCACCTCGTACGGGAACGGATCGTCGACCGCGTTGGCGTCTCCGCGCATGACGATGGAGCGGGTCTCGGCGGTGTCGGGCACCTCGGCGACCGTGACTACGCGATGGGTGATCGGAAGCTTCCCCGATCGCTCGACGGTCACGACGTCGCCCACGTCGATCTCGGCGGCCGGGATCTCACGCGTCACCGCCGCCGACCCCGCGGGGATCGTCGGATCCATCGAACCCGTGCTGAACAGCACGACGCGGATGCCGAACAGCGACCCGCAGACGAAGACGACGATGCACAGCGCGCCGACCGCCGCCGCGACGGCCAGCGCGGTGTCGCCGAGGATGGTCCAGGTGCGACGCATCCGCCACTCCGCTCAGCCCGACGACGTCGAGGTGAACGCCCACGTCACCGTCGCCGTCTGGCCCTGGTAGGAGCTCGCCGAACCCGGTGCGACGCGCACCTCAACGCAGAACCCGAGCTCCGCGCCCGCAGCGCCGATCGGGTTGGCGACGGGAGAGGCAGGCACCGTCGTCACCGCGGAGTACGCGCTGCTGCCGCCCGCGACGAACACCGGGGTGCCGGCGAACGCGCCTGCGACGCAGTTCGATGAGGACGCCGTAGACGCGAGACGCACCATCCGATACTGCAGCGCCGGAGCGAGCGCGCCCGTGGCCGTCGCAGAGGTCAGCGTCACCGAGCCGCCCACGGTGGATGCGGGCGTCGTCCGCACGTTGACCCACGCGTAGTAGGAGGTTCCGGGCGACATCGCCGTCGCGGAGAAGGTGAGGGAAGCCCCGGGCGCCGTCGGCCGGCTCGCGTACGCGGGGCTCCCGGCCGACTGGGACTCGGTGTCGAAGACGCTCGAACCGAAGGTTCCGGTCGCGTTCTCACCGTCGGTCCATGCTGCGATCGTGGCGATCGAGCCGATGCCCAGCACCGCTCCCGCGGCGAGCAGCGCGGCGGCTCTCCGCAGGCGCGTACGGCGCCGGGCCGAACGACGCGTATCCATCGGCGGTTACGGCAGGACGGTGTCGGACGTACCGGCGAACTCCCACGTGACGGTTCCGGTCGCCCCCTCGTCGAGGTCGGGGCCGGCCGTCACGACGAAGCACAGGTTGGTCGGGGTGGCCGCCGCGGTGAGCGAGAACACGTCGGTGAGCGTGTCGGCCGCCGTCGCGGCGCGATCGGCGACGAGAGCCGGCTCCGTCGGCGGTGTCTCCGCCGAGCATCCGACTCCGAATTCGTCGGTCTGGTACAGCGAGAAGGTCAGATCCGCGCCGATGTCGCCGGCGCTCGTGTTGCTGAGATCGATCACGGCCGAGTAGTCCGAGTCGGCCGACAGCTGCACGGCGAACGGCGCGTACACCACGGCGTCGGGCGACAGTGCATCGGCGTCGAGCGCGAACGTCAGCTCCTTGCCCGGAGCCTCCGGCGAACTCGAGAACGCCAGTCCGTCCGTGCTCCCCTCGAGGTCGAACTCGCCCGACGAGAACGTCCCGGTGGCGAACTCCGAGTCGTTCCAGACGGCGAGGGTGATTGCCGCGCCGACGCCGAGCACGGCGCCCCCCGCGACGAGGGCGAGGATGATCCTGCGGCGATCGGATGTGCGGCGTGACTGGTCGGCGGTGCGAGGCTGGGCGTTCATCGTTACTCCTTGACTCATCATCGGTTCACGGAGCGCCCCAGTCGCGACACCAGTAAAACCACTGTCCGGCCGCACCGTCAACCCTTCTTCACCTCGCGGCAGGCGAGTGGGAGAATACGCCGTCGGCGCCCACGCCTAGGCTTGAGCCCATGCGCCTTGCCACCTGGAACGTGAACTCGATCCGCGCGCGCGTCGACCGCATCGTCGACTTCGCCGTGCGGGAGCACATCGACGTGCTCGCCATGCAGGAGATCAAGTGCAAGACCGAGCAGTTCCCCTTCGAGAAGTTCGAGGCGGCCGGCTTCGAAGTCGAGGCGTACGGGTTCTCGCAGTGGAACGGCGTCGCGATCGCGAGCCGCAAGCCGATCGAGAACGTGCGCACCGCCTTCCCCGACATGCCCGGGTTCGCCAAGGGCCATGAGGGTCCGGATGCGCCGCAGGAGGCGCGCGCCCTCGGCGCGACCATCGACGGGGTCGAGGTGTGGAGCCTGTACGTGCCCAACGGGCGAGCCCTCGGCGACCCGCACTACGACTACAAGCTCCACTGGCTGAAGGCGCTCGAGCAGTACACGCGCCAGACGCTCGCCGCGTCGCCCGATCTGCCGCTGGCCCTCGTGGGCGACTTCAACATCGCCCCGACCGACGCCGACAACGGCGACCCCACGGTCGTGCAGGGCTTCGCCACCCACGTGTCGCCGCCCGAGCGCGAGGCGTTCGCGGCGATCGAGGCCGCCGGTGTGCACGACGTCGTGCGGCCTCTCGTGCCGACCGGCTTCACCTACTGGGACTACAAGCAGCTGCGCTTCCCGCGCAACGAGGGCATGCGCATCGACTTCGTGCTCGGCTCGAGCGCCCTCGCCGACGCCGTCACCGGCGCCGAGATCCACCGCAACGAGCGCAAGGGCGAGGCCCCCAGCGACCACGTGCCGGTGGTCGTCGACCTCGACTTCGCCTCTGACGAAGACGACGACGATCGCCCGATGATTTTCTGAGCCCGAACCCGACCCGAATCCGCCGCAGCGGCGGGAAGCGAGCCGCAATGACCGGACGCGACAGCGCGATCGATGTGATCCGCACGCTGTGCATCGTGAGCATGACTTCCGCACACCTGGCCGCCAGAAGCCTCGCGTGGGAGGTCACCCACGTGCTGGTCTGGTACGACGGCGCGATGGGGTTCGTCCTGCTGTCGGGGCTCGTGCTCGGCATCGTCCAGCACAAGACCGTGCAGCGCTCCGGCCTCACGGCCGCCCGCACCAAGGCGCTCCGGCGCGGCGGCCTCGTCTACGTCGCCCACCTCGGGATCTGCGCGCTCGCCTTCATCGTCGCATCGGTCAGCGAGAGCCTCGACGTCCGGTACGCGGGAGTCAACGACTTCTCCTCGTGGTGGGAGCCGATCGTCGCGGCGATGACCCTCCGGATCAATCCGAAGTTCGCGTCGATCCTGTCGCTGTACGTGATCCTGCTCGCCCTCACGCCGCTCGCGTCGTGGGCACTCGCCCGCGGGCGAGGGATCCTGCTCTGTGCAGCGTCGGTCGCGCTGTTCACCGTCGGTTCCGTGTGGCCTGCGCCTTTCATCCTTCCGCGGGTTCCGGGCGTCCCCGGTCACATCAACTGGGCAACCTGGCAGCTACTCTTCGTCGCGGCCCTCATCGTGGGCTGGAACTGGTCCCGCATCCGCGGAGCGCTCACCCGACCCGCCCTCTGGGTCACCCTCCTGTCGGTCGCCGCACTCGTCGGCGCGGCCGCCCAGGCTCGCACCGCCCTGGCGCCGTCGCCGGGCGAGGGCGCCATCGCCGTGGTCGACCGGCTCTTCGACGACGGCACGATCGGCATCGGCACGATCGTGCTCGCCTTCGTCGTCGTCGGCGGCCTCTACGGAGCACTCACCCCCCTCGCAGACAGGCTTCCCCGCGTGGCCGCCGAGATCGGACGGATCGGCCGCCGGAGCCTGGACTGCTACATCATCCTCTGCATCCTCGTCATCACGACCCCGCTGTTCTGGATATACGACACGACGGGCCGTCGAGCGATGCTCTACGCGGCAGCCACCCTCGCCCTCATGTACGGATGGTGCGTCCTGCGCGATCGCTGGACCTCCCGCGCGCGCGCCGCGACCGCGGCGTCCGAGGATGAGCCCGGCCACGAGCCGGTGCCGCTGCGGACCTAGCCCGAAGCGGCGGGTCCGGTGCCGCGGAGCCCGTCAGGCCGGGAGCACCGCGGCGCCCGCCGGGTCGATGTGGAACGTCGCGGCGAACCGCTCGAGCAGCATCCCGTCCCCCGAGACCACCGCGACAATCTCACGATCGATCGCGTCGGCCGGGGTGACGTCCCCCGAGATGAGCAGACGGATGCCGGGGCCCGCCGCGAACACGACATCGGGCTGCTCCGACGGGAGGCGTCCGCCCACCGGCGGCGCGGGCGGCGCGAGCTGGGTGACGGCGAGCTCGTCCGACACCTGCACCCGGAGCACGACATCACCCACGTGCATCTCGTAGTCCGCCGGCGGGAGGTCGGCGGCGGCATCCGGTCGGAATGCCGTCCGCAGCGCCATCGTGAGCGAGTCGGCGGTGATGACATCATCGGGGCCGGGGTCGCCCATCTGCGCGAACCCCCAGCGGCCGAGCGCCAGCACGATCGGCTCGAGGCGCCGGCCGTAGGGCGTCAGCTCGTACACGAGCCCGCAGTTCAGGAGCGGCACGCGACGGACGACACCGCCCTCCTGCAGCTCTTTCAGCCGCGTGGAGAGGATGTTCGTGGGGATCTTGGGCAGCCCCTGCTTGAGATCGGTGTAGCGCCGGGGGCCGACGAGCAGATCGCGGACGATGAGCAGCGCCCATCGCTCCCCGATCAGCTCGACGGCGGTCGTGACCCCGCAGTACTGCCCGTAGCTGCGGGCGACCACTACGCTCCGGCGCCCTGCTCCGCCAGGTACGAGTCGGGACCCTGCTCGGCCGCCTGCGGCTCCATGAACACGAACTCGATGCCGTTGCCGTCGGGGTCTTCCAGGTCGCGCGAGTACATGAAGCCGTAGTCCTTGGCCTCGGTGGGCTCGGTGCCGCCGTTGGCCACGCCCGCTTCGACGATCGCGTCGACGGCCTCGCGCGAGTCGCGGCTGAGGGCGATGAGCACCTGCGCGTGGGTGCGCGGATCGGCGAGCTGCTTGTCGGTGAACGTGCCGAAGTACTCCTGGGTCAGCACCATGAAGTACACGTTGTCGTCCCACACGATGCACGCGGCGTTCTCGTCGGTGAAGAGCGGGTTGATGCCGGCGCCGAGCGATGTGTAGAACGCCTTCGCGCGCTCGAGATCGGTCGTCGCGATGTTGACGAAGATGTGCGTCATTGCCGTGCTCCTTGCCGGTCGTGGGATCGAGGTGTCTCCTCGATGAATGAATGCTTGCAAAAAGCAAGTGGGCTTGTCAATAGCAAGTGCGGAGACCCCTCTTTCTCCGCGGATGGGTTCGGCCTAGGCTCAGGGGTCGCAGGGTGGCGTGCCCGCCGCCCGACTGGGGGTGCCGTGCGTCGCTCGGCCGTGGCTGTGTTCATCGTGCTCGCGATCTTCGCGACCACCGCCCTCGTCGCGCCTGCGCCGGCCGCCACGGCGGCGGTTCCGCCCGCGACGGGAAACAATGCGGTCATCACCGTGAAGGTGGGCTCGGATCGCACGGGCGCGAGCGCGGTCTCGAATCTCGCAGGGGTTCAGCTGGGGCTCTACACGACACAAGGCGGCACGACGCCGGTGGGGGGCTTCGGAACCTGCACCTCCGACGCGGACGGCGACTGCAGCTTCATCGTTCCGGCCACGCAGACCGGTGGCGCCAACCGCGACAGTCAGTTCTGGGTCAAGCAGATCAGCGCTCCGACCGGCTACTTCACGAATCCGACGCTCGCCGTCGGGACCACCCCGGCGGCGCAGTCGTATTCGTTCCAGACGGGCGTTCAGCTGCGCAACGGCCAGACCTACCGGTCGACCATCGACTTCATGATCTCGACGGGCAACACGAGTGACATCGCCTCGGGCGGCATCTGGCAGAACAGTCGAGTCAACCCGGTACTGCCGGCGCAGTGCGGGCTGAACGCCGCGATCGTCGCCGACCTCTCGAACTCCGTCACCGCCGCCGACCTCGTGAACCTCAAATCCGCCGCGACCACCTTCGTCAACGCCCTCACCGGCACCCCATCGACGATGTCGCTCTTCACCTTCGCAACCGCTTCTCCAGCTGCCGGCGCGGCCAACATCAACCGCCCCGCCTTCACGGCGGTCTCCACATCCACCGGAGCCGCGACCGTCAACGGCTGGGTCAACTCGTGGACCCTCCCCGGTGGCGCGGCCGGTGGAACCAACTGGGATCAGGCTTTTGCCGCAGTCGCCGGCGCACCCCAGATCTATGACGTCGTGGTCGTCATCACCGACGGCAACCCGACCTACTACGGCAACCCGACCCAAGGCCCGGGCAACCGCACTCGATTCCGCGAGGTCGAGAACGGGATCTTCTCGGCCAACGCCGTGAAGGCGCAGGGCAGCCGGATTCTCGCGATGGGGGTCGGCGCCGGGGTCGGAGGCTCACCGGCGAACCTCCGCGCGATCTCGGGGACCACGGCGAACAGCGACTACTACCAGGTGACCGACTACACGGCTGCGGGCAGCGCGCTGCGGGCCCTCGCCCTCGGAAGCTGCAACGGAAGCCTCACCGTCGTCAAGCAGGTGGTCCCCCCCGGTACTCCCATCGGCTCCACGGCAGGAGCGCAGCCGGCCGGCGGCTGGACATTCGGCGCCGCCACCACCACCCCCGGCGTCACGGTCGCCCCCGCGAGCGGCGTGACGTCCGCCGATACCGGCGCGCTGAACTACGACCTCACGTTCCCCGGCGGAACCACGGACGCCCCCGTCACGGTGACCGAGACGCCGCAGGCGGGGTACGCCCTCAACCCGATCGGCGGGTTCAACGCCGTCTGCACGCGCATAGACACCGGGGCGGCGCTCGCCGTCACGAACACCGCGAACGGCTTCACGGTCGGATCGAACAGCGGGTATCCGGTGAGCTGCACGGTGTACAACCGCGCCCCGCAGCCGCCCGCCACGATCCAGGTGACCAAGAACTGGATCGTCGACGGCGTCGCGTATGCCAACGGCAGCCAGCCGGACGAACTCACCGCAGCGCTCGGGCTCGACGGCGAGCCCTGGGAATGGGCGACGGTCCAGACGGGGCGCAGCGCGGGCGACGTCGTCGCGATCGACGAGACGACGCAGATCTCGCCGGCATCGCTGTGCGTCGTCACGAGCCAGCGGCTGACCCAGTCCAACGGCACCACCGTCGATCTCGCGCTGCCGTACAGCGCGACACTCGCCGCCGGCGCGAACACGTACCAGATCACCAACTCCGTGACCTGCCCCGCGCGGCTGACGCTGGTGAAAACCGTCCTGAACGGTCCGGCGGTTGCCACCGCGTGGACGCTCACGAGCGTCGCCCCCGCCGGTGCGCTCGCCGGGCCGACGGGGACCACGGGGGTCACTGCACCGGTGACCCCGCTCGTGACGTACCTCCTCAACGAGACTGCCGGCGATGCCCGCTACGCGCAGCAGGTCGGCGGCGGTGCCGTTGCGATCCCCGGTTCGACGATCAGCTGGTTCTGCAGCCAGGTCGACCCGTCCACCGGCGTCGTGATCCCCGGCTTCTCCGACGGCCTGAACGGCGGGGTCACCGTGCCGCGGGGCATGGCAGTGCGTTGCGAGGCCCGCAACCAGACAGCATCCCTCACCCTCGTCAAGCAGGTCGTCAACACGAACGGCGGCACCGCGTTGCCGGGCGACTGGAATCTCACAGCCGACCCCGGCACGAACACGGTCGGCTTGACGCCGCAGACCGTGCAGGGCTCAGCCGTCGGCGTCGAGATCTTCGTGCGTCCCGGCCAGGCCTATTCGCTCACCGAATCCGACGGTCCTGCCGGCTACGCGCTCGAGAGCATCCAGTGCGTCACCTCGACAGTCCCGACCGGCCCACGCGAGCTCACCAGCATCACGCTCCTCGTCGGTGAGACCGGGGTCTGCACCTACACGAACATCGACCAGCCTGCACGACTCACCCTCGTCAAGACCGTCTCCACCGACGACGGCGGCACCGCCGTGCCCACCGACTGGACGCTGGCAGCCTCCGGCCCCACCGCGATCTCCGGGGCCAGCGGAACCGCCGCCGTGACCGATGCGCCCGTGGCCGCCGGCACCTACGCGCTGTCGGAGTCCGGCGGACCGGCCGGCTACGCAGCCGGCGACTGGTCGTGCACCGGCGGCACACTCACCGGATCGAGCCTGGTGCTCGCCGTCGGGGAGGCTGCGACGTGCACGATCGACAACGACGATCAGCCCGCTTCGCTCACGCTCGTCAAGACCGTCACCAACGACAACGGCGGCACCGCCGTGCCCACCGACTGGACGCTGGCAGCCTCGGGCCCCACCGCGATCTCCGGCGTCACCGGCACCGACGCCGTGACCGCCGCGTCGGTGAGCGCCGGCACGTACACGCTGTCGGAGTCCGGCGGACCGGCCGGCTACAGCGCCGGCGACTGGTCGTGCACCGGCGGCACACTCACCGGATCGAGCCTGGTCCTCGCCCCGGGCGGCGCCGCGACCTGCACCATCGACAACGACGACCAGCCCGCTCAGCTCACCCTCGTCAAGATCGTCGAGCCAGCCGCATCCGGATCCGGCCGTGTCGCCGCCGATTGGACGCTCACCGCGACAGGGCCGACGACCACGAGCGGCAACGGAGACCCCGCCTCACCCGGAGGCGTCGCGGATGCCGTCGTGAACGCCGGCACCTACGCGCTCAGCGAGACCGGCCCCGCGGGGTTCACCGCCGGAGGATGGGGATGCACCGGCGCGACGCTGACCGGTTCGTCGGTCGTCATCCCCACCGGCGGCGACGTCACGTGCACGATCACCAACACCGCCGTCGCACCGACCCTGACACTCGTCAAGTCGGTCGACAACGGCGACACCGGTGGTTCGACCCCGCCGACGGCGTGGACCCTGACGGCCGTGAACGGCGATTCCACCATCACCGGCGTCACCGGGAGCAGCGATGTCACGAGCGCGGCCGCGATCGTCGGCACCTACGCCCTCAGCGAGACCGGCCCCGCCGGCTACGAGGGTTCGGCGTGGGTCTGCACGGGCGCCGAGAGCACGACTGCGACCACGGTGACCCTCATCGAGGGGAGCGCGGCGACCTGCACGATCACGAACGTGGCGATCGCGCCGACGCTGACACTCGTGAAGCTCGTCGACAACGGTCTGAGCGGCGCGTCCGCCCTGCCGACCGAGTGGACGCTGACGGCCGTGAACGGCGACTCCACGATCAGCGGCACCTCGGGCAGCAGCGACGTCACGAGCGCCGCCGCGACAGCCGGCACCTACGCGCTCTCCGAGTCGGGGCCCGAGGGATACACCGCGTCCGACTGGGAATGCGTGGGCGGGTCTTCGAGCACGGCGGAGTCGGTCACCGTCGCTCCCGGAGAGAACGTGACGTGCACCATCACCAATACCGCGATCGATCCGACGCTCACCCTCGTCAAGCTCGTCGACAACGGCGACACCGGGGCGACGACGAGTCCCACGGCGTGGACGCTGACGGCCGAGGGCACGACGACGATCAGCGGGGCGACGGGAAGCGCAGCGGTGACGCTCGCGGTGGTCGCCGCGGGAACGTATGAGCTCTCCGAATCCGGACCGACCGGATACACGGCATCCGACTGGTCGTGCACCGGGACGGCTGAATCGACCGCAGACACCGTAACCGTCGTGTCCGGCGACGCAGCGACCTGCACCATCACCAACACGGCGGTCGCCCCCGAACTCACGCTCGTCAAGCTCGTCTCGAATGAGTTCGGCGGCACTGCCGAGCCCACCGACTGGACGCTCGAGGCCGTCGGGGCGGTCACGATCGCAGGCACGACCGGCGCCGACGCGGTCACTGACGCGAGCGTGCAGGTCGGTCTCTACGATCTGTCCGAGTCGGGCGGGCCCGACGGATACGACGCGTCGAGCTGGGTCTGCGAAGGCGCGACGGGAACCACCGACACGACCGTGACACTGTCTCCGGGCGAGGCGGCGATCTGCACCATCACCAACTCCGACCGCGCAGCGACGCTCACACTCGTCAAGATCGTGCGCAACCTCTACGCCGGCACCCAGCCGGCGACCGCGTGGACGCTGAGCGCGACGGGGCCGACTCCGATCTCGGGCGTCACCGGCGATATCACGGTGACCGGTGCGGTCGTCACAGCAGGACCGTACGAACTGGCGGAGACCGGGCCGGCGGGCTACGACGCCTCGGGCTGGACATGCACCGGCGCGCCCGTGACGGGGTCGACCGTCGCGATCGCACTCGGCACGCAGGCAGTGTGCACCATCGTCAACACGGACCAGGCGCCCCCACCCCCACTGCCGCCCACCGGCGGGACGATCGCACCGTGGGGCCTGCCCGCCCTGGCCCTGGTGCTGACGGGCAGCCTGCTCGTCGTCCTCGACCGGCGCCGCGCCTGACGGTCGGCGGAGACGGCGCCCGGTCGTCGGCGGACAGGGCGCCCGTCCGATGCGCGTTCTCCGTCGGCCGGGGGATGCCACGGCCGTGCCTCCCCCGTAGCGTGGAGGGATGTCCTTCTCGACGTCGACGCCGGCGCTGCTCCGCGCCCCGGCCACCGCGCGCGACTTCCGCAACGACATCTGGCTCGCGGGCGCCCTGCTGCTCGGCGCCATCCTCAGCGCGGCGCTCGGCTCGACCGCGGGCGTCTACGGCGGCGGCTCGCCCGCACTCGGGTGGGCGCTGCTCTACTCCGCCGGGCTCACCGTGCCGCTCGCGCTGCGCCGCCGGCATCCCGAGATCGTCGCGTGCACGGTCGCCGTCGTGTTCTTCATCGGCGTCTCGGCCCGCATCCCCGAGCTCTACGTCGGCAACATCGCGCTCTTCATCGCGTTCTACACCGTCGGCGCGTGGGTCGACGATCGCCGCCGGGCGCTGTACGTCCGCGCCGCGATCATCGTCGGCATGTTCGTGTGGTTGATGGTGACGACGTTCCAGTCGGCCATCGCCCCCGACGACGAGGGGCTCTCGCGTGACGGTCTGTTCTCGCCGTTCGTCGCGTTCATGCTCATCCAGTTCCTGGTGAACGTCGCCTTCTTCGGCGGCGCCTACTACATGGGCGATCACGCCTACGCGGCGGCGATCGCCCGCACCGTGCTCGAGGAGCGCACTCGCGAGCTCGAGCTCGAGCGCGAGCTGACCGCCGCGCAGGCCGTCGCCCTCGATCGCGTGCGCATCGCCCGCGAGCTCCACGACGTCGTCGCCCACCATGTCTCGGCGATGGGAGTGCAGGCGGGCGCCGCCCGCGCCGTGCTCGAGCGGGATCCGGATGCCGCTCGCACGGCGATGCTCGGGGTCGAGGCATCCGCCCGCTCCGCTCTCGACGAGCTGCGGCACCTGCTCGAGACGCTTCGCACGCCGGGAGGCGGCGACGGCGACAGCGCATCGACCGTGCACCTGTCGGGGCTCGCCGACCTCGTCGCGCATGCGAACGCGAACGGCCTGCCGACGCAGCTCACCGTCGTGGGAGAGCCGAGCGAGCCGCCCGAGATCGTGCAGGTGAACACGTACCGCATCGCGCAGGAGGCGCTCACGAACGCGCGCCGCCACGGCGGGGCGGATGCCCGGGCCGAGGTGCGACTGCGCTACGAGGCGGGAGCGCTCGAGCTCGAAGTCGCGAGCACCGGTCGGGTCGGCGCGGCCATGCGCCCGGGACTCGGGATCGTCGGCATGCGCGAGCGCGCGGCGGCGTCGGGTGGCACCCTCGAAGCGGGTCCGCATCCGCGCGGCGGATTCCTCGTGCGAGCACGGATGCCGCTCGCCGCGGCGGTGGCGTCATGACGGGCACCGCGATCCGCGTGCTCCTCGTCGACGACCATGCGGTGATGCGCGCGGGGTTCCGGATGATCCTCGAAGCCGCCGACGACGTGGTCGTGATCGGCGAGGCCGCGAACGGATCCGACGCCGTGGCCGCGGCATCCGACCTCCGCCCCGACGTGATCTGCATGGACGTGCAGATGCCGATCATGGACGGTCTCGAGGCCACGCGGCGGATCGTCGCCGACCCCGCGACGGACGCCGCCGTCGTGATCGTCACGACGTTCGACCGAGACGACTACCTGTTCGACGCGCTGTCGGCCGGCGCGACCGGGTTCCTGCTGAAGAACGCCGGACCCGAGGAGCTCCTGAACGCCGTGCGGGTCGCCGCAGCAGGCGATGCCCTGCTGTCGCCCGAGGTGACCAAGCGCGTGATCGCCCGCTTCGCCGCCGCCGAAGGTGCCGGGAGTGACTCCGCCCCCGGAACCGGGGCATCCAGCCCCCGAATCCTGGGGGCGGAACCGATCACCTCCAGCGGGCCTGAACGGGATACCGGGCTCGTCCGCGCGGCGGCGCCCGAGCTCACCGACCGCGAGCACGACGTGCTGCGCCTCGTCGCGCAGGCGCTGAGCAACGCCGAGATCGCGGAGCGGCTGTTCATCGGCGAAGCCACGGTCAAGACGCACGTGTCGAACGTGCTGCAGAAGCTCGGCGCGCGCGACCGGGTGGCGCTGGTGGTCTACGCGCACCGCCACGCCCTGGTCTGACCTCCGCCGACCCCAATCTCCCGCGAGAACACACGAACGCACCCTCCTGCGAACAGGGAGGGTGCGTTCGTGTGTTCTCACCCGGCGGGGCTGGGAGCCCCGTCCGGAATGAAGGAGGGGCTCAGGCGGCGACGGGAACCGGCGCGTAGCGCTCGATGAGTGCGCCGAACGCCTCGAGGTAGCCTACGAGGAACTCGGCGGTCTGGTCGTTGGTGACCTCGCCGGTCTCGGTGAACAGACCCGGCGTCGACTGCACGTAGCCCTCGGGCTGGCCGAGCGTCGGGGCGTTGTAGTGGCTGAGCACGGCCTTGAGGTGCTGCTGGGCCGCGGCGGTGGCGATGCCGCCGCCGGAGGTGCCGATGACCGCGGTGGGCTTGCCGTTGAACGAGCCCTGGCCCCACGGGCGGGCGGCCCAGTCGAGGGCGTTCTTGAGCACGCCGGGGACGGAGCGGCTGTACTCGGGGGTGACGATGATGACGCCGTCGACGTCTTCGATGGCCTGCTTGAAGTCGCGCGCGACCTGCGGGTAGTCGGCGTCGAAGTCGGGCGAGTAGAAGGGGAGGTCCTTGATCGGGATCTCGACGAGGGTGGTGCCCTCGGGGGCGAGGCGCTGCAGCGCCAGGGCGAGACGACGGTTGATCGAGGTCGACGAGATGCTGCCGACGATGTAGCCGATGGTCCGGTCGGTCATGAAACTGCTCCTATCAAAAACAGGCGCCCTCCGGTGAGGACCACCGTTGGACGTGACATCCATTCGAACACATGCACCTGGGCGTTCTATTCCGACGCATGGAGCATGACCTCCGATGACGCTCGGCCGACGGACTCCCCCACCCGACGGGGCTCGAAACCCTCCCTGAGGGGGATGCCGCCGGCATCCGTTCTCCGTACCGTCGAACCAGGAGGACGAAACCACATGCTGCAACTGCGAGGAATCACCAAGAGCTACGGCGATCGCCGCGTGCTCGACGACGTGTCGTTCGACGTCCGGCCGGGCCGGCTCACCGGCTTCGTCGGGGGCAACGGTGCGGGCAAGACGACCACCATGCGCATCGTGCTCGGGGTGCTGGCGAAGGATGCCGGCACGGTCACCCTCGACGGCACCCCGGTCACCGCATCCGACCGCCGTCGATTCGGGTACATGCCCGAGGAGCGCGGCCTCTACCCGAAGATGAAGGTGCTCGAGCACATCGTGTACCTCGCGCGGCTGCACGGGTTCTCGAAGACGGATGCCGCCGCCCGCGCGACCGCTCTGCTCGAGCAGCTCGGGCTCGGCGAGCGCCTCGGAGACAACGTCGAGACCCTGTCGCTCGGCAACCAGCAGCGCGCGCAGATCGCCGCGGCCCTCGTGCACGACCCGCAGGTGCTGATCCTCGACGAGCCGTTCTCCGGCCTCGACCCGCTCGCGGTCGACGTCGTCGCCGCCGTGCTCCAGGAGCGTGCCGCCGCCGGCGCCGCCGTGGTGTTCTCGTCGCACCAGCTCGACGTGGTCGAGCGGCTGTGCGACGACCTCGTGATCATCGCGGGCGGCACGATCCGGGCCGACGGCGCACGAGACGATCTGCGGGCGAAGTACGCCGGTCGCCGCTTCGAGCTGGTGTCGGCCGGCGACGCGGGGTGGCTGCGCTCCGAGCCCGGCGTCGACGTCGTCGACTTCGCGGGCGGATACGCCGTGTTCGACGCAGACTCCGACGAGACCGCCCAGCGGGTGCTGCGGCGCGCGGTCGCCGAAGGCGACGTCGCCAGCTTCGCCCCGCAGCATCCGACTCTCGCCCAGATCTTCAAGGAGGTCATCCAGTGAGCACCACCACCCCCAGCGCCGGCCCCCGCGCCGGCTCCGGCCCCAGCCTCAGCACCGCCCAGGGCGTCTGGCTCGTCGCCGAGCGCGAGATCGGCTCGAAGCTGCGCAGCAAGGCGTTCGTCATCTCGACGGCGATCCTGCTCCTCGGGGCGCTCGCCCTCGTGATCTGGGCCGGGTTCGCCGCATCCGATGAGAGCGGAGCCCCGGTGGCGGTCACCTCCGACGCATCGGCGTACGTCGAAGACGTGCCGGGGCTCGACGTCACCGAGGTCGCCGATCGCGCCGAGGCCGAGGCGCTGGTCACCGAGGGCACCGTCGACGCGGCGATCATCGCCGACCCGGCCTCCCCCACCGGCTTCACTCTCATCGGCGAGTCCGACGTGTCGTCGAGCCTGCTGCTGATGCTCGGGCAGACGCCCACCGTCGAACTCCTCGACCCCGAGGCGACCGCGTGGGCGCTCGCATACATCGCCGCGATCGGGTTCGGGGTGGTCTTCCTCATGGCCGCGTCGCTGTTCGGTGGCACGATCGCGCAGAGCGTCGTGGAAGAGAAGCAGACCCGCGTGGTCGAGCTGCTGCTCTCGGCGATCCCGGTGCGCACGCTCCTGGCGGGCAAGGTGATCGGCAACACCATCCTCGCCATGGCTCAGATCCTGCTGCTGTCGGCGATCGCGATCATCGGGCTCACGGTGACCGGGCAGACCGAGCTGCTGCAGGGGCTCGGCACCCCGATCGCGTGGTTCGCGGTGTTCTTCCTGTTCGGGTTCGTGCTGCTCGCGTCGCTGTTCGCCGCCGCTGCGTCGATGGTCTCGCGCCAGGAGGACATCGGGTCGACCACGACGCCGCTCACGATGCTGATCATGGCGCCGTACTTCCTGGTGATCTTCTTCTTCGACAACCCCGTGGTGCTCGGCATCATGTCGTACGTCCCGTTCTCCGCTCCGATCGGCATGCCGATGCGCATCTTCCTGGGCGAGGCGCAGTGGTGGGAGCCGCTGCTGTCGCTCGCCATCCTCATCGCCACCTGCATCGCGGCGATCTGGGTGGGTGCGCGAATCTACGAGAACTCCCTGCTGCGCATGGGCGCGCGGGTCAAGCTGCGCGAGGCGCTCGCCGGCTGAGGGGTGCGCACGGTCACGCGGTCGGGGGTCGCGTGACCGTGCGAGGCCCGGGGTGGACGCCTTGGTCGGCTCACCCGGTCGGCGGTTGTCCTGATGGCTCCGGATGCCGCGGGCTACAGCATCCCGTCGACCATCTCGCCGACCGCGATGACGTTGCCGGCGGGGTCGCGGAACCACGCGATCGACGGCCCGCCCTCGAAGTCACGGCTGATGCCCTTCGCATCGGTGCCGTAGTCGGGGTCGGTGTAGATCTTGGTGACGACGCCGCGAGAATTGAGGTCGTCGACCGCAGCCTCGACGTCGTCGACCGAGAAGTTCAGCACGGTGAACGACGCGGGCTCATGGTTCGACTTGCTGTAGATGAAGAGATGGCCCCCGCCGGCGAGGTCGATGGCCATCGCGCCCATCTCGTCGGACGGGCGGACAGACAGCCCGAGCGTGCCACCGTAGAACTCCTTCGCGGCCTCGAGATCGTCGACCGAGAAGCTCGAGAACGGCTTGTCAGCAGTGAACATGGGAACCCCCTGATGTGGATGATTGGTGCCCCCTGCGCCCAAGCATCCTCTTCCTCCCGACCGCTGTCGAGGGGTCGGTCTGGCCCATCGGGGCGTCGCGGCGGGGCGGGCACGACGAGAGCTCAGCGCTCGACGAGCACCCCGTCGGCATCCGCCCACACCCGCAGCCCCGGCGCGAAACGCACCCCGGCCACGACCACTTCGACGTCGATCTCGCCGACACCGTCTTTCGCGCTCTTGCGGGGGTTCGACCCGAGCGCCTTCACGCCGATCGGCAGCGCGGCGATGGCGTCGCGGTCGCGGATGGCCCCGTGCACGATGAGTCCCGCCCAGCCGTTGTCGACGGCGGACGCGGCGATGAGGTCGCCCACCAGCGCCGACTCGAGCGAGCCCCCGCCGTCGATCACGAGCACTGCCCCGTCACCCGGCGTCGCGAGCAGCTGCTTGACGAGGGCGTTGTCGCGGTGGCACCGCACCGTGCGCACGGGCCCTTCGAAGCCGACGTGCCCGCCGAAGTCGTGCAGCTGGAGCGAGAGCGAGTCGAGCTCGTCTCCCCGTTCGTCGTACAGATCGGCCGTCGCGATGGTCATGTCGCCACCGTAGGCCGTTGCCAGTCGTCGTGACTCGTGCAGAACTCCGCAAATTCGGCCGGATTTCTGCGAGCGTGAAGCGAGATCGGGCGCGGTCCCGCGCGAAGCGGCACCGGATCCGTGGAGTTCTGCACGGCGGCCCGGCGGCAGGGTGCACGCCCGCTCGGAGGTCTCGAACCGGCACCCGGAGCAGGCGCGGGTGGCGTCAGCGCCCGCTCGGAGGATTGTGGTCGGGGTGCAGTGCGGTGAACAGCGAGTACGTGTCGCCGTCGGCGTCGGGCCCGCGTTCGCGGAACTCGTCGAGCAGCGCGTAGAGCCGCCGCTCGAGCTCGACGCGGTGCTCGGCGTTGAGCTTCAGCCCCATCCATGCGATGTCGAGATCTTCCGAGCGCAACCCCTCGATCTGCTGCAGGAACGTCGCGACGAGTGTGTGAGACCCCTCGGGGATCGAGGTTCGCCATGAGAGACCGGTGGCCCGGTACGGCACCTCGCGCGCACCCTGAGCACCGGCGCGCTCGGGTTGGGCGGCGAGGTAGCCGGTCTGGACGAGTGTGCGCACGTGGTGCAGCATCGTCCCCGGATTCACGCCGAGCAGTTCGGCGAGCTCTTTGTTGGTGCGCGACTCGAACGCGCACAGACGCAGGATGCGCATGCGCACCGGTGAGCTCAGCGCTCGGGCGCGGGCCTGGACCTCGGCGTCGTCGGCGTTCACGCTCACGACGGACCGCTCGATGCTGCTGCGCTCCTGGCCGGTCATGGCCCCATGCTAGTGCGACCGATTGACAAACCTCAATCGCTGGCACAGACTGATCGACATGTCTCAATCAGTCGAGGGTGCAGCACCCGGCGCCCCGACCCACCAGCGCTCGCTCTGGCACGACGGAAACTTCCTGCGCATGTGGACCGGCCAGGCGTTCAGTCAGTTCGGCGCGCAGATCACCGAGCTCGCTCTCCCGGTGCTCGCCGTCCTCGTGCTGCATGCGACGGAGTGGGAGGTCGGCGTGCTCAACGCCTCCACCTTCGCCGCCTTCCTCATCGTGGGCCTGCCGGCGGGCGCCTGGATCGACCGCCTGCGCAAGCGCCACGTGATGATCTGGGCCGACGCGGTGCGCGCCGTCGCTCTCGCGGTGGTGCCGGTGCTCTGGTGGCTCGACACGCTGCAGGTCTGGCACCTGTTCGTCGTCGCCCTCGTGATGGGCGTGGCCACGGTGTTCTTCGACGTGTCGTATCAGAGCATCATCCCCTCACTCGTGGGCGCACGTCAGATCGCCGAGGCGAACGGCAAGCTCGAGACGACGCAGCAGCTCGCCGGACTCACCGGCCCCGCCGTCGGCGGCTGGCTCATCGGCGTGCTCACCGCGCCGATCGCGATCCTCGTCACGGTCTTCACCTACGTGGCGTCGTTCTTCGCCCTGGTGGTCACCCGCGACCACGAGCAGCCCCACGACCCCGCCACCCGCCGCCCGCTGCGCCTGGAGATCGCGGAGGGACTCCGGTGGGTGTTCGGCAACCCGCTGCTCAAGCGAATCGTGGCGACCACCGCCGTCTCGAACTTCTTCAACACGATGTCGTTCACCCTGCTGCCGATCTTCCTGCTGCGCGAGCTCGGCCTCACCCCGCAGTCGATGGGCGTGATCTTCTCGCTCGGCGCTGCCGGCGGACTCCTCGGCGCCATCGCGACGCCGCACATCGTCGCGCGGGTCGGCGAGGCCCGCGCCATCCCGATCGGCGGGATCGGCTTCAGCGTCGTCCCGATGTTCCTCCCGGTCGCCGCGCTCGTGCCGCAGTTCGCGTTCCCGCTGCTCGTGGTGCAGGGGTTCCTGATGAGCTTCCTCATCCTGGTCTACAACATCACCCAGGTGACCTTCCGGCAGCGCATCACGCCGCCCCGGCTGCTCGGCCGCATGAACGCCTCGATCCGCTTCTGCGTCTGGGGCGTGATGCCGATCGGCGCACTGCTCGCGGGCGTCGTCGGCGAGTGGATCGGCACGACCCCCACGATGTGGATCGCGGCCACCGGCCAGCTGCTCGCCGGCGCGTTCGTGGTGATCGGTCCGTTCTGGAAGATGCGCGACCTTCCCGATGCGCCCGCAGACCCCGAGGCGGCGACGGATGCCGCGACCGCAGTCACCGCCGGCGAAGCGGATGCCGCAGCCGCAGCATCCGACCCGCGCTGACCCGACCCCCGCTGACCCGACCGCGGCTCACCCGGCCGCTGCTCGCCGAGGCAGGCGGTTCAGGGAGAACGACGGGACTCGCGGATGCCGCCGGCGGCGAACGCGACCGCGGCGATCCACGCGATGAGCGACGCCGACGCCGCGATCGCGAACACCACCGCAGACACCGCCTCGCTCGCACCGAACCACAGCATGAAGACCGTGTCGAGGTCGCCGGAGTCGCCGCTGTCGGGGATCGAGAGCCCGGCGACGAGCAGCCCGAGCCACAGCAGCGCGGTCGCGATGTCGTACCAGGTGCGGGTCGCCCGGGCCCGGCGGACGGGAGCGTCGAGCAGCGTGAGCACGGGCGGCACCAGGAGGAGCACGATCAGGATCCAGCCGGAGGCGATGCCGAGGAACCCGACCCAGCCCAGCCCCGCGCCCAGGAAGCCGCGTCCGACGAAGATCCAGAACGGCAGGAACACCGCCAGCACCCACTGCGACCAGAAGACGTATCGCCCGGTTCCCTCGATGTGCACGGGTTCGAGGCTAACCCCGCCCGACGGGTCGCGGCGATCATGACCCTCCGGGCCCCGGCACGTGCTTAGGTGAGAGCATGCCCGCACGGATCCTCTCGATCGGAACTGCCGTCCCCGAGACGGTGATCTCGCAAGAGCGCGTGCGCGACTTCTTCGCCGCGCAGCCCGGCCGGGACCGCCTGTCGCAGCGACTCATCCACGCCGCCTTCGACGCGTCGGCGATCGACCGTCGCCACACCGTGCTCGCCCAGCTCGCAGACCCCGGTGCCGAAACCACGCCCGGCGCGCCAGACGGCACCGACTTCGTCGAGAACGGCGTGCTGCTCGTGCCCTCGACCGGCGCACGCAACGACGTGTACGCGGCGACAGCACCGGCGCTGTCGGCGAGCGCCGCACGCGCCGCCCTCGACGACATCGGGATGCCGGCTTCGGCGATCACCCACGTCGTGACCGTGTCGTGTACGGGCTTCTATGCACCCGGCCCCGATTACCGGCTCGTGCGCGACCTGGGGCTCTCCCCCACCGTCGAGCGCTACCACCTCGGCTTCATCGGCTGCGCCGCGGCCTTCCCCGGTCTGCGCCTCGCGGCCCGCATCACGGTCGCGCAGCCCGATGCCGTGGTGCTCGTCGTGTGCACCGAATTGTGCACGCTGCACGTGCGCGCCTCCGACGACCCCCAGCAGATCGTCGCGTCGTCGGTCTTCGCGGACGGTTCGGCGGCGGCGGTCGTGAGCGCCGATGCGCGGTGGCGCAGTGGCGCGAGCCTCGACCTCGAGCGCTTCGCCACCGCCCTCACCGGCGAGGGCGAGACCGACATGGTCTGGACCATCGGCGACGAGGGGTTCGAGATGACCCTCTCGGCGGAGGTTCCCCGCATCATCGGGCGCGAGATCCGCGGCGCCGTCGACGCGTTCCTGGCCGGCGACGATCCGCCCGACGCGTGGGCCGTCCACCCCGGCGGGCGCAGCGTGCTCGACCGGGTGGAGTCGGGCCTCGATCTCGACCCGACGGCGATCGAGACCTCCCGGGCGGTGCTGCGCGACCACGGCAACATGTCGAGTGCGACGATCCTCTTCATCCTGCGCTCGCTGCTGCACGACGACACCCTCGCCGACGGCAGTCGCATCGCCGGTCTCGCCTTCGGCCCGGGGCTCACCGTCGAGTCGACCCTGCTCACGAAGCACTCGGCAGCGTGACGGTCACCGCCCACCGCACCGGTCTCGCCGTCCGCGACGAGCAGCTGCGGGAGCTCATGGACGACCCCGGGTGCGACCGGCGGCGGCTGGATGCGACGCTGCGACGCTTCGGCACGGTCAACCGCCTCGTCTCGGGCTGGGGCGCCGTGTACCGCGACCGCCTGCGACCGTTCCTCGCAGAGCACGGCCGCCCCGCGCGAGTGCTCGATCTCGGCTCGGGCGGCGGCGATCTCGTGGTGCGGCTCGCCGGCCTCGCCGCGCGCGACGGCCTCGCCGTCGAGTGGCTCGGCGTCGACCCCGACCCGCGCGCCCACGCGGTGGCGACTGCACGCGCCCCCACACCGTCGATCACGTTCGAGCAGTCCGATGCCGAGGCCCTCGTCGCCCGCGGCGAGAGATTCGACGCGGTGATCTCGAACCACGTGCTGCACCACCTCGACGCGGCGGCGCTCGCGTCGTTCACCTCGCTGTCCGCCCAGCTCTCGAGCGGAATCGTGCTGCACAGCGACATCGAACGCAGTCGCACCGCGTACGCCCTGTACACGGTGGGAATCACCCCGTTCGCCCCGGGCACGTTCCTCCGCACCGACGGGCTGCGCTCGATCCGGCGCAGCTTCCGGCGGCACGAGCTCGGTGAGGTCCTCGGCGATCGCTGGCAGGTCGAGCGTCCCGTCCCGTTCCGGCTTCTGGCGTCTCGGCGGGCCGATGGCTGAGGTGGTCGTGGTGGGAGCCGGCCCCGTCGGACTGCTCCTCGCGGCCGAGCTCAGCCGGCTCGGGGTCGACGTCGACATCCTCGAGCGGCGACCGGATGCCGGCGCTGGGAGCCGAGCCATCGGCATCCACTCCCCCGTCCTGGGCGCGCTCGCCGCGTCGGGCATCACCGACGAGCTCCTCGCCGATGCTGCGCGGGTGCCGCGCGGCGAGGCGCGAGCGGCTGGGCGCACACTCGGCGTCGTGCGCTTCGACCGGCTGGCGCGCCGCTTCCCCTTCGTCGCGACGCTGCCCCAGGCCGCGACCGAACGCGTCCTCGCCGGGCGCGCACCCCGACCGCTCCGCGGCGCGCGCGTGACCGGCATCCTCCCGCGCTCCGACGCCGTGCGCGTGCGCGCGGGCATCGGCGGACGCCCCGTCGAGCTGACCGCTCCGCTCGTCGTCGTCGCCTCGGGAGCCGCCGGGCGGGGCCTCGCCTACCGGCCCGGCGGCACGCGCGTGCGCACCTACCCCGACCGGTATCTGATGGCGGATGCTGTCGCGGGCGGCGGCGCCGACCCCGGGGTCGCAGTGGTGAACCTCGACTCCGCCGGCGTGCTCGAGTCCTTCCCCCTGCCCGGCGGCATGCGTCGCTACGTCGCCTGGGACGGCCGCGACAGTGGAGAACCCGCCGCCGACGATCGACGTGAACGGCTTCGCGCGGCGGTCACCCGCGTCGGCGAGGCCGAGGCGGCCGACGCCATCGACGAGGCGACGGCTTTCGGCGTGCGGAGGTTCGTCGCGCCGCGCCTGCGGCGGGGGCGCCTGTTCGTCATCGGGGACGCCGCGCACGAGGTGAGCCCGATCGGCGGCCAGGGCATGAACCTCGGACTCCTCGACGCGGTCACGCTGGCCCCGCTGCTCGCGGCCTGGACCCGAACCGGAACGGCCCCCGAACGGGAGCTGGAGAGGTGGGAGCGAAGTCGGGTCGCCTCGGCGCGCACCGCCGCCGCGCTGGCGACCGCGAACACGGCGCTCGGCCGCCCCCTCGGGAGTGCGACCGACGCCCTCCGCCGCGTCGGGGTGCGCGGGATGCTCGCTCCCCCTCTCGGCGCGATGTTCGCCCGCGCCTACGCAATGGGCTTCGACCGCGACGCCTGAGGCCGGCCGGTCCGCCCCGCGACACCTGAGCACGCCTGGGCGACGCCATCGGCCGGCTCACGCGGCGAGGCCTCCGCCCGAGACCACGAGCTGCGCCGCGAGCAGCACGCCTGCGAGCATCACGAGCCGGAACAGCGTGCGCGACGGCGGGCGGCGCAGCGCCTGGACGAGCGTCAGCACGGCGACGATCGCGGTCGCGCCGAAGAACACCCACGTCACCGGCGCGATGTGCGCGAGATCGCCGTCCGCGATTCCGAGCAGCACCACGACGGCCCCGACGAGCAGCGAGAGGACGGCGAGCACCGCCGACAGGCGCGCACCGAGTCGGTGCGGCAGGCCCCGCACGCTCGTGCGCGCGTCGTCGTCAAGGTCGGGGAGCACGTTGGTGAGGTGCACTGCGACGCCGAGCACGGCTCCGGCGACGCCCGCCCACGGTTCAGCGAATGCCGGGTCGGGCGCCGAGAGCGTCGCGAACGACGGCAGCAGCCCGAAGAACACCACGAAGGGCACGGGCGAGAAGACGCTGCTCTTGAGACCGGCGTTGTAAGCCCAGGCGGCCGCGAGGCCGATCGCGTGAGCGGCGAGCATCGCGGCGCTCAGGATCGCCGACAGCGCGAGGGCTGCCGCGACGGTCACCCAGGCCGCGATCCACGCCGTGCGCGCGGACACATCGCCGCGTGCGATGGGCTTGTCGGTGCGGCCGACCGCACGGTCGCGGGCGGCGTCGATCACATCGTTCGAGATGCCCACCGACACCTGGCCGGCGAAGACGGATGCCGTCAGCACGACGATCCGCCAGGGCTCGAGGCCGACCGCCGCGCCGAGGGCGAGCGTGAGGACGGTGACGACGACCGTCGGGCCGGGGTGGGTGGAGCCCCACAGGGCCCGCACCACTCCCCACCCTCGAGCAGTTGCCACGGTCGATGCTCTCACGCCCGCACGGGATCCGAGCAGGCCGCAGCTCAGTCCGTCACGAGGACGAGTTGCGTACCGTCGGCCGCGACATCCACGCGCACGGTGTCGCCGTCGCGCACGCCGCCCGCGAGGATCGCCATGGCGAGCCGGTCCTGGATCTCGGACTGCATCAGACGGCGCAGCGGCCGCGCACCGAAGACCGGGTCGTAGCCGCGCTCGGCGAGCCAGGTGCGCGCGTCGGGCGTCACCGCGAGGGTGAGACGACGGTCGCGCAGACGCTGGTGCAGTGCGTCGACGGCGAGCTCGACGATCTGGGCCAGGTCGTCTTCGCTCAACGTCTGGAAGATGACGATGTCGTCGAGCCGGTTGACGAACTCGGGCTTGAACGCCTGCCGCACCATCGCCTGCACGGTGTCTCGCTTCTGCTCGAGCGACAGCGTCGGATCGATCAGGACGGGAGAGCCGAGGTTCGAGGTGAGGATGAGGATCACGTTCGTGAAGTCGACCGTGCGCCCCTGGCCGTCGGTGAGTCGGCCGTCGTCCATGACCTGGAGCAGAACGTCGAACACCTCGGGATGGGCCTTCTCGACCTCGTCGAGGAGCACCACCGAGTACGGGCGCCGGCGCACGGCCTCGGTGAGCTGACCGCCCTGCTCGTACCCGATATAGCCCGGAGGGGCACCGACGAGGCGCGACACGGAGTGCTTCTCGCCGTACTCCGACATGTCGATGCGCACCATGGCGTGCGGGTCGTCGAAGAGGAACTCCGCCAGAGCCTTGGCGAGCTCGGTCTTGCCGACGCCGGTGGGGCCGAGGAAGAGGAACGAGCCCGTCGGGCGACCGGGGTCGCTGATGCCGGCGCGGGAGCGCCGGACGGCATCCGCCACCGCCTTCACCGCATTCTTCTGGCCGATGAGGCGCTTGCCGAGCTCGGCCTCGAGGTGCACGAGCTTCTCGGTCTCGCCCTGCAGGAGGCGTCCGACCGGGATGCCGGTCCAGGCCGCGATCACGGCCGCGATGTCTTCGTCGGTCACCTGGTCGCCGACCATGCGGTCCTCGTCGGGCTCGTCGCGCTCGGCGTCGACGAGCTGCCGCTGGAGCGCGGGGATCTCGCCGTAGAGCAGCCGCGACGCCTTCTCGAGGTTGCCCTCGCGCTGCGCGCGCTCGGCCTCCATGCGGGCGGCGTCGAGCTTCGTCTTGAGATCGCCGACGCGGTTGAGCGACGCGCGCTCGCGCTCCCACTGAGCCTGCAGCTCGTCGAGCCTGCTCTGCTCCGAGGCGAGCTGAGCGCGAAGCGCGGCGAGGCGCTCCTTCGACGCGTCGTCCTTCTCCTTCTTCAGCGCCAGCTCCTCGAGCTTCAGCCGGTCGACGTGGCGACGCAGCTCGTCGATCTCGAGCGGTGCCGAGTCGATCTCCATGCGCAGCCGCGACGCCGCCTCGTCGATGAGGTCGATCGCCTTGTCGGGCAGCTGACGGCTCGGGATGTAGCGGTGCGAGAGGGATGCGGCGGCGACGAGCGCGGCGTCGGCGATGGCGACCTTGTGGTGGGCCTCGTAGCGCTCCTTGAGTCCGCGCAGGATCGCGACGGTGTCTTCGACCGTCGGCTCGCCGACGTAGACCTGCTGGAAGCGGCGCTCGAGCGCGGCATCCTTCTCGATGAACTCGCGGTACTCGTTGAGGGTCGTCGCACCGATGAGGCGCAGCTCACCGCGCGCGAGCATGGGCTTCAGCATGTTGGATGCTGCAACCGAGCCCTCGCCGCCGCCTGCGCCCATGAGCACGTGCAGCTCGTCGATGAAGGTGATCACCCGGCCGTCCGACTCGGTGATCTCCTTGAGCACGCTCTTCAGCCGCTCCTCGAACTGCCCGCGGTACATCGCGCCGGCGACCAGGGCCGAGATGTCGAGCGTGACGAGCTCCTTGTCCTTCAGCGACTCGGCGACGTCGCCCGCGACGATGCGCTGGGCGAGCCCCTCGACGACGGCGGTCTTGCCGACGCCGGGCTCGCCGATGAGGACGGGGTTGTTCTTGGTGCGGCGCGTGAGCACCTGGCTGACCCGCCGGATCTCGGCATCCCGCCCGATGACGGGGTCGAGCTTGCCCTGGCGGGCGCGGTCTGTGAGGTTGATCCCGAACTGCTCGAGGGCGCTCCGCGCGTCCTCCTGCCCGGGCTGCTGAGTGGCGTTCATCGGTCTCCTGTGGTGTGTGGACTCCGGCCAAACTTGAGCCGGGTTGACTCAAGTTTACCAGCGGGCGCGGCGACCGACAACCGGGCGGCAACATCACACAACGCGGGTGATGCCACCGCGATTCCGGGGGTGCACAGTGCGATCAGGAGCGTGGCGATCGGCCACCGAGCGGAAGGATTCGACATGTCAGACACGCACGCGTCGGGCTGGGCCGGCTGGGGCGTCTTCGCCGGCGTGATGCTGATGATCGCGGGTTTCATCGACCTGATCTACGGCATCGCCGCCCTCATCGGACCGGATTCGGCATACTTCATCACCGACGCAGGCCTCTTCGGCGTCGACGTGCAGGGCTGGGGATGGTGGCACCTGATCTCGGGCGCCCTGCTCATCCTGGTCGCCTTCGCACTGCTGGCGGGAGCCACGTGGGCCCGAGTCGTCGCGATCATCCTCGTCGCGCTGAACGCGCTCGGGCAGCTCTCGCTGATGTCGGCCCAGCCCTGGCTGTCGCTGGCGATCCTCGCGGTCGACGTCGTGATCATCTACGCGCTCACGGTCCACGGCCGCGAGCTCAAGAGGTAGCGGGGGCAACGCCCGATCGGGTCGGCGCGAGCCGGCCCGATCGTCTCCGTCATGCGACGGTCTCGAGCACCTGCTCCTGCCCGGACACGTCGGCATCCGTGATGTCGCACAGCTCGTCGGGACCGCAGCTGAACCGCGCGCGATAGGCCGTCGGAGTCGTGCCGAGCACCCGGGCGAAGTTCTGCCGCAGCACGGCAGCCGAGCCGAATCCGCTCTCGTACGCGACGCGGTCGAGTCCCAGATCGGTCGATTCGAGCAGTCGCTGGGCGTGGATGATGCGCTGCCGCGCGAGCCAGGCCGCCGGCGTCGCGCCGTAGTCGGCCTTGAACCGCCGGGCGAACGTGCGCGGCGACATGTGCGCCTTCGTGGCGAGCTGGTCGACGGTGAGGTCGAGACGCAGGTTGTCGAGCATCCAGTCGGTGACGGGCGCGAGCGACAGCGACGTCGTCACGGGCAGCGGCTTGTCGATGAACTGCGCCTGGCCGCCGTCGCGCTGCGGGGGCACGACCATGCGGCGGGCGATCTTGTTGGTGAGCTCCGCGCCGAGCTCCTGTCGGAGCAGGTGCAGGCAGGCGTCGAGACCGGCGGCGGTGCCGGCGCTGGTGATGATGCGGCCGTCCTGCACGTAGAGCACGTCGGGGTCGACGTCGATCTGCGGGTACATCGTCATCATCTTCTGCGCGTACATCCAGTGCGTGGTCGCTCGGCGGCCGTCGAGCACGCCCGATGCCGCGAGCACGAACGAGCCGCTGCAGACACTCAGCACCCAGGCGTCGCGCGCGACCGCGTGCCGGATCACGTCGAGCACACGCTCGTCGATGCGCCCCCAGTACTCGTGCGGAATGGGCGAAACCACGACGAGGTCGGCCTCGTATGCGAACGCGAGATCGGCGTCGACGTTGATCGAGAAGCCCATCTTGGACTGCACCGCCCCGGGTTCGGGGGTGACCACGCGGAAGTCGAAGTTCGGGATGCCGTCGTCGGATCGGTCGAGCCCGAAGGCCTCGCACGCGACTCCGAACTCGAACGGGGCGAATCCGTCCTGGACGATGCAGGCGACAGTTCTCATCGAGTCCTCCTCCGACGACTGCACGATCAGGCGTGGCAGTTTTCGTACGTTAGGTGTCCATTCTGCCACTCGTGGCAGTCATGACGCAAGCGTAGCGTTTCTGCCATGTTCATGGTGATTGTTCTCGCAGCCCTCTCCGTGGTCGCCGTCGCCTCGACGATCGCGGCCCTCCGCAACGACGGATACCGTCAGATCCCCACCGACCGCACCCGCCTGCCCTGAGTCGAGGCCCGCCGCGCCGTCAGCCGATGGCGCGGCGGTACACCTCGACCATCGCAGCGGTGCGGCTGGACTGCCGGAACCGCTCGCGGATGGTCGGGTCGGGCGTCGGCGCAGTTCCGGCGGCGATGTCGGATGCCGCGGTGCGCAGTGCCGCGGCGAGCGCGTCGACCGACGCGTCTGCCACCGGCCAGTGACCCGAGCCGAGCTCGGCGGCCAGGTCGGGATCGCTCACGATCGAGGGGGTCCCCAGCGAGGCAGCCTCGAAGATCGTCATGCCCTGCGTCTCGAAGCCGATCGACGTCTGCACCACCGCGTCGGCGGCGCCGATCCGGCGCAGCGTCTCGGCGTAGGGCAGCTTCCCGGCGAACACGACGGATGCCGCGGACCGCGCGTCCTCGACGATGCGCCGCGCCGCGCGCAGCTGCGCACCCCCGCCGATCACCTCGACCTCGGCGTCGATCCCCGACGCGACGACGGCTTCGAGGAAGGGCAGCAGACGCTTCTCGGGGCTCATGCGCCCGAGCCACACGAAGCGCGGGCGCCCCGGCGCACGCCCGCGCGGGCCGGCGTCGAGCGCGGCATCGAGGATCTCGTCGTCGATCCCGTTCCAGATCACGTCGACCCGCGAGAACACGCCATGGCGCTCGAGCCGGCGGGCGAAGTGAGACGACGGAGCGGTCACCGCGGTCGCCCCCGAGGCGAGCCCGTGGAGGTAGGCCCAGCCGTCGGCACCACGGGCACCGGTACCGAGCGCCCGGCGCTGCCACCCGTTCAGCGCCCGCAGCACGAGACCGGGGAACGGCGCCGTCGCCTCGATGCCGACGTCGACGCGGTTGTGCATGGTGTGCACGACCGGCAGCCCGTGCCGCCGCGCGAACCGGTAGCCGATGAACGCTCCCCAGAAGTCCGCCTGCACATGCACGACGTCGACGGGCTGCCGCGCCGCCAGCGCGGCATCCACCCACCGGTCGGTCCGGCGACCCGGCCAGGTCATCGAGTATTCGCGATCGAGGGTGATCGGCACCGACGGCATGTCGACGAACGACGCATCGCCGCCGACGATCCGCGCCCGCGCGCGCCCGTGCATCGCCGGTGCGACGACGGTGACCGTGTGACCGGCGGTCTCGAGGAAGCGCCGCTGCAGCAGCGTCGACACCTGCGCCCCGCCCAGTGTCGCCAGGTGCTGGTCCGCGAAGATGACGACGTGCACGGCTACTCGGGCAGCGGCTCGTCGCGGTACAGCGCCTCGAAGGTCTCGAGGGTGCGGGTCATGTCGTGCACCTTGACCCCGTCGAGCGACGCCTGCTGCATCGCGAGACGCTCTTCGGGGGTCTGCGTCAGCACCCGGGCGAGCTTGGCGGCGAGGTCGTCGACGTCACCCGGCCGGAACAGGAACCCGTTCTCGCCGTCGTGCACCAGGTGCGGCAGCGCGACCGCGTCGGCCGCGACGATCGGCAGGCCCGAAGCCATGGCCTCCATCGTCGCGATCGACTGCAGCTCGGCGATCGACGCGATCGCGAACAGGCTCGCCCGCGAGAGGAGCGCGCGCAGCTCCTCGTCTGTGGTGCGCCCGTGGAAGGTCACGCGGTCGGCGAGACCGAGCTCCGTGGCGAGAGACTCCAGATTGCGGCGCTGATCGCCGCCGCCGACGATGTCGAAGGTCACATCGAGCGCGGGGTCGAGCTTCGTGATCGCCCGGAGGACGACGTCGATCTGCTTCTCGGTGGTGAGCCGTCCGACGAACACGATGCGGTTGCGGTCACGGGGCGACAGATCGGGCGTGTAGTTGCTCGCCTCGATGCCGCAGCTGATCGGGATGACGCCCGAGATGTCGATGGTCTTCTCGAGGAAGTCCGCGGCACGGCGCGTCGGCGTCGTGACCGCCCGGGTCATGTGGAAGGTGCGCTCAGCGTCATCCCACGCGAGCTTGATGGCGAAGTCGTTGAGGAACTTCGGCAGTGCCGTGAAGTCGAGGATGTTCTCGGCCATCACGTGGTTCGTCGCGATCACCGGGATGCCGCGCTTGCGCGCCTCGCGCGCGAGACCGCGTCCGATCACGATGTGCGACTGGATGTGCACGACGTCGGGCTGCACCGCGTCGAGGGCGCGACGTGCGTAGTGCTTCGACATGAACGGCATCACGAACGTGAGCCAGTCGTGCGGGTACCAGCGCCACGACGGCAGCCGGTGCATCGTCATCGGCTCGCCCTCGATCGTCTCGACGAAGACGCCGTGGTTGCGGTGGCCGGCGCTCGGGGCCATCACGTGCACGTCGTGGCCGCGCGATACGAGGCCCGCCGCGAGGCGCTCGGCGAAGCGGGCCGCACCGTTCACGTGGGGCAGGAACGTGTCCGCTCCGATGAGGACGGTCAGCGGTCGCGGACTCACGGCGTCGGCGGATGTGCCGTCGGGCGTCGCAGGGTCTGTCACGAGTGGAGGGGACCTGTCTGTGCGGCGAGCGGCGCGTCAGGGGGTGTTGTGCGCGCGGCCTCCACTGTACCCGAGGGGGTGCCGACAGCCCCGTACGCTGGAGGAATGTCACGCCTCCAGGCTGATGCCGACCCCACTCTCTGGGTGCCCGTCACGCAATCGCTCGGCTTCCGCGGCCGCCGCCATCGGAAGGCGGCGATCCGGATGCTGCTCACGCAGGCGAACTCTGCGCTCGGGGCGGCCGAGCGTCCGGGCAGCGGAGTGGCCGCCTGGGCGATGAGCCAGGCTGCACCGTTCCTCATGAAGCGGGCCGCCGGCCGCGTGCTGGTGTGGGTGTGGAAGGCGGACGCGGAGCTGGTGGTCGTGATGGCTCAGCTGCAGCAGGCGACGAACGACCTGCGCGCCGCACGCGCGATGATGCCGATGGAGTACGACGACACCGAGTCTTTCCGCAACCCGCACCTCGGCGTGGGCGAGAAGCTCGAGATGCCGCTCCCGTCCGACGGCCGCACGCCCCCGTTCGCGACATACACGTGGGACACCGGGTCCCACTTCGTCACGGTGACCGCCGTCTGCTCCGATCGCGAGCGCTTCGGGACGGTGATCGGCTCGGTCGACGATCTCGCTCGCACGGTCCGCGTCGTTGAGGATCTCACCACGCAGGAGTCCGCCGAGGTGCTGCGGATCGATCCCGCCTGATCCGCTCAGATCTTCCGGTCCTGTTTCGGCACCACGATCTCGCGCAGGATCAGCAGGATCGACGCGGTGACCGGCAGCGCGACCAGCACCCCCAGCACGCCCATCAGCGCGCCGCCGATCATCGCTCCGATCAGCACGAGCGCGGCCGGGATGGCGATCGCCCGGTTCATCACGCGCGGGCTGATGATGTACGACTCCACCTGGATGTAGACCAGATACGCGATGAGGAACAGCAGTGCCTTGTCGGGACCGCTGAACAGCGCCACCGCCGTGCCGAACACGAGGAAGATCACCGACCCGAACAAGGGGATGAGGGTGACGACGAACGCGATCACCGCCATCAGCGCGGCGAAGGGCAGGCCGATGAGGAGGTGGAGCACGAGCACCGTGCCGGCGTTGAGCGCGGAGAGAGTGATCGAGCCGATCAGCGAGCTGCCGACGGCCGTGGTGATCCGCTCGGTCATGTCGGCCAGGCGTGGGCGGGTGCGCGCGGGGGCGAGGCGGTAGAACGCCTCCTTCATCGCCTCGAACGACGCCAGGAAGTAGAGGGTGAGGGCGACGACGACGAGGCTCGCCGAGATCGCGGCCGCGACGCCCGCACCGAAGACGAGGATGCCGCCGCCGACCGCGGCCAGCGTGGCGGGGTCGCGGACCGCCGACTCGATCTGGTCGACTGCCGCGGCCACGGCAGCCTGGAGGTCGGGGCTGAGCCCGGCGAACCACTCGGTCTCGCCGACGTCGGCGAGGGCGTCGGGGATGGCGGCGACGAACTCGCCGACCTGGTTCACCACCGGAGGGAGCATGAACACCAGGAACACCACGACGAGCAGCACGAACGCGCCGAACACGACCGCGATCCCCGCGCCGCGGCGCAGCCCCTTCCGCTCGAGCAGCCGCACGATGGGATCGAGGGCGATCGCCAGGAACAGCCCCAGGATGATCCACACGAGGATCGACGAGATCGATCCGATCGCGCTGCCGATGACGACGGCCCCGAGGACGCCGAGGGTGGCGGCGAACGCGGAGACGAGCGGACGATCGAGGGCGGCGAGGATGCGGCTGCGCGGCGGCTCTTCGGCTTCCACGTCGAACGACGCTGCGGGCGCCGTCTGGTCGGCGCCGTCGGACTCGGCGGCGATCTGCGCCTCGGACTCGCCCGGGTCGGATGCAGGGCTCATCCGCTGATGATGCGCACGACACGACGCCCGGGCGTCACCCCGTCCGGGCGATCTCGCCGGCGGCGCCCGGCGTCGGCACGACGGCGCGCCGACCCTTGCGTCCCGCCTCGACCTGCGACGATCGCACCGTGACCGAAGAACTCGCCCCGCCGGAGCCCGGACGCCGCTGGGCGTCGGTGCTCACCAAGCCGGCGACGCCCCTGATCTCGGGGTTCCTCGTCGCCATCGGCGTGGTGCTCGCCGTCTCGCTCGCCGTCGCCGTGGCATCGATCGCCACGATCCTCATCTCGGTCGTCATCGCGATGTTCCTCGCGCTGGGGCTCGACCCCACCGTGCGCATGCTCCAGCGACGCGGGATGCCCCGCCCCTGGGCGATCGCCACCGTCGCCGTCGTGTTCCTCGGGGTCGTCGTGCTCCTCGTCGTGCTCGTCCTTCCGGCGGCCATCGAGCAGTTCGTCGGATTCCTCCAGGGCCTGCCCGCCACGATCGACGCGATGCTCGCGAGCGACTGGTTCCAGGCGGCCGACGCGGCGGTCGAGGTCGACCTGGCGTCCACTGTCACCGATGCCATCGCAGCCCTCACGAGCACGTCGTCGCTGGTCACCATCTCGGGCGGCCTCCTGCGTGCCGGAGTCGGCGTGGTCGGAGCGATCTCGTCCGCGGTGATCGTGGTCGTGCTCACCCTCTACTTCGTGGCCTCGCTGGCCGACGCCAAGGAGTCGCTCTACCGCTTCATGCCGGCCTACCGCCGTCCGCTCGCGCGCGAGCTCACGGAGCAGATCACCGGCTCCGTCGGCAACGCCGTCGCCGGCGCCCTCACGCTCTCGTCGATCAACGCGGCGGTGGTGTTCGTGCTCATGGTGCTCGTCGGTTCACCCGTGCCGCTGATGCTCGCCATCGCGGCCTGGTTCATCACGCTGGTGCCGATGATCGGATCGCTCGTGTTCCTCGTGATCGGCATCATCGCGGCCCTGTTCGTCAGTCCGGTCAGCGCCCTGGTGTTCGCGATCGGCTACTTCGCCTACATCCAGATCGAGGCGTACGTCGTGACCCCGCGGGTCCTCGGCAAGGCCGTCGCGCTGCCGGGCGTGCTGGTGCTGCTGAGCGCCATGATCGGCGCGGCGCTGTTCGGCTTCCTCGGAGCCCTCGTCGCGATCCCCACGACCGCATCGGTGCTCATCGTGGTGCGCGCGGTGGTCTTCCCGAAGCAGGACTCGGTCACGGCGCCGCTGGCGGCGACGCCGGCGGGTCCGTCTGCGGCCGATCCAGCAGAGCAGTGAGGCGGGCGACCTCTTCCTGCAGCGCCCGCACGTCACCGTGCGTGGCGGGATGCGCATCGGGCTGACCGTGGATCGCACGCTCGGCGACCCACGAGGCGAGCGTGGCCGTGATCACTCCGGCGAGCGCGACCCCGCCGAACATGAGCCCGACACCCACCCACTGGCCGGCATCCGTGACAGGCACGTAGTCGCCGTACCCGGTGGTCGTCACCGTGACGCACGCCCACCACAGCGCGATGCCGAACGTGGTGATGTCGGCGCCGGGTGCGTGCCGCTCGGCTTCCAGCACCGCCAGGGAGGCGATGTAGATGAGGATCGCGGACGCGCCGACGCCGTAGACCAGGATGCGAGACCTCAGCGCGCCGCCCGCCGTGGGCTTGATGCCCGGCAGGTCGGTGAGGAACCGCAGCAGCCGCACGAGCCGCAGCACCGGCACCAGCGCGAAGGCCAGCGCCGGCAGGTGGTGACGGAACCACACCGACCGCTCGCGGGCGAGCAGCAGGCGCACGACGTAGTCGACGATGAACATCGCCCAGGTCACCGCGATCACGATCGTGAGCACGGGGCGGATCGGTCCGGTGACGTCGCCGATCACCCGCCACGAGTAGGCCACGAGGTACGCCAGGCTCGCGACCATGAGGGGCACCCCGGAGTACCGCCGCCAGGTGTTGTCGTCCACGGTTCGAATCATGGCCCACGCCCCACCCCGTGCGGTGAGGGCGCGCCCGCAACGGCGTCAGCTCTGCGTCATCGCGGCGTCGGAGTCCTGCTTGAGGGCGGCGGCGTTGCGGATGAACAGGATGATCCAGGTGAACACGAGCACCCCCGCGACCAGCTCCACCGCGGTGAGCGTGTAGTACTGGATCGCGAACAGCACCGCGAGCACGACGATGACCGCCACGAACACCCAGCCCACCATCACGAAGGTGCGCGTGACACCGGTGATCCAGTGGGGCAGGCGGAAGACGAGCACCGCGAAGGCGACGGCCATGCCCGAGGCGACACCGGTGTGGAGCGCGAAGAAGTCGTCGACGTGGAAGATGCCGACGCACGCGAGGAAGATTCCGACGATGATGAGGGTCAGCCGCACCCGTGCCGTGCCCTTCGGATTGTCGGTCGGGATGTCGCGCGTCGTGTACCGCGCGAGGGTGGTCACGAGGAACCCGGCGACGACGATCGTGATGTTGAAGGCCCAGGCCGAGACGTTGCTGCTCATGCCGAGGGCGCTGAGGTTGTCGTGCCACCAGTTGGGATCGGTCGCCGTGAGCATGCTCGAGAGCACGCCCATCGTGAGGAACACCGCCAGCACCACGGCGAGCAGGGGCAGATCCATGTGGGTGGCGGAGTAGAAGACGACGTAGGCGGTCGTCGCCGCCCCGGCGCCGGCGAGCATGAGCGATGGCAGGGCGAACACGGTCGCGCCGATGAACGCCTGCTCCAGGATGATCGCGAGCAGGGTCCAGCCGAGCACGGCGATCACCGCGTGCGCGAACGCCAGCGCGACGATGTCGACCACGTCGAGCAGGCCGATGCGGCTGCGCCCATGACTGCGCCACGTGAGCAGCAGCCCGGCGACGAACGCGACGAACGCGACGATGCCCGACGCGACGGCGGTGAACTGGCCGATCGATCCGGGGCCGGCGATCGGCAGGTCGGCGAAGCCGAAGGTGACGAGCGCGGCGAGGACGACGAGCACGAACGCGACGGCACCGACGGTGAGCGAGAGCGACTCGCGCGCCCGCTCGTCGGAGGTGTCGAGAACACGGGCGAGACCACTGGACCGCACGGCGGTCGATGACGACGAGTCGGACATGGCGCTTACGTTAGCGCCCGTTCGAGCCGACGCTATAGAGTCGCGATCGGACGCGCCGAACGGCTGCGCCGAGCAGAGGGCCGACATGACGGACGCGCGCGGGAAGACCCCCCGACGGCTCCCCCGACCCACGGTGAAGGACGCCGTCTCCGGCCTCGTCACCGGGCTGTTCTCGATCCCCGAGGGCATGGCCTACGCCAGCATCGGCGGCTTCAGCGCGCCGCTCGGGCTCTGGTCGGGAATCGTGCCGACGATCATCGGGTCGGTCTTCGCCCGCACCGTCCTGATGGTGACGACGCTCACGAGCGCGATCGCCCTGTCGTCGCAGAGCGTGCTCGCCTCGGCCGGCCTGGACCCCGGAGACATCGGCGCGATCGCCACCATGACGGTCCTCGTGGGCATCGTCATGCTCATCCTCGGCCTGCTGAAGCTCGGCTCGGTGATGTCGTACGTGTCGACGGCCGTGATGACCGGGTTCACCACCGGCATCGCCCTGCAGATCGTCGCCGGCGCGCTCAAGGACGTCACCGGCTACGCTCCCGACTCCTCCAACACGATCGGCAAGTTCATCGAGGAGTTCGCCCACATCGGCGAATGGGAGGCGGCCCCGCTGCTGACCACCGCGGCGACGCTCGCCGTCTGGCTGCTGGTGCGACTGTTCCGTCGGCTCCGCGCCTACGCGACCCTCGTCGCGCTCGTGGTCGTCTCGGTCGCGTGCACGCTCGCGCGGGTTCCGGTCGAGACGGTCGCCGACATCGCGGCGATCCCCCGCTCGCTGCCCCCGTTCACGCTCCCCGACATCGCCGCCGTCCCCGCCCTCGCCACCGGCGCGGTCGCCATCGCGCTCGTCGCGCTGGCGCAGGCGGCCGGCATCAGCGCGGCGGTCGCGAACCCCGACGGCTCGCGCGCCGACGCGTCGAAGGACTTCACCGCGCAGGGGCTCGCCAACATCGGCGGCGGCCTGTTCGGCGCCCTCCCCACCGGCGGGTCGCTCTCGCGCACCGGCGTGGGTACGAGCGCAGGTGCGCAGACGCGCTGGTCGGGCATCTTCGCAGGGATCTGGCTCGCGGTGATCGTGCTGCTTGTCGGCCCGCTCGCCGGGTACATCCCGATGGCCGTGATCGGCGGGCTCATGCTCGCGATCGGCGGCGAGCTGATCGCCGGCCGACGACAGGACATCGCGCTCGTGCTGCGCACTTCGTGGATGTCGGCGGTGGCGATGCTCGTCACGTTCGTGGCGACGACCGGCCTCCCCCTGCAGCAGGCGATCTTCCTCGGCGCGGGCCTGTCGATCGTGCTCACGGCGGTCGGCGTCGCCCAGTCCGCCCGCCTTATCGCGCTCACCCGCGACGAGGACGGGGCCTGGAACCTCGGGGATCCGCCCGCGACGCTTCCCTCGGGGACCACCACGGTGCTCCACTACTCGGGCGCCGGGTTCTTCGCCGAGGTGAGCCGTATCGAGCAGGAGTGGCCCGACATCGACGGCGTCACCGACGCCGCGATCGTGCTGTCGGTGCGGGAGTCGACCGGCGTCCCGTCGGCCACCTTCCTCAAGTCGCTCGACAGGCGCGTCGGGCAGCTGCGGGCCCGCGGCATCCCGTTCGTGCTGTGCGGTGTGCCCGCGCGCACCCTGCGGCTGCTGGAGCGCACGGATGCGATCACGGCGGTCGGGCGGGAGAACGTGATCCCCGCCGGCCCGGTGCTGATGGGCGCCGTCGACGAGGCGTACGCACGGGCCGAGGCGCTGCGCGCCGAGCGTCGCTCGGGCATCTGAGTCCGCGCCCGTCGCTGCCTCAGGGCCCGGGTGAGCCCGCTCTCGGCTTCGCGGCATCCGGATCTCCCGAGAGCCAGCGCAGCCAGCGCGTGCCCTCGTCGCCGTCGAGGATCAGCGCGCGCACGAGGAGGGTCAGCGGGATCGAGAGGATCGCGCCGAGGGGTCCGATGATGAACGTCCAGAAGATCACCGAGAAGAAGCTCAGCGTGAGGCTGAGGTTCACCGCGTCGCTGACGAACTTGGGCTGCACGAGCACCTGCAGCGTCACGTTCACCACGCAGTAGATCGCCACGACGGCGAGGAGCATCGGCCAGCCACCCACGACCAGTGCGAGCAGCGCCGGCGGGATGAGGCCGAGCACGAAGCCGATGTTCGGCACGAAGTTCGTCACGAACGCGAGGATCGCCCAGACCGCCGGCGCCGGCACCCCGAGCCACAGCAGCGCGAGCCCGTCGATCACCGCGACGATCGCGCCGAAGCTCGCGTTGACCACGTAGTAGCGCCGCACGCCCGAGTTGAACGACCGGAAGCGCGCGACGGTGGGGCGGATGCCCCGCCCGAAGGCTTGCTCGGCCCGCCCGTAGCGAGCCGCGTCGGCAGCCATGAAGATGACGTACGCGAAGACGAAGAAGAGTGCCGTGAAGACGCTGAGCACCGTGCCGCCGAGATCGGCTGCGATGGAGACCAGCGTCGAAGGGTCGAAGACGGATGCCGTCGCGTCGGCGGCCTGATCCGCGAGCCCCAGGGACTGCAGCCACTCGACCAGTCCAGCCGCGGTCGAGCGCAGCTCATCGGCATAGTCGCCAACCAGCCGCGCGAACTGCGTGCCGGCGAACCAGAGCAGCGCCGCCATCACCAGCAGGATCAGGTAGCCGAGCACGATGACGGCGGTCGTCCCCGCCCACCGCGGCCACCCGCGACGCACCAGCGGCCCGCGGATCGGCTCGCAGATGATGACGATCACCGCGGCGAGCGCGAGCGGTCCGACGAGCTCGCGGCCGAAGTACAGTCCCGCCAGCGCCACCACCGCGGCAGCCAGCCCGAGGAGCACCCGCAGCATCGGCGGGATCGTCGGAACAGGTGTCGGGGCGGAGTCGTCGCGGCGCTTCACGGCGCCAGGCTAGCGCGCGGGCGCTCGCATGCTTCCCGTCGCGGCCGAGCGGTGCCACACTTCGTTCATGCCAGACCTCGAACCGCACCCGCTCGCCGCGCAGTGGTCGCCGCCCCCGTCGCTGCGCCACAGCCTCGAAGACGGCAAGCGATCCCGCGAACGGCGTCCCCGTGCGGCGCTGGCCGAGCTCGTCACGACCGGCCGCGATCCCATGGCGATCCTCGACGGTCAGGACCTGTCGCGCGTGCCCGAACTCGTGCCCATCCGCGCCGAGCGCATGGGGGCGAGCGCCTTCGCGTTCTACCGGGGCACCGCGGCGATCATGGCCTCCGACCTCGGGCGATCGCCCGACTCCGACCTGTCGGTGGCGTCCTGCGGCGACGCGCACGTGTCGAACTTCGGCCTCTTCGCGTCTCCGCAGCGCACACTCGCCTTCGACCTGAACGACTTCGACGAGGCTGCGTGGGCGCCGTGGGAGTGGGATCTCAAGCGCCTCGTGACGAGCGTGGTCATCGCCGGTCAGTCCGCGTCGCGTGACGACGCCGTCGTGCGGGAAGCCGCCCTCGCGACCGTGCGCACCTATGCGCGGGCCCTGCGCCGCGGCGTCGAGCGCACCCCGCTGCAGCGCTACTACGACCACTTCGACGCCGGCGGTGCGGTGGAGCAGGCGGACGAGGAGACGCGGAAGGCGCTCAAGGCGGCGGTGCGCGATGCCGAGCGCCGCACCGGCGCCCGTGCGCAGAAGAAGCTCACCACGACCACCGACGGCGGACGGCTGGTGTTCGTCGAAGCACCGCCCACGATGACCCACGTCGACCCGGCGATCCAGGAGCGCGCCCTCGCTCTGGTCTCGGACTACGTGCTGTCGGCAAACGTCGACATCCGCGCCGTCATGCAGAACTACACGCTGTCCGACCTCGCGCGTCGCGTCGTCGGCGTCGGGAGCGTGGGCACCCGCTGCTACCTCCTCGCCATGCAGGACGGCAACGAGAACGGCCTCATCCTCCAGGCGAAGGAGGCGGGTGCGAGCGTGCTCGTCGCCTTCGGCAAGGCCAGGCAACCCGCGGTGTTCGACGGCTACGTCGCGCGCTACGGCGACGGCGGTCGCGTCGTGGCGCTGCAGCGCATCCTGCAGGCCGTCTCCGACCCCTTCCTCGGGCACGTGTTCGGCACACCGGCCGAGGGCGGCGCACCGCGCGCGTTCTACATCCGCCAGTTCCACGACAAGAAGGGCGGGTTCGACGTCGACGCCCTCGAGGACTCGTCGTTCACCTGGTACGCGCACGCCTGTGCGGCGACCCTCGCCCGCGCCCACAGCCAGTCCCCGAACGCGGCGACGGTGTCGGGGTACGTGGGGCAGGGTCGCGTGGTCGGAGAGGCGATCGCGGAGTGGGCGTACGCCTACGCCGAGCTGGCGCACGCCGACTGGGAGCTGTTCCGCCTGCACCGCGGCATCGAAGCGGGCTGAGGCCGAGCGAGCGGCGACGCACCAAAACGTTTCGCAACCGGTCCTCTCCGGATAGATTCGGAA
Source organism: Microbacterium terrae (assembly GCF_017831975.1). Lineage (NCBI taxonomy): Bacteria > Bacillati > Actinomycetota > Actinomycetes > Micrococcales > Microbacteriaceae > Microbacterium > Microbacterium terrae. The sequence continues at coordinate 3,462,474 of NZ_JAFDSS010000001.1, read as the reverse complement.
CCGGACGGATCGGCACCCGGGGCCGGTCTCAGGAGGGTCCCTGAATGCACGCTCGTCGCCGCACCCCGATGCGCACCTGGCTCGCCGCACTCACAGCCGCTGCGCTCGCTGTGAGCGGTGCCGTCGTGGTCGATGTCGCGTCCGCTCCGCCGGCGCGGGCCGCATACCCCGACAGCTTCAATCCGTTCTCGATGAACGGCGGGTTCACGGTGTACGCCCGCGAGGACGCCCTGCTCCAGAACCAGGAGACCGAGGGCAGCATCGCGGTGGGCGGCACCTCGACGGTGCAGGGCTCGAGCGGGCAGTACACGATCATCCATGTCTCCGCCGGGACCGGGGACTACGACCTGCCCACCGTCGACGGCGACCCCACGCGCTACCTCGTCGGCAGCCACAGCGCCGACAGCACCGGCATCCTCGCCGTCACGAGCGCGGGCACCAGCAACACCGCGCTGTGGGGCGACGTGAAGATGGTCGAGCGCGACGGCCCCTGGCAGGCGTTCGCCCGCGCCGACTGGATTCGCCTCAACGAGAACCCGTCGAACGTCGATCAGACGCCGCTCATCGACGCGACGCACCAGACCTACCCCGCGAGTGCGACACCGCCCTCGGGCAGCGACGGGCAGAACAGCGTGTACACCGCGAACACGGGTGCGACAGCCGTCGCCGACTACGTGGAAGCCAACGCCGAGGCGTCGTACGACGACGCGAGCGACTGCCTCGACGGACTCTCCGACGTCGGCTACCCGGTCGGGGTCGCCCAGGATGCCGGCAGCCGGGTCGTCCTGGAGCCGCTCAGCGCTGACCGGCCCAACATCGTCGACTACGCCGACATCGCCGGCACCGCGCTCATCCAGTACTCGCCCGGACCCACTCCGGGCGTCGCGAATCCGCTCATCATCCGCGTGCCCGCCGGCACGACAGAGGTCATCGGCGCCCGCTCCGACCCGCAGGGCGCATATTCGCCGTACATCTTCTGGGATCTCTCCGCCCTCACCGGCGACGTCACCGTCACCGCCGCGGAGGGTCGGATGGACGGATCCGTCTACGCGCCCGAGGCGGCCGTCACCATCAATGCCGCACCGCTCGACGGTCAGGTGCTCGGGCGCGACGTCACCCTCCTCGGCGGCGAGGTCCACTCCTTCCTCTTCGCGGGCGAGATCACCTGTGATGCCGACAGCGGGACGTTCGAGGTGCGGAAGGAGATCGAAGGGATCGACCCTGCCGACATCCCCGAGGGCACAACATTCACCGTGAACTACACCGCGACGCTGCCCGACGGCGCGGAGGTCACAGGTTCTCTCGAGCTCCTCGCCGACGGCACGCCGGTACCCGCCGGCGAAGACTTCCCCATCGGCACCATCGTGGTCTTCGAAGAGGTCGAGCCCGCCTCCGTGCCGGGGTACACCTGGACCGACCTCACCATCAGTCCGGGGAGCGTCGAGATCGGCGCCGGCACGAACCCCGTGATCACGGTCACGAACACGGCCGAGGCCCAACCGACGGGCACTTTCTCGGTCGCGAAGGTCGTCGAAGGCTTCGACGGCGAGATCGTCGGCACCGTCGACGTCGACTGGCTCGCGCGCTTCGAGGGCGCCACTGTCGGCCAGGGCGTGCTTCAGGTGCCGCTTGATGGGGCCCCCGTCCCCGTCGGCGTGGACCTGCCTGTCGGCTCGATCGTCTTCGTCGACGAGGTGCTGTCGTCGCTGCCCGCGGTGCCGGGGTATGAGTGGGGCGATGTGACATGGTCGCCGGGCAGCGTTTTCGAGATCACCGAGGCGGGAACGACCGTGGCCGCCACCGTGACGAACACCCTGCAGCCTGTCGCTCCGCGCTCGACCGCCTCGATCGTGAAGGTCGGCGACGACCCGGACATGGCCGGCTACGGATTCTCGGTGACCTACTCGCTGCTGCCGGGAGACGCACCGCCGACGACCATCCCCCTCCCGATCGGAGACCCTGTCGAGATCGAACTCGACCCCGCCGCCGAGACGATGGTCATCACCGAGAATCCGCCGACGCTCGACGGCCAGCCCGTGGATGTGTCGGGGTGGGACGACCCGATCTTCCGCGTTCGCGTGGGCACCGTGGTCCAGGACTACTCGGCACCGTTCGGCGAATCCGTCGAACTGCCCATCGCGGGCGAAGGGCGGGTGAGCATCGTCGTGCGCAACAGCCTGAAGCACGGCTCGTTCACGATCGCGAAGGAGTTCGAGCAGATCACGGGCGAGCAGATCCCTCCCGGGGTCGGCTTCGCGGTCCAGTGGACGGCGACGACCCCTGGCGGCGACGAATGGACCGGCGTGATCCGCGTCCCCGCCGATGGCACGCCCACCGGTCCGGTCGACGCCGACGGGGAACCCCTGACATTCCCTTACGGCACCGTAATCACGTACGAGGAACTGACCGCGCCGGGCGTCCGCGGCGTCGTCTGGGACACGCAGACTTTCGCGCCCGACAGCCTCGTCATCGGCGACGGCGACCAGGCGGTGGTCACCGCCACCCTGACCAACGGTGCGAGCCGACAGTCGGGCACCTTTCTCGTGACGAAGGACGTCGTCGGCATAGATCCCGATGAGCTGCTCACCGACACCTTCACCATCGATTACACCGCTCACGACCCTCTCGGCGGCACGAGCACCGGCAGCTTCGCGCTTCCGGCCGACGGAACACCGGCCGGTCCCACCGACGACGGGGCGCCGACCCAGTTCCCCGTCGGCACCGTGATCACGCTCGCCGAGGTCGCCCCCGCGGACGATGCGCTGCCGCCGGGCTACGCCTGGGGCGCCGCCACATGGTCGCCGTCGGACTCTCTCGTGATCCGCTCGGGCGAGGTGGCCCAGGTCGAGGTGACCAACTCCGTCGAGGAGTACACCCAGTGGGCCGGAACCAAGGTCGTGGACGGCGACGGGGCGTCTGCGCTGCCGGCGGGCACCGCGTTCCCCGTCGACTGGTGGTGGGACTACGAGCCGCAGCCGCAAATCGCCGTCGAACCGAACGTCACGCTGTACTCGCCATGGTTCCCCGTCGGCTCGATCATCGAGCTGCGCGAAGCCGGGCTGCCCGACATCGTCGGCGTCGACTGGGGAACCCCGGTGTGGACGGTCGACGGCGAGGTGCTCCCGACCGAGTCTGACGGGCGGGTCGTCCTCCCCGCCGATGCCGTGCGCAATCAGGGGGTCGCGACGCTGACCCTCACCAACTACGCCGATGCGCAGGAGCTGCCGGCGACCGGCGGCGGCGGCATGTCGCCGATCCTCCCTCTCGGGGCGCTGGCGGCCATCCTCACCGGTGCCGCGCTGCTGGTCGTCCGACGCACCGCGCGGGCGTGACCGAAGGAGCCCGCGAGGAGGCCTCTTTGCGCCGGGGCATCACCGCTGCGGCACCGGTCCGAGTGACCGCGAGCGAAACCTCGACTGACGCCGCCATCGCCGCGGCGAAAGCGCGCGCCCGCCGCGAGCCAGGCTAAGAGCGCGGATCCGGACTCTGCCGCCGCGGTCAGTCGTCGTCAGTCGTCGTCGGGGGAAGCTGTTGCCGCGGCCGCCACACGACGACCTCGGTGGCTCGCCGCACGCGCGTTCCGCTGCGCAGCGTCACCACCGAGCCGGTGGAGCCTGCGGCGAATACGCGGGCGCCCGGACGACGCTCGATCTCGGTGCGCATCCGCTCCTCGAGGTCGGCCACCCGATCATGCAGCTCGCGCACCCGGTTCTCGAGTTCGAGGATGCGCATGATCGCCGGCAGGCTCATGCCCTCGGCCGACATGCGGGCGACCTCGCGCAGCTGCGCGACGTGGCGTAGCGAGTAGCGTCGCGAACCGCCTTGCGTGCGGGCAGGCACGACGAGGCCCAGCCGGTCGTATTGGCGCAGCGTCTGGGGGTGCATCCGCGAGAGCTCGGCGGCGGCGGCGATGGCGAAGATGGGAGCATCCTCGTCGATCTCGTGGTGTTCGGCCATTCTCACCTCCGGTCCCATTCTCCCTTCGTCTCCGTCGAATCGACGCTCACCGCGTGCGCGGTGGTCGATTCGACGGAGACGAACACGGGGGCATGTCAGCCCCGCGCGCGGGCCATCAGGTCGGCGCGCGGATTCTCGCGCGGTCCGAGCTCGGCGAAGCGCTCGAGTGCGGCGCGGGCATCGTCGTCGAGGTGAGACGGCACGGCCACCTGCACCTCGGCGAGGAGGTCGCCGGTTCCCTTCGCCGTCTCGATTCCGCGACCCTTGACGCGCAGGACGCGCCCGGAGGGCGTGCCCGGCGCGACGCGGAGCTTCACCGGGTCGCCGCCGAGGGTCGGCACCTCGATCGTGGCGCCGAGCGCCGCCTCGGTGAACGAGACCGGCACGGTGACGCGCAAACTGAGCCCGTCACGAGTGAACACCGGATGCTGCCTCACGGTCACCTGCACCACGATGTCTCCCGCCGTGCCGCCGTCGGGCGACGGGCGACCCCGGCCGCGCAGGCGGATCTTCTGCCCGTCGGCCACGCCGGCGGGGATCTTGACCTTGAACTGCTTGCCGTCCTCGCCCTGGAGCGAGATGGTCTCGCCGCGGGCGGCGGTCACGAAGTCGAGCGTGGTGCGGGCGGTGACGTCGGCCCCGCGGGTGGGTGCGCCCGACCCGCGGTAACCGCCGGTGGACTGACCGAACCGGCCCGAGCCGAAGCCCGCGCCCTGCTGGTTGAACATCGAGAAGATGTCCTCGAAGTCCTGCGTCTGGTAGCGGCTGCCACCGCCGCCACGGCCCTGGTTGAACATCGAGAACACGTCCTCGAAGCCGCCCTCGCCCTGGCCGCCCGCGGTGAAGCGGGCGCCTGAGCCCATCGCACGGATCTGGTCGTACTCCTTGCGCTGCTCGGCGTCGGAGAGCACCGAGTACGCCTCGCTGACCTCTTTGAACTTCGCCTCGGCAGCGGCGTCGCCCGGCTTGGAGTCGGGGTGGTACGTGCGTGCGAGCTTGCGGTAGGTCTTTTTGAGATCGGCCTCGCTGACGTCTTTCGACACCCCGAGGACGGCGTAGAAGTCCTTGTCGAACCAGTCCTGACTGGCCATCTGTGCCTCCTCGGCCTACTCGGCCGGAACGGCGACGACCACCTTCGCCGGGCGCAGTTCCACCGACCCGAGGCGGTAGCCGATCTCGACGACCTCGAGGATCGTGCTCTCGGTCGCACCGGGGGTCGGCGCCTGGAAGATCGCCTCGTGCTGCTGCGGGTCGAAGACCTCGCCGGGCGCGCCGTAGGTGACCAGACCCATGCGCTCGGCCACACCGCGCAGCTTCTCGGCGATCGCGGCGAAGGGCGTCCCCTCTTCGAGGTCGCCGTGCTTCTCGGCACGATCGAGGTCGTCGAGCACGGGCAGCAGGCCCTTGGCGACGGCGCCCTTGGCGCGCTCGATTTCGACCTCGCGCTGCTCCTCGGTGCGACGCCGGTAGTTGGCGTACTCCGCCTGCAGGCGCTTGAGGTCGGTCAGCAGGGCCGACTCGAGGTCGGCGAGCACGGCGTCTTCGGCCGCGGCATCGGCGTTCTGCTCGGCGCCGAGGATGTCGTCGACCGTGAGCTCGTCGCCCTCGGCCGGCTCTCCGCCCTGCGGGGCGGGGCCGGAGGACTGCTCCTCCGACCCCTCACCCTCAGGCCGGACCTCGTCGCCCTGCGGCTCTTCGAAGTCCTTGTCGGCCATGGTTACTTCTTCTCGTCCTCGTCGTCGATGACCTCGGCGTCGACGACGTCTTCGTCCGAGGCGCTCTCACCGGCGTCGCCGGCGGGCTGCTCGCCCGCGGCATCCGTCGACTGCTCCGCCTGACCGGCCGAGTAGATCGCCTCGCCGAGCTTGCCCTGCGACGCGTTGAGCTTGTCGAACGCCGCCTTCACGGCGTCGTCGTCCTCGCCCGCGAGCGCCGTCTTCAGAGCGTCGACGTCGGCCTGAACCTCGGTCTTCACGTCTTCGGGCAGCTTGTCGTCGTTCTCCTTGATGAGCTTCTCGATCGAGTACGAGAGCGTCTCGGCCTGGTTGCGCACCTCGGCCGACTCGCGGCGCTTCTTGTCTTCGGCGGCGTGCTCCTCGGCCTCGCGCACCATGCGCTCGATGTCTTCCTTCGGCAGCGACGAGCCGCCGGTGATCGTCATCGACTGCTCCTTGCCGGTGCCCTTGTCCTTCGCCGAGACGTGGACGATGCCGTTCGCGTCGATGTCGAAGGTGACCTCGACCTGCGGGATGCCGCGAGGCGCCGGCGCGATGCCGGTGAGCTCGAACGTGCCCAGCGGCTTGTTGTCGCGGGTGAAGTCGCGCTCGCCCTGGAACACCTGGATGGCCACCGACGGCTGGTTGTCGTCAGCGGTGGTGAAGGTCTCGCTGCGCTTGGTGGGGATGGCCGTGTTGCGCTCGATGAGCTTCGTCATGATGCCGCCCTTGGTCTCGATGCCGAGGCTCAGGGGGGTCACGTCGATGAGCAGGACATCCTTGCGCTCGCCCTTGAGGACGCCGGCCTGGAGGGCCGCGCCGACGGCGACGACCTCATCGGGGTTGACGCCCTTGTTGGGCTCCTTGCCGGCTTCGCGCTGCACGAGGTCGGAGACGGCGGGCATGCGGGTCGAGCCGCCGACGAGCACGACGTGGTCGATGTCGCCGACCTTGATGCCGGCTTCGCGGATGACGTCCTCGAACGGCTTCTTGGTGCGGTCGAGCAGGTCCTTGGTGAGGTCCTCGAACTTGGCGCGCGTGATGGTCTCGGACAGCGACACGGGGCCCGAATCGGTGAGCGAGAGGTACGGCAGGTTGATGCTGGTGCTCGTCGAGCTCGACAGCTCCTTCTTCGCCTGCTCCGCGGCCTCCTTGAGTCGCTGCAGCGCGATCTTGTCGCCCGAGACGTCGACGCCGGTGGTGTCCTTGAACTGCTTGATCAGGTGGTCGACGAGGCGCTGGTCCCAGTCGTCGCCGCCGAGGCGGTTGTCACCGGCGGTCGAGCGCACCTGGATGGTCGAGAAGTCGTCGTCCTTGCCCACCTCGAGGAGCGAGACGTCGAACGTACCGCCACCGAGGTCGAAGACGAGGATGAGCTCATCTTCCTTGCCCTTGTCGAGGCCGTACGCGAGTGCCGCGGCGGTGGGCTCGTTGATGATGCGGAGCACGTTGAGGCCCGCGATCTCGCCGGCCTCCTTGGTGGCCTGACGCTCGGCGTCGTTGAAGTACGCCGGGACGGTGATGACGGCATCCGTCACCGTGTCGCCGAGGTACTGTTCCGCGTCGCGCTTGAGCTTCTGGAGAATGCGGGCCGAGATCTCCTGCGGCGTCCACTTCTTGCCGTCGACGTCGAAGCCCCACGTCGTGCCGACGTGGCGCTTGACCGACGCGACGGTGCGGTCGACGTTCGTGACGGCCTGGCGCTTGGCGGTCTCACCGACGAGCACCTCGCCGTCCTTCGTGAAAGCGACGACCGAGGGGGTCGTGCGGAAGCCCTCGGCGTTGGCGATGACCTTGGGCTCGCCGCCCTCGAGGACGCTGACGACCGAGTTGGTCGTACCGAGGTCGATTCCGACTGCACGTGCCATGTGTTTCTCCTCCGTGTGGAATGTGCAATTGACGTTGGCTCGCGAGATTGAGTCGCGATGGCTCAAGGTTAGACCCGTCGGCCGAGCAAGTCAAATGAACTTGATACGAGCAGGCTCAACTTTCGAATTCGAGACCGTTCACACCGATTTCGCGAGGGTCTGCAGCAGCAGCACGAGCAGGGCGAGGGCCACGAGCAGGCCCAGCGCCAGGAGCGTCTGCCACCACCGCAGCCGTGCACCCCGCACGACCAGCAGGCCGATGACGACGAGCGTGCCGATGTAGATCCACGAGGCGATCCGCAAAGCCGCATCGATCTCGATCCAGCCGAGCCACGCGGCTCCGACGAGCGCCGCCGGCAGGACGACGGTGCCGAGAGCGGCCGAGGCCACCCGCAGCGGCACGATCAGCTCTGCCCGCGATGAGAAGCCTCCGTGCACCACGAGGTGCCCGACGATCTCCGAGACGAAGCCCGCCACCACGATGCCCAACACGCCGAAGACGAGCGCGAGGAAGGCGTGCTGCGGCTCAGGATGCTTGCCGGCGACGACGAGCACGATCGCGAGTCCGGTGAAGGTGGCGTAGACGCGCTCCTTGAAGTACGCGACCAGGCCGTCTTCGCCGCCCGCCTCGGCGATGCGCGCTCGGCGACGTTCGTGACGCCCCCGCGGGTCACCGGGCGCCAGCCGCTCGGCGCGATCCTCGTCGTGCTCCGGTTGCTGGTCGTGATCCATATGCTCCCGATCGTCCTGTGCCCGCGAGCGTATCCGCTGGGCCGCGCACGCCGACAGCTCCGACCAGTACGTGGTCGGAGCTGTCGAAGCAGGATGCCGCGGTGCGCCGGCGGCTCGTGCTACCCGAGCGCCTTCGCCTTGAGGCGGTCGTAGTCCGCCTGGCTGATCGCGCCCGACTGGAGGAGGTCGCGGGCCTTGGCGATCTCATCCGCCGCGGACGCGCCGCTGCCGGCCGTCGCCCTGATGTAGGCATCCTGGTCCGCCTGCATCGAGCGCATCTTGGCCATCGAGCGTTCGCCCATGCTCCGTCCACGGACGACGAGGTAGATCAGCGCTCCCAAGAAGGGGGCGACGATCAGGAAGATGATCCACAGCGCCTTCAGCCATCCGTTGAGGTCGTGATCGCGGAAGATGTCGCCGAAGATCTGGAACAGGATCATCAGGTATGCGATGAAGATGTAGATCCAGAAGAACCACAGAAGCCAATCCCACAGGGTCATCGTCATTTCTCCTTCGTCGGCCCGTCGTCGACGGGGTTCACCGATATGACCTCGTGTCCGAGATCGCTGAACAGCTGGAGCAGTCCGAGGAGCATCGACTGGTCGGTGACCGAGCCGGTGACCCTGGTGTCGCCTCCGGGTTCCGTCGTCACGGCGAACCCCTCGAGCGCCGCCACGAGAGAGGGGCCCGCGCGCCCGCGGACGAGCACTTCCACGACGTGTGGTGCGCCGATGCGGATCACCCCCCTCGGTGCGTGAAGACTCCGTGCACGAATGCTCGGGTGTGGCGGTCGCCTCCACGTCACACCTGTGGGATGATTCCGCCAGATCCGGCATCGGGCGGGAGGCGGTCACGATGGAGTTCGCACCGACACACCCTCCGCACGCCGTCGAGCGGCGCGATCTGTGCGCGCGCCTCGATCATGCCCTCACAGCTCCGCTGACCCTCGTCGTGGCCCCCGCGGGCTCGGGCAAGAGCGTGCTCCTCTCGCAGTGGGCGGCAGGGCTCCGCGCGACGCGTGTGATCTGGCTCGACATGAGCAGCGCCGACGAGGACCCGGCGCGGTTCCTGCGGAGGTTCCTGCGTGCGATCGGCGCGACGGAGCACGCAGGCACGCCCTCGCTGGTCCTCACCCCCAGCCAGCGCGGGCTCGGCGAATCGGCGATGGAGGCGCTGGCGACACACTTCGCGCAGGCCGATGGCCGTACTGTGATCATCTTCGACGACCTGCATCGCGTGACCGATGCGGTGCTGGTGTCCGACCTGTGGAACCTCGCCGACCTGCTTCCGGGCAACACGCATTTCGTCTTCTCCTCCCGCGTCGATCTGCGGATGAACGCGAACCGCCACCGCCTGCACCACGGCATCCTCGAGATCCGGCAGGGCGACCTGGCGTTCGACGCGGAGACGACGGCGAAGGTGCTCGCGCGCATCACGCGCGAGGCGCCCGATCCCGCGCACATCGCTCGGATCCAGGAGCAGACCGAGGGGTGGGCGGCGGGGGTGCAATTGTGCGCGCTCGCCTTGCGCGACCCGGCGAGCGCGCCGGTCGACGAGGAGCACCTCGCCGTCGACTACCTCGCCGAGGAGATGCTCGACGGTCTGGAGCCGCGACGGCGTTCGGTGCTCATCCGGCTCGCCGTCGCCGAGGAGCTCAGCCCCGGGCTGATCGAGGACGTGACCGGCATCGACGCCGGAGACCGCTTCCTGAGCGATCTGGTCCGCGATTCGATGTTCGTGATCGCCGTGCCGGGGGGTCTCGGCCGCTTCCGCTTCCATCACCTCTTCCGAAGCGTCCTGCTGCTGCGGCTGCGCGCCTCGCACGAGCTCGACGAGGGGCGCTTGGCACGCGCCGCAGCGGCGTGGCACAAGGCGCATGACGAGTCGGACGCCGCGATCGACTGCCTCATCTCGGCGAGCCAGTGGAACGCGGCCATCGACGAGATCCTCCCGCGCAGCAGGGAGCTCTACGAGCGCGGCGAGTCGCACACCGTCGCCCGGTGGCTGTCGCGTGTACCCGCGGCGACACGGCGAGCGCGGATCGAGGTCGACCTGCTGTATGCGATCGCCGAGCGCATGTCCGGTCGTGCGGCACTGGCCGAGGATCTGCTGCGGTCGCTCCTCGACTCGCCACAGCTCCCGCCCGAACTCCGCGCCGTCGCCCAGGTGCAGCTCGCCTCCTGCGTGCAGTTCCTGCCCCACCCCGAGGTCTACCTCGCGCAGAGCCGCCTCGCCGGCTCACTCCTCGAGGCGACCGCCGAGTGGCACGCCGAGACGGCGGCGCATTTCGGCTCCCGCTCGCTCCTCATCCTGCTCGCCCGGCTGGCGGAAGGCAGGGCGCACTTCTTCGCCGGCGACCTGACGCGATCGCGTTCGGTGCTGAGCGCCGCACTCGACCTCGACGCCGCGGCGTACGGCTTCTACCGCATCCATGCGCTCGGATCCTTGGCGCTCACCGCCGCCTGGGCCGGCAACCTGACGGAGGCGGTCGAGGCCTCGGACGAGGCGCTGATGGTCGCAAGCGACCTGGGCCTGCTCGGACATGCGGCGGTGTCGGACGCCTATCTCGCCCGCGCGGCCACCGCGCTGCAGCGCGGCACGCCGGATCTGGGCGCACTGGCGCTGCACGAAGGCCACGTGCGCGCACAGGCCAACGCCCGCCACCAGCTCGTGTGGGTCGCGCACGTGCTGGCACGGATGATCGAGCCGGAGGGGATGACCCTCGCCGCGCGCCCCCCCGACGGAGCGCCCCCGCCGATCGCCCGCGCGGGCATGCGCGCCATCGGCTATCGCCGGCAGCGCGAGAGCGGGCACCCGGCCCTGATCTCGACCGCCCGGGATGCGCCCTGGGACGCCCTCGTCTTCGAGGAGGTCGCCTCGCTGCTCCAGCGCGGCGAGACCGCATCCGCCGAGAGGCGCCTCACCGCCGTCCCCGGCGATGCTGACGAGACTCCCACGGCAGCCGTCCTCCGGCAGATCGCCCGCGCGTGGATCGCCCACGCTGCGGACGACCGGGCCGCCGGCGCGGCACGACTGCGCTCGGCACTGGCGATGGCCGAACCGGAGGGACTCGTGCAGCCGTTCCACTTCGCCGGCGCCGTAGTCATGGATCTCGTCGCCCGCCTGTCGGGCGCGCAGGGCGAGTTCGCGCGCACGGTGCTGTCGACCTCGCCCGCGGCGGGCTCGCGCGAGACCGCGGCCATCGAGGTGAGCCTGACGCGTCGGGAGCTGGAGCTCCTGGCCTATCTGCCGAGCCGCCTGTCCAACAGCGAGCTCGCAGCCCGCTGCTTCGTCTCGCTCAACACCGTGAAGACCCATCTGGCCCACGTGTATCGCAAGCTGGGCGCCACCTCGCGCGACGAGGCGATCGCCCGCGCCCAGGAGCTCGGGCTGATCGACGCGCGGTCGACCTACACCCCGCGCTGACCATCGCTGAGGGCCGGCGTCAGCCGAGCAGCATGCCCTCGGCCGCGGCGTTCGGCTTCGTGTCGGGCAGGCGCCGCATCCGCAACCCGTTCAGGATGCCGAGCACACCGGCGAGGATCGGGATCAGCAGCGCGACCTGCAGGGCGATCGGCCGGGCCTCGGTGTTGATGCGCACGACCTCGTCGGCGACGTCCTCCGGCTCGTCGGCGAGCATCTCGTCGAGGAGCGTGTTCGACATCAGCTGCGCGTCCTCCTCCAGTGCCGTCGACACCTGAACCTGCTGCTCGGCGTCGAGCACGGTGCTGGATGCCGCGAGAGAGGTGAACGACAGCGCCAGCGTCGCGAGCATGATCGCCCCGGCGAAGGCGAGCCCGAACGAGAGCCCGAACGATCCCGCCGCCGAGTTGACGCCCGCGGCTTCGCTCACCCGCTCGTCGGAGATCGGAGACAGCGTGTAGTTGTTGAGCTGCGAGACGAGCAGCCCCAGTCCCGACCCCGAGACGATGAGCGGGATCGTCAGCCACCAGCCCGAATCGGCGAGCGGCACGATCGGCACGAGCACGACCAGTCCGAGGGTCGTCGCGATGAACCCCGCCAGGATGAGGTTCGCCGGCCGGCCCTTCGCCCGGCGACCGGCGAGCACGGCGACCGCGAACATCGACAGCGACAGCGGCGCGATCGAGATGCCCGCCCACAGCGCGTTGTACTCGAGCACCATCTGCAGGTACAGAGGCAGCACGATCATGGTGCCGCCGAGGGCGATCTGCTGCAGGAGCTGACCGCTCACCCCGGCGCGGAACCGCCGCGACGCGAACAGTGCAGGATCCAGCAGCACCGGCTTCCCGCGACGCTTCCGCGAGCGCAGCCAGACGGCCAGCGCGGCGAGCGCCGCCGCGCCGATTCCGATCACCAGGCCGACGTAGCCGCCGCCCTCCTGCCAGATGAGGATGCCGAGCACGACGCCGCCCATGCCCACGACCGAGAACAGCGCGCCGACGAGGTCGATCGACCGGTCGCCCGTGTACGGCACATCCTTCACCAGGCCGATGCCCAGCAGCACCACCCCGATGATCACCGCCTCGAGGAGGAACCCGATGCGCCAGGACAGGAATGTCGTGATGAATCCGCCGAGGAGCGGCCCGACCGCGGCGGCGATCGCGGCCGAGGCGCCGACGAGGGCATAGACGCGCTTCTGGTGGGCGCCGGCGAAGTTGCCGTGGATGAGCGACTGCATCGACGGGAGGAGGAGGGATGCGCCGATGCCGCCGATGACAGCCCAGAAGACGATCACCGACGTCAGCCCCTGCGAGAGCGTCATCGCGATCGCGCCGACCGCGTAGCCGCACAGGCCCAGGATGTAGGCGAGCTTGCGGCCGATGAGGTCGCCCGCCTTGCCGCCGATGAGGATGAACGCCGCCGACACCAGCGCCTCCAGCGCGATCGCGCCCTGTACTCCGCTCGCCGTCGTGCCGAGGTCGTGCACCACCGCCGAGATCGACACGTTCATGATCGACGTGTCGACGACGAGGACGAACATCGCCATGGCGAGGAGGATCGCGAGGCGCCCGTTGAAGGGCGCGTCGCTCGCATCGGGCGCGGACGGCTCGGTCATGCGTGCAGAGTCGCAGAAGCCGGGACGACGCCAATCACCCGCCCCGAATGAGTTCTGCGTCTGCGCGCGACGATCAGGCAGTAGCCTGACGAGGCGTCGCGACGAAGCGTCGCCGAACGGATGCCGACACCGGCCGTTCACCGAAGGGATCCAGCATGGCGAGCATGGCGTCACCCGATCAGCCCGTCCCCGCGACCGATGCCGATCACGCTCCCGCGCCCACGCGCAGACAGGTCGTCTCGTGGGCGCTCTGGGACTGGGCGACCCAGCCGTTCAACTCGGTCATCCTCACGTTCGTCTTCGTGTCGCTGTACCTCGTCTCCGACAGCTTCCTCCCGCCGGCGATCGCCGCGCAGAACGCCGACGGCGAGATGGTCTGCTCCCGCGCAGCGGACGCCGCGACGGAGTACTGCGGCGGGCTGTCCGACCTCACCGAGTGGTACGGGTGGGTGACGTTCGCCGCAGGCATCCTGGTGCTCCTCCTCGCCCCCGTGCTCGGCCAGCGCGCCGACGCCGCGGGCACGAAGAAGCGCTGGGTGATCGGCGGCACCGCGGCGCTCGCCCTCCTGCAGTTCGCCCTGTTCTTCGTCTACGCCGAGCCGATGTACTTCTGGTTCGGTGCCATCGTCGTCGCCCTCGGCTCGGTCGCCTCCGAGATCGCAGGCGTCAACTACAACGCGATGCTCTGGCAGGTGTCGACCCCGAAGACCGTCGGCCGGGTGAGCGGCCTCGGCTGGGGCCTCGGCTACATCGGCGGCATCCTCGCACTCGTCGTGGTCGTGGCGCTCAACGCCGTCGAGTGGTTCGGCCTCGACGTATCGGGCGGCCTGGCGTACCGGCTGATCGCCCTCGGCGCCGCGGTGTGGACTGTCGTGTTTGCCATCCCCTTCGTGCTGAACGTGCCCGAGGCGCCGCCGCACCTCGACCGGCCGAAGGTCGGCTTCTTCGAGGGCTACGTCGTGCTCGTCAAGGACGTCGCCGCGCTCTTCCGGAACGATCGGCCGACCGCCTGGTTCCTCATCGCGAGCGCCGTCTACCGCGACGGTCTCGCCGGCGTCTTCGCGTTCGGAGGCGTGCTCGCCGCCGTCTCGTTCGGATTCTCGCCGACCGAGGTGATCGTCTTCGGAATCGCGCTGAACCTCGTCGCGGGCGTCTCGACCATCATCGCCGGACGCCTCGACGACCGGTTCGGCGCCCGCAACGTGATCGTCTGGGCCCTCGGCATCCTCATCGTGAGCGCCCTGTTCGTGTTCGCCTTCCGCGAGGAGGGCAAGACGATCTTCTGGATCGGGGGCATCGTGCTGTCGGCCGCGGTCGGGCCCGCCCAGGCGTCGAGCCGTTCGCTCCTCGCACGCCTCGCCCCCGCCGAGATGCAGGGCGAGATCTTCGGTCTGTACGCGACCACCGGACGCGTGATGAGCTTCCTCTCGCCGCTGCTGTGGTCGCTGTTCATCGGCTGGTTCGGCGCCACGCACTTCGGCATCCTCGGCATCGTCATCGTGCTCGCCGTCGGCCTGGTTCTGCTGCTCATGGTGAAGCTTCCCGCCCACCGCCGGGAGTGAGCCCTCGGGCCGGGCGCGGGGGCGCACCGGTCATCGGATAGCCTTCTGGCGGGGGGTGCACCACTCGACGCCCGAAACCCCCGCAGAAGGCCCGCACCCGTGACATCCCCCCTCATCGAGCGCCGCCGCGTCACCCGGCATCGGCGCGCCGTCGCCTACTGGGCAGTGAGCATCGCGTGGCTCCTGTCGATGTGGATGGGTTCGCAGATCGTGCCGCCCGGGTGGCTCCACTACGTCGCCCTGTTCGGGCATCTCGCCGCGGTGATCGTGGGTCTCGGCGCCGCCGTGCTTCTCGAGGCGAAGGGGATGCTGTGGGCGCGCGGATCGCGCAGCCTCGGCGACTTCCTCCGCACGGAGCACTCGGTCACCCCGCTCGCCTGGCTCGGGATCGTGGGCCTCTTCGGCACCGGCGCGTTCCTGGAGCCCGATCTGGGCGTGCCGCTCACCGCCCTCAAGATGGGCGCGGTGCTCGTGGCCGCGATGAACGGCATCGCGCTCACCAAGCTGACCTTCGAACTGCGGCGCCTGCCGGGCGACGCGCGGTTCTCGCGGCTGCCGCGCCACGTGCAGGTCTGGTGCGTGTGGAGCGCCGGCTTGTCGCAGCTCGCCTGGTGGACAGCCGTGATCATCGGGATGCTGAACACCGCCGGCCCGTGACGCCGAACCCGCTCCGAGCTTCGAGAACACCGGGAATCCCTGGTCGGAGCCGATAGGGGTCGCGGCCGCGCGCCCGCGCGCATTAGGCTCAGGATCGCCGGGCCCGTCCGGCATCAGGTTCCCCCCACCTGACACCCGCTTCGTACCGGGAGTCCGGCGGCTCCGCCGCGCCGGATTCTCACGCGTACGCGGATACCCGGAAGGCCCGCCCGCATGATCCAGCAGTCGAGCGCGATCGAGGAGCGACGCCGGCGACGACGTCGCCGTCGGCGCATCGTCGTGATGTGGACCAGCACCCTCGCGATCATCGTTCTCGTGGGCGCGATCGGCACCGTCGGCACGCTCGTGGTCTCGGCCCTCGCCGACGACGCGCTCGTCTCGGAATCGCCCGCCGACGCCGAGACCCCCGATGCGGTGGAGCTCATCGAGTTCGCCGACGACGAGCCTGCCGCGACCGCCGGAAGCGAACCCTGCACCGACGTGTCGGTGCTGTCGTCGTTCGAGAACGCCGGCATGGTCGAGTCCCTCGCCGCGGCCTACAACGCTTCGCCGCGCAACGTTGCCGGATCGTGCGTCACGGTGAGCGCGTCGAAGGAGAAGTCGGGACTCGCCGCCTCGCTCGTCGCCGCGGGCTTCCCGAGCCTCGCCGATGATGCGAAGCCTGAGATCTGGCTCCCCGACGCCACCACCTGGCTCGACGTCGCCGCCGACGAGGGCGCGACGTCGCTGCGCGCCGACGGCGTGAGCACCGGCGTGTCGAACGTCGTGCTGGCCATGCCCGAGCCGCTCGCCGCCGCCATCGGCTGGGATGCCGAGCCCCCGACCTGGGCGGAGGTGTTCGACGCGGCGGCGGATGCCGATCTGTGGAACAACCTCGGCCACCCCGAGTGGGGCGCATTCAAGCTCGGCAAGACCAGCCCGCTCATGGCGACCTCAGGTGAGGCGGCGATGTTCGTCTCGTTCGGAGCATCGGCGGGCGATGTCGCGACCCTCACCGCCGCACAGGTCGAGGACCCCGCGATCGAAGACGAGGTCCGCGAGCACGAGCTCGCGACCAGCCACTACATGGCGACACCCGAGCACTTCCTCTGGCACGCCCGACAGGCTGAGGACACCGGCGGCTCATCGGCCGACTTCCTCTCTGCGGTGATCGTCGACGAGAAGTCCGTCTGGGACTACAACCGCGGCATCACCAGCCGCGACGGGATCACGCGCGTCGAAGGCGAACCGCCCGCGGAGCAGCTCGTGCCCATCTACCCCGTCGACGGATACTTCGCCGCCGACAACCCCGCGATGCGCCTGACCGGCGACTGGATCGACCCGGTCGAGTCCGAGGCCGCTGCCGACTTCGTGCGGTTCCTGCGAACCGCACAGGGCCAGGAGGCCGTGCGCGCGGCGGGGTACCGCGACCTCAACGGCATGCTCTCGGGCGACGTCGCCGAGGTCGGCAACCTGGCGCAGTCGCCGACGGCGACCCTCGCGCTCCCGGCCGCCGACGTGGTCACGGCCGTGCACGCCTCGTTCCCCGACGTGCGCAAGCGCGCGAACGTGCTGTTCCTCGTTGATGTCTCCGGCTCGATGGACGAGAAGATCTCGGCCTCCGACACGAAGCTGACCGCGGCGCAGGACGCCATAGCGCTGGCGCTCGACCACTTCACCACCGGCGACCAGGTCGGCCTCGCCGCCTTCGCGCAGGCGCCCGACGGCGCGATGGTGCCGGGCACGCTGTCGGAGGTCTCCGACATCGAGTCGTCGCGCGACGGATTCCTCACGGCGCTCGACGGCATCACCTCGATGGGCGACACCCCGCTCTATCAGGCGGTCGACACGTTCGCCGCGCAGCAGGCCGAGTCATGGTCGTCCGATCGCATCAACGCGATCGTGCTGCTCAGCGACGGCGAGAACGACGCCCCGAACGCCCCGACGATCGGGGCCGACGAGATGCTCGAGAACCTGGGCGAGCTGCACCACACGACGCCCGTGCTGATCTTCACGCTGGCGTACGGAGCCGATGCCGATGTCGACACCTTGAAGTCGATCTCGAGCGCGACCGGTGCGCACTACTACGACGCCACCGACCCGACCGAGGTCGAGGCCGTGCTCGGCGACCTGGTGACCAGCTTCTGACCGACGGCGGCAGCGGCTCCGCGGGCCGCTGCCGGCCTCACCTGCTGCGGCGCGATCCCAGACGCGGCCAGCGGATGCCGCGCCGGTCGGGCTCTTCGACCTCGAGGCCGTAGTACTCGCCGATCCGCTCGACGAACGCGCTCCGCCGGGCACGGTCGTACGCGCGGCGCTCGCGCCGGAACGCCACCACCGTCGCCCAGCAGATCAGCAGCATCACGATGCTGAACGGCAGCGCGATCGTGATCGCCGCCGTCTGGATCGCGGTGAGTCCTCCGGTCAGCAGCAGGGCGATCGCGAGGAGCGCCGTTGCGAACGTGAAGAACGTGCGGATCCACTTCGCCGGCTCCTGCTCGCCGCCCGTGGCGATCATGCCCATCACCAGCGCGCCCGAGTCCGACGACGTGACGAAGAACACCGACACGAGCAGGATCACGCCGATGGTGAGCACCGTGGACGCCGGGAAGTACGAGAGCAGCTGGAAGATCGACCCCTCGATGTCGACGGTGCCGTCGGGCAGGGTCATCGAACCGGGGTCGGTGAGCTCGAGGAACAGCGCCGAGCCGCCGAGGATGGCGAACCACAGGATCCCCAGCACGGTGGGCACGATGATCACGCCGAGCACGAACTCGCGCACCGTGCGGCCGCGGGAGACGCGGGCGATGAAGATGCCGACGAACGGCGCCCACGAGATCCACCAGCCCCAGTAGAACGACGTCCACGACGCCTGCCACGCCTCGCCCTCGGCACCCTGGAACGCGCTGACGTTGAACGACAGTCCGATGAAGTTCTGGATGTACCCGCCGATCGACTGCACCCACTCGCGCAGCAGGAACTCGGTCTGCCCGAAGACCAGCACGAAGAGCAGCAGCAGGCCGGCGAGGATGAGGTTGGCCGACGACAGCCACTTCATGCCCTTGGTCACGCCGGAGAGCACCGAGAGGAGCACGAAGAAGGTGATGACCCCGATGATGGCGACCTGCATCCACTCGTTCGGTCGCCCGAGTCCTGCCGACTCGAGGCCGGCGCTGATCTGCAGGACGCCGAGCCCGAGCGAGGTCGCGACGCCGAACACGGTGCCCACGAGCGCGACGACGTCGATCGCGTGTCCCCAGGGCCCCCGCACCCGCTTCTCGCCGAGGATGGGCTCGAGCGCCCAGCGGATCGAGATGGGCCGGTTGCGCCGGTGGATCGCGTAGGCGAGACCCAGCCCGACGACGACGTAGATCGACCACGCCTGCACTCCCCAGTGGAGGTAGGTCTGCGTGAGCGCCTGCTGGGCGAGCTGTTCCGGGGTGCCGCTGACCCCGGGCCGCGGATCGACGTAATGGCTGAGCGGCTCGCTGACGCCGTAGAACACCAGGCCGATGCCCATGCCCGCGGCGAACAGCAGTGAGAACCATGCGCCGACCGAGAACTCGGGCTTCTCGTCGTCGCGGCCGAGCCGGATGTCGCCGAAGCGACTGAATCCCATCGTGAACGCGAACGCGACGAACAGCGCGGCGATGAGCACGTAGTACCAGTTGAACGCGTTGACGATCGTGCTCTGGATGGCGTCGAACATCGTCTCGGCCGCTGCCGGCGCGATGATCGCGAACGCGCTGAACGCCAGGATCACGGCCGCAGCAGGCCAGAACACCCATCGTTCGATCGACGTGCGCACCGGCTGCTGCGGCGCTGCGGGTGCGGTGTCGATGCTCGCCTGGTCGTGCGTCGCGACGGCCTCTGCGTCTGCCGGCCCCGGGGTCGAAGACTCGGACATTCCCGTGGATGCTGCGTCGTCGCTCACGCGGCCAGGCTAGCGACCGCGCGCCATACGGTGGGGCAGGTCGTGCGGCCCGCCGGTATTCGCCCCGGTATCGGGATGCTCTCAGCGCCCGGGCCAGGCGTCGGCGAGCTTGGTGAGAAGACGGGCGAGTTCTGCGCGCTCGGCGTCGGTGAACTCGGTCAACGCGGTGCGGACCGCGTCGCGCCGCTCGCCGCGGAAGCCGCGTGCGAGGGCGGCGCCGGCGTCGGTGAGTGCGACCCGCGTGCGCCGCGCATCGTCGGGATCGGCTTCGCGCCGCACCAGTTCCAGGTGCACGGCCTGCTGCACCAGCCGCGATGCGCGCGGCTGGTCGACCCCGACGGCGTCGGCGATCTCACCGACCGTGAGGGGATGGGATGCCGCGGCGAGCGCTTCGAGAAGCCGCATGCGTGCCGGCCCACCCAGCCGGGGGCCCCCGGCCCACGGTGCTCCCGGGCCGAACCCCGGCATGCCGCCGCGCTGCCCCGGATGCGGACCGCCGTACGGTCCGCCGTGCGACCAGGGACTTCGGCGAGCGTGGTCACCGGGGCCCGCGTCATCGGGTCCGTGCGCGTGGTGCCCGGGCTCGCCGTCCCACGGGCGCGGCATCCGTCGACCGCGCAGGCGGGCCAGTGCGGCGGCGATCACATCGGCATCTTCGGGGGTCGGCATGCTTCCAATTTACATGTAGCTTGACATGCATAGCACTTCCATGTCACACTGCATGCACTTGTCACATTACATACATGCGATTCCTGCAACGGAACCCGCATACGAGAGGAGTCGCCATGAGCGACGAGAACATCACTGACAGCGAGGGCACCGACCCTCGTATCCCCACCGACCACCGTCCCCTCGGCTTCTGGCTGCGCACCGTCGACCACCTGCTCACGCGGGCGTTCGCCGAGGCCCTGGCCGCCGAAGGCGTCGACCGCCGCGACTGGATGCTGCTGAGCAGGCTCGGCGGCGACGTCGCACCCGACGCGGCTCCGCCCGTTCGCGACGGCAAGCGGATGCGCCGCCTCGAAGACCGCGGATGGGTCGACCAGCGCGGCGACGGCACCTGGACGCTGACCGACGCGGGGCGCGCAGAGCATGCGCGTCTGGCCGCGACGGTCGACGCGATCCGTACCCGCGTCGTCGGCGCAGCCGGCGACGACGGCTACGCCGCGGCCACCACGGCGCTCGAGGCGATCGCCCGCGAACTCGGCTGGACCGAGGGCATGCGTCCGCCCCGCCGACCCGGTCCGTTCCGGCCGGAGTTCCGGTTCGGCTTCGGACCCGGCCGGTTCCGCGGCTTCGCGCCCGGCGGTCCGGGTCGCCCGGGTCGCCCCGATGAGCACGGGGACCGCTTCGAGGGCGGGTACCCCGACGCGCCGCACCGTCACCACCCGCACGGACCCCACGCTCACGGCGGATACGGACCCGGCGGCTTCGCCGGCGATCCCTGTGACCGCGGCGGCTTCGACCGGCACCGCCGGGGTCGCTTCGCCGACCACGACGGCAGCGGACACCCGCGTGGGGCCCACGGTCGCCGCGGCGACGACAGCGCCTACGAGCGCGGGTTCGTCGCCGGGTTCGAGGCGGCGGCGCAGCGCGCCGGCGACCCCGCCTGATCGCGCGACGGGGTGCGGCCCGCGAGAGCCGGCCGCACCCCGTTACACGCCCGACACGACGTGGGGCCACAATGGGCGGGATGACGCATCCCGCCCTTCTCGCGATCTCGCACGGCACCGCCGACCCCGCCGGTCAGGCTGCCGTCGCCGCCCTGGTCGATGCCGTCGCCGCACGCCTCCCCGAGGTCACCGTGCGACTGGGTCACGTCGACGTGCAGCAGCCCGACGTCGCGGCATCCCTCGCAGCACTCCCGCCAGGAGCACCGATCGTCCTCGTGCCTCTGCTGCTGTCAGCCGGTTACCACGTGCACGTCGATCTCGCCGAGGCTACAGCCGCGCATCCGAACGTCGTGATCGCCCCCGCACTCGGCCCCGACGAGCGGCTCGCAGATGCGCTGGCCGCCCGCCTCGCGGCCCTCGACGACGCCCCGACCGAGGCTGCAGTCGTGCTGGCGGTCGCCGGCTCCAGCGACCGGCGCGCCAACGACGACTGCCGGACCGTCGCCGACATGCTCTCCGAGCGACTCGGGCGCTCCGTCGCGGTCGGCTTCCTCGCCGCCGCCGAGCCGCGCCTCGACGCAGCCGTCGCCGCTGCCGCCGCGGGCGGCGCATCCGTCGTCGTCGCCGACTACCTGCTCGCGCCCGGCTACTTCCACAACCTCGCCGTGCGAATGGCCGCGGGGGCGCCCGTCGCCCGCCCGCTCCTCGACCACGACGACCCCGCCGCGGCCCTCGTCGATCTCGTCGTCGACCGCTACCGCACCGCCGCCGCGAGCACCGGCGCGCCCGCGACTCTTTAGGCCGGGGCGCCGACGCCGTCCGCCGCGAGCCTCTGAACAGCCGCCGAATCGGGAGCGGCGCGAACCGAACGTTGTGTGACGTCGCATTACGGCATTTGACGCCGGTTGACATCTGACTGGGTGTTCCCAGGGGCCGCTCCTACGCTCGCTGAATGGACCCGATCGGGTTCTCCCGGGGACGCCCGGGTCATCCGGAGGCCATCGTGACCATCAGCGACACCGACCAGCGGCCCGAACGGCCGCCCAGGACCGACGGGGCAACGCGCCCCGAGGCATCCCGTGCGCGCCCGCCGCGCCCGTCCACCCGCCCCAACGGCCAGTGGAAGATCGACGGCACCGCACCCCTCAACGGCAACGAGGAGTGGAAGCAGGTCGACAACGGTCTGAGCGTGCGCGAGCGCATCGAGAACGTGTACTCGAAGGGCGGGTTCGCCTCGATCGACCCGACCGACCTGCACGGCCGCTTCCGCGTGTGGGGCCTCTACACCCAGCGCAAGCCCGGCATCGACGGCGGCCGCACCGCGACCCTCACGCCCGAGGAGCTCGAAGACGAGTACTTCATGCTGCGCGTGCGCATCGACGGCGGCCAGCTCACCACCGAGCAGCTGCGGGTCATCGCCGGCATCTCGACCGACTTCGGGCGCGGTACCGCCGACCTCACCGACCGTCAGAACGTGCAGCTGCACTGGATCCGGGTCGAGGACGTACCCGAGATCTGGCGTCGCCTCGAGGCCGTCGGCCTCGGCACCACCGAAGCCTGCGGCGACGTGCCGCGCGTGGTGCTCGGCTCGCCGGTCGCCGGCATCGCCGCCGATGAGCTCATCGACCCGACCGCGCAGATCGACGAGATCACGTCGCGCTTCATCGGCGACGAGACGCTCGCAAACCTGCCGCGCAAGTTCAAGTCCGCCGTCACCGGACACCCTGCGCAGGACGTCGTGCACGAGATCAACGACGTCGCCTTCGTCGCCGTCGAGCACCCTGAGCTCGGCGTCGGCTACGACCTGTGGGTCGGCGGCGGTCTGTCGACCACCCCGCGTCTCGCCGAGCGCCTGGGCGTCTTCGTGTCGCCCGAGCGGGTGGCGGATGCCTGGCACGGCGTCGCGCAGATCTTCCGCGACTACGGCTACCGGCGCCTGCGCAACAAGGCACGGCTGAAGTTCCTGCTCGCCGAGTGGGGCACCGAGAAGTTCCGCCAGGTGCTGCAGGACGAATACCTCGGCTACGCCCTCCCCGACGGCCCCGCCGCACCCAAGCCCCTCGCCCACGGCGACCACGTGGGTGTGCACCGGCAGAAGGACGGCCGCTTCTACATCGGCGCGACCCCGATCGTCGGACGCGTCTCGGGTCCGACCCTTGCGAAGCTCGCCGACCTCGTCGAGGCGCACGGCTCGACCCGGCTGCGCACCACGCCGCACCAGAAGGTCGTCATCCTCGACATCCCCGAAGACAGGGTGGAGTCGCTGGTGGCCGGCCTCGACGAGCTCGGCCTCCAGGCCCGCCCGAGCCTCATCCGCCGCGGCACCATCGCGTGCACCGGCATCGAGTTCTGCAAGCTCGCGATCGTCGAGACCAAGGCGTACGCGACAGCGGCGGTGCTCGACCTCGAGAAGCGCCTCGACCAGTTCGACCTGCCGCACCCGATCTCGCTCCACGTCAACGGCTGCCCGAACTCGTGCGCCCGCATCCAGACCGCCGACATCGGCCTCAAGGGTCAGCTCGTCACGATCGACGGCGAGCAGGTTCCCGGCTACCAGGTGCACCTCGGCGGCGGACTCGTGAACGCCGACCGCGACGAGGCCGGCCTCGGCCGCACCGTCCGCGGGCTCAAGGTGCCCGCCGACGGCATCGCCGACTACACCGAGCGCGTCGTCAAGCGGTTCCTCGACGAGCGCGACGCCGCCATCGATGAGACGTTCGCCCAGTGGGCGCACCGCGCCGACGAGGAGGCCCTGGTATGAGCGTCTCACTCGCACCGCGGGTCGCCGTCAAGCGGTCGCACGACGAGCTGCGGGCACTCGCCGAGCAGGGAAACATCGAGCTCGGCAGCCTCACCGACCACGAGGCATCCCCCGCCGAGGTCATCGCGTGGGTCGCACGCAACTTCGGAGCCGATGCCGCGGCGGTCGCCTGCTCGATGGCGGATGCCGCACTCCCGCACCTCGTCGCCGAGCAGCTGCCGGGTGTCGACGTGCTCTTCCTCGACACCGGCTACCACTTCGCCGAGACGCGCTTCACCCGCGACGAGGTGGGCCGCGTTCTCGACGTGCGCATCGTCGACGTGCTCCCCGAGCAAACCGTCGCCGAGCAGGATGCCGAGTTCGGCGCAAAGCTTCACGACCGGGACCCCGCCCTGTGCTGCGAGCGGCGCAAGGTGGGTCCGCTCAAAGACGCCCTCGGCGGATACGAGCTGTGGTTCACCGGCGTGCGCCGCGACGAGGCGCCGACCCGCACGAACACACCGCTGGTCACCTGGGACGAGCGCAACGGGCTGGTCAAGGTCAACCCCGTCGCCGCGTGGACCTTCGACGACCTGCTCGACTACGCCGGCGCCCACCAGGTGCCGGTGAACCTGCTGGTCTCGAACGGCTACCCCTCGATCGGCTGCGAGCCGTGCACCAAGCCGGTCGCCCCCGGCGAAGACCCCCGATCCGGCCGCTGGGCCGGACTCTCCAAGACCGAATGCGGGCTCCACGTATGAACCTCCCGAAGCTTCAGGACGCTTCGTCTCGCTTCGCTCGCTCAACGACCGAGGATCCCCGGTCGCTGAGCGAGCGAGGAACGAGCGAGACGAAACGCGCTCACCTGTCGACCCTCGACCTGCTGGAGGCCGAGGCCATCCACATCATCCGCGAGGTCGTCGCCGAGTTCGAGCGCCCCGTGCTCCTCTTCTCGGGCGGCAAGGACTCCGTCGTCGTGCTGCACCTCGCCACGAAGGCGTTCGCACCCGGCAAGGTGCCCTTCCCGGTGCTCCACGTCGACACCGGCCACAACTTCCCCGAGGTCATCGCCTTCCGCGACGAGACCGTGAACCGCCTCGGCATCCGTCTCGAAGTCGCGAGCGTGCAGGACTACATCGACGACGGCCGCCTGCAGGAGCGCCCCGACGGCACCCGCAACCCGCTGCAGACGGTGCCGCTCCTCGACGCCATCACCGCCGGTCGCCACGACGCCGTGTTCGGCGGCGCGCGCCGAGACGAGGACAAGGCCCGCGCCAAGGAGCGCATCATCTCGCTGCGCGACGAGTTCGGGCAGTGGGACCCGCGCAACCAGCGCCCCGAGCTGTGGAGCCTGTACAACGGCCGCCACACCCCCGGCCAGCACGTGCGCGCCTTCCCGATCTCGAACTGGACCGAGCTCGACGTGTGGCGCTACATCGAGCGCGAGGGCATCGCCCTGCCGCCGCTGTACTTCGCCCACGACCGCGAGGTGTACTCGCGCGACGGCATGTGGCGCCCCGTGGGGCCGTTCTCGCCGCCCCGCGAAGACGAGGCCGTCGAGGTGCGGACGGTGCGCTACCGCACGGTCGGCGACATGAGCTGCACCGGCGCCGTCGAGTCGGATGCCGCGGATCTCGCGGCGATCGTCGCCGAGGTCGCCGTCTCCACCCTCACCGAGCGGGGCGCGACGCGTGCCGACGACCGCGTCAGCGAGGCCGCCATGGAGGATCGCAAGAAGGACGGATACTTCTGATGACCACGACACTCGCCGAGACCGCGACGCTGTTCCGCTTCGCCACCGCCGGCTCCGTCGACGACGGCAAGTCGACCCTCGTCGGGCGCCTCCTCCACGACTCGAAGGCGATCCTCGCCGACACCCTCGAGCAGGTGCAGCGAACGTCGGTCGAGCGCGGCTTCGCGCACGGCACCGGGTTCGACTTCGCGCTGCTCACCGACGGCCTGCGCGCCGAACGCGAGCAGGGCATCACCATCGATGTCGCCTACCGCTACTTCTCGACCGGCGCGCGCAGCTTCATCCTGGCCGACTGCCCCGGGCACGTGCAGTACACGCGCAACATGGTGACCGGCGCGACCACCGCCGACGCGGTGATCGTGCTCGTCGACGCCCGCAACGGCGTCGTGGAGCAGACCATCCGCCACCTCGCCGTCGTCGCGCTTCTGCGCGTGCCCCACGTGATCGTCGCGGTGAACAAGATCGACCTCACCGGCTTCTCCGCCGAGACGTTCGCGGCGGTGTCGGCCCACGCGCAGCGCGTCGCCGACGAGCTCGGCATTGCCGACCTGCACGTGCTGCCGGTGTCGGCGCTCGAGGGCGACAACATCGTCGACCGCTCCGAGCGCACCCCGTGGTACGACGGACCGGCCCTGCTCGAACTGCTCGAGACGCTTCCCGCGGCCGACGAGGTCGACCAGGAGAGCGAGGCGCTCCGCCTCCCGGTGCAGCTGTCGCTGCGCCCCCAGGGCGGACTCGCCCCCGACCTCGCGGCCGATCCGCTCGAGGCGGAGCGGCTGCGCGACTACCGCGCCGTCGCCGGCCGCATCTCGTCGGGCACGCTCCGCATCGGCGACTCGGTGGAGGTGTTCCCCTCGGGCGCACGCACCACAGTCACCGGCATCCGCGTCGCCGGCGTCGAGACCGACCGTGCGGTCGCACCGCAGTCGGTCGCGATCGAACTGGCCGACGACGTCGATGCCGCACGCGGTGCGGTCATCGCCGCGGCGGGCACCCTTCCCGAGGCGCGTCAGTACATCGATGCCGAGCTGTTCCAGCTCGACCGTCGCGCACTGTCGGTCGGCGCCCGCATCCTCGTCAAGCACGGCACGAGCACGGTGCAGGCGCTCGTCGCCGACATCTCGTCGCGCTACGACCTCGATTCCCTCACCCACGAGCCCGCCTCGACGCTCGAGACGAACGACATCGGCCGTGTGCGACTGCGCCTGGCGTCGGAGCTGCCGCTCGAGACGTACGCCGCCAGCCGCCACGGCGGTTCGTTCCTCGTGATCCACCCCGCCGACGGCGCGACGCTCGCCGCCGGCATCGTGCGCGACCGCGCCGCAGAGGAGGCCGCCGAGGGCACGCCCGGCTCGGAGTGGGCGATATGACGACCTCGACCGTCGGCACGGTCTGGCTCGTCGGGGCCGGACCCGGCGATGCCGGCCTGCTCACGGTGAAGGGACTGCGCGCGCTCGAAGCC
This sequence comes from Microbacterium terrae, assembly GCF_017831975.1. Taxonomy (NCBI): domain Bacteria; kingdom Bacillati; phylum Actinomycetota; class Actinomycetes; order Micrococcales; family Microbacteriaceae; genus Microbacterium; species Microbacterium terrae. Next base: position 3,435,464 of record NZ_JAFDSS010000001.1, on the reverse strand, counting down.
GCCGACGTCATCGTGGCCGACCGACTCGGCGCCCGCGCGGTGCTCGACGCCCTCGCGGCGGACGGCGTCGTGCTCTCGGCCGAGGTCGTGGATGTGGGGAAGAGCCCCGGCCACCACGCCGTGCCGCAGGATGCGATCAACGCCCTGCTGGTGCAGCTCGCACAGGCGGGCAAGACCGTCGTGCGACTCAAGGGCGGCGATCCGTACGTCTTCGGCCGTGGCAGCGAAGAGCTCGCCACCTGCCTCGCCGCCGGGGTGCCGGTCGAGGTCGTCCCCGGCGTGACCAGCGCCATCTCGGTGCCGGCGATCGCCGGCATCCCGCTCACCCACCGCGGCCTCGCGACCGTGTTCACCGTCGCGACCGGGCACGACCAGATCGAAGCGCTCAGCGGTGGACGAGACCATACCGTCGTGCTGCTCATGGGCGTGGGCACCCTCGCGAACTCCGCGCTCACGCTGGCTCGGGGCGCGCGCGGAGCCGACTGCCCCGTCGCGGTCGTCGAAGACGGGTTCGGCGAGCGCCAGCGGGTGACCGTCGGCACGCTCGCCACGATCGCCGCCCAGGCCGCCGAGCGCGGCATCCGCTCCCCCGCCGTCGTCGTCGTCGGCGACGTCGTGCGACTGAGCCCCTACGCCCCGGCCGAGATGGCCCTCGACTCCCTCGGCGTCTCCGACGCCCACTCCGCGCGCCTCGCGGCGGAGACATCCCCTGAGAAAGGCCCCCGCCCGTGACTGACCTGAACCTGCGCGTCGCCATCGTCGGAGCCGGCCCCGCCGGCATCTACGCGGGCAACCTGCTCGCCAACGCGGTGAAAGACGCCGGCGGATCCGTCGCGATCGACCTGTTCGAATCGCTCCCCGCGCCCTACGGACTGATCCGCTACGGCGTCGCGCCCGACCATCCCCGCATCAAGGGCATCGTCAACTCGCTGCACGAGATGCTGAGCGCCCAGTCCGAGGGCGAGTCACGCCGCACGATCCGCTTCATCGGCAACGTCGAGGTCGGTCGCGACATCTCGGTCGACGAGCTTCAGGAGCGCTACGACGCCGTGATCTTCGCGACCGGCGCGATCCGCGACGCTGCGCTCGACATCCCCGGCATCGACAAGGCGCGCTCGTACGGCGCCGCCGACTTCGTCTCGTGGTTCGACGGCCACCCCGACGTGCCGCGCGAGTGGCCGCTGAACGAGCGCGAGGTCGCCGTGATCGGCAACGGCAACGTCGCGCTCGACGTCGCCCGCATCCTCGCCAAGCACGCCGCCGACCTCCGCTCGACCGAGATCGCCGACAACGTGCTCGCCGGCCTCGAGGCATCGCCCGTCACCGACGTGCACGTGTTCGGACGCCGCGGCCCCGCCGACATCAAGTTCACGCCGATCGAGCTGCGCGAGCTCGGCGAGGTGCCCGACGTCGACATCGTGCTCCACGACGAGGACTTCGCCCACCTCGACGGCCTCGTGCCCGCCACCAACCAGCTGAAGGTCATGCTGCGGGTCATGGACGGCTGGCGCAAGGAGGGCTCGACCGGCGCCTCCCGCCGCCTGCACCTGCACTTCTACCACTCGCCCGTCGAGGTGCTCGGCGACGACGGCGTCGAGGCGCTGCGCTTCGAGCGCACCACCCCAACGGGCGATGACCGCGGCAGCGTGGTCGGCACGGGCGAGTTCCGCGAGATCCCGGTGCAGGCCGTGTACCGCGCGGTCGGCTACTACGGCAGCCCGATCCTCGACGTGCCGTTCGACGAGGTGCGCGGCGTGATCCCCAACGTCGAGGGACGCGTCGTGGCGGATGCCGCGGATGCCGTCGCCGGCGAGGGCGCGACCGCGCTCCAGGGTCTGTACGCCACCGGCTGGATCAAGCGAGGACCCGTGGGCCTCATCGGCCACACCAAGTCGGATGCGATGGAGACCGTCGCCCACCTGGTTGCCGACGCGCAGGCAGGACTGCTCGCGGCGCCGGCCGAGGAGGCGGACGTGCTCGACCTGCTGACCGAGCGCGGCACGGAGTACACCACCTGGGACGGTTGGGTGGCCCTCGACGCGCACGAGCGCGCCCTCGGCGAGAACCACCGTCACGCCCGCGAGCGCGTCAAGGTCGTGCCGCGCGACGAGCAGGTCGAGATCTCGCGCGCCGGGGAGCTGCAGCGCTCATGACCTACGTGATCGCTCTGCCCTGCGTGGACGTCAAGGACCGCGCGTGCATCGACGAGTGCCCCGTGGACTGCATCTACGAGGGCGAGCGGTCGCTGTACATCCACCCCGACGAGTGCGTCGACTGCGGCGCCTGCGAACCGGTGTGCCCCGTCGAGGCGATCTACTACGAAGACGACCTCCCCGACGAGTGGCAGGACTACTACAAGGCCAACGTCGAGTTCTTCGACGACATCGGCTCCCCGGGCGGCGCCGCCAAGACCGGCGTCATCGCGAAGGACCACCCGATCATCTCGGCGCTGCCCCCGCAAGGAGACGGCCATGACTGAGGTCGGCGGAGCTGCGGAGGCGGCGGCGCCCTGCGTGGTCGATGCCCTGGTGATCGGCGGGGGCCCTGCCGGGCTCTCGGCCGCACTCAATCTCGGCCGCGCCCGTGCCTCGGTCGTCGTGATCGACGCCGGCCGGCCGCGCAACGCCGCGACGCTCAAGTCGCACGGCTTCCTCACGCGCGACGGCATCCCGCCGCTCGAGCTCCGCAAGCTCGCGCGCGCCGAGCTCGCCGCATACCCGAACGTGCGCATCCTCGATCGCACGACGGTCTCGGCGCTGCTCCCCCACGCCGGTGACGACGGCACGCGCTTCATCGCCGCGATCCAGGGGCGGGCACCCGGCACGCCTCCGGCGATCGCGGCGCGCTCGGTGATCGTGGCGACCGGGCTGCGCGAGACGCTCCCCGCGATCCCGAGCCTGCGGGCGTACTACGGCATGACGCTGTTCAGCTGCGCCGCGTGCGACGCCTGGGAGTTGCAGGATCGCCCCCTCGCCCTCATCGGCGAGACGCCGGACCTCGCCGCCCGTGCGCGCCTGATCGCCCGCTGGACCGACAGCCTCACGGTGTTCACCAACGCCGCCGACGTCGTCACCACGGTCGAAGAGGCCGAGCTCGCGGCATCCGGCATCACGGTGGAGCGCCGTGCGATCGACGACCTCGAGGGCGACCGCGGCGACGTCTCGGCCGTGCGCCTGGTCGACGGCGCACGCGTCGGGATCGAGGGCGGCTTCGTGCGACCGCAGTGGCACGCCGCAGCCGACTTCGTCGCGACGCTCGATCCCGAGCGCGACGACGACGGGCACCTCGTGGTCGACAGGTCGGGGCGCACCTCGGTGTCGGGCCTCTACGCCGCCGGCGATGCCGCGGCCCCCGGTCCCCAGCAGCTCATCGTCGCCGCGGGTCAGGGTGCCCGGGCCGCCGCGGTGCTGATCCACGACTCCGTCGGGGTGCGCACCTCGCACTGACCAGACCTCCGGCCCGAAGCATCCGTGCCCGAGAACCGTGCGGGATGCGCCCCGCGCGATCGCGGTCGCCGTCAGCGTCGCGTCTGCTCCGAGCCCGACAGCCGCTGGGCGAGATAGATCGGCACGATCGACACGATCACGAGGACCACGGCGATCACCGAGACGACGGGCGCCTGATTCGGCCGGAACATGTTGTTGAGGATGTAGATCGGCAGGGTGGTGACACCCGACCCGGCGGTGAACGTCGTCACGATGATCTCGTCGAAGCTGAGGGCGAACGCGAGCAGCGCGCCGGCGAGCAGGGCCGAGCGCAGCTGCGGGAAGGTCACCAGGCGGAAGGTCGTCCACACCCCCGCGCCGAGGTCTGCGGAGGCCTCTTCGAGGTTCGTGCCGGTGCGCCGGAGCCGAGCGATCACGTTGTTGAACACGGTCACGATGCAGAACGTCGCGTGGGCGATGACGACGGTCCAGATCGACAGCGGCACGCCGAGGATCGTGCGGAAGAAGTTGTTCAGTGCGATGCCGGTGATGATGCCGGGAAGCGCGATCGGCAGGATGATCAGCAGCGAGATCGCCTCCCGCCCGAAGAACTCGAACCGCTGCAGGGCGAGCGAGATGAGGGTGCCCAGCACGAGCGAGATCAGCGTCGCGACGATCGCGATCCCGACGCTCGTGCCGACCGCCTCGAGCGCGCCGGCGCTCTGGAACGCCTTGCCCCACCACTCGAGGGTGAACCCGGGCGGCGGCCAGGTGAGCGACGTCGAGGTCGAGAACGAGTTCACGAGCACGACGAACAGCGGCAGGTACACCGCGAGCAGGATGAGGCCCGTGACGACACCGAGCACGGTGCGGGAGAGTCGCGAGAGTCGCATGGCCGAGTCCTAGAGGTTGTTGAGTGCCCCGGTGCGACGCACCAGGGCGAGGTAGCCGAAGATGATGACGATCGGGATGAGCGCGATCGCAGCGGCGAGGGGCAGGTTGTTCGCCGCGCCGACGTTCGTGTAGACGAGGTTGCCGAGCATCTGGTTCGCGCCGCCGACGATGTTGACCGTGATGTAGTCGCCGAGCGACAGCGAGAAGCTGAAGATCGTGCCCGCGATGATCGCGGGGAACGCGAGGGGAAGCACGACGCTGGCGAGTGTTCGCCAGGTCTTCCCCCCGAGATCGGCGGATGCTTCGAGCAGCGAGTCCGGCACGCGCTCCAGCCCCGCGTAGATCGGCAGGATCACGTAGGGGAGCCACAGATACGACAGCGTGATGACCGTCGCCGTCAGCCCGTACCCGGGGGTGTGCAGGCCGAACGGAGTCAGCAGCCACTCGAGGATCCCCTCCTGCGACAGCACCGAGCGCCAGGCGTACGCCTTGACGAGGTAGCTCGCCCACAGGGGCATCAGGATGGCGATGACGAGGAACCGCTGCGCCCGGGGGGTGGCGACCTTGGCCATGTAGAAGGCGATCGGCAGCGCGATCGCGACGTCGATGACCGTGACGAGGAGCGCCACCCCGACCGTCCGCAGCGTCACGGTCTGGTAGAGCGCCCCGGTGAGGACCGTGACGATGTTGTCGAACGTCCACTCCGTGATGATCTCGCCGGTGAAGGTGTCGACCTTCCAGAACGCGGTGACCAGCAGCAGCACGAGGGCGACGATGTAGACCACGCCGAGCCAGAACAGCGGGGCGCTCAGCAGGAAGGCGAGGCGGAAGCGCGGGTGCGCGCTCAGCCATCCCGATGCGCGGCGGGCGGGTGTCGCGCGCGGGGTCGGCACCCGCGTCGGGTGGGGCGCCGTCGTGGTGTCGGTCATGCTCTCTCCGGATGTCAGGGGGAAGGTGCCGGGGACGGCGCTTCGGGTGCGCCGCCCCCGGCACGATCCGTCAGGGCGTCAGCCCTTGATCTCGGCCCAGGCCTGGGTCCAGGCCGCGTAGTCGACGCACTCCACATCGGTGCGGCCGTCGACGCAGTCCGCGATCGGCGTGGTCCAGTACCAGATCTTCGACGCGTACTCCTCGTCGCCCGCGTGGTACGCCTCGCAGTCGTCGCGGTAGTCGCAGGCCGCCTGGCTCGACGGAGCCTCGCCGAAGTAGGCGGTGGCCTGAGCGTTCACCTCGGGGCTGGCGATCCAGTCGAGCCACGCGTAGGCGCAGTTCGGGCTCTTCGCCTCGGATGCGATCATCCAGGTGTCGGACCATCCGGTGGCACCCTCCTCGGGGAGCACGACCTCGGTGGTCGCGCCGCCGCCGGCGAGCACGTTCTGGATGACCTGCCACGTCGTTCCCGCGACCGAGTCGCCCGTCTCGAACGCCTGGATCTCCTTGAGGTAGTCCGACCAGTACTCACCGACGTGCGGTCGCTGCGCCTTCAGCAGGTCGACCGCTGCGGCGAACTGGTCCTCGTCGAGCGCGTACGGGTTCTCGATCCCGAGGTCGGGCTGGTGGGCCATGAGGTAGACCGCCGCGTCGGCGATGTAGATCGGCGAGTCGTACGCCGTGATGCTGCCCGAGTAGTCGCTCGCGCCGTCGAACACGACGTCCCACGAGGTCGGCGCCGGCGTGACGACATCCGTGTTGTACAGCAGGAGGTTGGCGCCGTAGCCGTGGGGCACGCCGTAGGACTGCCCGTCCACCGAGTTCCACTCCTTCTCCTTGAGGAAGTCGTAGACGCCGGCGTAGCTCGGGATCAGGTCGGTGTTGACCGGGGCGACGTCGCCGGCGGCGATGAGGCGCAGCGTCGCGTCGCCCGACGCCGCGATGACGTCGTAGTCGCCGGTCTTCATGAGACTGACGGCCTCGTCGGAGGTGCCATAGGTCTTCGAGACGACCTCGCAGCCGGTCTCCTCCTCGAACCCGGTGACCCAGTCGACCGCGGGGTCGTTGCTGCCGTCTTCGACGTAGCCCGGCCAGGCGAGGATCGAGACCGATCCCTCTAACTCACCGAGTTCGTCTGCCTGCTCCGACGGTGCGGCGCTGCCGCCGCCCGACGTGCCGCAGCCGGCCAGGATGGCGATCGACCCGATCGCCACTGCGGTCGCGGCGAGGCGCCGGCCGCGTGAGGTGCTCATCATGATGTTTCCTCTCGGGTGCTGTGTGGTGCTGTGTTCTCCGGGGCGTGCGCCCAGGCTGGTGACCGGGTCAGGCGCCCGGCGGAATCAGGGAGACGACGTCCTCGTCGTGCCACGTGACGTGCACGCGGTCGCCGCGGTCGTCGTCGGAGGCGCGAGCGCGGTCGTTGCGCTCGAGCACCGTGACGCGCATCCCGGCATCGAGGTCGATCACGCGACGGATGCCGCTGCCGACGTAGATCGACTCGACGACCGTCCCTTCGGCCGACCGTTCGCCGGGCGCCGTCGCGGGCGACGATGCGAGCGTGAGCTTCTCGGGGCGGATGGAGTGCTCGCCCGCGCGACCGATCAGCGCCGACGAGCGCTCGAGGTCGAACAGGTTCGACGTGCCGACGAAGTCGGCCACGAAGCGCGAGGCGGGGCGCTCGTACAGGTCCTCCGGGGTGCCGAGCTGCTCGATGCGCCCGTCGTGGAAGACGGCGATGCGATCCGACAGCGTCAGCGCCTCCTCCTGGTCGTGCGTCACGAAGATGAACGTGATGCCGAGGTCGCGCTGGATCTGCTTCAGCTCGACCTGCATCTGCTCGCGCAGCTTGAGGTCGAGGGCGCCGAGCGGCTCGTCCAGGAGAAGCGCCTTCGGCTGCACCACTGTCGCGCGGGCCAGCGCCACCCGCTGCCGCTGACCGCCTGACAGCTGCGAGGGCTTGCGCGCGGCCATCTGGTCGAGCCTCACCGCGGCGAGTGCCGCCATCGCCCGCTCGCGCCGCTCGGACCGCTTCACGCCGCGCACCCGCAGCCCGTAGGCGACGTTGTCGAGCACGCTCATGTGCGGGAACAGCGCGTAGTCCTGGAACACCGTGTTGACGTCGCGGTCGAAGGGCGCCGTCTTCGTGACGTCGTGCCCGAAGAGCTCGATGGTGCCGCCGGTGGGCTGCTCGAAGCCGGCGATCAGGCGCAGCACGGTCGTCTTGCCCGATCCCGACGGGCCGAGCATGGAGAAGAACTCGCCGGCCGCGATCTCGAGGTCGACGTGGTCGACGGCGGTGACGGAACCGAACGCCTTGGTGAGCCCGGTCAGCCGGATGGCGGGCTGTTGCTCGGTCATGGGCGTCTCCTTCGATGTCGGATGGACTAAATCATATGGATCCATATGTCACAAGACCACCGTTCGTGTTACGGTCATGTCACGCTTGGGGAGGACGACCTTCCCGACCGGAACTTCCGCCTGACCCCTGGCCCCGAGGAGCCTCATGCCGCACGCGACGGGGAGGGTCGACCCGGCGCGTGCCGTCGTCTTCGCGCCGCTCGACGGCAACGGCCGCGCCGCGCTCGTCGAGCAGCGCCTGTCGGACGCCATCGTGAGCGGCATCCTCCACGACGGCGAGCGCCTGCCGAGCGAGTCCGACCTCTCGCGCAGCTTCGGCGTGGCGCTGGTCACCGCCCGCGAAGCCCTCGAGGTGCTCCGCGACAAGGGCCTCGTGAAGACCCGCCGCGGGCGCGACGGCGGCAGCTTCGTCACGTTCGACCGCGAATCCGCGAATCGGCTGCTCGAGCGGCGGCTGCGCGAGCACAGCCGCATCGAGCTGCGCGACTTCGCCTTGCACACGGCCGCCATTGCGGGCACCGCCGCCGAGACCGCCGCCGAGCGCGCGAGCGACGACGACATCGAGAACCTGGTGCGCATCGACGCCGCGGCCGACCCCGGCACCGCAGGCGGCGCGCGCCGCGCACTCAGCAGGTTCCAGCTCGAGGTCGCCGCGATCAGTCAGTCCCCGCGCCTGGTGCACGAGGAGATGAAGCTGCAGAGCGAGGCGGGTCCGCTGCTGTGGATGTGCCTGCGCGAACAGGAGTACCGTGACCGCAGCGCACTCGCACGATCGCGGATCATCGCCGCGATCCGCGACGTGCAGCCGGACGCGGCCCGGGCAACGACCCTCGCCCTCATCGACGACGCGTTCGACTGGCTCGTCGACGAACGAGCGCGAATCGACGAGACGACAGCGGATTCGGCATCCGACCAGAAGGACAGCCCATGACCGGCATCGCGACACGATCCCAGAGCGACGTGGCGGCGCACGTCGCCGCGACGATCGACGGCATCTTCGCCACCATCGACGGCTGGGGTGCTCACCTGGAGACCCGACTGAAGACGGGTGCCGCACCCACGGCGGCGTCGCTGGACCCCCTGGTCGAACGGTTCGCCGTCGCCGCCGTCTCGGGAGAGACGCTTCTCACCGGCGCCGGCTTCGTGGCCGCACCGGGCGCGCTGACCGATGCCGAGTGGCACCTCGCCTGGTGGCTCGGCGCCGGCGGTGTCCAGCGCAGCGTGCGCCGGCTCACGACGATCGACGACCCGACGCACGAGCAGTTCCGCGACTACACCGCGCTGGAGTGGTGGCGCGTCCCCGCCGCCACCGGAACGCGTCACCTCACCGGGCCGTACGTCGACTACCTCTGCACCGACGACTACACCGTCACCATCACGACGCCGGTCGTCGTCGACGGCGTGATGATCGGCGTCGTGGGGGCGGATGCACTCGTCGACCGGCTCGAGCGCACCCTGCTTCCCGCGCTTCGCACGGGCGAGACCCCGGCGACGCTCGTCAATGCGTCGGGACGCGTCGTCACCTCGACCGACGCCCGGCGTGAGCCGGGCTCGATCCTCCGCGCCGACGGCCTCGCCGACGCGCTGCGGTCGGCCTCCCCGACTCCGGTCCGGCTCGCCGGCGGCGCATCGGTGCTCGCATGCGGCGACACGTCGCTCGCGCTCGTCTTCGGCCACTGACCGACGTGCCGCGTCTGCGGCGCGGCACTGCGATCCGTGGGGACGCGCATGCGTCGGTGAGGCAGGATGAGATCGATGTCCGAGCACGACGATGAGCTGAGCACGCTGAGGGCGCGAGCCTACGGCCCCGGCGCCGACATCTACGACGATGCCGAGGCCGTGATCCGACTGCGCGAGCTCGAAGCACGGCAGCGCGACGTCGCCGAGCGGCGCGCTCTCGATGCGGAGCGGATCGCCGACACGGCGGCGGAAGACGTCGATCTCGCACCGGGCTCCGGCGAGGCGGACACGGATGCCGCGACGCCCGCCGACGTCGTCGACAGCGTCCCTGTCTCCAGCGCCGCAGCTGCCACGACGACAGCTCCGCCCACGGAGGAAGGCGATCAGGCTCGGTCGGCAGCCGACGACGAGCGGTCAGCCACCCCGCGGAAGCCGTGGTCGCGACGACGGCTGACGGTGGTGTGGGCGGTGTCGCTCATCGCCGCACTCGTCGTCGGCGCGGCGATGGCCACGTCGTTCCAGGCGGTCGTGACCGGTCAGGTCGCGGTGCTGAACGAGGATCCCGACGGCGCCTGGCCGGAGGACATGCTCGGCGCCCGGCAGGAGGGTGCGGTGATCTTCGACAGCTTCGGCGGTCTCACCCTGCTGACCACGCCCGAGACCTACCTCGCCACGACCGAGAATCCCATGACGTGCCTGTACATCTTCGTCGAGCGCATGGGGTACATCGGCGGAAGCTGCGGTGCCGGTCCATTCCCGCCCACCGGGACGATGTTCGTCACCCGCGAGTCCCCCCAGCCGCTGCGCGAGCGATTCGAGGACGGGACGGCGCTGCGGTTCGAGCTCGACGGATCGCAGGTGCGCGTCTACGCGGCCCCGCCCGCGCCGGAACCGGCCGACACGCCCTGACCCGGGTCGGGCAGCGACGTGTCAGGCGCCGCGGCTGCCGGCATCCGTCTGGCCGACGTCGGTGCGGTGGAAGTTCTGGAACGAACGGGATGCCGTCGGCCCCCGCTGGCCCTGGTACCGGTTGCCGTAGGGACCCGAGCCGTACGGGTTCTCGGCCGGCGACGTGAGCCGGAAGTAGCACACCTGCCCGATCTTCATGCCCGGCCAGAGCTTGATCGGCAGCGTCGCGACGTTGGAGAGCTCGAGGGTGACGTGCCCCGAGAACCCGGGATCGATGAACCCGGCGGTCGAGTGCGTGAGCAGGCCGAGGCGACCGAGCGACGACTTGCCCTCGAGGCGCGCCGCAATGTCGTCGGGCAGTGTGATCTGCTCGAACGTCGAGCCGAGGGCGAACTCCCCGGGGTGGAGGATGAACGGCTCGTCGGGGTCGACCTCGATCAGCCGGGTCAGCTCGGGCTGGTCCTCTGCCGGATCGATGAACGGGTACTTGTGGTTGTCGAAGAGCCGGAAGTACCGGTCGAGCCGCACATCGACGCTCGAGGGCTGCACCATCGCGGGGTCCCACGGGTCGAGGCCGAGGCGGCCGGACTGGATCTCGAGCCGGATGTCGCGGTCACTGAGCAGCACGGGGCCAGCCTATCGGCGTGAGCCCGCAGCGTGACCGGTAACTTGGCTGTATGACCCGCCCGCGCCCCGACCGCCCCGCGACGATCTACGACGTCGCGAAAGCGTCGGGGGTGTCGCACCAGACGGTGTCGAAGGTGCTGCGCGGCCTCGGCGGGATGCGCCCTGAGACACGGGAGCGGGTCGAGGAGGCGCTGCGCCGCCTGAACTACCGCCCCAACGTCGGCGCCCGCGAACTCGCCCGCTCACGCAACCGCCGACTCGGCGTGGTCGGCTACGAGACGTTCGAGTCGAGCACGAGCAAGGTGCTCCGCGGCGTGAGCGAGGTCGCCGCGGCCGCGGGCTACCTGCTCGAGATCGTCAACGTCGACCCGACCGGCGAGGTCGACTCGATCACCGAGTCGCTCGAGCGTCTGAACGCGAGTGACGTCGCCGGTGTGCTCGCGACGTCGCCGACGCGCAACGTCCGCGAGGCGCTCGACCGGATCGAGTTCCGGATGCCGGTCTTCCTCGACGTGAACGGCGATCAGGCTGTGAGCGACGACGGCACGCATCGGAGCATCTCCGCCGGCCTCGTGATGGACCACCTCACCGCTCTCGGCCATTCGCGCATCGCCTTCGTCGCGGGACCCGAGGGCTGGGACTCGGCCACCAACCGCGAGACGGTCTACCGCGAGAGGGTCGAGGCGCTCGGCGAGCTGCCGCGCATCCTCGGCCGCGGCGACTGGTCGGCCCGCTCGGGGTACGAAGCAGTCCGCGAGGCGCAGGGCCTCGACGACGCGACCGCGATCTTCGTCGCGAACGACAGGATGGCTCTCGGAGTGCTCCGCGCCCTCGCAGAGCACGGCATCCGCATCCCCAACGACATGAGCGTCGCGGGCATCGACGACATCCCCGAAGCCGCCTACTTCTCGCCTCCGCTCACCTCGGTGCACATCGACTTCACCGACGCCGGCCAAGTCGCGGCGCGCAGCCTGCTGAGCCTCATCGAGCAGCCCGACGGCGAACTCCCCCGCTATCCGCAGAGCCGTCTGATCGCCCGGTCCACCACCGGGCCGACGGCCTGAGCGACCGGGTCTCCGAGACACCCCCTTGCGCGATCGTGTCGTCGCGAGTAGTTTACCGGTAACCAAGATGGGTTACCGGTAAACAAATCGCCGCGCAGCCCCACAAGAGAACCGATCACACCGACAAGGAAGTTGAAATGAACCGGAAGTTGTCGCGCACCGTCGTGGGTGCACTGGCAGTGGGTCTCACCGCATCGCTGCTGGCTGGATGCACCAGTTCTGCGTCGACCGCGCCCGAGGACGACGGCCCCGTCGTGCTCCGCTACTGGTCGTGGGCCCCGAACATCGGCGCGATCGTCGACGTCTGGAACGAGTCGCACCCCGACGTGCAGGTGGAGGTCAACACCTCCGTCGGCGCGAACGACATCGTCGCGAAGCTCTCGGCTGCGAAGGAGGCGGGAAGTCTCCCCGACCTGTCGAACACGACGTACGAGAACCTGCCCAACCTGATCGTCGGCGGCATCGCCGACGACATCACCGACGCGTTCGGCGAGTACGAAGACCAGATCACCCCGGCCGCGTGGAACCTCACCACGTTCGACGACAAGAACTACGCCGTGCCGCAGGGCACCGGCCCCCAGTTCCTCTACTACCGCGCCGACATCTTCGAGTCGCTCGGCCTTGAGGCGCCGACCACGTGGGACGAGTACGCCGACGCTGCCCGCACCATCCACGAGGCCGACCCGACCAAGTACCTCGCCACGTTCCCCGCGAACGACGCCCAGCTGTTCGCCGCCCTGAGTGCCCAGGCGGGTGCGGAGTGGTGGGCCAACGACGCTGGACAGTGGTCGGTCGACATCGACGGCGACGGCAGCGACACGGTGGCCGACTACTGGCAGGGCCTCGTCGACGAAGGCGTGGTGACCACCCTCAAGACCTGGACCCCCGAGTGGCAGGCGGCCCTCGCCGACGGCACGCTCGCGAGCTGGCTGAGTGCGGTCTGGGCTCCCCCGCTCATCCTGCAGAACGCGCCCGACACCGCCGGCAAGTGGGCGGCGGTGCGCATCCCGCAGTGGAACGCGGGCGACTCGGTCTCGGCGGCTCTCGGCGGTTCGGCGACGGTCGTCACCACCGGCAGCGCCCACCCCGAGGAGGCGCGCGAGTTCGCGATCTGGCTCAACAACTCCACCGAGGCCCTCACCGCCTACATCGAGAACGCGAGCATCTGGCCGGCGAACCTGGCCGGCCGCGAGCTGCCGGGCCTCAAAGACACGGTCCCGGCCGTGCTCTCGCCCGACCAGACCGACTTCTGGGACCTCGCCGCAGAGATCGACGACGAAGCGGTCCCGGTCACCTGGGGGCCGAACGTCGCGACCGCGTACAGCGCGTTCGGCGATGCCTTCGGCACCGCGATCACGTCGGGCGGCTCCTTCACCGACGCGCTCACGACGGTGCAGGATGCCGTGGTCGCCGACATGGAGAAGCTCGGCTTCGAGGTCGAATGATCCTCTCCGCGACCCCGACCGCGGTGGGTCCGGCCTCTCCGGCCGGACCCACCCGAAAGGCACCCATGTCCTCCGTCCGCCGCCACAGCATGCGTCCGCGCCTCGCCCCGTGGCTGTTCCTGGCGCCGGCCATCATCCTCGCCATCGGCCTGCTGTTCGCCCCGCTCGTCTACACGGTCGTGCTGAGCCTGCAGGGGCGGAAGGTCGCGGCATCCGGGATCGGCGTCGCCACCGACGTGTTCGTCGGTCTCGACAACTACGTCCGCTCCCTCACCAACCCCGCCCTGCTCGAGTCGTTCGGGCGCATGCTCGTCTACGCGCTCATCGCGGTGCCGGTGACGATGGGGCTGGCCCTCGTATTCGCCCTCCTGCTCGACAACCTGTCGAGCAGGTTCACCCGCTTCTCGCGCATCTCGATCTTCATCCCGTACGCGGTGCCGGGTGTCATCGCCGCGCTCATGTGGGGCTTCATGTACCTGCCGGGGGTGAGTCCGGTCGGCGAGCTGTTCACCGCGTTCGGCTGGCCCGTCCCCGATCCGCTGGACGGCGCCTCGGTGTTCTTCGCCGTCGCGAACGTGACCATCTGGGGATCGATCGGATTCAACATGGTGATCCTCTACACGTCACTGCGGGGACTTCCGCAGGAGCTGTACGACTCGGCGCGACTCGACGGCTGCACCGAGACCCAGCTGGCGCTGCGCATCAAGCTGCCGCTCATCCTCCCGGGCGTCATCCTGACCGGTCTGTTCACGATCATCGGCGCGTTGCAGGTGTTCAGCGAGCCGAACCTGATGATGACGCTCACGAACTCGATCACCTCGGACTGGGTGCCCATGATGCTCGTCTACCGCGACGCCTTCGTCACCAACGACATCTACGGCGCCTCGGCGACGGCGATCATCATCACCGCCGTGACGATGATCGCGAGCCTCGGACTGCTCCGGCTGCTCCGTAACCGCGCGTTCGGAGGTGAAGCATGACCGCCGCCGTCACCTCCACCAGACCCCGCGCGGGGTTCTGGTCGACATCGGCCCTGCTGATCGGCGCCGCATACTCGCTCTTCCCCGTCTACTGGCTGGTCGCCGCGTCGACCAAGAGCGCCGGCGAGCTGTTCACGACGTCGACGATGGTTCCGAGCTTCACCGGCGGCTTCTTCGAGAACCTCATGGCGCTGCTGAGTTTCAACGACGGCGCGTTCCTCGTCTGGAGCGGCAACAGCATCCTGTTCTCGGTCGGCGGCTCGGTCCTCGCGACCGCGGTCGCGGCGGCCGCGGGCTATGCCCTGGCGAAGTACGAGTTCCGCGGCAAGCAGGCGGCGTTCACCCTGCTGCTCATCGGCGTGCTCATCCCCGGTGTCGTGCTGGCGATCCCGCAGTACCTGCTGCTCGCCATGATCGGCATCGCCGGAACCTACTGGTCGGTGCTGCTGCCCTTCGCGATCAGCCCGTTCTCGATCTACCTGGCGCGCATCTACGCCGGCGCCGTCGTGCCCGGGGAGCTGCTCGAGGCGGGGCGACTCGACGGCGCGAACGAGTGGCGGCTGTTCCGATCGATCGGGCTGCCCGCCATGGTCCCGGGGCTCATCACGATCTTCCTGCTGCAGTTCGTCGCGATCTGGAACAACTTCCTGCTGCCGTACATCATGCTCAGCCGCGAGGAGACCTTCCCGCTCACCGTGGGGTTCTACGCGATGATGAACCAGGGCTCCGACCAGCTGAACGTCTACAACCTCGTGATCATGGGATGCCTCCTCGCGATCATCCCGCTCATCCTCCTGTTCCTCTTCCTCCAGCGCTACTGGCGCCTGGACCTCGTGAGCGGATCGCTGAAGGGATGAGCGAGCGGATTCTCCCGGGCGGGGCGTGGCCGGTCGTCCTGACGCCGTTCCACGACGATCTCTCGATCGAATCTGCTCAACACACCGCGTCTCGCACCGGGTCGCTCGACCTCGGCCGAGCCAAGCTCCACCCCGCCCGCTGAACCACACCCCCACCCCACACCCTGGAGGAATCGTGCCCACCCCGTTCCACGGCGCCTGGCCCGTGATGCTGACACCCTTCACCGACGACGACCGCGTCGACGTCGACACCCTCGATCGCTACGTCGACTGGCTGATCGACTCGGGTGCGACGGGCCTGTTCCCGGGTGCCCTGTCGGGCGAGATGTTCGAGCTGACCGAGGCCGAGCGCCTCGCGATAGCCGCACGCGTCGTCGCCCGCGCCGCCGGGCGGGTGCCGGTCGCCGCAGCCGTCTCCGAGCGCGGGACGGCCGCCGAGACCGCGGCATCCGTCGCCCGGCTCGCCACGACCGGGGTCGACCTCGTCGTTCTGATCGCGTCGGTCGTGCTCCAGCCCGATGATGACGAATCGGTGTTCACCGACGTCGTCAGCGAGGTGCTCGCCGCCAACCCGGGCGTCAAGTTCGGCGTGTACGAGTGCCCGCTCCCCTACCACCGCCTCTTCTCCGACGACCTCGTGGCCTGGATCGCCGGTACGGGACGCTTCCTGTTCCTGAAGGAGACCAGTCACGACACCGAGGTCATGGCCACGCGCGTGCGCCTCGGCGCAGACGCGGGGCTGCGCATCTTCAACGCGGGCATCGAAGACCATGTGCAGAGCCTGGCCGTCGGTGTCGCCGGGCTCTCGGGGTGGGTCGTGAACGTCGCACCCGACCTCGTCGTCGAGCTCGAGGAACTGGTGTCGCAGCGGGGCGAGGACGATCGCGCGCTCGAGCTTCAGCGGGTGCTGAGCTCGGTGGAGGATCGCATGGGCCCCACATACCCGGCTTCCGCCAAGGCCATCGTCGAGGCGCGCGCCGGGATCGGCTTCACGACGGCGTCGCGGTGGCGTCCCGCAGAAGTGGATCCCGACGAGATCCGCGCGATCGTGGCGATGATCGAGGCGGCCGCGTGAATCACGTCGCACTCGGCGCCAGCCGCCTCGAGGTCTCGCGGCTGTGCTTGGGCACGATGAACTTCGGCCGCCACGTGTCGACCGCTGACGCGCACGCGATCCTCGATCACGCGCACGAGAGCGGCATCAACTACATCGACACGGCGAACCGCTACGGCACCCCCGACCGACCGCACGCGTCAGAGGAGATCATCGGCGACTGGATCGCGCAGGGCGGAGGACGCCGGGAGCGCACCGTCCTCGCCACGAAGGTGTTCGAGGAGACCGATCCGTGGCCGAACAACGGCGGGCTCTCGGCTCTGAACATCCGGCGCGCGTGCGACGCATCGCTGCGCCGGCTGAAGACCGACTACATCGACATCTACCAGATGCACCACATCGACCGCGGCGCCGGGTGGGACGAGGTGTGGGAGGCCTACGACGTGCTGCGTGCGCAGGGCAAGGTGCTCTACGCGGGCTCGTCGAACTTCGCGGGCTGGCACCTCGCGATGGCGCAGACCTCAGCCCGCGCCCGCGGGTCGCTCGGGCTCGTGTCGGAGCAGTCCGTCTACAGCCTCGCCCAGCGCACGATCGAGCTCGAGGTGCTGCCGGCAGCGCGCGCGCTCGGCATCGGCGTCGTCGCGTGGAGTCCGCTCGCGGGCGGCCTGCTCGCCGGGCCGCCCGATCCCGCCGGCCGTCGCCACTCCGACCCCGGCTTCGCCGAGCGGGCGGCGCGGCACAGCGCTCAGCTCGAGCGGACCGCTGCGATCGCGGACGCGGCCGGGATGCCGGTGGCCGTGCTCGCGCTGTCGTGGCTGCTCGCGCAGCCCGGCCTCGCGGCCGCCATCGTGGGCCCGCGCACGATCGGCCAGCTCGACTCGATGCTGATCGCGGCCGAGGTGCAGCTCGACGATGCCGTCCTCGACGAGCTCGACGAGACGTGGCCGGGCCCCGGCGGCGCAGCGCCCGAGGCGTACGCGTGGTGACGGCGGCGGCGCATCCCCGCCCCGATCGTGCCGGCATGATCTACGGCATGTCGGCGAATCAGGCCGGCTTCGACACCACGCCGCGCGTCTTCACGCGGCATCCGGGGATGATCGTCGGCGACGGCGACCCCCTCGAGATCCACCCGTCCGCAGGCACTGTCGTCGCCGAAGGCGAGCTCGCGATCGTGATCGGCACCGCCGTCCACTGCGCCGGTCTCGAAGCCGCCCGTGCCGCGATCGGAGGGTGGGCGCTCGCCAACGACGTCACCGCGGTCGACCTGATGACGCCCGACGTCGGCATCCAGGAGGGGAAGGGACTGGCGACGCCGCTCTCGACGATGGTCGGCCCCGAGTTCGCCGCCGAGGATGCCGTCATCCACGTGTCGGTCAATGGCGAGGTGCGCTCGAGCGGCGCCTCGTCGCTGCTGCGTGTGCGCGGCCCCGAGCTCGTCGCCTGGGTCTCGCGCACCCAGCACCTGCTGCCGGGCGACGTGATCCTGTGCGGCGCGCCAGCCCCCGCGGTGCCGGTCCGGATCGGCGACCGGGTGCGGATCTGGGCCGAGGGGCTGCCGTCGCTCGAGAACCTCGTGGTCGACGCTTCGACCGCCTGAGGTCCGCGTCGGGGGGACTTCCGTACGAGGATGCCGGCCTTCACGAGATTGCCGAGGATGGCGACGGGCTCTCAGGCGTCTTCTGAGCCGGCGGGCTGCGCGAATCGGGGCATACGGAACGAGCCCACGAATTGCAACTAGTTGCGATCCAGCCCACTGAACACCGCGATTGACGCTCGAAAGCGCTCTCCCGTCCCGTAGATTGGCCTCTGTGAGCACCTCATCAGCGCGTAATGGCGCCCCGTCTCGGGGCCCCGAGCCTGTCGGTCGCGCGAATCTCGCGGACGTCGCACGGCTCGCCGGCGTGTCGACCGCGACGGCATCGCGCGTCTTGGCCGGCCGGGGTACGGGCAAGGCAGCGAGCCATGCGCGGGTGCTCGCCGCCGCGGACGAACTGGGGTACGTCGTCAACGGCCTCGCCCGATCGATGATGGGCATGGGCCGACGCAGCATCGCGTTCGTGTCGAGCCAGATGGTCGGGCCGACGTTCGCTGCGATGGCATCGGGCGCCGAGAGCATCGCCACCTCGCATCATCACCTGTTCATGATGTGCACCACGCATGGCGACCCGGAGGTCGAAGCCGAGCTCATCGACTCGCTGAGCGAGCAGCGCGCCGCCGCCGTGCTGCTGGTCGGTTCGACGCCGACCGACGAGGTCTTCGCCGAACGCGCGGCCGCATATTCCGAGAAGCTCGCTCGGGTCGGTGCGCAGCTGATCCTCTGCGGTCGCCCCGCGATCGAGGGCATGCCGAACATCGCGAGCATCGACTACGACCACGTCGGCGGTATCGAGGCAGCGGTGGATCACCTTGTCGCGCACGGGCATCGCCGCATCGCCTACGTGGGCGAGACCGAGCGTATGACCACTTCCGAGCAGCGTTACCGCGGCTACCGAACGGCCATGCAGCGTGCGGGCATCGCGGTCGACGATGCACTGGTGATGCACACCGATAACTTCACCGATCAGGCGGAGGAGATCCTCCACACATTCCGCGCCGCGCACCGAGATGTGACCGCGTACGTGTGTCAGACCGACATCATCGCGGTCGGCATTTCGGAGGCCCTCCGGGCAGACGGCGTGCGCGTTCCCGACGACGCTTCGGTCGTCGGATTCGACGACATGCCCCTCGCGGCCTATCTGACGCCGTCGCTGTCCACCGTGCACGCCCCGTTCCACGAGGTCGGCGTGATGGCAGGGCGTATCGCGGTCGGAGACCTCCCCTACGAAGGCCCCGTCGTACTGCCGAGCGAGTTCATCGCGCGCCGATCCTCCGGCCCCGCCGCGGGCGCGTAGCCGACCCGAGCGCGGAACTCAGCCGACGAACGCCACGATCTTGCGGATGAAGTCTCGAACATGGTGCGTGAGTCGACCCGTACCAAGCGCGAGAGATCGACGTCGATGATCACCCGCGACCGGGCAAGAAGATCCGGCAGGTCAGACCTGCGTCTGGCTCAGCGAGGCAGAACGGATGCCGGCACCCCATCCGCGACCATCGAGATCCTCGGCACGCACTCCGAAGAACATGCCGGTGAAGCGCAGTCTCGGACCGAAGTCATCCGACAGCATCCATGCCGGATACTCGCCGGGTAGGGGCATCCACTCCCCCGTCTCGGTCGCCCACGCGAAGGTGAGAGCCGGTCCGTGCAGCTCTGCGCGCAGGCGCAGCGCGCCATCCGGAACGCTGACCGCGTCAGATCGGGTGGTGCGCCCCGGCTCCCTCACGATGACCCGGATGCTGCGACCCGCAGTCTCATCCCACGACAGCTGCATCCAGATCCAGCCCTGACGGTCGTACCAGGCGACGATCCCGGCAGCTTCACGTGTGGTGCGGGGCTCGGCGTCGATCACCGCCTCGAACGTGGCATGGTGCTCCTGGACACGGGTGAGGAGCAAGGACTGCTCGAACACCGACGCCGTCGAGTGACCGCCGCGCAGCCGCAGCGAGCTTGTGGAAGTGTCGAACACCGCCGGATCGGGAGCGACCCGCAGGGTCGACCAGCGGCGGCTGTCGATGCCGTCGGCGAAGGTGTCGGTCCACGAAGCCCCCTGGTCGGAGGGGGCGTCGCCGACCTCGCGCTCGACGCCGGGAATCTCGACGTCGATCTCGCCGTGGTGGCCGCCGTCGCGCAGCCGCAGCCATCCGTCCTCGAACACGACCGCCTGAAGCGAAGTCTCACGCCCCAGGGTGCAATAGCGCTCGCCGAGATGCAGTGTCGGACGGCTCGCAAGGTGCGCCAGCATCCACTCGCCTCCGGGTGTCTGCACCAGCTCACCGTGCCCGGCCTTCTGCAACGGCGTGCCGGGGGCGTCGCGGCTGGTCAGCATCGCGGGCCACGGGTCGCGCTCGTAGGGACCGGTGAGGTTTGCGGATCGGGCTGTGGTGATGCTGTGGTTCCAGCCGGTGCCGCCCGACGCGATCGTCAGCACATACTCGTCCCCGATGCGGTACAGGTTCGGCCCCTCGACCAGCACGTCCTCGCGGTAGATGACCGTCGCCTCGCCGCTGGTGCGACGCTCGTCAGGCAAGTACTGCTCGAGGACGAGACCGCTGAACGACGCATGCTCGGGTCGCTGGTCCCACTGCACGCCGACGATCCAGTGGGTGCCGTCGGTGTCGTGGAAGAACGAGAAGTCGAAGCCGCGCGAGCCGAGATGTATCGGCTCGGACCAAGGGCCCTCGATCGAGTCCGCGGTGACGAGGTAGTTGTCGATGTCCTTGTCGTCGCCGTCCATCGTGCGCACGATGGAGTACGCCAACCAGAACGTTCCGTCGG
The DNA here is from genome assembly GCF_017831975.1 of Microbacterium terrae. Classification (NCBI taxonomy): domain Bacteria; kingdom Bacillati; phylum Actinomycetota; class Actinomycetes; order Micrococcales; family Microbacteriaceae; genus Microbacterium; species Microbacterium terrae. Next base: position 3,414,869 of record NZ_JAFDSS010000001.1, on the reverse strand, counting down.
TGTGGCTGAGGCTCGGCGCCCACACCCCACCCGAGTCCGGAATGCCCTGCAGATCGAACCCGTCGTCGAGCGCATGCCCGACGACGGTCCAGTTCGCCAGGTCGCGCGAGTGATGGAGGCGGACGGCCGGGTGGTACTCGAATGTGCTGGTGGCGAGGTAGTAGTCCTCGCCGACACGCACGATCGACGGGTCGGGGTTGAAGCCCCGCAGCACGGGGTTATGGATCGTTGCCATGCGGCGTGGCCTCGCTCAGGGAGTGATCGGATGCTGGAATGCCTGACCGGTGACGAGGCGCTCGATCTCGTCAGTGGCGGTGGCGCCGAGCCTGCGCAATTCGCTCCCCACCGAACCAGCCAGGTGGGGTGTGAGGAAGACGTTCGGCAGTGTGTACAGCGGGTGTCCTGCAGGGAGCACCTCAGGGTGGGTGACGTCGAGGATCGCTCGCAGCCGCCCTGACTGGAGCTCTTCGACAAGCGCGACCTGATCGACCAACCGGCCCCGCGCAGTGTTGATGACCGTCGCCCCGTCCGGAAGGGCGGCGAGCACGTCACGCGAGATCATGCCGCGCAGCTCCGGGATGTCGGGCGTGTGGATCGACAGGATGGAGGTGCGTCGGGCGAGCTCGACGAGGTCATCGACGATCTCGGCACCGAGGAGAGCCGCGCGCTCCTGTGTGAGGTGGGGGTCGTACACCAGAACGTCGACGTCGTAGTCCTTCAGGATCTCCATCGTCATCGAACCGATGCTGGAGGCACCGACGACGCCGATCGTGGATCGGTACAGTCCGGTGTGCGCCAGCTCGGCCTCGCGGTCGATGAAGCGCTGCTCGGCTCCGTAGGTGCGCGATGCCCAGAACGCCTCCTTCGCGGCGAGGACGATCATGGCGACGGTGAACTGCGCGACCGGAATTGCGTTCGCGGCGCGGGCGGATGACACCGCGATCCCGCGATCGGCGACGGATGCGTCGAGGAAGCCCACGCCGCCCCCCCAGTGGACGACCGCCCGAAGCGACGGAAGCGCGTCCAGTTCCGCCGGCCCGATGTCGGGCGTCCCCCATCCTGTGACGAGCACCTCGGTGCGAGCGCGCTCCGCGTCGGACAGCGCGTCCAGCGACGTGATCATCCGATCGGTGTCGACGTCCAGCATGCCGCGCAGTTTCGCGAGGTCATCCTCGGTGAAGACGAGGTCCCGGGCGTCCGGAGCCATCACCATCATGGCCTTCATCAGATCGCCTTTCTCATCGCGATAGTCGCGTCTGCGCCCGTCCGGGTTCGTGTCGACCCGGAACACGCGGGCGTCAGCTCCCGCGCTCGTGCCCAGCAGCAAGCCGTAGCGGGTGTTCATCGCCGTCCACTCGTCGGCACCCGCAGGGAACAGCACCGAAGTCTCGCCGATGACGCCGGGAATCAGCACCTCGCGAGAGTCGAGGCCGCGGTCCCACACGAACAGCAGGTCGCTCTCGGGTGTATGCAACCCCAGGCATATGACCTCGTCATCCCATCCCGGCAGCCCCAGCGGCCAGAACGGCGTCGAGCTCGAGAGTTCGGTGCGCAGTACCTTGTGCAGCACTGTCGCCTCGGAGACCAGAGCACGTTGCGACGGGCGCAGCTGCCCGAGGAAGCCTGACAGGTACAGGCGCCCGCTGAGGCCGGTCACGAGCGTGAATGCCGTCTCGGCATCCGTCATGTCGGCCGCGGGGTACGCCCAGTTCCCGCATTGCTCGGGCAGGATGGAAGCGGGCGCGGATGCCGCGACCGGTGGATATCGCAGGAAGTCCTGCTGGTCCGTCGTCGACTGAAGATGGGTCACGGCGAGAAGACCGTAGTCGGCCCGCATCGCGCCCGAGCTGCAGTTCTCGAGCAGGAGCCCAGGATGCCTCTGCTGCACATCCACGAGCCAGTCGCGGTAGGCGCGCACGTGCCCGAGAAGACCCGCACCGGGAGCCGTGGCATCCTGTTCGGTCCCGGCTCCAGGATTGATGTTGTAGTCCAGCTTCAGGTAGGTGACTCCATACTCGGCCACCAGGTGGTCGACGGTCGCGTCGACGTGCGCTCTGGCTGCGGGGTGACGGAAGTCGAGATGGTAACGCTCGTGCTCCTGCACCCGCGCACCGAACCGGTGGAAGAAGGCTTCGTCCGGCAGGGTCGATGCCGCCGGGCTGCGGACACCGACGACCTCCGGTTCGAGCCAGAGCCCCGAGCGCATGCCCAATCGGTGAATCTCGTCGATCACCCCGCGCAGCCCCGCCTCATCGAACCGACTGCATGCCTCGCGCCACTCACCGACGGTCGACCACCAGTCGCCGATCGCGGGATCGGCGAACCACCCCGCGTCAATACAGAACACCTCGGCGCCGGCCTCAGAAGCGGCACGGATGAGTGGGATCAGCTTGTCGGTCGAGGGCTGCCCCATCAGCGTGTTCATGAAGTCGTTGTAGACGACCGGCAAGCCCTCGCCCGCTGCATCCGGACGAAGCGTGCGCCGGTACGGGGTCAGGGCGGCCAGAGCGGCGTCGCGCCCCGTAGCCGACACGGTGAGCGCCACCGGCACGGCGTCGAACCCCGCGCCCGGCGGAAGGGTCTGGGCGAAGTGATTCTCGAGGTCGGTGGGGCCGAGGAGGGTGAGAGCGGCTCCCGCCGCCCCCTGGCTGATGTCGACGTGCCAACCCGCGCTTGATTCGATCTGCCACGCGAGGGCGTGTCCGGTCGCGGTGTCGGTGAGGACGCCGACTGGGAGGAGTTCACCGGTCGACCAGGCCCCATGGCTCGTCCACGATGCGTGCCCCCGGCCGTCCTGGCCGTGAATCGGCAGCGAGAGATCGGGGACGCTCTCGCGCAGCGACACTTCCGACCACCGATTCTCGGCGAGCCACTCGCTGCGCGCGGTCGACACCGTGAGCGTGTCGAGGTCGGCTTCGGTACGGCCGATCCCGATCGTCACAGAACCCACCGCGGTGAGGACAATGGTCGAATCCGATCCGTTCGTGATCCGCGTCTCGACCCGCAGAGTGTCCGCGGTCGCCGCGGTCAGCAGGGTGGATGCCTCGAGCCCGGTGACCGGGTCGGTCTGCGTGACGACGATCTGGCTGTGGTCGCCGTCGACGGACTGCACCCGCATCCGCGAACCGACGCCGGATCGGATGTAGGCCTGGCTGGTGCGCGCACGCTGTTCGGCCGAGGTGAACACCTCGACCAGCGCGACTTCGGGGCGCCCGACGATGTCGGAGCCCGGGACGGATAGTGAGGCGGGGCGGTCGGGCGACCAGTGCACGGCGAAGGCGCCGATGCGCTGGGCGCGTTCGGTGAGCGTTCCGGTGGCGATGTCTTGCAGTGTCACGATCAGCGGCCCGCCGTCTTCGCGTCGAATCCGAGGGCGCGGTTGCAGATCTGGATCGCCACTGCCGCTCCCGCTGGGGCGAAGAACCACGCGACGGCGCCGACGACCGGGATCGTGGTCGCTGCGACGGCAAGTCCTGCGAGCATCAGCCATGCGAGGGCAGCGTGAGGGCGTTTCCCCACTGCTGCGGCGGCCGCCGTCGCGAGAGCAAGCGGGCGCTGCTGCTCACCCTTGCCGGCGACGATCGAGACGGCGATCGCGATGATCACCGTCACCCCGATTGCGGCCATGGCGATGAGGAAGACGAGGTCGCTCGATCCCAGGAGTGCGAGGTCGTAGCCGATCAACAGTGCGATGACCACGATCCCCACGGCGGCCCACGGAAGCGTCCGTACGGCGCGGGCGAACCCATGCCAGAACACACGGCCGGCGCGGGCAGCAGCACCGTCTTCGCGCAGGGCCTCGGCTGCCTGCAACAGCCCGTGGAGGCCGGGGAAGAGCGTGACCAGCGAGAGCGCGCCGAGCCAGATCGCCAGGTGCGTGGCCTGCCAGCCGACGAGGGCCTGGAAGGCGAGCACCGGGGCGAGCGCAGCGACGAACGACACCGACACGATGAAGTACTGGAAGGTGGCGAGCAGCATCGTGGCGACTGGTCCGTCGTAGCCGAGCAGCCGCTGCGTACGTGAGCCCGTGCGGCGGCCCGCGGTCGGTGCGGCGGTCATCCCTTCACCGCCCCGACCGACATGCCCTTGATGAAGTAGCGCTGGAACGCGGCGAAGATCGCGATCGACGGGACGATCGCAAGGATCGCGCCGGTGTAGATGAGCTGCCACTGCGACGTGAGCAGGCCCACCATCCGGTTCAGCGCGACGTTGATCGTGCCCGCGTTCGACGAGTCGAGGAACACCAGCGGGATGAAGAAGTCGTTCCACAGTCCCAGCGCCTGGATGATGACGAAAGCACTCGTCACGGGCAGGAGCATCGGGAACACGATGGACCAGAACGTCCGGAAGCGGCCGGCGCCGTCGACGTGGGCAGCCTCTTCGACATCGATCGGGATGCCCTTGATGAAGCTGCAGTACAGCAGGATGCCGAAGCTCGCTGCGCCGCCCAGGTGGACGAGGATGACGGCCGTCAGGGTGCTGTAGAGCCCCACCTCGTTGAAGGCCTTGACCAAGGGGATCATGCGCACCTGGAACGGGATCATGAGGCCGGCGATGAAGAGGATGTAGAGGAAGCGTCCCCATCCTCCGCCGATGCGCTCGATGCCCCACGCGGCCATCGGGACGATGGCGACCAGCAGCACAACTGTGCCCACCGTGATGATCACCGTGTTCAGCAGGGCTTCCGGGTAGTCGGTCTGCTGGAACAGCGCGATGTAGTTGTCGAGGGTGAAGCTCGTGGGGAGCCCCATCGGGTCGATGGTGATCTCGGAGTAGGTGCGGAAGGACTGCAGCAGCGCGTAGATGACCGGGAACGCAACGACGAGGACGAGAACCGAGAGGACGACCATGACGACGACTTCGCCGACGGTCCACTTCTTCTTCTCTTTGGGCGTCTTCTGGCGGCGCGCCTTGGGAAGGACGTTGAGGCGGGTGGCGTCTGAGGTGCTCATGCCTGGATCTCCCTCTTGCGCATGTAGGCGTTGGCGCCCACGGTGCTGACGATGACGACGAGGAACAGCACGACGGCTGCGGCCGATCCGAAGCCGGCGCGGTACTCGCCGAAGCCGACCTTGTAGATGAAGAACGCCATGGTCTCTGAGACGAACCCGGGGCCGCCGGAGGTGAGGACCATGACCTGGTCGAAGATGACCCAGCCGGCGATCATCGCGAGGGTGACGTTGACGGTGACGGCGCCGGCGATCATGGGCCAGGTGACGTTCCAGAAGGACTGCCAGCCGTTGGCGCCGTCGATCTTGGATGCCTCGAGCAGTTCCTGCGGCACCGACTGGAGGTTCGCGAGGTAGATGAGGGTGGTGTTGCCGCCGAGGGTGAAGCAGGTGATGAAGAGGATCACCCAGACGACGATGCTGCTGTCGCCCAGCCAGTCACGGGCCCAGTCCGGCAGGCCCAGGTCGCGGAGGACGTTGTTGACCATGCCGAAGTTGTAGTTGAGGAGGTACTTCCAGATCGTCGCCATGATGAAGGCGCTGACGAGAGCGGGCAGGTACACCGCGGTGCGGAAGAAGCCCTGACCGTGATTGAGCCGGTCGAGGAGGAGAGCGACGATCAGCGCGATGACGTTGATGATGATCGCTGAGCCGAGGCCCAGGATCAGGGTGTTCCTGACCGCGTTCCAGAAGCGGCCGCTGGTGAGGATGTCCTGGTAGTTCTGGAATCCGATGTAGTCGTAGCCGTCGCTGATGCCGTCCCAGTCGGTGAAGCTGAGCTGCACGGACTGGATCGACGGGACGATCACCATGAGCAGGTAGATGATGAGCGCCGGGGCAACGAAGGCCAACAGGACGAGGCGACCGCGGTTGGCTGCCGAGAATCGGCGGACCTTGGGCGGCGCCGCGGTCTCGGGGGCTCGGTCGTCATCGGGGATGCCGTCGAGAGGACGCTTCCCGGTCAGCAGCGTGGTCGCGGCAACGATGCCGGCGCCGCCTTCTTGAGAGCTCTGATCGCTCATGTCGTCCTCCTTCGGACACGGATGAGATGTCGCGGCCGGGTGGGAACGGACGCCCCACCCGGCCGCGAGTCCTTACTCGGCCGCCGCGACCTGCGTCTCGAGTTCGGCCTGGGTCTTCGCGATCGCCTCGTCGATCGTCGTCTGGTGGTCCTGCATCTCGATGCGGGCCTGGCGGAAGAACGTGTTCACCGACCCGAACGTCGAGAACTCGGGCGCGTTCTCGTACCAGACGAGGTTCGGGTTCTCGAGCAGGCCGAAGTAGTCGGCGGCACCGGGGATCGAGTCGTTCTGCACGACCTCGTCGGAGGCGACGATGTTGGGCGAGAGCCAGCCGTTCTCCTGCATCAGGTTCGCTGCGTCGACCGAGTAGAAGTACTCGAGGAACTCGATCGCCGAGGCGTACTCGTCCTCGTTCTCCGCGGCCTGCGACGAGATCGCGAGGCCGCCGGCGGTGTCGCCCACGGGGCTGTTCTTCAGCACGTAGATGTTGCCGTCCTCAGCGGGGACGATGAACATGCCGGCGTTGAAGTCCGGTGCGACCTTGCTGATGTCCATGAGGCGTCCCAGCCCGGCCGACGAGGTCGCCATGACGGCCTGCTCGTTCACGAGCAGCGTCGTCGTCTGCGCGTCTGCGGTGGACTGCCAGCCGTCGAGGACGAAGTTGTCGGTGATGTACTCGAGCTTCTCGAGCGGCTCACGCAGGTCCGCGACTGAGGCATCGCCGGCAGCGGCGACGTTCCAATAGCCGCCGTCCTCCGAGTACTCGGCGAACGTCGACGCAGCGAGCGACTTCCACAGCTGGTCCGACGGCCAGATCTCCGCAGCGGCGGTCGCGAGCGGCACGTCGCCGTTGGCCTTGATGTCCTCCAGCAGTTCGATGAACTCGTCGTAGGTCTCAGGGACCTGAAGGTCGTTCTCCTCGAAGTAGTCCTTGTTGTAGACGATGTTGATGCCGAGCTCACCGTTGAGGGCGCTGTAGGGGGTCGTGTAGACGTTGCCGTCGGCGGCAGCGGCGAAGGCGTCCGCTTCGAGGAGCGAGGTGACCTCCTCCGGGATCGGGGCGAGCTTGCCCGCGCTCACGTACGTGAGTGTGTCGCGCATGTCGACTACCGCGGGCCACTTCCCCGTGGCGTCAACGGTCTTGAGTGCGGTGGCGTAGTCGGTGCCGGCCGGGAGGGGGTCGAGTTCGACGGTCGTGGTCTCGCTCTGCTCGTTGAAAGCGGTCACCAACGCGTCGACCGTGCTGTTCCATGTCTCGTCGCCCGTGGCATAGAGGAAGCGGATCGTGGTCTTGTCGGCAGAAGCCTCGTCACCACCGGATGCACTGCAACCGGCCAGAACGAGTGCCGACACAGCCGCCCCAGCAGCCACCATTGCGATGCGGCCTGCAGGCGTCCGCGTCGTTGCGATTGTCATTTCATCTCCCTTGATTTTTCGGCCGGATCAGGTCCGCCGCTCGAAGCGTAACTCAGGAGGAAGGCGTTTTCCAGAGTTTTTTGCAACTAGTTGCATTACAGTTTGATCTCGACGGTCCGATTCCGCAACCTCATCGCTGAAGTGATGAGCGATGTCGCCGAGAATGGGCCGGACGATACGAGAGGAATCCTCGATGCGCGCACTGATCGCCAGCGGCTCCGGGCGGTACGACGACCGGTGGCATCCGTTCGACCGCACGCGCGCGCTGATCACCGAGCCATCGGATGGCGGGAATGGGACAGAGCAGAGATGACACGCACCTTCGACCCGCGGGACTTCGGCGCCATCGGCGATGGCCTGACGCTCGCCACCGCTGCACTTCAGGCCGCGCTGGACGCCTGCGCGGCGGCCGGCGGCGGCCGTGTCGAAGTGGAGGATGGAACGTACCTGACCGGAACGCTCTTCCTCCGGTCGCGTGTAGAGCTGCACATCTCCGCTTCGGCTCGACTTCTCGCCAGCCCTGATATCGCGGACTATCCGGAAGACGTCCACCACAACCGATACCGCAATGAGCCCGAGCTCGACCGGTGTCTTCTGCTGGCACGTGACGTGGAGCACGTCACGCTGAGCGGCCCGGGGGAGATCAATGGAAACGGGCCGGCGTTCCCGCAGCGGGACACCGGCCAGCGCGCGATGATGCTGCGCACGCTCCGCGCCAGCCACGTGCGCGTGCGCGACATCCAGCTTCTCGACGCTGCGGGCTGGACGACGGCGTTCCTCGACTCCCGCTGGATATGGGTCGAGGGCGTGCGCATCCACAACGAGTCGAACTTCAACGGCGACGGATTGAACTTCGACGGCTGCGAGCACGTCTTCGTGCGCGGGTGTCACATCGTCGGCACCGACGACAACATCTGCCTGCAGTCCTCCAGCAAGGATTTTCCGACGCAGAACATCCACATCAGCGACTGCGAACTCAGCTCTGTGTGCGCAGGCATCCGCATCGGCCTGAAATCGATCGGCACGATCAGTGACGTGACCATCAGCGGCATCACGATGAACCGCGTGCTCCGCGAAGGCGTGAAGATGGAATGCACCGAGGGCGGCACGATCACCCGCATCGCGATCAGCGACGTTGTCATGCACGACGTCCGTCGCCCGGTGTGGATGCTGCTCAACAACCGGTTCGAACCCGACGACCTGGGATCGTCGAAGGAGCTCGATCACATGCCCCCGATCGGCGAGCTGTCCCACGTTCGGATCGCGGGGCTGACCGCGGTCGACTCCGAAGACATGGACCGTGAGCAGTGGAGGTTCGACCACGACATCCAGGGCACGCCCGAGTTCGCCGGCATCCGCGTGGATGCCGCACGGAGCAGGCCCATCCGGCACCTCACCCTCCGCGACATCACCTACGTCCCGTGGGGTGGAGTGCAGGAGCCGTCGCGCCCGTTCGACGACTACCCCGTGGTGGTCGACGCACTCGAGCAGAGCACCGAGGGCAAATCGTCGAACTACTACCCGACATGGAGCCGCACGACGTTCCTCGACATCCGCAACGTCGAGCAGCTGCGGTTGGAGGCGATCGTGCTGGAAGCACAGAATCCGGACGCACGCCCGCCCTACGCCATTGAAGGATGCACCGTGTTGAACCAGGACATCACGGTCCTGAGCCCCGCGTCCGCGACGGGGTGACACCAACCGCCCCGCGGGCTTCTTGCGAACAGAATGGTCCCGCCCTCTTCGGGGGCGGGACCATTCTCACTACCGGGGCGCGTCAGCCTACGGCTGCACCGGATCGATGCGTACGTCGTCGACACGGAACGTGCCGACCGAGCCCCGCAGCCCGAATTGGAGCACGAGCCGGTCGACGGCCGCAGACGAGGTCGTCAGTGTGGTGTCGAACTGCCGCCACTCCCCGGCCGATGTCGGCTCGCGGAACCAGTACCGGGTCTCGGCACCTCCCGTTGTCCCGGAGAATCCTCGTGCGAACAGGTACGCACCGACTGTCGGCGCGTGTGAGAAGTCGGTGAGCTGGTAGCTGAACCGGATCCGGTACGTCGTCGACGGGGCGACCTGCACCGGTACGCTCGACGCCGCGTTGGTGAACCAGACATTGTGCGCCGCGTTCAGTACGGGATCGGAGTTGGTGAACACGAGCGAGCCGTCACCGGCATGTGCTGTGTCAGCGTTCGACTCGATGACACCGACGTATGTGTCGGGGGCGCCACCTGCACGTCCTGCTGCCCACCTGCCCGCCGCGTTGCCCTCGAAGCCCTCGGTGAACACCTGCACCAGAAGCGACGCCGCGGCGCGTACGCGTGCGATGAGCGCCTCCGTGTCGGGTTCCGGCGCGCCGGCGGCCTCGGCGATCGCATCGATCTCAGCCGTGTACGCCGCAGCGCTGGCGGGCGTGTAGTCCGAGAGGTCGACGAGACGCGCATCCGAGACGAGCTCCGTCAGAAGGTCGACGGGTTCGATCCGGAGGTCGTCGATGCGCACGGTTCCGGTCGAGCCACGCAGGCCGAACTGAGCAACGAAGCGGTCGATCGCGGCGGCACCAGTGGTGTGGAGGGTCGTGAAGTTCTTCCATTCACCGTCCGGGGTGCTCGGCTCCTGCAGCCAGAACCGCGTCTCCGGTTCCGGCGCGCTCGATCCGTTGTATCCGCGAAGGAACAGGTAGGCGCCCACCCCCGACGCGTACGCGTAGTCCTCGAGACGGTACGAGAACGACACTCGATACGTGGTCTGCGGCGCGGCGTCGATCTGGAACGGACTCGAGATGTTCGTGAACCACGCGTTGTGGGCGGCGTTTCGGTCCGCGCCGGCGTTGCTGATGACGAGTGCCCCTGATCCGGAGCGCGCCTGTGAGGGGTCCTGGCTCACCTCCTGGGTGTAGGCAGTGGGCGTGCTGGTCGTCCGCAGGGCTGCCCAGCGGTCTGCGGTCGATGTCTCGAACCCGTCGATGTAGAGCTGCACGAGCAGGTCCGGGGCAGCCTCCAGTCGAACCGCCAGTGCATTGTGATCGGCATCCTCGGCATTCGCCTCGGCTTCGATCGCGTCGATCTCGGCGAGGTAGAGGCTGGCGCTGGCGGCCGTGAAGCCGGTCAGATCGATCGCTCGGGCCGCTTCGATGAGTGACGCCAGCGGGTACCCGGAGGCCCCGACAGCGCGGCTGGTCTCGATGACGGATCCGTTCTCGTCGAGAGAGGCGATGACGTACCACGCGTCCTTGCCCACGAGGCTGTCGGTGTAGCCCGCATCGGTGATTCCATCGACGACGATCGACCATGCGTCACCGCGTGGCTTCTTCACGGCCGCCTTGGCATCGAAGGTGCGGTAGATGCGGAACGCCGATGCCGAGTCCGGGCGGTTCCACACCAGCGACACGCGTTGGTCCGCCTGCCGAGCCGACGCCACGACTTCGTCCGCCGCGAAGGCGTCGAGCGAGACCTTGTCGGCAGTCACCGCGCTCGTTGCGACGACCCCGGCGTGCGTACCTCCGGCTGTCCACAGCGCAAGCTGCGCAACCGGTGTCCACACCTTCCCGTCCGCTGACACGAGGGCGATCACGCGCTGCCCGGCGGCGTCACGGTCCAAGCGCAGATAGGGGTGCTGGGCGAGGTTGAGGTCCAGGGCGATCGTCCGTGGCGACGTCTGGTCGGAGCGCGTCGTCCCCGCACCGCCCGCGGATCCGACGAGGTTCACACGGGTGTCCAGGGTGCGCTGCCGGATCTCGAGTTGACCGTCTGCGCGCGCGCCCAGATAGACGTACGGAGCGACTTCGTCCGCACCACCGCGGACGGTGAGCCCCGAGACCTCGCCGGAGTGCTCCGCAAGGCGCGCCGACAGCGAGTAGCTACCGGTGTGCGCGGTGGTGACCTGGGCGAGCGAATCCTCGGCGAACCGGTCGTAGATGATGAAGTCATCTCCGATGCCGTATCCAGAGGCTGTTGCGCTGCTGATGCGGATGCGGTCGTTGCGGACATCGACCGAGGGCTGCCCCACCGCGCCGACCGACGTGTTCTCCCAGCCCTTCTTGAGAGCACTCCCCCCGACGGTCGCCGTCCGCACCTCGGATGCAGCCGCCTCGGTCTTGCCGTTGAGCGCGATGACCCGATAACGATGGGTTCCGCTCTTCACGTCATCGTCCAGGTACGTCGATCCGGCGACCTTGCGGGCCACGACATCGAAGCGGCCGTTCCTCCCCTCTCGTTCGATGCGGTAGCTCGTCGCACCAGGAGCAAGTCGCCACGAGACGACGACACCCGTCGGTGAGGGAGTCAGGGCGACGGCATCCACTCGCTCTGGAGTCTTCGGAGCCTTGTCGGCATCGGCGATGCGCAGCACTACGGCAGTGTGCGACGGGACGGTCACGCCGCCCTTGTGAACTCGGAGCTCACGCCCGGAGACGAGGTCGAGGACCGTACGCGCCTTGATTCCCTCGGGAAGCGCGACGACGTGTTCCTTCGCGTTGCCGTATGCCTCGCGAGTGGTGTTGACCGCGAACAGGTAGTCACCGTAGACAGCGCGGATCAGATCCGGGTAGCCGGAGTACGGGGTGTCCGCGGTGAAGTTGTCGCGGACCACCTTACCGACGCCGGGCTGGAACGTGATCGGTACGATCTGTCCTGCGCGGGCGTTGCCCGGCCGAGGACCGTCCGCGTCAGGGTCGACGAAGATCGGGTTGCTGACACCCTCACCGATGGTCGTGGTCTCCTTGTACTGGAAGACACCGGTCGTGGCGATCTGCACCAGATGTTCGTTGCCGTCGCGCTGGACGTGCAGGCGACCGTTCGCGAGGTAGCCGTAGTTGCGCATCGCGAGGGAACCGAGAATGGTCGTCGACCCGTCCCGCATGCGGACGAACAGGTTGTCTATGTCGACCCACACGCTGGGTGTGTCGAGCTCGTCCGCGTCGACCCCGAGTGTCGATCGCTCAGCGTCGGAGTACAGAGCGAGGTCGGTGTTCGGAAGCACGGCTCCCGCCGCAGCCTCGCCCAGAGCAGCCTCGCGTCCCCCGTTCAGATAGGCCCACGACTCGGGAAGTCGGTGGTCCTTGTTGACCTGCGGAGTGGCACGGGTGCCGCTGGAGAAGTAGGGGAAGTACTGATTGTCGACGAGCTGCTGCTGCATGATCCCGACACCCTCGCGGGCGTACTGCCAGTACTCGTCCCACTCGTCACCTTCGTACAGCTCGGCGTTATCGGCCATGTGCTGCTCGAGCGACACGTACATCAGTCCGAGGTTGACAGCCGTCTCAGTCGCATACGCCAGCTTGCCGGGGTATGCCGTGTTCCGGTCGTCGACGATCTGCTCCATGAACATCGCCCGGTCGCCGTCGGCTGTCACACCCTGGTAGCGGGTTAGCGCGCGCGAGTGCAGGTTCTTCAGCGCCTGCCGGAGCAGCTCAGAGTTGATCTCCTCGTCACCCGCGTGACCCCACGTTCGCCAGAAGTACGCGGGGATCCAGTTCGCCGTCTCCCCGTAGTTGCCCACGTAGTGGTTTTCACGGAGCAGCGCCTCGGCGCTGATGGACGTGTACGACGTTCCGTACGGGAGTCGGCGAATGACATCACCCTCCTCGTCCACCTTGCTCCGGGCGAGGCCGCGCATGATCACCTGCACGTAGTCGTCGGTGTACTCCGCATTGTCGTCGTGGTTGAAGAGCGAGTGGTAGACGTCGAGCTCCTCACCGTCCGCACCGACGAGCACCTCTTCGCCGAGGAACGGCGAGATGCCCCAGATCTCGCGAAGGATCTCATGGCTGCGCTCGCGGCCCTCGTAGAAGTCCGAGCCGATGATGCGCAGACCCTCGTGCGACCGCCATGCGCCCTCGTACGTGTAGTGCACCTGATTCGAGATGTACGACAGACGCGAGCGCGCGAAGTCGAAGTTCGCCTTGAAGACCCGCTCCCACGCTTCGCCCCTGGAGAGTGAATCTCCACCCCAGTCAGCGCTCGCGATCGAGTTGGGGCCGTCGACGGTGCCCGTCTCGAAGGGCTGCGCAAGGAACTCTTCGAACGCGTCACGACCGAGGATCGAGTCATCCGCGATGAAGTTCTCGACGATGTACAGTGCCTCACCGAGCTCTGCGTAGTACCCGCCCCAGTCGGACTGATGACCTCCGCTGCCGAGGGATCGCACGTCGGCGTAGTAGCGCACGGTGTAGCGGTCGATCGCAGCGAAGATGCGCTCGAGCGCCGCCCGCCGCTCGTCCGCCGTGTCGTCGGGCGACCAACTGCTCGTCAGCGCCTCGGCGTAATAGCGCAGCTCGTTCGCGTACTTGGAGATGTCAGGGATGCCGGTCGGGCCCGCGTCGATCTTCGCCGCGATCGACGCAACACGCGAAAGTTGCAATGTCCGGTACCCGTCGATCGCCGCCTGCTGGTCGACTTCCGCCCACGGCTCGGCCGCAGACACCCCGTCGAGTGCGGCCCGCGCAGACTCGGTCGGAAGTGTCGCGGAAGCCTCGATATGGGTACTGACATCGAAGTACGAACGCGAGGGCGACGCCGCCAGCGCGGTCGCCGCCGCGGCCGCCGTGCGCACTGTCACCTGGACGTGTGTCCTCCCCTGCGTCGACTCCAGGGGAAGCAGCGTCGTGGCGGTGTAGGTGCGGCCAGGCAGTCCACTGCCGAACGCGGGGTTGATCGACTCGTAGTCGCCCGCGGCCAAGTAGTTGATGTATTGGCCATCCACGAGAAGGTGAGTGCGGAGCGCGGACGCCTCATCCCCTGAGAACGTCATGCTCAGGTGGTTCTGCGCGGCCGGATCCACTGCCAGCGTCACCACGAGATCACCCAGCCGGTTCTGAGCGGGCGCAAGCGGCTGCGCGACACGCACCGAACCCGTCTCACGCGATTCGACCGTGCTCCCATCTGACCGGAAACCATGAGCTTCCTCGGATGCAGCATCCCCGAATGTCACGCGATCGATTACACCGGATATCGGTGCGGCGGCGTGAGCAGCAGGCTTCAGCGCGACGGCGGCCGGCACCCCGGCGGACGCAGCGGGCGCGACCGAAAGCGTAAGCGCCAACGTTGTGGCGCCCGCGAGGAGCACGGTCGTCGCGCGGCTCGCGCGGCGCTCTGGGCGCGTTCGATCGCTCGGGAATGTGGGGAACACAGGATCTCCTTCGATCGACGATTCACAGTCACCTGGCAGCACCCGATCGGTAAACGCTATCCATGCAACTAGTTGCAGACGCTAGCGGAGAGTCCTGCGCCAGGTCAACAGGAGAGTGCCGGACCACCAGCGACGGGCGCTTTGTCAGCACGATGCGCCGATGACCAGTTCATGTATGCCGGTGACCGCTGGATCCCGGATGACCTTGCGAACTCGCCTGCCGTCTGGTTGCCGTTCCGCACGCAGCACGCGGAGGATGCCGATCTTCACGAGATTGCCGACGATGGCGACAGGCTCTTGGGCGTCTTCTGAGCCGGCGGGCTGCGCGAGTCGGGGCATACGCCCGCCATCGCGATGCGCGCGCAACCTCTGCTCAAGTCAGCAGATAGTATGGTCGAGCGCGCCACCGACCGGATGTGGCGACAAATGTGTATACCCTGCCTTGACTGGGACCCGCGATCCCAGTGTTTTCAAGGCATCCGGGGATGTAGTTCAATGGCAGAACTTCAGCTTCCCAAGCTGATAGCGCGGGTTCGATTCCCGTCATCCCCTCAAATGCCCTCACGGGCGGCCACCGGCCGCGCGGGAGGGCATTCGTGTTGCTGCGAATCGAACCCCTGGGTGGGCCCACGCCGCCCGAGGCTCCGCGCGCCGCGCAGCGGCGGGTGGAGAAGGCGGTGGGGACGATTCCCGTCATCCCCTCAAAAGTCCCGATGTGCCGCCGCAGGCGGTGCAGCGGGACTTTCGTGTTGCTACGGGTGAGCGACCCGCGGAGTCTGTCAGATCTCCCTCCGATGTCAACCCCGTACCTGTTCCCGATCCGCGCGCGTACCGTCGAGGCACGCTCGTGAAGGGAGCAGGCATGGGCGAGCAGAGCGACCCCCGCACGGCCTACCGCGACGAGGGGTTCCCGCCCCAGGGGCAGGAGCAGCCCGGACTCACGGACGAGACGAGGCCCCCGCCCGACCACGGCGAGAGCACGTACACCGGCTCCGGCCGCCTGCGCAGACGACGCTCGCTCATCACCGGCGGCGACTCGGGGATCGGCCGCGCGGTGGCCATCGCGTTCGCACGCGAGGGCGCGGATGTCGCCATCGCACACCTGCCCGAAGAGCAGGCGGACGCGGACGCCACGCTCGACCTGGTGCGCGAGGCGCAGGCACACGCGCTGTCACTGGCGGGCGACATCCGCGAGGAGCGGTTCGCGACCGGGATCGTCGACGACACCATCGCGGAGTTCGGCGGCCTCGACGTGCTCGTGCTCAACGCCGCGTACCAGAAGGACCGCGACGGCCTCGAGAATCTGGAGACGGAGGAGTTCGAGCGCGTCTTCCGCACCAACCTGTCGGCGATGCTGTTCACCGCCCGCGCAGCTCTCCCCCACCTGCATCCGGGCGCGTCGATCATCGTCACCTCGTCGATCCAGGCCTTCAACCCTTCGCCCGGTCTGATCGATTACGCGATGACCAAAGCCGCGCAGGTCGCGTTCGTCAAGGCCCTCGCCGAAGACCTGGGCCCGCGCGGCATCCGGGTGAACGCCGTCGCCCCGGGGCCGATTTGGACCCCGCTGATCCCCGCGACCGGATGGGATGCCGATCGGCTGGCGACCTTCGGGCAGGACACCCCGCTCGGCCGGGCCGGGCAGCCGGCAGAACTCGCGGGCGCGTATGTCTACCTCGCATCCGAAGACGCGTCATTCGTCTCAGGAGCAGTCCTGCCCGTCACGGGCGGGAAGGGCCTCTGACGACACGCCCGCAACGCACAGAAGCGGAGCCACGATGAAGACGATCCTCTATGCAGGAAGCGAACTGCTCACCGGCGACGAGATCGCCGACGAGCTGATGAGCCTGAGCCAGGCGCTGGCAGAGGCACACGCCGCCGACACCGTCGCCATACCCGTGATCAGTCCTGACGGACGGCCGGGCATCGCCTCGCTCCTGGTCGGCCCGGCAAGCCAGATCGTCGTGCTGACGACGTCGAGCGACCAATCCGATCTGGTCGACGCGGATGCCGTGGCCCGGCTCCGTGAGAAGACCAGGCGGTTGCGCCCGGTCATCGGGGTGGCGGACGATACCGGTGACACGGCGCGATGGACGGAGGAGCTGTGATGGCACGATCTCTCGACCCCGGACCGATGGCTGGACCACCGACTGCGATACGGCCCGTCTGCAACCGGTCGAGCGCGCGATGGGTCGCCTGATCTTCCGCGGCGGCGTCCGAGTGGATTTCGAAGACCGCACACTCACGCACCTGTACAACGTCATCCTCGCGAAGCTGCGCCGAGGCGAGTCCCTCCACTTCACATGGAAGGACGACATCAGCGCGGGCGACGGACGGACGACGATCTGGATCCATCCGGGCACGTCGTTCGTGTGCAAGTTCAGCGGTCCGCCGGTCGAGGTGAATCCCCTGTGGCTCGACGAGCTCATGACCTCGGCGCACAGCGTGTCGGGCCTGACGATCACGCCCGAGCCGCCGCATCCGACCCCTGCCGGGAGGGACTGATGGGACGACTGACATACGACGGCTTGGTCAAGGTCGATTTCGATGACCGCATCCTCAGCCATCTGCAGATCGTCATCGGCGCGAAGGTGCGCCGCGGCGAGTCGTTCCCGTTCACCTGGAAAGACGACCCGAGCATCGGCGACGGCCGGACGACCATCTGGATCCACCCCGGCTGCGCCCTGGTCTACAAGTTCCACGGCAGCAGGATGCCGACGATCAACCGGGCCTGGATCGATGCACTGATCCACACCGCGAACTCCCCCTCGGGGCTGTACGTCGTGCCCGAGCCACCTGAGGGCAGGCCAGAGGAAAGCGAGCTGAGCCAGTGAAGCGCATCGAGATCCGGTACGGCGGCGACTCGTACAGCATCGGAGGACGGGAGCCGGGCGAGCTCATGGAGGCGATCGCACAGGCCGTCGATTCCGGCGGCGCCTGGCTGGAGGTCAACGACGGCGAGGGGCAGCAGCGCACCGCCTTCATCCACGTCGCGCCGGGCACTCCGATCGCGCTCATCCTCATGCCCGGCAGCGAGGGCGGCCCCTCTGACGGATGACCGAGCAGGCGCCGCCGTCGGTATACCCGCCACCGACCGGTGTCAACCCCGTCGCCACCCTGGAACCGTCGACGTACCGTCGTGACCGCTGGACCGGCGTTGCAGCCGGACCCACGAGAGGAGACCCCGATGGGAATGGACGACAAGGCGAAGAACGCAGCTCAGGACCTGGGCGGCAAGGCCAAGGAAGCGGTCGGCAAGGTCAGCGACAACGAGAAGCTCGAGGCCGAAGGCAAGGCCGATCAGGTCGAAGCAGACCTCAAGCAGGCCGGCGAGAAGGTCAAGGACGCCTTCAAGTGACCCGGCCGGCGGGCCCCGCCGGTTCATCCGACGGGGCCCGCACCCCTCCTGACCCACCCCTGCCCGTACCTGCGAAGCGGGCGATCGAGAACGTGACCGGCGATCTGCAGACGGATCCGATGCCCGAGAGCATCGACGTCCATCAGGTGGATGACACGACCTGGGTCGTCCACGATCCCACCGTCGCCCGCAACGATCCCCGCCATACCCTCGCGTGCATGACGCAGACCGAGGGAGGCGCCGTGGAGGTGATCTGGCTGCTCTCCGGTCGCACGAGCAGCCACCCGTCCCTTCGCGCGGCGCTGGATGCCGTGCGCAACGAGCGCCGCCCGCAGACGCGCCCGTTCGCCATCCCCCACCTGCCGCCGGTGCGCGGTCGCGGGTCGGCCCGCAGCCGGACCCACCGTCAAGGGAGGCGATCCGACTGATTCGCGGCGCCCGGGGCGCCGGGTCCGCCAAGATGGGAGCATCCCTCGACCCGGATCGGAGACCCTGCCGTGGGCGCTGCCATCGGAGACACCCTCACCCTCGCCCTCGGAATCGCGATCAGCCCGATCCCGATCATCGCCGTGATCCTGATGCTGCTGTCGCCGAAAGCCCGGGTGACGAGCGTCGGCTTCCTGCTCGGATGGGTTCTGGGCGTGGTCGTCGCCGTCACCGCATTCACGCTGCTCTCCTCGCTCCTCCCCGAAGAGAGCACGGATGCCTCGCAGCCCGTTCGCGGCACGATCCAGCTGCTCCTGGGCGTCGGCCTCCTCGTGCTGGCGGCGGCGCAGTGGCGCAAGCGCCCGAAGGACGGCGCCGAGCCGGTGCTGCCGAAGTGGATGCAGGCGATCGACCAGATCACGTTCGCCGGCGCCGCGGGCCTCGGCCTGCTGCTCTCCGCGGTGAACCCGAAGAACCTGCTCCTCGCCGCCGGAGCCGGCGTGGTGATCGGGAGCGCGGGACTCAGCGGCGGCGAAGACGTCGTCGTCATCGCGATCTTCACCGTCATCGCGGCGAGCACGGTCGCGGTTCCGGTCATCGGCTACCTCGTCGCCGCCGACCGGCTGCGCGGCCCGCTCGATGCGCTCCGCGACTGGCTCGGCAAGCAGAACGCGCTCATCATGGCGATCCTGCTGCTCGTGATCGGCGTCTCGCTGATCGGCAAGGGCATCGGCAGCTTCTGATCCCGGCCCGACGAGGAGCGGCGCGGCCCCGGCCCCTCGACAGGCTCGGCGCCAAGACTGCGACCGGCTCGGGGACCGGGGTGTGGCAGCCCTGGGGTCAGCCGACCGATGGGTGCAGATGCGCCGATTCGAGCGCGACCACGGCCTGCCGGGCTCCGGCATCGAGCCGCTCGTCGAGCGATGCGCCGCGCAGCGTCGCCGCGAGGAATCCTGCGAAGAACGCATCTCCCGCACCGTTGGTGTCAACGACGTCGGCCGGATGCGCCGGGGTCGACGCCCGCTCGCCGGCTGCGGTCAGCGCGATCGCGCCGCGCACGCCCAGCGTGCAGACTGCGAGCCGCGGGCCGCGGTCGAGGCAGGACTGCATGAGCGCCCAGGGGTCGTCGGTCGCGTCGTCGTTCATGAACACGACTTCCGCCGTGCGCACGAAGGGCTCATGGAAAGCCGACGCACCGTCGTAGTCGTGCAGGTCGGTCCAGATCGGCGTCTCACCGCCGAGGCGCAGTCGACGCTCGACAAGCGCGGCGCCGACCTCGCTCAGGTCGATCACCGCGAGTTCGGCCGCCCGCACCGCATCCTCGATCGCGTCGACGATGCCCGAATCGGGCGACGACGGCGTCGCGAGGTACAGACTCACCCGCTCCCCCGCCTCGGTCATGAGGTTCAGGTGCCGTTCGGTCCGCTCGGACGGGTGCTCGCGCACCGGCACCGCGCCGGCACGGAGGGCCGCCCGCACCCGATCCCCGGGATCATCGTCGGCGACCAGCGCATGCAGCACGGTGTCGACGTCGAGGCCTGCGAGGTGCAGCGCCTTACCTGCTGACGTGCCGCCCAGCGTGCTCGTGTCGGCGAGCGCGAACTGCATGTGCGGCACCGGTTCGGGCAGCCGGTCGAGCACGACGAGCTGGTTCCACGAAGCCGGACCGACGACGACGACCGACGGGGATGGAGTGCGAGGCATCCCCCCAGTCAACCAGTGAGACCGTCACCCAGTGAGACGCCCGCGGACGGGCCGCCGGGCTTCAGGCTCGGTCAGCGAAGACGCGTCCGGATCAGGCGATCACATCCATCTGCTCGCGCACGACCCCGTGCGGCACCGGTTCGCCGCGCACCCACGCCTGCACGTCTTCGAGCACACTGTCGGCGAGCCGCGCGCGCTCCGTTCCGAGGGTGCCGGCGACGTGCGGGGTGATCGTCACGTTCGGCAGGTCGAGGAGCTCCGAATCGTGCGGAAGCGGCTCGGGATCGGTCACGTCGAGCACCGCGTTCACCCGACCGGTGCGGCATTCCGCGAGCAGCGCGTCGTGGTCGAGCAGGGCACCGCGGGCCGTGTTGATGACGGTCGCGCCATCGCGGAGCAGAGCGAGCTCGGCGCGCCCGATCAGGTGCCGCGTCGACGGCAGCTCCGGCGCGTGGATGGAGAGCACGTCGACGCGGGCGGCCATCTCGTCGAGGCTCACCAGGGTGGCTCCTGCCCGAGCGACGACCGCCGGGTCTGCGTGCGGGTCGGCGACGAGCACCTCGACGCCGCCGAGCATCTGAACGAGTTCCACCACCCGGCGCCCGATCCGCGAGAAGCCCACGATGCCGATGCACCGATCGACGTTGCCGATCATCGGCTCGGCGAGCATGCCGCCCCAGGGCGCATGCGTGCGCGGCTCGCGCGCGAGGCTGAATGCCCGCTTGCCGGCGAGGATGATCGCGGCGAGCGTGTACTCCGCCACCGGTACCGCGTTCGCGTCCGCGGCCGACGAGACGACGATTCCGCGGTCCCACAGCTCGGGTGACACCAGGTCGCGGACGCTTCCGGCCGCGTGGAAGACGGCCCGCAGCGCGGGCATACGCGAGAGCACGGCCGAGTCGAGGCGCGGCGCACCCCACGAGGTGATCAGCACCTCGCAGCGCGCGAGCGCGTCTGCCGGCACGGCGTCGAACGAGGTCGCCGGGTCGCCGAGATCGAGCATCCGCTCCAACTGTCGGCGTCGATCATCTTCGAACGCCCAGGCCATCTCGGGCCCCATGACGATGAGACCGGCTGGACGCACTCCGCTCACTGCGCAGCCGCCTCGTCGAGATCGAGCACGGGGCGCAGCGTGAAGCGGGAGTTCGTCCACGCGAGGTAGAGCACGACGGATGCCGTGATGCCGAGGCCCAGCGCGGGCGCCGCCTGGAACACGCCGGCCTGCGCGACCAGCACTCCGAGCGACACCGCCGTGAGGTACCAGCGCCGCAGCGACAGGTAGACGGATGCACGGAGCAGATCGCGCCAGCCCGCCGTCGGCACCTCGGCGAGCGCGACGAGGGCGAGCAGAGCGGCCGCGACGGCGAGCACGACGAGCACCGCGAGCAGGGGGACCACGAACACCGCGGCATCCGTCGCCGACAGCGCGCGCACGTCGACGAGCAGCACAACGACGAGAGCCGTGGTCGCCGAGCCGATCAGCAGCGACCGTCGCCAGGTGTCACGGAGCCCCGCCCAGAAGGCGGCGAGGGGTCCGCTGCCGCCGGCGCCGTGCTCGCGGAACGCGCGGAACGCGGCGCAGACGCCTGGCGCCGCGAGCGGCGTCGCGAGCGCGATGAGCGGCCACGAGAGCGCCGGATCGGTCGTCATCAGGAGCACGACGAGCGGCAGGCACGAGACGACGAGCAGCAGGTTCGTGATCAGCAGCAGCGACACGAACGAGAGGATGCTCGCCCAGGTGGTGTGGGTGACGCGGTTCATGTCAGCCCTTCATCCCGCTCGTCGCGATGCCCTCGACGAAGTACTTCTGGCCGAGCAGGAAGATGATCGCGATCGGGACCACCGAGATCGTCAGGCCCGCGAACAGCAGCGCGTAGTTCGTGTCGTACAGGTTCGACACGAAGCTCTTGAGACCGAGCTGGATGGTCCACAGGTCGGGGTTGCGCAGGTAGATGAGCGGACCGAGGTAGTCGTTCCAGGTGTTCACGAAGGTGAGGAGGGTGAGGCTCGCGATCGCCGGGACCGACAGCGGGAGCATGATGCGCCGCCAGATTCCGTACTCGCTGACGCCGTCGAGGCGGGCCGCTTCGCTCAGCTCTTCGGGGATCGTCTCGTAGTACTGCTTCATGAGGAAGACGCCGAACGCGCCGAACGCCTGCAGCAGGATGATCGCCCAGAGCGTGTTCGACACCTTGAGGTTCGACAGCAGGATGAACTGCGGGATCATGTACGACTGCCACGGCACCGCGATCGTTCCGATGTAGGTGAGGAACAGGATGTCGCGCCCGGGGAACCGCATGCGGGCGAAGCCGTACGCGGCGAACGAGCCGGTGAGCACCTGCAGGAACGTGACCGCCACCGCCAGCACGAGGGTGTTGCGGATCCACGTGAGCATGTCGGACTCGGTCCAGATGTCGATGTAGTTCTGCCACACGAACGTCTCGGGGATCCAGACGATCGGCACGGAGAACACCTCGTTCGCCGACTTGAGCGAGCTCATGATCATCCAGAAGAACGGCGTGAGCAGCCCGATGGCGAACACGACGAGCGCGACGTACATCGCGGCGCGGCCGAGCGGACGCCACTTCGAGGCTCCGGCGGTGCGGCGCGGGCGCGGCGACGGCGATGCCACGAGCTTGCGGAGTCCGCGGCGATCCTGCTCGGGCGTGATGAGGGTCTGGGTGAGGTCGGTCATCACACGCTCCTGCGCTTGTTCCAGAAGAACTGGATGATCGTCACGCCGATGCAGAGCACGAACAGCACCACGGCAGCTGCCGACGCGTAGCCGAACTGCGACTCCTCGAAGCCCTTGCGGTAGATGAACTGCGACAGCACGAGCGTCGCCTGGCCGGGTCCGCCGTCGGTCATGACGAGGATCAGGTCGAAGATCTTGAACGAGTTGATCGTGAGCATCACGGTCACGAAGAACATCGTGGGCCGCAGGCACGGAAGGGTGACGTTCACGAACCGCTGCCAGACGTTCGCGCCGTCGACGCGGGCGGCCTCGTGCAGCTCACGGGGCACCGTCTGCAGGCCCGCGAGGAAGAGGATCATGTAGTAGCCCATGTCGCGCCAGGTGCTCACGATCACGACCGCGGGCATCGCCCACTCCTGCGAGGTGAGCCATCCGGGAGGGTTCTCGATGCCGATGGCGCGCAGCACCTGGTTGATCGGGCCGTAGTCGGGGCTGAAGAGCAGGTTCCACACCACCGCGATCGCGACGATCGAGGTGATGTACGGGAAGAAGGCCGCGGTGCGGAAGAACGCGACGCCGCGGAGCTTGTTGTTGAGCAGCAGCGCGAGCCCGAGCGATACGACGATCGTCAGCGGGATGTGCAGCACCGAGTAGTAGAGGGTGTTCCAGAACGCGATGTGGAAGCTGCCGTCACCGAGCAGACGCTGGAAGTTCGCGATGCCCACCCAGTCGGCCTTGCCGAAGACGTTCCAGTTCGTGAACGCCATGTAGAAGAGGATGAGCACCGGGACGAGCGTCAGGAACCCGAATCCGAGGAAGTTCGGGAGGATGAAGCTCCACCCGATGAGGGCGTTGCGGCGCCGCAGCGCCGAACGGCGCCTGCGCGCCGGCGGCGGCGTCTGCGCCTCCGTGGCCGGCTCGTGCGCGATGGTCGTCATGGTGTCTCCAGGTGACGTGGGCGGGGTGCCCGTCGACGGGGCTCGGGGACCGGCGTGCCGTGGTCCCCGAGCCCGTCGCGGGCAGGCGGGTCAGTCGGTGCCGACCTCGTTGGCGACGCGGTCCTGCGCGTCGGCGATGGCGGTCTCGACATCGGTCGACCCCGACATGATCGCCGTGTGCATGTCGCCGAGGATGCCCTGGACGGCCGCCGTCTTGTTCGACGTCGGGTTCTCGGGCAGCGTCTCGTGCGACGACCAGGCGAACTTCGACAGGTCGTCGGTGGGTGCACCGTCGGCGGCGAAGTACGTCTCGGCGACCGCGTCGTTCGTCAGCGCGGGGGTGATGCCGACGCCGGCGAGCAGCTCTGCGGCCTCTTCGCTCGCGGCGAAGGCGAGGAACTCCTTCGCTGCCGCGACCTTCGACTCGTCGATGGCGGCGTTGATGCCGAAGCCGGTCGGGTCGCCGAAGGTCACCGGGGTGTTGTCGGTGCCGGTGGTCGACGCATCCAGCTGCGGGATCGGTGCGACGCCCCAGGCGAAGTCATCGGCTTCACCCGATGCCTGCTGGGCGATGAGGGTTCCCGTGAACCAGGTGCCCATCGGCAGCATCGCCGCGTTCTGCTTGCCGAACTCGCCCTGGTAGGTCAGCGAGTTCGCGCTCGAGGTGTTGAAGTCGACCTGGGCGCCGTCGTCCTGCAGGGCGAGCACACGGTCGTAGAAGTCGGCCATGTAGCCGTAGTCGCCGGCGAGGATGTCGGCGTCGTTCTGCGCGTTCGCGAAGCCCTGCACGACCGACTGCCAGCGGTGCATGTACGAGCCCTTCGCGCCGCCGAGCGCGGCGGTGAGGTCTTCGGCCGCGGCGTCGTAGTCCTCCCACGTCCAGCTGCCATCGGGGTAGTCGATACCGGCCTGGTCGAACAGCGCCTGGTTGTAGTAGAGCACCCACGAGTCCTGGCGGTAGGGCACCGCGTACTGCACGCCGTCGACCGCGTACGAGTCCGCACCGCCGATGCCGTCGGGCAGCTCGACATCCGAGACGTCGAGCAGCTGACCGCCCTCCTGGAAGGTGGTGACGTACTTGACCTCCTTCTGCGTGATGATGTCGGGGCCGCTGCCGGCGGCGAGGTCGGCGGTGACGAGCGTGTTGTACTCAGCCGGGTCGTACTCCTTGAGCTCGATCGTGACGTCGTCGTTCTTCTCGTGGAACGCGTCGGCGAGGAGCTGGAACTCGGGGCTGGTGTCGAGCGCCCAGCCCGAGAGCGTGAGGGTGACGGGGCCGGTCTCTTCGGGTGCGGCTTCCGACCCGCCGCCGCTGCAGCCGGCGAGCGAGAGCGACGCGACGACGGCGATGCCGGCCGCGACGGCGAATGTGCGCTTCATTCGTGGATACTCCTTCGTGATTGCAGGGCCCGTCTTCGGACCCTGTCGGGTGACCGGTGCGCGACTACGCGCGTCCGGAATCGATGAGGCGACTGGTCGTCGCCCGGGCATCCGGCCAGGTGACCGAGATGGTGCCGTCGGCGTCGATCACGACGCCGGCGGGGCTCTGGGGCGCGGCATCCGTCGCGCTCAGTTCGACGATGACGGCCGTCCACTCCCCCGGGGCGACCGCCGTCTCGACGACCGGTACGGCGGAGTATGCGCCGAGGGGGCCGGCGTCGGCACGGACGACGACGGAGGCGGCGACGTCGACGCCCAGCGAGCGGATGCTGCTGCGCAGCGCGCCCGCGGCTGCGAGCGCACCGTCTTCGGCGACCACGCGGGTGATGCCGGCGTCGGCGTCGGCCGCCACGGCCCACCCGCCGATGCGCAAGGCGACCGCCTCGACGCCCGCCGCGGTGAGATCGGTGACGCGCACGAGTCGCACCTCCCAAGGGCCGCGCACGAGCGAGTGGATCTCGACGGTGCCCGCGATCTCGACGTCGCCGGCGACTCCTGCGCCATGGCGGTTCTCGGCGGGGCGCGGGGTGATCCAGTGGGCCCGGCTGCGCGACGTGGCGATGCCGACGCGCCCGTCCGTGTCATCCTGGACGCGCACGTCGAGGAGCTCCATCGCCGATCGGTGGGTGACGCGTCCGTCGCCGCTCACGAGCACAGCGGACTGCTCCAGCGGGGCCAGCCACGCGTCCGCGTCGAGCAGGGGAGCCGTCGCGGTGGAGTAGCCGATGCGCGCGTAAAGGGGCGAATCGCCGACGAGGCCACCCGCGAGCGCCTTGTCGGTGCCGTGGTTGATGACGCGCACGATGCCGTCGGCCGCCGTCGCCGAGACGATCCAGCCCGCCGCGCGGACCGAGCGCAGGTCGTCGCCGGTCTCGATCGGGAGAGCGATCGGCTCGGCCGTCCACACCGGGTGGTCGGCGGGCAGCGCGATGCCGAGGAGTCCCTTGACCGCCCAGTACGGCGAACCCGTCCCGGAGTACGACTGCGCGAGCATCCGCCACTCGTCGTGCCAGCCGAGGGAGAGGATGCCGTCGGCGTCGGGCGCTCCGCGCTCGGCGAAGTGGCCGACCATCGCGCCCGCGGCGCGGCGGAGCTGCCCGAGGGGCACCGACGGCACCCCGGCGATCGCGCCGACCCAGAAGGGTGCGGCTGCGGCGTACCGGTAGATGAGGCTGCGCCCCTGGACGAGCGGCGAGCCGTCGCCGCCGACGAGGGCGACGGCATCCTGCAGGTAGCGGTCGAGCAGCGCGACGTCGCCTGCGGTGCGATCGCCGGCGAGCTCGTCGGCGCCCTGCATCCGCGACCACAGCACCGGATACACGTGCAGCGCCCAGCCGACGTAGTGGTCGTACGCGCGCTCGAAGCCGTCGGAGATCCAGCCGTCCTCCCGCACGAGGCTGTCGTGCAGCGCCAGGTCGGCAGCGACATCTTCCGGCGACCACGGGCCGCCGACCGAGCGAAGGAACGTCTCGACGACGAGGCGGAACCACAGCCAGTTCGTCTTGGGGTAGGTGTCGTCGCCGACGGCGGGTGCCAGGTAGGCGATGACGCGCTCCCGGGTGGTGGCGTCGAGGCGCTCCCAGATCCACGGCCGGGTCATGTCGAGCACGACGGCGAGGGATGCGGCTTCGACCTTCGCCTGACCATGCTCGTCGAGGCGCACCCAGCGGTCTTCCGCGTCGGGATCGACACCGGCGGCGATCCCCCGGGCGTAGAAGTCGATGAGGTCGTCGACGCCTTCACCCCGGGCTCCTGCGATGCGGAAGCCCGCGAGCAGGAAGGTGCGGGCGAAGCCTTCGAGCCCGTCGACGGCGCGACCGTAGCCGCCTTCGGCGCCCGGGAAGGTGATGCGTGCATTGCCCGCCGAGGCGAAGGGCCGCGCAGCGGCGAGCAGGCGGTCGGCATACGCCACCCACTGGTCGCGATCCCAGTCGGCACCTGCGGGCATCGACGGGACGAACTGCTCACCCATCACCGGATCTCCTTCGATTCACGCCCGCAGCGATGCGAACGAAAGGGAGCGTATCAACCGATTTCGGTCATTGCAAGGTGTTTTTAGAACTGTTATGATCGTTTCTGATCGCTTTGCTGGCCCGAATCGAAGAGGAGACGGCCATGACACCGCAGACGGAGCCCTTCCAGGGAGCCCTCGCCGAGGCTCTGCGCGCGCGCATCGGCGGCGACGCGCTGACCGCTGAGCGGCTCGCCGGACTGCTGTCGCCCGCGGACGCCGCCCTGCCCCATGTGTCGGCCGCGGACCGATCGGTGTGGGGCCCGGGCGGCTCCGCGGATGCCGCGGCCGTGGACGCCCTGGTCGCCGGAGCCACGACCGACCTCGCGGAGCCCTGGCCCCTCCCGCTGGCGAGCGCGGCGGCCCGCGTGCACATCGACGGCGACCGTGAGGTGTGGGAGCGCCCGGCGTTCGCCCGCCAGCGACGCCTCAGCCGAGCCGTCGTCGCCGCCGTCACCACCGACGACGACCGCTTCCTCGCTGACGTGCTCGACGGGGTGTGGCTGCTGTGCGAGCAGTCGTCGTGGTGCTGGCCGGCGCACGACGACGCCTTCACGGTGCGCGGCAGCATCCTCGCCACAGCCGACGAGCCGTACCTCGACCTCGGCGCCGGCGAGGTGATCGGCCAGCTCGCCGTCATCGACCACGTGCTCGGCGAGCGCCTCGAGCGCCGATACCCCGGCACCCGTGCCCGCATCCGTCGCGAGTCTCGCCTCCGGGTCATCGACCCGTTCCTCACCCGGCGCGACTGGCACTGGCTCGGGCTCGACGGCGACGTGCACAACTGGAACCCGTGGATCCACGGCAACGTGCTGCTGGGCGCGCTGCGTCTGCTCGACGCGCCGGACGACGCCGCGCTGCGCGCCCAGGTGGTCGCGCTCGTCATCGAGGGGATCGACCGGTACGTGAGCGTGCTCCCCCTCGACGGCGCCGTCGACGAGGGCTACGCCTACTGGTGGAACGGCGCATGCCGGGCGCTCGAGGCTCTCGACGTGCTCGCCTACGCGACGGGCGGCGTGCTCGATGCGACAGGGGTGCCGGCGCTTCGCGCCACCGTCGCCTTCCCCCACCGGGTGCATCTGGGCGGTCCGTGGTACCTGAACGTCGCCGACGGGCAGGCGAAGCCCCCGGCGGCCCAGCCCTGGCACGCGCTGCACCGCGCCGCCCGCGCGTTCGGCGACGCCGCGGCACAAGCCCACGCCGCCGCGCACCGCGGCGCCGAGGGGACACCCGCCGCGACCGAGACAGAAGGACTGCCCCGTCTGCTCCGCGGCATCGCCGACGCCGCGTGGATCCAGGCGTCGCCGGCGACGTCGCCCCTCCCCCGCGACACCTGGCTCCCGTCGGTCGAGGTGGTCATCGCACGCGAGGTCGAGGGTGATGCCACCGGGCTGACGGTCGCCGCCAAGGGCGGCCACAACGGCGAGCACCACAACCACAACGACGTCGGCGAGTTCATCGTCGCGACGGACGGCGTGCCGGTCGTCATCGACGCCGGTCGCCCGACGTACACGCTGCAGACGTTCGGGCCCGACCGCTACGACATCTGGACCATGCGCAGCATCTGGCACAACGTGCCGGTGGTCGCCGGCGTCGAGCAGCCGCCCGGCGCCGCCAGCGCGGCATCCGGCGTCACCGTCTCGATCGACGATGCGGAGACGGCGTTCGATGCCGAGCTCGCCGGCGCGTATCCTCCCGGCACCGTCGGGTCGTGGCACCGACGTGTGCGCCTCGACCGTGTGGCGCGCGCCGTCGAGGTGGCCGACTCGTGGTCTGCCGCAGCCGACGGAACCGAGGTGCGGATGCTGCTCGCCGGCAGCGTCGAGCTCGCTCCGGGCAGCGCTCGCGTCGTGCCGCTCGACGGTGCGACCCCGGTGCTGGTGCGGTGGCCCGACGACGTCACCGCCCGCATCACCCCCGTCGACCTCGACGACCCCATGCTCACCGCGGTGTGGGGCGCGCGACTCACCCGCCTCGATCTGGACGTATCTCACCGCGACGAGGTCGCCGTGACGATAGAACTGGACCTACCGACCCCCGAGGACCACCGATGACCGACCAGAATCACGCGCCGCTCGCGGCCGCACGACGCGCGCATGTGCTGGCGGCGCTCGAGCGAGACGGCATCGTGCGCATCTCGCAGCTCATCGACGAGCTCGGCGCCTCGTCGGTCACGCTCCGCCGCGACCTCGCCCAGATGGAGAACGAGGGGGTGCTCCAGCGCGTGCACGGCGGCGCCATCCCCGTCGCCGACGCCGTCACCCGTCCCGATGCCGGTGCGACGGGCGGATCCCCCGCGCCCACCGGTTCGATCGCCGTGCTCGTGCCGTCGCTGGACTACTACTGGCCGGGCGTGGTGCGCGGTGCGGAGGCGGAGGCGGCCCGCCGTGGAGTCGGCATCGTGCTGCGCGGCGCCTCGTACGAGCTGCAGGACGAGCGGCCCGTGCTCGAGCGTCTCATCGACGCCGAGGGGGTGCGCGGGCTCGTGGTGGCCCCGAACACCGACACCCCGCACGCGCAGGCGGTGATCCAGTGGATCGCCGAGTCGGGGGTACCCGCCGTGCTCGTCGAGCGCGACGCGGTGCTGCTGCCCGACCGCGCTCCTGTCGAATCCGTCACCACCGACCACGCGCTCGGCGCCGTACTCGCCGCCCGGCACCTCTCAGACCTCGGTCACCGCCGGGTGGGCCTCATCATCTCGCGCGACTCCCCCACGTCGCGCAAGATCACCGCCGGATGGCGGTCGGCCTGCGCCGAGCTCGACCTCACGCCCACCGATCACTTCGAGTCGATCCTCCCGCCCCGCACCAGCCCGGACTTCTCGTCGGTCGTCGATGCGACCCTCGACACGGCCCTCCGCCACAACGTGACCGCGCTCGTCGTGCACTCCGACCCCGAGGCGATGGCCTTCGTCGACCTCGCGCTGCAGCGCGGCATCTCGGTTCCCGACGACCTGTCGGTGATCGCCTACGACGACGAGGTGGCCGAGCTGTTCTCCCCCGCGCTCACCGCCGTGAGCCCGCCGCGCGGTGCCGTCGGCAGTGCCGCGATCGACCTCGTGCTCCGCCGCATCGAAGACCCCTCGCGGCCGGTGCATCGCGTCACCCTCAGCCCGCGGCTCAACGTGCGCGGTTCGACGGCTCCGCCCCGGGCCTGAGCGTCGCGGTCACGCCCGGCTGTCGACTCCCGTACCGCCGCCGATCACCGCGGCTCGCCATTCGGTGAGACCTGCCGCTATCGCGCGGGTGTCGGCCCACGGCATCTCGGGCGCCTCGAGGCGCCGCTCGGCCAGTGCGAGCGTCACGGCATCCGCCTCAGCCCCCATCGGCTGGACCGTGGGCACCTCGATCACACGCTCCCCCGCCGGCGTGCGAACGATGATCGTCGAGGCGCTCTGCGCCCGTCCGCCCCACGCGTCGGGGAGCACGATCTCACCGCGTTCGCAGCGGATGACCGCAGACCCCGGCAGCTGCCGCACGATCGCCGTCGACAGGCGGGCTTCGAGCCCGCCGATGTCGAACACCGCGGTCGCGTCGCCGTCGACGCCCTCGACGAGCGTGCCGGATGCCTCGACCAGCGTCGGCCCGGAATCTGCAGCTCGTCCGACCCGGGCGACCTCCACCGCGAGCGACAGCGGGTAGCAGCCGACGTCGAGGATCGCGCCGCCCGCGAGCGCGGGGTCGAAGAGTCGGCCGGTGCGCCGGCCCGCGGCGAAGCCGAACGATGCCTCCAGCGCCACCGGAGCGCCGAGCGCGCCCTCCGCAGCATCGGCGACCGTGCGCCTGAGCGTGTCTGCGAAGGGGCCGAACCGGTTCTTGAACGCCTCGACGAGCGGGCGATCCGCGTCATATGCGGCAGACAGCATGCGCTCGGTCTCGGTGAGCGTCGGCGTCGCCGGCTTCTCGCACAGCACCGCCTTCCCCGCCTCGAGCGCCCGGATCGCGAGATCCGCGTGAGTGGTGTGGACCGTGCCGATGTAGACGGCATCGACGTCGTCGCGAGTGAGGATCGCATCGTAGTCGCCCCATATGCCGACACCGTGATCTGCGGCGAACCCGGCCGCGCGATCGGCCACCGAGCTGCCCACCGCGTGGAGGACTCCGAGCGACGAGGCCGCGAGCCCCGCCGCGAAGTCCCGGCTGATCGCTCCTGGTCCGAGCACCGCCCATCGCGTCATCGACATGTGCCGACCCTACGCGATGGGCTCCGCGGCTTCCCGCGCGGCCCGCGACGAGGAGCGGACCGCCCCGATGCTCGCGACGATCACCAGCGCGATACCCACGAGCTCGATCACGGTCATGTGCTGGCCGAGGAGCACGAAGCCGGCGAGCGTCGCGGTGGCGGGCGCGAGGCTCATGAGGATCGCGAACGCCGCGGCCGCGAGGCGTCGCAGGGCGATCAGCTCGAGCGCATACGGGATCGCCGACGACAGCACGGCGACGGCGGCACCGAGCGCCAGCACCTCGGGGCGCAGCAGCGCGGCACCGGCGTCCCACACGCCGAACGGCAGCGAGATCACAGCGCCCACGGCCATCGCGAGCGCCAGTCCGTCGAGCCGGGGGAACTCCCGCCCGACGCGCGCGGACGCGAGGATGTAGAACGCCCAGCTCGCGGCAGCACCGAGTGGGAACAGCACGCCGATCGGGTCCAGGCGATCCCACCCGCCGCCGGCGAGGGCGACGACGCCTGCGAGCGCCACGAACGCCCACAGCCACGCCGAGGCACGTCGGCTCGCGACGATCGAGAGCACCAGGGGGCCCAGCACCTCGATCGTCACGGTGACCCCCAGCGGCAGCCGCTCGAGCGCGAGGTAGAACAGGCCGTTCATGACCGCCAGCACGAGACCGAAGGCGGCGACCGATCTCCAGGCCGCCCAGGTGTGGCCGCGCAGTCGCGGCCGGGCGATCGCGAGCAGCAGCACGGCCGAGAACGCCAGGCGCATCATCACCATGCCGAGGGGCCCGACCTGGGGGAACAGCAGCACCGCGATCGCTGCCCCGACCTCCTGGCAGGCGAGCCCGGCGATCACCAGGAGCACGGCGGACGTCGAGCCCGTCCGGGTCGTCACGGCGTCACTCGGCCGGTGCGCAGATCGGGTTCTCGGCGACCGCCGCGTGCTGCTGCTCGGCCGTCCACGGCAGCCCGGCCTCGGGCGCCTTCTGCCCCGCGGCAGCCGGCGCCTTCGACGCGATGGCCGCGAGCTCGAAGCCCAGGCTCTGTGCGGCGGCGACCTTCGCGGTCGAGTTGTTGAGCACGAACGCCACCGTGAGTCCGGTGTCAGGGTCGGAGAAGCCCCCCACGAGGTACCCCTGGCGACTGCTCACCTGACCCACGAGTCCGCCCGCGTGAAGCGTTCCCCCCGAGATCGTGAACCACGACGGCGCCGAAGAGCTCACCGGCCACTCGGTGTCGAATCGTCCGTTGCCGTCGGCGCCGAGCGACCCTGCGGCGAGCGCCTGCACGTACGTGCCGAGATCCTCGATGTCGGTCGCGACGCCGGAATCGGTGTAGCCGGTCGTGAACGACGTCGCGGTGACGTCGGTGGGCGTCGTGCAGTCGCGACCGCCGCCCTTCACCGCGGGGGAGTAGAGCCCCGTCAGCGGCGTGGTGCCCGCGGGGAAGGCCTCGAACCGGGTGTTCGCGAGTCCGAGCCGATCGACCACGTACTCGTCGACCAGCTCTGCGGCGCTCTTCTGCGTCGCGCGCTCGAGGGCGAGCCCCAGCAGCACATAACCGGCGTCGGAGTCGCGGTAGGCCGTACCCGGCTCACCCGAGCGGCCTTCGCCGAGGCCGTAGCCGGCGAGTTCCCGCGGATTCCAGGTGCGCTCCGGGTTCTGCAGCCACTCGGCCGAGAGCCTGTCGCGGTAGGCGCCGATCCCCGAGGTGCTCTGACACAGCTGCTCGAGCGTCACGTCCGACAGATTCGGCACGCCGGCGACGTACGTCGAC
Source organism: Microbacterium terrae (assembly GCF_017831975.1). Classification (NCBI taxonomy): domain Bacteria; kingdom Bacillati; phylum Actinomycetota; class Actinomycetes; order Micrococcales; family Microbacteriaceae; genus Microbacterium; species Microbacterium terrae. The sequence goes on along the minus strand of NZ_JAFDSS010000001.1, from coordinate 3,381,833 downwards.
ACCGAGTCGTCGAGGCGGACGATTCCGGCCGCCGCCACCTGGTAGAGCACGTCGCACGTCATCGCGCGGGTCATCCTGCCGGCGGGGAAGGTCATGTCGGCGGTGACGGCCGCGCCTCCCGGCGTCTGCGAGCCGAGGGCCTCGACCCACACGCCGCTCCAGGGAGCCCAGACGCCCACGATGGCGCCGGATGCCCCGGTGGTGGCCATCGCCGATGTCACCGCATCTTCGAGCTGGGCGACGGTGTCGTCGGGAAGCTGCACGTCGACCTGCTCGGGGGTGTCGACCGAGACGGGTCCGGTGGGAGCGCAGCCGACAGCGACGAGCGCCGAGACGGCGAGCACTCCGAGCATCGCGGCGACGCCGCGTCGTCGTCGAGTGGGACGAAGTCGCATCCTCACCCCCCGATGATCGTGCAGAAGCATTCAAACATACGATGCCACAGGACCCGGCATCCGTTCCGTAGTGTGTGGAACATGCCCCATCACTTCGACGACGCCGTCGTCACCGCGGTCCTGCGTCACATGAACGGCGACCACGGCGACGACAACCTGCTGATCACGCGCGCATTCGGCGACGGGATCGATGTGGCGACGGCCACGATGACCGGATTCGACGGCGACGGCGGACTGTGGCGCGCCGACCTCGCCGACGGCTCGTCGGCCGACGTGCGCGTGCCCTGGCCGGGCGGCGCCATCACCGAGCGCCCCGAGGTGCGGCGCGAGATCGTGGCGCTCTACGACCTCGCCTGCGAGCGCCTGGGCGTGACGCCCCGCCCGCACGCCTGACGACCGCCGTCGCCGTCTCGGAAATCGGGCTGGGTAAGGCAGACCTAAGTCACGTACACTGGCGGCATGGACCACCCGATCCCCTTCTCGACCGCCCTGCGCGAGCGCTCGAGCACCTCGCACGCGTCCAGCGAGCACGCCGGCTTCATGAGCGACCTCATGCGGGGGGAGGGCACCCGTGAGGACTACGTCGCCCTCGTCGCGCAGCACTGGTTCATCTACGAAGCGCTCGAGCGCACCGCCGGGCAGATGCGCAGCGATCCCGTCGCCTCGGTGTTCATCAGCGACAAGCTCACCCGGCTCCCGGCCCTCGAGGCCGACCTCGAGTTCCTGATCGGCCCCGGCTGGCGCGACGAGATCGTGCCGCTGCCGACCACGCGCCGCTACGTCGACCGCATCAACGAGGTCGGAGCGACCTGGGCGGGCGGCTTCGTCGCCCACCACTACACGCGCTACCTCGGCGACCTGTCGGGCGGTCAGTTCATCGGGCGGCTGATGTCGCGCCGGTTCGGCTTCGACACGAACGGCATCGGCTTCTACCTCTTCGACGACATCGCCGACCCGAAGGCCTTCAAGGACGTCTACCGGGAGCAGCTGGATGCCGCGCCGTGGGATGCCGCCGAGCAGGAGCGTGTGATCGACGAGGTGCTGCTGGCGTACCGGTTCAACACCGAGCTGTTCGACGACCTCGCGCACGCGAAGGCGGCACAGGTCGCCTGAGGCTCCGCGCCCGAGCGCCGTGGCCGCCGCTCAGCGCGCGGGCGCGTCGCGCCGCACGCCGGCCATGAACCGCTGCACGTCGGGGTCGACGCGGATGTCGCTCGGCCGGAGCGGCCGCGACAGGTACAGCCCGTCGAGCGAGGTCAGCCGCGACAGCGCGACGTACGTCTGGCCCGGGGCGAACGCTCCGCTGCCGAGGTCGACGATCGCGCGCTCGTACGTCTTGCCCTGCGACTTGTGGATCGTGACCGCCCAGGCGAGCCGGAGGGGGAACTGTGTGAACTCGGCGACGATGTCACGGGTGAGCGACTTCGAGCCGGCGTCGTACGCGTAGCGGTACCTCTCCCAGACGGCCGGCTCCACCTCCATCTCGTCACCCTCGACGTCGACGCGCACGGTGCCGCCCGCGATGCGCGTCACCGTCCCGATCGTGCCGTTCACCCATCGAGGCGGCTCGCCGAACGACTGGGTGTCGTTGCGCAGGAACATCACCTGCGCGCCGACCTTGAGCTTCAGCTCCATGTCGGCGGGGTACACGTCGCCGCGACCGAAGTCGCCGTTCACCTCGGCGACCGCCGTCTGCTCGCGCCCGATCAGCTCGGTCAGGTGCCGGCGGTTGATGTTGTTGACGATGTCGTTGCGCGTGGCGAGGGTGATGATCGGATGCTCGCCGTCGGCGGGATCGGGAGGCGTGCGCGCGCCGGTGTCGTTGAGGATCTGCGCGATGTCGGCGGTGACCCGGCCGTAGCGCACGGCGTTGAGCATCGACTTGAACGCCGGGTCTGTCTGGCGGTGGATGTCGATGAGCTCGCGGATGTTCAGCTCGGTGCCGTACGTGCCCACATCGAGGATGCCGTCGGCGGCCTGCTCACCGACCCACACCTTGGCGTCGAAGAACCAGAACGAGCGGTAGTGATCACGCACGTACTTGAGCTCGTCGCCGCGGGGAGGCACGGGCGCGAGCTGGTACGGGTCGCCGAACATCACGATCTGCACCCCGCCGAACGCCTCGGAGCGGCGCCCGCGCGCCTGGCGCAGCGACCGGTCGATGGCGTCCATGAGGTCGGCGTTGACCATCGAGATCTCGTCGATGACGAGCGTGTCGATCGCGTTGAGGATTTTGCGCGCGGCATCGGACTGATCGATCTCGCCGCCGGCGATGAGGCCGATCGGCAGCCGGAACAGGGAGTGGATCGTCTGGCCCTCGACGTTGAGCGCCGCGACACCGGTCGGAGCGCAGACGGCGATCTGCTTGCTGGTGTTCCAGGCGAGGTGCTGGAGCAGCGTCGATTTGCCCGTGCCGGCCCGGCCGGTGACGAAGACGTGCTCCCGCGTGTCTTCGATGAGCCGGAACAGCGCCTCCTGCTCGGCGGAGAGGGGCGGGGTGTTCACCGATTCATGGTAGCCACCGGGATGCCCCGCCTGCGGCGCCCGGCCGGGATCGGTGGAATGACACCGGATTCCGCCCGCGCGCGCGGTCTTCCTAGACTGGGCGTGTGGACCAGGGGGCACGCGCCACCACGGTCGGCGGCGCCGCCTCGCCCCCGACCGTCGAAAGCGCGCCCCGGGAGACGCCCGCGATGATCCGCCCGCCCGACCGGCGTCGCCGTCGACTCGCGGCCGACCTGCTCGTCCTCGCTGCAGTCGGCGTGATGCTGGTGGCCGCTGTGTGGGCGGCGTTCGGCGCCGTCCAGCGGGTGTTCTACAGCCCGAGCGCGTTCGTGGAGCAGTACCTCGGGCTCCTGGCCGACGGGCGCGCGGCCGACGCGCTCGCGGTGCCCGGCGTCGCCGTCGACTCGGTCGACCTCGCCGCAGCGGGGCTCGACGATTACGCATCGGACGCCCTTCTGCGGAGCACGGCGCTGTCGAGCCTCACCGACATCGAGGTGATCTCCGAAGAGCGCGACGGCGACACCGCGCGGGTGACGATGTCGTACACCGCGGGCGGAGTCGCCGGGAAGACGAGCTTCGACGTCGCACAGAGCGGAACGATCGGCTTCGCACCCACGTGGGCGTTCGCGAAGAGCCCGCTCGCGGTGATCGAGCTGGTGGTCGACGGGTCTCCGAGCTTCACGGTGAACGGCTTCGACATCGAGAAGGTGCAGGTCTCGCCCGACGGCGCGGACGCCGACCCGCTGGCCGCCCTGCCGCTGCTCGCGTTCTCGCCCGGCCTGTACTCGGTGTCGGTCAACACCCCGATCGCCGTCACCTCGGGTGTCGCCGTGCTCTCCGACAGCCCGCTGCGCGGCATCCCCGTCTCCCTCACCGCGAACCCCACCCCGGAGTTCGCCGACACGGTGCAGGTGCGCGTCGACGAGTTCCTCACCGAGTGCGCGACGCAGCAGGTGCTGCAGCCGACCGCCTGCCCGTTCGGGTACATCGTGCAGGACCGCATCGTGTCGCTGCCGCGGTGGTCGATCATCGAGCAGCCGACCATCGCGCTCGAGGCCGACGGCGACGGGTGGCGCATCCCGCCGACCGAGGGTCTGGCGCACATCGACGTCGACGTGCAGTCGCTGTACGACGGCACCATCACGTCGGTGAGCGAGGATGTGCCGTTCGTGCTCACCGGCCAGATCACGATCCTGCCCGACGGCAGCGTCTCGATCGTCGTCGGCGGCACCGACACGACCTGAGCCCGCGGTCGGGCGGGCGCACCGCCTGAGCGGCGTCAGGCGCCGCTGCGGGCGTCGCGCTCGGCGAGGGCGGCGAGCTGCCGGTTGTACTCCTCGAGCTCGGCGTCGCCGGTGCGGTCGGCGTGCCGGTCGCTGCGCTTCTGCGCGCGCGCATCCGTGCGGCTCCACTGGATCGCCACGGTGATCGCGAGGATGAGCGTGGGGATCTCGCCCACCGACCAGGCGATGCCGCCGCCGGTGTACTGGTCTTCGAGGGGTGTCGCCCCCCAGGTGCGCCCCATCGACCCGAACCACTCGGCGACCATCAGCCCCTCCTGCATCATGATGGCGATGCCGAAGAAGGCGTGCATGGCCATGATGCCGATGAGCAGGAGCAGGCGCCCGGGGTAGGGGAGGCGGTAGGGCACCGGGTCGATGCCGATCAGGGTGAGGACGAACAGGTAGCCCGAGATGAGGAAGTGGGCGGTCATCCACTCGTGCCCGAGGTGGTCGTAGAGCGACCAGCGGAAGAGGTCGGTGTAGTAGAAGATCCACAGCGACCCGATGAAGATACCGGCGGCGACGAACGGGTTCGTGAGCACGCGGGCGACCGGGGAGTGCACGGCCCAGAGGATCCACTCGCGCCCACCGCGCGTGCCGTCGTCGCGCTTGCGGATGGCGCGCGCCGCGAGGGTGACCGGCGCACCGGCGACGAGCATCACCGGGATGGCCATGGTCAGCAGCATGTGACCGACCATGTGCATGCTGAAGAGGTAGTCCTGGTACACGTTGACGACGCCGCCGGTGACCCAGAGCAGCCCGGCGAGCCCGCACAGCCACAGCACGGTGCGATAGATCGGCCACGCGTCGCCTCTGCGGCGCAGGCGCCAGACGCCGGCGGCGTAGAAGAACGCGCCGAACCCGACCGCGAACGCCCACACCAGGTCGATGTTCCAGGCGGTGAGCCACGCGATCGGAGTGATCTCGGGCGGCAGCAGCGCGCCGGTCAGCACTTCGGCCGGAGTGAGCGTGCCGGGGAGGGTCGCCGCGACGGGCGGGGGAGTGCGTGCCAGGGCGGCCGCCGCACCGCTCGCAACGCCCATCAGCGCGAACTCCAGCGCGATGAGCGTCCAGAAGGTTCGCCGCTTCGCTTCGTCGCGGTAGCGGCCGATGAGTCGCCGGCGGTAGACGGCGCCGAGGAGCCCCACCGCGAGGAGCGCGACCACCTTCACCGTGAGGATCAGCCCGTACGCCGAGAACAGGGCATCCCAGGTCTGCAGACCGATGACGGCGCGCACCGTGCCCGACAGGGCGACCACGACGAAGGCGACCAGCGCGATGCTCGAGTACCGGGCCAGCACGTCGGCCATGCGTGCGCTCTTGAGCACCGGGCGCACCAGCACGAGGAGGATGAGCCCGCCGACCCACACGGCGGCACCGATGATGTGCAGCACGAGAGCGAGGATCGCCTCGTTGTGATTCGCCTCCTCGCCGGAGTGGCCCTGCGTACCCATGGGCACGAGGGCTGCCACCGCGAGGATCGCGACGAACAGCGTCGCCGTCCACGACCGCACGGCGAACGTGAGCACGGTGAGGGCGGCACCGGCGATCGTGGTGATCAGCCAGGTGCGGCCGGACTCGGTCTCGACGAGGTAGCGCCCGAGCTGCGCGCCGAACTCGGGTCCGAGCGACACCTGCGGGTTGAACGCGTCGAGGAAGGTGAGGAAACCGGTCGCGGCGGCGGCGACGGTGAAGACGGCTGCCGAGACGGATGCCGCGTCCAGCGCGATGTCGAACTCACGCTCGCCCGCCTGCAGGCTGAACAGCGCGGTGACCAGCACGCCGACCATTCCGGCCGCCGACAGGTTGACGAACAGCTTCGCCGTGGGAAGGCCCCACCGCACGAGGGGGCCAGGGTCACCGATGGCGAGGGGCTCGGCGCCGCCGCCAGAAGCGAGAGCCCAGACGAGGGTCGCGAGCGCCGCCACCGCGAGGATCGTGGGCCCGGCGGCCCGCAGCGCGCGCGAGTTCACGGGTTCCAGCCTACGTGGCCCTCGCGCGGGCGGCTCACGGCGCAAAGCAGAGGAGGGATGCCGCAGTGCGCGGCATCCCTCCTCGAAAGACCAGGGTCTTACTTGACGGCGGCCTTCAGCTTCGAACCGGCGGTCACCTTGACACGCTTGCCCGCGGGGATCTTGATCTCGGCGCCCGTCTGCGGGTTGCGGCCGGTGCGGGCCGACGTGGCGACCTGCTCGAACGAGATCCAACCGGGGATCGAGACCTTGCTGCCCTTGGCGACCGCCTCCGAGACGGTGGCGAAGAGGGAGTCGAGCACACCCGACACAGCGGCCTGGCTCTGCCCGGTCGCGCTCGCGATGCTCGCGACGAGTTCGGTCTTGGTGATGGACTTGTCGGCCATGGGGTTTGTCCTCCAAAGGGCGCGGGATCCGCGTCCTTCTTCATTGCTCGGACCGGATGGCGTTCGCCCCCCGGCTGGTCGGATCGACCGCCTCGACTATAGCCACGATCTGGCGGAAATCCGCGGATTTTCGGGCCTTTCGGGCATTCGCATCGGCGTGTCGGCCCGATCCGGGCCCAGATCTGTGACGGAAGTGACGTCTGAGGCGGCCGAGGCGACGGCCGCGCGTCAGGCTCGATGCGCTGCGATCACGCCGCGCGCGGTGCGTGCGAAGGCCGGCGCGACGCGGTCCTGACCGTCGAGATAGCCGCCCACGAGCGCGGCGTCGCGGAGCAGCACGAGGGATGCCGCGACCTCGGCCGGCTCCGCCAGCCCGGCGGCCGCGGCGAGGTGCTCGAGGGTGCTGCGGAACCACTCGCGATGGTCGGCGATGAGGTCGCGCACCGGCCCCGCATCGGGGTACTCGGCCGCCGCGTTGATGAAGGGGCAGCCGCGGGTATGGCGCTCGCGGATATCTGCCGCGACACCCTCCACCACGAGGTCGAGGAGCACATCGGGGTCGTCCGAGGCCTGTGCGGCCTGTGCGAAGAGAGCCCGCAGCCCGTCGTCCTCGCCCTGCAGGTAGGCGAGTACCAGCCCCTCCTTGCCGGCGAACTGCTTGTACATCGTGGCGCGGGTCACTCCCGCCGATTCGATGATCCGGTCCACTCCGACCGAATGGATCCCCTCGCTGTAGAAGAGATCGGTCGCCGCCTGCAGAAGACGCTGCCGAGCTGTTGCGGTGGTGCTCATGGTTCCTCCATCCTGACGCGTATCCGGCGTTCTGGAGATTCTTTGGGAATACTCTTGTGTAGATAGAACGTTCGATCTACCATCAGGATACATCACCGGAGGCGGCAGGTCTCCGGAACCAGCGACACCACCACCGCAACCCCCGCGACACCCACAAGGAGATCGACATGAACACCACGACAAAGACCCCCATCGTCCTCATCAACGGCCTCTGGATGACCCCCACGAGCTGGGACACCTGGGCCGAGCGCTTCCGCGCCGCCGGCCACCCGGTGATCGTCCCCGGCTGGCCCGGCATCGACGACCGCACCGTGGCAGACATCCGCTCCAACCCCGAGGCGCTCAAGGGCGTCGGGCTCAAGCAGATCGCCGACAACTACGAGCGCATCATCCGCGAACTCCCCGAGAAGCCGATCATCATCGGCCACTCCTTCGGGGGAGTGCTCACCCAGATGCTCGCCGACCGCGGCCTCGGCGTCGCCTACGTCGGTGTCGCCCCGGGTCAGACTGCGGGCGTCACGACGCTTCCGCTGTCGACCCTCTGGACGGGCACGCCCATCCTCGCCAACCCGTTCGGCAAGAACGGAGCGAAGCCGCTGAGCAAGCGCCACTTCCACTTCACGTTCGGCAACGACCTGCCGCGTGCGGCGTCGGACGAACTCTGGGAGGAGTTCGCCGTCAACTCGTACAACCGGGTCTTCTTCGAAGGCGTCGCCTCGGCCTTCAATGAGAAGGGCGGCGTGACGCACGTCGACTACGGCCGCAACGACCGCGCCCCGCTCCTCATCATCACCGGCGACAAGGACCACGTCGTGCCGCCGGCGATCGGCAAGGCCGTCGTGAAGAAGTACCGGGCGACGGGCAGCCCCGCCATCGTGGAGTACAAGGAGTATGCGGGCCGCACCCACCGCCTGGTGAGCCAGGACGGCTGGGAGGAGATCGCCGACTACGCCCTCGCGTGGGCGACCGACCACGCGGTCACCGAGACCGCCGCCGCGCCGGCTGCCGAGACCGAGGCCAGCAAGTAGACGGATGCCCCGCCCCTGCGGCACCGGCGTGACCCACTCCGTCGTCGAGGCTCCCGGCCCGCTGCCGGGCGCCTCGACGGCCGAGTGAGCTCGGCCCGGTGTCCGCGGTGGGCGGCCAGGCCCGGAGCGCGCGAGCGCTCCGGGCCTTCGTCGTGCCGGTCAGTCGTGCAGACGCCGCAGCGCGCTCACGACGTCATCGTGCCAGCGCCGGGCTGAGGCGAGCGACCGGCCGAACAGCGCCGTGTCGTGCGTGCCGCCCTGATAGCGCACGACGCTCGCCTCGACGCCTGCGTCGCGCAGCGCCCCGCCGTACGCATCGCCGTCACGGCGCAGCGGATCGTACTCGGCTGTCAGGATCACCGCCGGCGGCAGCCCCGCGTGAGTCTCAGCCCGCAGCGGCGAGGCGTACGCGTCGCGGGCATGCCGCTCCTCGGCGAGGTAGGTGCGGGCGATGGAGCGGAGCTCGCGCAGCGCCAGGACGCTCGGGATGCCGAGGGCACGCGTCGCGCCGAGGTCGAGGTGCCGCCCCGTGAGGTCGACCACGGGCACCTCGAGGACCTGCAGCCGGAGCGCGGGTCCGCCCCGATCGCGCTGCAGCAGGGTGACCACGGCGGCGATGTTCGCGCCCGCGGAGGTGCCGGCCACGCCGATGCGCTCCGGGTCGACGCCGAGAGATTCCGCCTGCGCGAAGAGCCACCGCAGCGCCGCGTACCCCTGCTCGATCTGGACCGGGTAGCGGTGCTCGGGGGCGAGGGCGTAGTCCACGGCGACCACAGCCACTCCCGCGTCGGCCGCGCGGCGCCGATGAGCGGCATCCGTCGACGGGTAGTCGATCCCGCCGATGCGGAAAGCTCCGCCGAAGAACGACAGCACGGCCGGCACCGGGCCGCGATCGGCCCCAGCCGGGTGGTAGACCCGCACCCGGAAGGGCACGACGCCGTCGACCTCGATGCGGTGCTCGCTCGTGCGCACGTCTGGCCCCGCGATGCCGTGTTCGCGCAGCTGCGTGCGGTCCCAGCCGAGCGCGGCGCGACGGTGCTTCGCCCGAGCGCGGGCGTGAGGTGCGAGGCCGTCGCCTGCAGCGCCCGAAGAGGGGGTGAGCGACCGTGTCACGTTCTCGCCGGCGCCGGGTCTGCGGAAGGGCCAGAGGGATGCCGCCCGTACCCGCGCCCCCGTGATCACCTGGTCGAACATGTAGCGCCGGTGCACGCGCAGTCGCTCCGCGAAGAACGGGTCCAGCGGCATCCGGCACTCCTCTGCAGGTCGGGATTCCGAGTGTAGGGGCATGCAGAAGGCCCGGAGATCCGAGGATCTCCGGGCCTTCTGTGCTGTGCTGCGGTGCGGGCTTACCAGCTCGACTTGGTCACACCGGGCAGCTCGCCACGGTGGGCCATGTCGCGGAAGCGAACGCGCGAGATGCCGAACTTCGACAGGTGGCCACGGGGGCGACCGTCGATGACATCGCGGTTGCGCAGGCGCACGGGCGACGCGTTGCGGGGCAGCTTCTGCAGGCCCACGCGAGCGGCCTCGCGCTCCTCGTCGGTCGAGGTCGGCGACACGAGCGCCTTCTTCAGCTCGGCGCGCTTCGCGGCGTAGCGGTCGACGACAACCTTGCGCTGCTCGTTGCGCGCGATCTTGCTCTTCTTAGCCATGGGATCAGCGCTCCTCTCGGAATTCGACGTGCTTGCGGATGACCGGGTCGTACTTCTTGAGCACGATGCGGTCGGGGTTGTTGCGGCGGTTCTTGCGGGTCACGTAGGTGTAACCGGTGCCCGCGGTCGAACGCAGCTTGATGATCGGACGGACGTCCTGTGCCTTCTTGGCCATTAGAGCTTCACACCCTTCGCCTGGAGGTCACGCACGACCGCCTCGATGCCGCGAGCGTCGATGACCTTGATGCCCTTGGCCGAAACGTTCAGCTTGATGTTGCGACCCAGCGACGGAACGAAGTAGGTCTTCTTCTGCACGTTCGGGTCGAAGCGGCGCTTCGTCCGGCGGTGCGAGTGCGAGATGTTGTGACCGAAGCCGGGAACTGCTCCAGTCACCTGGCACACTGCTGCCATAGTGATGTCTCCTTAGTACCGTGAGGCCGGACGGCCCCACCCAAGATCCCTTGTCTGCACCCCGCACGAAATCCGGCCGATTCCGGCCGAGATGTGATGTGGGGAGCGAACTGCGTGCTGGAGTGCGCGCAGACAAAGAGTCAGTCTAGCACGCCGATCACCCCACCCCGACTCCACCGGCCGCCGCAGCGTATTCCGAGGCGTTCATGCGTCGTGAGATCGGCCACCGTCGATACCGTGGTGCAACCCCGGTCCGTTGTGGGCGGTCCACAGAACTTCGCCGCGGGCGCAGCAGCGATGCCAGCATTCCGGCAGGTCGCGGATCATCGCGAGGAAGTCGAGGTCGTCATGTCGTCGTCACCCCACACACCATCGTCTTGGCCGTCGTCGGCGGAACTGCTCGCCGACCCGCACCACTGCCCGTGGTGCTTCAGCGGGCTCACCGGCGCAACGTGCTCCGCGTGCGGCCTGCTGGTGGTCGACGAGGAGGCCCCGCGCGTGCTCGAGCTCGGACGCACGATGCTCGCGTGCGAGCAGGAGCGCCGCCGCCTGCTCGCCGGCATCCGGCAGCGCTCCGACGCCCTCGTCGCGGCGGCGGTCGAGGTGCATTCCACCGACAGCATGTTCGCCGATGACGGCTCTGAGACGATCGTCGCCGCGGCGCCGACGGTGTCCACCACCACGACGGGCTCCGACCCGCTCGCGGTGCTCGTCGACGCGTCCGCCGCATCGACCCCGGCCCCGGCCGTGATGCCGACCCCGCCCCGGCTGCCGGCGCCGTCGGCCACCCCATCGCCGAAGAAGCGGCGCCTCACGGTCCCGGTCGTGCTCCTCATCGTCGGGGTGTCGCTCGTGGGCATCGCCGCGATCTTCTTCCTGACGCTCGCCTGGTTCGTCGCCGGCATCGGGGTACGGGCGCTGATCATCGGCGGAATCACGCTCGCCACGATCGTCGGCGCGTCTCTGCTTCGTCGGCGCCAGCTCACCGCGACAGCCGAGGCACTCGCCGTGCTTGGCGTCCTGCTGCTGGCGCTCGACGCCTGGGCCGTGCGCGCCAACGACCTGTTCAACGCGGGCGGAACCGACCCGCTCGTCTACGCCGGGGCTTCGGCGATCGTCGTCGCGGTGGTCTGCCGGATCTGGGCACGGCTCTCAGGGCTGCGTGCTCCCGACCTCACCGCCGTCCTCGCCCTGCTCGCCGGCATCGCCCTCATCGTCGCCGGCATGGTGGCCCTCCCCACGGGGGAGGCGCTCCTGATCGGGCTCCTCGGTGCGGCAGTCGGCGGCCTCGCCCACTCCCTGCCGGCGCCGTGGTCGTCTGCTCGCCGCGATGCCGTCCTCGAGCGCGAGGTGCTCGCCTGGGCTGGCGTCGCCGCCTTGGCAGCCGCGGCGATCGCTTCGGTCGCCGTCGCGCCGAACGAGGTGAGCGTGCCGCTGTGGTCGGCGGTCGCGATCGCCCTCATCGCCGCCGCGTACACGGTGCTGTCGGTGCGCGCGAGCGACGCATCGCGGCTGCCGAGCGCGCGCATCCTGGTCGGTGCGGTCTCGAGCGTCGGCGCGGTCACGCTCGCCGGAGCGGGATGGCAGGCCGCCCTCCGCAGCGACGAGCCCGTCTACGCCCTCCTGCTTGCGCCGCTTCTTCCCGTCGTCGTCGCCGTCGCCCTCGACGTGCTCCGCCGGCGCCTGCCGATCCTCACGCCGGCGACGATCGCGGCGGCATCCGTCGCAGCGCTCAGCACCGTGGTGGTCTTCGCGGTCTGGCTCGCGGAGGCGTATGCCGTGATCGCCGGCGGATGGCACGTGTGGGCGACCGACCCCTTCCTCGTGCCCGCGGCCCTCGTGCCCGTGGTCCTCGCGCCGGCGCTGCCGGTGATCGTCGCCGCCGCGATCGCGATCCTCTTCGCGCTCGCACCGGGCCTCGGCGCTCCGCGGGTCCGCGACGCACGTCTCGTCGCGGCTGCGTCCCTGGTCCTCGCGGCGACCGCGCGCACGGGAGTGCCGATCGTGCTGGTCGGCTCCGCCCTCGTGATCGCCGCTCTGGCGGTCTGGGGCCTGTCGCGCCGTCCCTCCCGCCTGCACGCGCGCATCGGCTGGGGTGTCACCGCGGGTGCGGCCACGATCACTGCATACGTCGCGGCGACCGCGACGCCGTGGCTGTGGGCGATCGCCGTCGTCGCCGCCCTGGTGGTTCCGATCGCCGCCGCGGTCGTGACCCGCGCGGCCGCACCGGCGTCAGCGATCCTCGCCGTGACCTCGATCGGAGCGGCCGCGGCGTCGGCCCTGCTCGCGCCCGCGGCGATCGCCGCCGCGATGGGCGTAACGGCCGACCCTGGTGCGACCCTGCCTCTCGTGCAGTGGATCGCACTCGTCTCGCTCGGCATCGCCGCCTTCGCCCCGCTCGCGCGCCTCGTGCGCACCGCGGTCGCGGCTGCCGCGTTGGCGCTGCTGGCTGTGTCGCTGACCTCTCTCGTGCTCCCCCCGGCACCGACCGGGTCCGTCGCGGCGCTCCTCGGCGAGCCCTGGGCGGCGATCGCGCGCGGCATCCTGATCACGGCGCTGCTCAGCGCGGTCGCGATCGGGCGCACGCGGATCGACGCGTCCGCACGCATCGCGGCGGCATTCTTCGTCGCGGGCGCGGCAGGCGGGGCAGCTGCGGCAATCGCATCAGTCGCCGGGGCGACGGATGCGACAGCGCTCACTGTCGGTGTGACCGCGGCGGCGGTCCCCGCAGTCGCCGCCATCGTCGCCCTGCGCGTCACCGCTCCCTCCACCGAGGAGCTCCGCGCGCGGCTCGCCCTCGACCTCGGGACGGTCGCCGTCTTCGCCGCCACGAGCTGGCAACTGTCCACACCGCAGGTCGCGTGGGAGCTGGCGGCGATCACGGCCGCCCTCCTGGCCGCCTCGGCGACGCGGGGCTGGGCCGCGCCGCGCGCGGCCGCGGTCTCGGGGTTCCCGACCGCACCGGGCGAAGGGGCCGCGCTGACGCAGGCTCCGCGGCGCCTCCTCGTCTGGGCGGCGATCGGTGCCGCCTGGCTCGCGCTGCTGCAGTGGCTCGCGATCGCGCTCGGCGACGGTGTCGCGCTGCAGGTGGAGGCGTTCACGCTCGCTCCGGCGATCGCGCTTCTCGTTTGGGCGGGCGCCCTCACCTGGCTGCGGCGCCACCTCGAGGCGGCGATCGCGGTCGGGCTCTCGTTCGGCGTCGGGCTGTTCGTGCCCGCGGCGAGCAGCGCCGGTGACGAGGGGCCGCGCCTCGGCATCTACGTCGCGGTCGCCGGGGTGCTCTGCCTGGCGCTCGCCTGGAGCCCGCTGCGGCGGCTCGTCGCGGCATCCGTCACCGGCGCCACCGTCGCGCTGTTCGCCGTGGCGATGGCTTCGGTCACGCTCGTGACACCCATCAGCGAGCCGACCATCGCCTGGATCGCGGTGCCGGCTGCCGTCGCCCTGCTCGCTGCAGTGCCGTTCGCCCGCAACGGCTCGGCGGCCCAGAAGGTGTTCGCCCAGACGGCGCCTCCGATCACGCTGGCGATCGGCGCCTCGATGGTCGCCCTGGCTGCGAGCGGGGTATGGGGAACCACGGCAGGCGCGGCGACGATCACCGCCGCCCTCGCGCTGCTCCTCGCCGTGCACGTCGCCGCCGCCGCGCTCGACGCGCTGCCGCTCGCGGCGGGCGCGCGCTGGACCTCCGTGGCCGGCGCCGCGGCCATCGGGGTCGCCGCACTGCCGCAGGTCGACGGAGCGGTCGAGCTCCTCAGCCTCCCGATCGCCGGTGCCCTTCTCGCGGGCGCCGCGCTCGCGATGCTGCGACTCTCCCGTCTGGAGCGGCCGTGGCCCGCGCGCGAGGCCGCCCCGTGGCTCGCCGGACTCGCGATGGCGATCGTACCGAGCGTGATCGCGCCACTCGAGGGGCCTCGGGTCTGGCTCGTGATCGCCGGCGGACTGCTCGCCGCGCTCGGCATCGCGGTGATCGAGGTCGCCGCATGCTCGCGCCTGCGCGCGCAGTCGGTGGCGGTGCTGGTGTTCGGCGCCCTGGCGATGGGCGCGCACGCCGTGATCGTCGCGCCGGGCTGGGATGCCGTGCTCCCGGCGACCGTCGCCGGTGCAGGGGCCGTCGGGCTCGGTGCCGTGGTCGTCTGGATGCGCCTCGACCAGCGCACCACGGTGGCGCCGCTCCTCGCGGCGGCGGGCTCCACCCTGGTGGTCGCGGCGGTCGTGCTCCGCGGCGACGGGGGTGCGCCGTTCACCGCGGTCACCGCTGCAGTCGCTGCCGCGGTCGCCGTCGCCGCGGCGGCCGTGCTGGGGATGCGCGACTGGCAGCGCTGGGCTGCGGCCACCGCGATCGGGGCGACGGCGGTCGCGCTCTCGACGATCACCGTGCGCTTCGTGGCGGTCGCCGACCCGCTGCGGCACGGTCTCGAGCCCGACGTGTGGGCGACGTGCGCGGCGGGCATCGTCGCGGCCGTCACCGTGTCGGCTCTCCGCGCCGGCTCGTCGGCTCGTGTCGCCGGCATCGCACGGATCGGGTTCTCGCTGAGCGTCGCGGTCTTCGCAGCCGCCGAGCTCGCGCTCCTCCTCGCACCCGGCGGAGACAGCGCCGTGCGTGCGGCGATCGTGATGGCGGTGCTGAGCGTCGCCGGGGTCATCGGGTACATCGCGCGGGCGCGGGTCGGCGAGGCGCTCCTGCGCACCGCCGTCGCGTCGGCGGTCCTCTTCGCCGCGGCGGCACTGTTCCTCGCCGGCACGAGCCCGGTCGAGGTGCTCACAGTCGCACCGGCACTCGCGCTCACCGCCGTCGGCGCCCGCCATCTGCAGCTGCACAGCACTGCCCGCTCCTGGCCGACGCTCGGCCCGGGTCTGGCGCTGCTCACTGTGCCGTCGCTCCTCCACGACTTCACCGGCAGCGACCTGTGGCGCATCGTCGGCCTGGGCGTCGTCGCGGTCGCGCTGATCGTCGTCGGCGCCGTCCGGCATCTGCAGGCGCCGCTCGTCATCGGCTCGGCCGTGGTGCTGCTCCACGCCCTCGCACAGCTGTGGCCGTGGATCAGCGCGAACTACTCCGCCGTGCCGTGGTGGCTGTGGCTGGGCACCGGCGGTGCCCTGCTGATCGCGCTGGCGGCGCGCTACGAGAAGAACATGCGCGCGATGCGCGGCGCCGTCACGGCGGTCACGGGCCTGCGCTGACTCCGGGGCGTGGAGCGGGTCCGGCGGCCGGGCCCGCTCCGCGCCCCCAGCGGAACACCGACACGGTCGGGTCGCCGGCGATCCAGAAGCGCCAGGGGAAGGCATCCGTCCCCGCGTCGCCGGCCACCCCGACGCGCGGCCCCGTTGCGACGTCGACGACCGGCTCCGACAGCTCGAGCAGCGCCACCGCCCCGTGGAGCGGGTCGCCCGTGATCGCGTCGATGCCGTCATGGCGCGGATGCCGCAGACCTACCGCGTCTCCGAGCCGACCCGGTCCGCGGGCGAGGTCGCGCGGCGTGCGCGCGGCCGGGCGGCGCCGGGTGGCGGCATCCTGCCCCTCGATCACCTCACCGCCGCGCAGCAGCACACCGCCCGCGACGCCCGCCGGCCCGCACACGACGTTCACACACGAGTGGATGCCGTGGCTGAGGTACACGTAGAGGTGCCCGGGCTCACCCCACATGGTGGCGTTGCGGGCGGTCCGTCCCATCCGCGCGTGCGATCCCGGGTCGGGAACGTCGCCCGTGCCGCGGCCGTGGTACGCCTCGACCTCGGTGAGCCGGACGACCACCCGGTCGCCGCCCACGATCGTGGTCAGGTGAGCTCCGAGGAGCAGCGGCGCCACCTCGAGGGGGAGGCGGGCGAGGTCCCCGCGCGTCGCGCGTCGCAGCCCGCGTGCGGTCATGGCCGGAGTCTACGGCGCGCCGCGACACCGAGCGCGAGACAGCGGCGCAGGTGCGGCGCTACTGTGACCGCATGGGCCGCTGGTTCGTTCTGCTCCTGCTGGGAGTCTCGCAGTTCGTCATGGTGCTCGACAGCACGGTCATGAACGTGTCGATCTCGACCGTCGCCGAGGATCTCGGCACCGACATCTCGGGCATGCAGGCGGCGATCACGTTCTACGCGCTCACCATGGCCGCGTTCATGCTGACCGGCGGCAAGCTGGGCGACAAGTGGGGCAGGTCGACGGCGTTCCGCATCGGCTCGGTGATCTACGGCATCGGCTCGCTCACCACGGCGCTCGCCCCCGACCTCACCGTGCTGCTGCTCGGCTGGTCGCTCGTCGAGGGCCTCGGCGCAGTGCTCGTCATCCCGGCCATCGCCGCCCTCGCCGCCATCAACTACACCGGCCGCGAGCGGGTGATCGCCTTCGCCGCGCTCGGCGCGATCACCGGGCTCGCCGCGGCCGCCGGACCGCTCATCGGCGGGCTCGTCACGACCTACGCCTCGTGGCGGTACGTGTTCGTCGCCGAGACCGTCGTGATGGTGCTCGTGCTGATCGTCTCGGGCCGCATCAAAGACGTGCCGGGCAACCGCGCGCTGCGCATCGATCTGCTGAGCGTGGTGCTGTCGGCGGCGGGCATGGGGCTGCTCGTCTACGGCATCCTGCAGTCCAAGACCTGGGGCTGGATCGTGCCGCTCGACCCGCCCGTCGTCGGCGGGGTCACGATCGCACCGTTCGGCATCTCACCGGTCGCCTACCTGGTGCTCCTCGGCATCCTCGTGCTGTGGCTGTTCATCCGTCGCCAGCGTCACCTCGAGGCTGCCGGTCGCGTGCCGCTGCTGCGGGTGAGCCTGCTGCGGATCACCGCGCTGCGCAGCGGCCTGACCATGTTCATGGCGCAGTACTTCGCGATCGCGGCGCTGTTCTTCGTCGTTCCGGTGTACCTGCAGACGATCCTCGGGTACGACGCGCTGCAGACCGGGCTGAAGATCCTTCCGCTCTCCGTCGGGCTGATCATCTTCTCGATGCTCGGGTCGCGGCTGTCGACGGTGCACGCCGCGCGTCACCTCGGCCGCATCGGCCAGCTCACCATGGCCGGCGGCCTCGCACTCGTCTTCATCGCCGTGCAGCCCGACCTCGCGGGCTGGCTGTTCGCGGCGGGCATGTTCGTCGTGGGGGCCGGGTTCGGTCTGCTCGCGTCGCAGCTGGGGAACGTCAACATGTCGGCCGTCACCGACGACGACACGTCCGAGGTGGGCGGACTCCAGGGCACGTTCCAGAACCTGGGCTCGTCGTTCGGCACCGCGATCGTCGGCTCGGTGTTCATCCTCATGCTGACCACCGGGTTCGCCGGGGCGGTCGCGGCGAGCCCCGACGTGCCCGACGACGTGCGCGCCGACGTGGTGAGCGCCGTCGAGACCGGTGCGCCGATCGTCTCGGAGCAGCAGGCCGAGCAGGCGCTCACCGACGCCGGGGTGCCGGCCGAGCACGCCGCCGAGATCGCGCAGCTCTACGCCGACACGCAGCTCGACTCGCTGCGGCAGGCACTGTTCCTGGTGTTCGCGCTCACGGTGCTCGGTGCGCTGCTCTCGCGCGGTCTCCCGTCGACGATCGCGCCGACGGCCGAGCCGAAGGTTACCGGGGCGGAGTCTGGCACCACGAGATAGACGACCCGGCGAGCGCGACGAGCTGCTCGGCGTCGTCGACCGCGATGATGCGCGTCTCCACCGTCTCGGGCAGCGGCAGGTAGTAGGTGTCGTAGGGGTTGCCGATCGCATCGGGCGCGACGAGCACCGCGGCGTACCGCGCGCTCGGCGATACGCAGGTCTGCAGCACGGCGTCGGTGTCGGCGACCTCGGTGAGCGAGACGACCCCGCCGTCGGCGGCGACGAGGTCGACCGCCGTGCGGCCGGTCGGGCTGCCGTCGTCTTCGAGCACCGCCGACGCGCGGATCGTGGAGCCGTCGGGGAGCGGCGTCACCGATGTCGCAGGCCCGGTCGCGCCCTCCGGTTCGACCAGCGGCTCCTCCGTGCCGGTGGTGAGGTCGACGACGCCGAGGCCGTCGAGCCGCTCGACGACGGCGAGCGACGAGCCGCGCGCGATGCCGTCGATGCCCAGTGCCGACCCGAGCGCTGTCGCATCCTCGCCGTGCGCACCCGCGAGGAGCAGGGTGCCGTCGAACGACAGCAGCAGCACGCTGTCGGTGTCGGGCACGAACCGCCAGTCCGCCACGCGGGGGTCGGAGCCCTCGATCTCGACGGGGGTCGGATCGTCGCCGGCGGCAGACTCCTGCAGCGACGCCGTATACAGCACGCTCTCGCGGGCGCCATCGGCTTCGAGGTCGGCATCCGAGAACGTGTACCCGATGATCTCGCCGCGGTCCGCGCTCTGCAGATTCGACACGAATCCCTCGCCGGGGAGCGCGAGCTCCCGGGCATCCGCCCCGTCGCGATCGGTCACGATGAGCGCCGCCTCGTCGTTCTCGGTGCGCACCGAGAAGACGAGGTGCGATCCCGTCGCGCGGAAGTCCTCGATGTGCGCGTGCGTGAAGACCGGCACCGCGGCCTCGCCGTCGATCCCGGTGCGGAACACGGTGTCTTCGTCGTCGCCGCGCTGCAGCAGATACTCGGTCAGCGCCGGCGTGGTGAAGTCCACGGTCGCCGTCGCCTCCGGGCCCCCGCCGAGACCGCGGAGCCCGTCGATCCGCACCGTGTAGTCGGTCTCGTCCCACAGGGGCAGGGTGAAGCGCACGCCGACGCTGCGGCCCGAGGTGTCGACGGCGAAGGGCGTCGCGGGGGTGATCGTCACCTGCGACGGGTCGACCTCCTCCAGCGACTGCGACAGGGTGATGTTGACCCGTGATCCGGATGCCGCGACAGCCGCCGCCGGGTCGACGTTCGTGGCGGTGACCCGCGGGCCCTGCACCACCGACGCGGCGGCCGCGGTGACGCCGACCACGGCGAGCACGCCGACGACGATCGCGAACGCCCCCGCGAACGCACGGCCGCGTCGGCGCCGGGAGCGTGTGCGCCGCGTCGGGCGCGGCTCAGTACTCATACGGGTCCTCGGGCTCGTCGATCTGCTCGACCCCGGTCGCCACGATCGCGAGGCGCCCGTCCGAGCTCGAGCGCACCGTGCCGGTCACCGTCACCCACTGGCCGGTCGCGGGCAGAGACTCGTCGAGCACGGGGATGCTCGCGGGCTGCGCATCGATCACGCAGTGGGTGATCACGAGCCGCGACAGGTCGAAGTCGCCGTCGTCGCCGGGGGTGACGAACCCGGTGAGCTCCACGGGATCGCCGTCGAACGCCTCGGGGTTGGTCGTCGTCGCGAACACCGACGCCCACTCGCCGACTCCGAAGGCCGACGTGTCGCCCGTCGTGGCCAGGGTCACGGCATCCTGCCCCGCGAACAGCGGCGGCGCCCCCACATCGCGCGACATGGCGAGCTCGGCCGAGAGCGACGCGGGGGGCAGCACCAGGGTGAGGACGACCACTCCCGAAGCGACGACGCCGCCCGTGACGGTCGCGGCGAGCCCGAAGGCCGACGGGCCGTGGCGCGGGCGGTCATCGCCGCCGTGCGACCCCCCGCCCTCGACGTGGGGGGCGTGGTCGTCGCCGTGGTCGTGCCCGTGGTCGGCCTCGGCGCCGAGCGGCAGCGCGAACGAGCCGACGGCTCCGGCGAGCACGAAGATCGACATCGACACCGCGAACCACGTCGAATCGGGGTTGATGTACAGCCCCAGGCGGCCCGTGACGGCGAGCCCCAGCGTCACGACCGAGAGCGCCGACGCGAGACCGACGCCCAGCCACCGGGTGCCGATCGCTCCGGCCCTCGAGGAGGTACTAGACAATGAGGTTCACCGCCGCTCCGATCGCGAACGCGGCGAGGATCACGACGGCCGAGAGGCCTACCAGCGTGCGGGTGGTGAACGTCGTGCGCAGCAGGGCCAGCATCTTCACGTCGACGAGGGGTCCGACCAGCAGGAAGGCGACGATCGACCCGGGCGTGAACGTCGAGGCGAACGACAGCGCGAAGAACGAGTCGACGTTCGAGCAGATCGACACGACCATCGCGAGCACGATCATCGCGACGATCGACAGCGCCGGGTTCGACCCGATCGCCAGCAGCGCGTCGCGCGGCACGAGCACCTGCACGGCGCCGGCGAGCGCCGAGCCGATGACGAGAGCGGGCATCACGGCGCGCAGCTCGATGACGAACTGCGCGAGGCTGCGGCGCCAGCGGCCGCCCGGCTCGTGGACGACGAGGTCGCACGTCTCGCGGAACCGGTCGGTGAGCAGCGCATCGGGCGACGGATGCCGGCTGTACAGCCAGCCGATGAGGTTCGCGATCGCGTATCCGCCGAGGAGGCGGGCGATGAGGATGCCGTCGTCGAAGCCGAACGCCTGGTGGGTGGTGATGATGACGATCGGGTTCACGATCGGTGCGGCGATCAGGAAGGTGAGGGTCTCGGGCACCGAGAACCCGCGCATGAGGAGTCCGCGGGCGAAGGGCACGTTGCCGCACTCGCACACGGGCACGACCATGCCGAGCAGCGACAGAACGGCGCGGCGCGCCCAGGGCGCGCGCGGCATCCATCGCTCGATCACGCCGGGCGGCACCCACACCTGCACGACGATCGACAGCACCACGCCGAGGGCGACGAACGGCAGCGACTCGATCAGCACGCTGATCGCGAGGGTGAGACCGTCCTGCGCGCGCGTGGGGAGCGAGGCTTCGAAGAGCGTCGGCGCGAGCAGGTCGATCAGCACCAGGAGCGCGAGGAAGGCTGCACCGAGCCCCAGCCCCGCGAGCACGCGCGCGGACGCCGACGGGGCGAGCCGAGCGGTGCGCGGCTCAGTGCGCGGCACGCTCGGTGTCCCGGGCCGCCGTGCACGCGGCGCAGAGCCCGAAGATGTCGACGATGTGCTCGGCACGGGTGAAGCCGTGCGCCGAAGCGGTGCGCTGCGCCCACTGCTCGACGTCGGTCGCGGCGATCTCGACCGTCAGCCCGCAGTTGCGGCAGATGAGGTGGTGGTGATGCCCCGGGGTCGCGCAGGCGCGGAACAGGTTCTCGCCGTCGGGGCTCTGCAGCGAGTCGGCTTCGCCGCCGGCCGCGAGGCCGGCCAGAGCCCGATAGACGGTGGCGAGCCCGATGCCGGTGTTCTCTTCGCGGAGCGTGGCGTGCAGGGTCTGCGCGCTCACGAAGCCCCGTGCTTCGGACAGGGCTTCGCGCACGCGCTCGCGCTGCCAGGTGTTGCGCTGGGCCATGGCGGCGAGTCTACCGTCGGGTGCTGTGCGCCCACCGGGCGTCGCGGCGACCCCCGACGATCCGGCAGACGACGTAGATCGCGAACGAGATGGTGGTGATGTACGGGCTCACGGGCAGCGTTCCCATGATCGCGAGCAGGATGCCGCCGACCGCCGACACGAACCCGAACACCGCGGCGAGCGCCGGTACCGCCACCGGGCCCGACGACACGCGCATCGCGGCGGCGGCGGGGGTGACCAGGAGCGCCATCACGAGGAGCGCTCCGATGATGTGCACCGCGACGGCGACCACGAGGCCGAGCAGCAGCATGAACCCGAGCGACACCCAGGTGGTGGGAACGCCGCGGGCGGCGGCGGACTGGGGGTCGAGCGAGTCGAAGCGCAGCGGCCTCCAGATGAGGAGGACGCCGGCGAGCACGACCACGCCGATGCCCACGAGCCACCACAGCTGGTCGGACTGCACCGACACGATCTGCCCGGTGAGCAGGCTGAAGCGATTGGCGCTGCGGCCCTGGTACAGCGAGAGGAACAGGATGCCGAGGCCGAGGCCGAACGGCATCAGCACGCCGATGATCGAGTTGCGGTCGCGCGCGCGGGCGCCCAGCCACCCGATGAGCGCGGCGGCGATCAGCGAGCCGACGATCGACCCGGTGACGACATCGACGCCGATGAGGAGCGCCGCGGCGGCGCCGGCGAACGAGAGTTCGCTGATGCCGTGCACGGCGAACGCCATGTCGCGCTGGATGACGAAAACCCCGATGAGGCCGCCGACGAGACCGAGCACGGCCCCCGCCCAGACCGCGTTCGACACGAGGGCGAGGATCTCGCCGTAGACGGGCAGCCCGCCGAACATCGCGTCGGCGATGTCGCTCCAGTTCATGCGTGGGCCTCGTCGTGGTGGTGGTGCGACTCCTCTGCGTCGGGCGCGCCGACGACGACGAGCCGGTCGCCGGCGCGCAGCACGAAGACGTGCGCGCCGTACAGGTCGGTGAGCACGTCGCTGCGGAGCACCTCCTTCGGGGTGCCGAGCGTGAAGCGGCCGCCGGCGAGGTACAGGATGCGGTCGACCTTGCCGAGGAGCGGGTTGATGTCGTGGGTGACCAGCACGACGGCGGCGCCCTTCTCGCGCCGATGACGGTCGATGAGGCCGATCACGGCCTGTTGGTTCGCGAGGTCGAGGCTGGTGAGCGGCTCGTCGCACAGCAGCAGCTTCGGGTCGCCGGCGAGCGCCTGACCGACGCGCAGCCGCTGCTGCTCCCCGCCCGAGAGTCGGCCGACGGGTGTATCGGCGAACGCCCGCGCGCCCACCGCGTCGATGAGCGCGTCGACCGCCTGCTTGTCGCCGCGCCGGGGGATGGGCAGCCCGAACCGGTGACCGTCGACACCGAGCGCGACCAGGTCGCGCGCGCGCAGCGCGGTGTCGGGCGGGAGCGGCCGCGACTGCGGCAGGTAGCCCACACGGCGGTTTCCGCGGGCGGTCACGGGTTCGCCGAGCACCGTGATCTCGCCCGAGCTCAGCGGCTCGAGCCCGAGGATCGAGCGGAGGAGCGTGGTCTTGCCCGACCCGCTCGGGCCGAGCACGGCGATGAGCTCGCCGGGGCGCACGTCGAGGTCGAGGTCGGCCCAGAGCTCGCGGTCGCCGCGCCGCAGGGCGGCACCGCGGATGCGCAGCGCCGCCTCGCCGCCCGCCGGCGGCACGGTCACGCCTGCAGCGCCGTGCTCAGCGCCTCGATGTTCGCCTGCATCCACGAGATGTAAGTCTGGCCCTCGGGGAGCGTTTCCGAAAACGCGATCACGGGGATGCCGGCATCCTCGGCCTCGGCGATCATCTGATCGGTCTCGGCGCCGCCGGTCTGGGAGTTGGTGATCAGCACGCTCACGTGGCCGTCGGAGACGAGGTGCAGCGACTCGAGCAGCGTCGCGGGAGCGACATCCTGCCCCTCCTCGACGGCCTCGCTGAAGTCGGCGGGCGTGACGTCGACGAGACCCGCCGCCTCGACGAGGTAGAACGACACTGGCTCGGTGAGGAACACCTCGGCGCCCGCGTGGGCGGAGGAGAGCGCGTCGAGCTCGTCCTCGAGGCCGGTGAGATCGGCGACGAAGGCCTCGGCGTTCGCGGCGAAGGTGTCGGCGTCGTCGGGGCTCAGCAGCTCGAGCTGCGACGCGATGCCGAGGGCGAGGTCGGCCATGGCGTGCGGGTCGTACCAGACGTGCTCGTTGAAGCCCTCGACGTGGTCGTGACCGTGCTCATCATCCGCGTGCTCATCATCCGCGTGCTCGTCGTCGGCGTGCTCGTCTTCCGCGTGCTCGTCGTCGGCGTGCTCGTCTTCCGCGTGCTCGTCGCCCGAGTCGCCGTGGGCGTCGCCTCCGGGCCAGTCGTGCGAGAACTCCGAGGCGGTGAGCACGGTCGCCTCGCTCCCGCTCGCGTCGATGAGCGCATCGATGAACGGGTCGTAGCCTCCGCCGTTCTCGATGATGAGGTCGGCCTTCGAGACCGTCAGCTGGTCGCGCGCACTCGCCTCGTAGCTGTGCGGGTCCTGCGCCGCCGACGAGATGATCGAGGTCACCTCGACCAGGTCGCCGCCGACCGTGGCGGCGATGTCGCCGTACACATCGGTCGACGCGACCACCGAGATAGGGCCGTCGTCTTCCGCCGCCGTGCCCGTCGCCGTGGCGCACCCGGTGAGGACGAGGGCGGATGCTGCGCCGAGGGCGAGCGCGGAGACGGCGGAGTGCTTCGGGACCATGAAGCCAGACTAACGCTATTGATAATCGTTCTCGAATCGAATGGGAGCGTCCAACCTCGGCACCGGGAGTCGGCGGCGCTACTGTGGCGGCATCCGTCTTCCCGAGGAGAACGCCGATGACCGACCGACCGGCAGCCGAGCCCGACTTCGCCCAGTCCGGCGCATCCACGCCGATCGCCCAGACCGCACGGGCATCCGCGCTGTTCGCCCTGCCGTTCGTCGTGGCCTGCATCGCGGTCGGGTTCGTCGTGTCGGCGTTCAGCGAGCCGGCGAAGCCGTGGCTCGGCAGCCTCATCGCGCTGTCGCTGTTCGTGCCGGCCCTCGTCGAGCTGATCCTGCGCACCGCGCTGCCGCGCGCGCTGCAGCTGCACTACATCATCTTCATCATCGCCGGCCCCTTCGCCGGCAGCGCACTGAACGTGTACGGCTACATCGAGCAGTGGGACACCCTGGTGCACTTCGACTCGGGCGTCATGCTCGCGTGGCTCGGCATGCTGGCGGTGCGGCGCGCCGAGGAGCGCGTCGGCCACCCGCTGCCGATGTGGTTCGCCCTCGTGGTCGTGCAGATGACGCCGATGGCGTTCGCTGCGGCGTGGGAGATCAGCGAGTACTCGAGCGACATCCTCATCGGCACCACCGCCCAGAACGGCAACGCCGACACGATGAGCGACATCGTCGCGGGCACGCTCGGCGGCCTCCTCGCGATCGTGCTGCTGGTGCTGCTGCGCCGGCCCCGCTCGATCGCGCCGCACTCGCTGCTGCGTCACGCCGAACGGATCTGAGCCGAGCGCCTCGCATCGCGGCTGGGCACGAATCCTGTGGGTGTGCAGCGGATCTGATGCCCACCCGCAGGATTCGCGCACACCGGCGACCGTCTGCTCGGCCGGGGAGCGATCTCAGTCGAGCAGAAGCGCCGGCTCCTCGAGGATCGACGCCACGTCGGCGATGAAGCGCGACATGCCGTCGCCGTCGATCACGCGGTGGTCGAACGACCCCGACACCGTCGTGACGAAGCGCGGACGCACCTCGCCGTCGACCACCCACGGCTTCTGGCGGATCGTGCCCATCGCCACGATGCCCGCCTCACCGGGGTTGATGATCGGCGTGCCGGCATCCATCCCGAACACGCCGATGTTCGTGATCGTGATCGTTCCGCCGTGCTGGTCGGCGGGCGAGGTCTTGCCCTCGCGCGCCGTGAGCGTGAGCTTCTCGAGCGCGCGGGCGAGGTCGCGCATCGACAGATCCTGGGCGTCCTTGATGTTCGGCACGAGGAGGCCGCGGGGCGTCGCCGCCGCGATGCCGAGGTTCACGTAGCGGCGCACGCGGATCTCCGCGCCGTCGGCGCCGTCGACCCACGCGGCGTTCACCATCGGCGTGCGCCGTGCCGCCCAGATCACGGCGCGGGCCATGATGAGCAGCGGCGAGATGCGCACATCGGCGAAGTCCGGCGAGGCCTTGAGCCGCTTGACGAGCTCCATCGTGCGCGTCGCGTCGACGTCGGTCCACACCGACACGTGCGGCGCCGAGTACGCGGATTGCACCATGGCCGACGAGGTGGCCTTGCGCACGCCCTTGACCGCGATGGTCTCCTCGCGCGAGTCCGCGGCCGGCGGCGCGGCCTGGGCGGGGGCGACGGATGCCGGCGCCGGCGCTGAGACCGGGATCGACTCTTCGCGCACAGCACCCCATTCGGGGGTCTCGAGGTTGCGGAAGACGCTGGCCTGCGACGCGTGCTTGACCACGTCGTCGCGGGTCACCTCGCCCGCCGGCCCGCTCGGGGTGACGGCCGACAGGTCGACGCCGAGGTCGCGGGCGAGCTTGCGGATCGGCGGCTTGGCCACGACGCCCACAGAGGATGCCACGCGCTCGGCCGGTGACGGCGCGGGCTTCTTGCGGCGCGACGCGACGCTCCCCCCGGTGCCGTAGCCGACCAGCACCGCACCTTCGCCCTCGGCTGCGGCGGCCTCGGGCGCGCCGTGCTCGGTCTGGCCGATCGTCGACGGGCCGGCGGATGCGGCATCCGTCGCCTCGATCGTGATGATCGGGGCCCCGACGTCGACCGTCGTGCCCTCGCCGACGAGGAGCTCGCCGACCGTGCCCGCGAACGGCGACGGAAGCTCGACGAGCGACTTCGCCGTCTCGATCTCGACGAGCACGTCGTTGACGCCCACGGTGTCGCCTGCGGCGACGCGCCACTGCACGATCTCGGCTTCGGTGAGTCCTTCGCCGACGTCCGGGAGGACGAATGTCTGAGTGCTCATGGGTGGTCCGTTCAGTAGGCGAGGGCGCGGTCGACGGCTTCGAGGATGCGGTCGGCGTCGGGCAGATACGCACCCTCGAGCTTGGCGGGCGGGAACGGCACGTCGAAGCCCGAGACGCGCAGCACCGGAGCTTCGAGAGCGTAGAACGCCCGCTCCATGACGGTCGCGGCCACCTCGGAACCGACCGAGGTGAACCCGGGCGCCTCCTGGGCGTAGACCATGCGGCCGGTGCGGCGCACCGAGTCGAGGATCGGCGCGTAGTCGACCGGCGACAGCGACCGCAGGTCGATGACCTCGCAGCTGGTGCCCTCCGACTCGGCGAGCGCTGCGGCCTGCAGCAGCGTCGTCACCATGGCGCCGTGCCCGACGAGGGTGACGTCGGTGCCGCGGCGCACCACGCGCGAGGCGTGGAGGTCGATGGCTCGGGCGGCGGTGTCGACCTCGCCCTTCATCCAGTACTTGGCCTTGGGCTCGAGGAAGATCACCGGGTCGTTCGAGGCGATGGCGTCCTGGATCATCCAGTACCCGTCGTTCGGCGTCGACGGGCTCACCACGCGGAGCCCGGCGGTGTGCGTGAAGTACGCCTCGGGGCTCTCCTGGTGGTGCTCGACGGCGCCGATGTGACCGCCGTAGGGGATGCGGATGACGACCGGCATCGACAGCGCGCCCTCGTGGCGGTTGGTCATCTTGGCGAGCTGGGTGGTGATCTGGTCGAACGCGGGGAAGACGAATCCGTCGAACTGGATCTCGATGACGGGGCGGAACCCGGCCATCGCCAGACCGATCGCCGTGCCGACGATTCCCGACTCGGCGAGCGGGGTGTCGAGCACCCGGCGGTCGCCGAACTCGGCCTGCAGCCCCTCGGTCACGCGGAAGACGCCGCCGAGCTTGCCGATGTCCTCGCCCATCAGCAGCACGCGGTCGCTCGCGGTCATCGCGGCGCGGAGGCCGGCGTTGATCGCGCGGCTGAACGGCATCGTCTGGACGGTGGATGCCGGCGGTGCGGCGGGCGCGATGCCGGTGGCCGCATCGGTCATGACGCACCTCCCTCGAACGACGCCTCGTAGTCGTCGAGCCACCGCCGCTGCTCGTCGACGAGCGGGTGGGGCTCGGAGTAGACGTGCGCGAACATGTCGCCGCGCTCGAGGCCCCCGAGGGCGTTCGTCCGGGTGCGGACGTCATCGGCGACGGCGGCCGCCTCCGCCTCGACGTCGGCGAAGAACGCCTCGGATGCGCCCCGCCCGAGCAGGAACGTCTTCATGCGCGCGATCGGGTCGCGGCGGCGCCACGACTCCTCCTCGTCGCCGGTGCGGTACTTCGTGGGGTCGTCGCTCGTCGTGTGCGCGCCGAGCCGGTACGTGAGGGCCTCGATCGCACGGGGGCCGTGCCCGGCGCGCGCCTCGTCGAGCGCCCGGCGCGTGACCGCCCAGCTCGCGATCACGTCGTTGCCGTCGATCGGGATGCTCGGCATTCCGTAGCCCGCCCCGCGGCGGTGCAGCGGCGAGCGCGACTGCGTGGCCACGGGAACCGAGATCGCCCACTGGTTGTTCTGCAGGAAGAAGACCTCGGGCGTCTGGTAGCTGTTCGCGAACACCATGGCCTCGTGCACGTCGCCCTGGCTCGAGGCGCCGTCGCCGTAGTAGACGATGACGGCCTCGTCGCGCTCGGGGTCGCCGGTGCCGCAGCGGCCGTCGAAGACGAGCCCCATGCCGAACCCGGTGCCGTGCAGCGTCTGCGCACCGAGCACCAGCGTGTAGATGTGCGTGTTGCCGTTCTTCGGGTCGAACGGGTTCCATCCGCCGTGGGTGAGTCCGCGCATGAGGCGGATGATGTCGATCGGGTCGACGCCGCGGACGCGGGTGACGACGTGCTCGCGATACGACGGGAAGAGGTGATCCTGGGTACGGGCGGCGTGCACACTGCCGACCTGCGCGGCCTCCTGCCCGTAGCTCGGCGGCCAGAGCGCCAGCTGACCCTGGCGCTGCAGGTTCGTCGCCTGCTGGTCGAACGCGCGGATGACCGCCATGTCGCGGTAGAAGATCTCGAAGTCGGCGTCGCTCAGCGAGGCCACGAGGTCGAGATACGGCTCCGCGGCGGGAGTCGGAGCGAAGGCTCCGTCCGCGTCGAGCACGCGGACCAGCGCAGGGTCGGCGGCGGTCACCGGGGTCGACGCCGTGTCTTCGAGCGGGGTCATGGTTGTCACGCTATCCCTCGTCCGATGTGGCCTTCTGGAAGGTCTTCGACAACGGATGCTGCGATCTGTAGGACCTTGTCGACAGCTTCCTCCTCGCCGATCGAGATGCGGATGCCGTCGCCGGGGAAGGCTCGCACGATGAGCCCGGCCGCATCGAACCGCACCGCGGCAGCCGCGGTGGCCTCGCCCGACGGGAGCCACACGAAGTTTCCCTGCGCCTGCGGCACGCGCCAGCCCGCGGCGCGCAGCCCCGCGGCGACGCGGTCGCGACGCTCGGCGATGACGGCGACCCGCTCACGGAGCTCATCCTCGACGTCGAGGCTCGCGAGCGCGGCGGTCTCGGCCTGCGCCGTCACCGACAGGGGGATCGCGGTGGATCGGGCGGCGTCGAGCACGCGCGGGTGCCCGACGGCGTAGCCGACGCGCAGCGCCGCCAGACCGAACGCCTTCGAGAAGGTGCGGAGCACGACGACGTTCGGGCGACCGGCGGCGAGCACCGTCTCACCGCGCACCGCGGCAGGGTCGGTGACGAACTCGGCGTACGCCTCGTCGAGGATGACGAGCACGTCGGCGGGCACGCGCGCAACGAACGCGTCGAACGCGGCCTGCGTCACGATCGTGCCGGTGGGGTTGTTGGGGGTGCAGACGATCACGGCACGGGTTCGGTCGGTGATCGCCGCCGCCATCGCGTCGAGGTCGTGACCGGCGTCGGCGTCGAGCGGCACCTGCACGCTCCGCGCCCCGGCGACGACGGCGAGGCCGGGGTATGCCTCGAACGAGCGCCAGGCGTACACGACCTCGTCGCCGGGCCCGGAGGTGGCTGCGATCAGCTGGGCGATGATCGACACGCTGCCGGCGCCGATGTGCACGCCGTCGGCGGTGACGCCGAACCGGTCGGCGAGGCGCTCGCGCAGGCGCAGGGCCGTGGCATCCGGGTACCGGTTGAGGGCGCTCGCGCCGCGGACGGCGTCGACGACGCCCGGGAGCGGATCGAAGGGGTTCTCGTTGCTCGACAGCTTGAACGCCTCTGCGCCGGCCTGGCGGCCCTGACGGTAGGGCGGCAGTGCGGCGATCTCGGGGCGGACCCGGACGGGGATCTCATGGTCGTCGGTCACGCAGTCGAGTCTACGAGCGCCCCGTATGCCGACGGGAGGATACTCGGACCTCCGACGACCCCGCCCGACATCCGTGCATTCGGTCCGCGCCGTGCCAGACTGCGGGCCATGGGATTCCTCATCCGCGTCGTCGTCAACGCATTCGCGATCTGGGTCGTGACCCTGATCCCCGCCCTCGGCGTCACCGTCATCGCCTTCCCCCCGGGAGCGACGTTGCAGCTGGTGCTCACCCTGCTGCTCGTCGCCGCGATCTTCGCGCTCGTCAACACGATCATCGGCACCGTGATCAAGGTGCTGGCGTTCCCGATCTACATCCTGACGCTCGGCCTCATCGGCCTGCTGATCAACGCGTTCCTGCTGTGGCTGACCGCCTGGCTCACGAGCTTCTGGAACTTCGGCCTGCGCGTCGAGGACTTCTGGTGGGGGCTGGTCGCGGCGATCATCATCTCGCTCATCAACTGGGTGTTCGGGATCATCCTGCGACCCAAGCGCAAGGACTGAACGGGGCACCCGTAACGACGCCGCCCTCGCCCCGATGGATTCCGGGCGGGGGCGGCGTCTCTGTGTGCGGGGATCAGCGCACGCCGACGGCTCTGATGATCTCCTGCGTCACCGCGTTTCCGGCGTCGTCGTTCACCGTCGTGCGCAGCGACACGCTCGACGACCCCTTCGGGGCCAGGAACGGCACCGTCCAGCTGTCGCCGACACGGACCGCGTGCGCCTTCTTCCACGTGGCCCCCTCGTCGAACGAGACCTGCGCGGTGAGAGAGGTGAACTTTCCGGTGTTCCGCGCCCCCTCGATGTGCGACGGCGTGATCGTCACCAGGCTCGCGCGCAGCACCTCGCCCGACAGGTCTGCCGGGGCGTCGTAGCTCAGTCCGATGATCGGCAGGTCGCCGTCCTCGGCCTGGTCGTCGACGAACGTCCACGCCGTGGCCGTGCGCGTCGAGTTCACGGTTCCGGCCGGAGCCGTGACGTCGAGCTCGTAGCGGTACGTCTGCGGGCCGGTCGCCGCGGGGACGTTCACCGCCACCGACTGCGAGGAGCTCGACCGCAGCAGCGTGTCGCCCTTGTAGAGCCGGCTCGCGAGCTTCGCCCCTGACGGGTAGTACCCCGACAGCTGCTCGGAGGCGCTCCCCGACGGCACGTTCGCACGCAGCTGGAGGCCCCGGCTGTACGACTCCGTGAACCCGCCGCCCTGACGCGGTGCGGCGATCTCGAACCAGTCCAGCGTCTCCCGTTCTCCGGGCGTGTAGGACTCCTCGTCGGTGGTGAGGTACCAGCTGGGCGCAACCGTCTCGACCGCAGCCACCCACGTCGATCCGGCGTCCTTCTGCGCCGGGCTGACGTACACGACGTGGTCGGAGCCGGTCATCCAGTCCTGCGATGATCCGAAGCAGCGAAGCAGGTACGCCGGGCAGTCGAAGCGGTGGATGTACATCAGCTTCGGCTGCGGGTCGACGAACCGATCGGTGATCTTCACCAGGTCACGCTCACGCGGCGAGAGCGTGAGGTTCTCCGGTGCGGATCCCTTCCACGTGTGGACGTAGTCGTACGTGTAGTCGGGGTATCTCGTCGCCGACCCGGTGAGACGCGCACCCGACTCCGCGGTGGCCGCGAGCGCGGCACCGGTGTCGGTCGACACCGAGATCGTCGGAACGACGGACCCGCCGGCGGCGTCGTACAGCGCCCCCGCCTGGCTGTTGGCGAGGATGAGCAGCTCGGCACCGGCCTCTGCGGCGGCCGCGGCGCGCGCCGCGCGACCGGCCGGGGTGAGAGTCGGATCGTCGGCGACGAGGAGCGCGGCTCCCTCGGCGTCGGCCGCGGCGATCTCGTCCGGTGTGCCGTCGCCGGCGTCGACGACCGCGAGATCCACCCGTCCGTCGAGGCGGGCGCTGCTGCGCTGGTAGAGCCCCGCGACGGCGGTCTTGTCCGATCCGGACTTCACGGCGAGGTCGAGGAGCGGCTCGGTCTTCGACCAGCGCATGGTGAAGTCGTACTCGCCACCGGCGACGTCACCCGTCGGCAGCATCCACATCCGCGATCCCGGCGCGACGTTGAGCGACGAGAGGAACGTCGTCGGCTCGTCGCCCAGCCCCGCATCGTGGAACCACTCGACCCGGCTCGTGTACGGCGCGCTCTTCTTCGGTGTCTTCAGCTCCACCGGCACGGCCTTGCTCGCGTCGAGCACGATGTGCGCATCGCCGTCGGCGACGGTGAGGTGGGGCGCCGTGAGCCAGTAGGTGTTGTCGGTGCCGGCGCCCGAGCCGAACCGCAGCTTCGTCATCACCGCGAATGTGCCCGGCGCCACGCGCTGGGTCGCCACCGTGCCGGTCGCAGGGTCGGTCGACCGCTCGACGAATGACGTCGTGCCGTACTGGAAGGTCAGCACGTCGGCCCGTGCGGGCTTTCCGTCCGGACCGAGAACGGTGATGTCGAGGTCGTACCGCTCGTCTTCGCGGGTGAGGCCCGTGGTGGTGCGCGCAGCGACGGAGCCGTCGGCCGCTGTCGCGACGACCTGACCGAGGTGGTTGCCCGCCGTCGGAGCCGACCCGAACGACGCCGTGGCGTCGACGGTCGCGGTGCCGTGCGCGGGCACCGTCAGCGTCTCGGCGGAGAGCTCGACCAGGTCGACCGCGCCGTCGGGGCCGCTCGACGTGCTGGTGAGCGTGAGCTCGAGCGCGGTGTCGGTGTCGTTGCTGCACGTGATGGTCTTCGTGACGGGCTCGGGGTCGGCGTCGCCCCAGGCGACCTTGCCGAAGTACACCGATCCGGTCGCGTCGACTCCGTCGAGCGCCGCCGGGATGTCGAGGCGCCCGGTGCCCACCTCGTAGGCGGTGTAGTCGAGTTCGACGGCCGACGACATCAGTGCGCTCTTCAGTCGCGGTGCGCTCCAGTCCGGATGC
Organism: Microbacterium terrae; assembly: GCF_017831975.1. Classification (NCBI taxonomy): domain Bacteria; kingdom Bacillati; phylum Actinomycetota; class Actinomycetes; order Micrococcales; family Microbacteriaceae; genus Microbacterium; species Microbacterium terrae. Next base: position 3,349,012 of record NZ_JAFDSS010000001.1, on the reverse strand, counting down.
GCGCCCACGAGGATGGCCGCGGCGCCCGCGACGTGCGGGGTCGCCATCGATGTTCCGCTCAGCGTCTTGAACAGCCCGCTGCCGCTGCTGTACTGCGAGCGCGCTGCCGTGATGCCCACGCCCGGCGCCGCCATGTCGGGCTTGAGACCGTCGTCGAGACCGCGCGGCCCCCGAGACGAGAACGGCGCGAGGTCGTCGTCGTCATCGGTCGCCGCGATGGTCAGCGCCGCCTCGGCGGTGCCGGGGGTTCCGATCGTCCCCTTCGCCCCGGAGTTTCCGGCCGCGATGACGAACAGCGCGTCGTGGCGCTCGCTCAGCTCGTTCACCGCCTGCGCCATCGGGTTGTCCTGGTCGTTGCGCTCGTCGTCGCCGAGGCTCATGCTCACGATGTCGGCGCCGCCGTCGGTGACCGCCCACTCCATCCCGGCGATGATCCAGGAGTCCTGGCCGGTGCCGGCGTCGCTCAGGACCTTGCCGACGACGACCTCTGCGCCGGGCGCCACCCCCGTGTGGGTGCCGTTGCTCGCCGCGCCCGATCCGGCGACCGTGGCGGCGACGTGCGTGCCGTGGCCGTTCACGTCGGTGACCTCCTCACCGGGGACGAACGACACCGCTTCGGTGACGACGTCGGCGACGTCGGGATGCTCCGCGTCGATCCCCGTGTCGAGCACGGCGACGCGGGCGCCCGACCCGTCGTGGCCCGCCGCCCATGCCTCGGGCGCGCCCACGAGGGGAACGCTGACCTCGAGGGTGGAGCTGACCTGGCCGTCGAGCCACAGCTTGGTGATCGCGCCGCCTGCGAGCTCGCCGCTGCCGCCTGCCCGCGCAGTGGCGGGGGCCGTGAGCGCCGACCAGAACGCCGTGGACTGCTCGCTGTCGGTCTGGAGCGCAGCGCCGTCGATCGAGCCCAGCGCGAGCGTCTGCTCGCTGCCCGTCGGCGCGGTCCGCGCGGCGCGCGCCCGCATGTCGTACTGCGCGATCACCGGGATGCCGCTCGACGAGGCGTCGTCGTAGCCGTACTCGATGAGGTCCGAGACGTTGAACAGCTGACGGTCGAGGGCGCCCGAGCTCAGGTACTTCGACGCCGCCTCCGGCAGGACGTAGACGTCGTCGTCGATCTGGACCGTCTGGATGGTGTCGGGCGCACCCGACACGGCGTCGACCGTGACGGTGTCCTTCCCGGTCGGCAGCGTGGTGACGTGCACGACATCGCCGGTGATGAGGGTGACCGTCTTCGACTCGCCGGCGGGGATGGCGGTGTCGTCGACGGCGGGGGGTTCGTCGGATCCGGTGCTCGCGAACGCGGGGGTGATCACCCCGGTCGCGAGGGCGAGGCCTGCTGCGATAGCAGCGAGCCGCGCGCGGGCGGGAGGGAGCATCGTGATGCCTTTCCGAAAAGGGGGTGTGGGGATTGTCGGTCACTGTCTCACGCCGACCCCGCGGTCGCGCAGGGATCCCACTGGCGGGTGTGCGACATGACGGGAACCCGCAGGCGACGTAGGGTCTCAGGGAAGGGTGGTGGTGCCGCGATGTCGTCGCATCCCGCAGAGCAGCACCCGGTGCCGGACCAGGACCTCCTCGCCGAGGCGGGCGGGATGGCGCCCGGGCTGATGCGCGCGTACCGCGTGCTCCTCACCGCGTCATCGTCGGATGCCGCGCAGCTCGCGGCCGCCCTCGGCGTCGACGAGGCCACCGCGGCGGCCTCCCTCACGCAGCTCGCGTCGGCGGGCTTCGCTGCTCCCCTCGCCATCGACGCCCGCGGGGCGGAAGGCCGCCGGTTCGTCGCCGCACCGCCGTCGGTCGCCCTCGGCGCCGCCGTCGCCGCGCGGGAGGAAGCTGTGCAGCGCGCCCAGGCCGACCTGGGTTCGCTCCAGGAGCTGTACCGGATGGTGAGCAGGGGCGGCGACACCGCCGACGACGTCGTGCAGGTCGTTCGCGGCGCCGACGACGTCGCCCAGTGGTTCACTCGCGTGCAGTCCGAGGCGACCAGCGAGGTGTGCGCATTCGTGCAGCACCCGGTCGCGGTGACTGCTGCCCACGAGAACGGCATCGAGGACGAACTCGTCGCGCGCGGAGTGCTGTACCGGGTCGTGCTCGAACGGGCCATGCTCGAGTCGCACGCCGAGGGCCTCGACTCGTTCGCGGAGTCCCTCGCCGCGGGCGAGGAGGCGCGGGTGGTCGACTCGCTCCCGGTCCGCATGGTGATCGTCGACCGCGAACTCGCGTTCATGCCGGTGCCCTCCGACCGCGATCGGGCGTTCGCGGCCGCGCTGCTGGTGCGGCCGAGCGCTCTTCTGACCGGCCTCATCGCTCTGTTCGACCTCACCTGGTCGATGGCTGCGCCGATCGTGCTCGACGCGACGGGTCCGGTGTCCGGAGTCGGTGTCGTCGATGCGCTCGACGCCCGCCTGCTCTCGCTGCTGCTCGCCGGCCAGACCGACGAGGCGGCCGCTTCGCACCTGGGCGTGTCGCTGCGGACGGTGCAGCGACGCGTGCGCGACCTGATGGATCGCGCCGGGGTGCGCACCCGCGCCCAGCTGGGGTGGCACGCCGCGCGAGCGGGTTGGGATGCCGCCGGCACGCGCTGACCGCCGCTTCAGCCGTCTCCGCCCCGCGTTGCACCGTACTCCACCGCGTCGGCCTCGACCGCGCCGCCGAGCTCGTCGAACACGGACTGCAGCTGCGCGACCCGCGGGTCGCCCGACGCGTCGACGTCGGCTGCCGTGACCGCGTAGGAGTCGAGCTGATGCGCCGGGATCGCAGCGTCGCGGAGGCCGACCGCGGGGTCTGCGACCGTCTCGACGATGAAGCTGCCCGGTGCGCCGACGGCCCCGACGTGCCCGCCGCCGGCGAGCGAGACGACGGGATCGTCGGTGTGGCGCAGATCGACACTGAGCGTCGTGTCGTCGAGATCGGCCTGCACGGGCGAGCCGAGGGTGATCGAGGTCTGTGTGTCGTAGCCGCCTTCGAGCGCCAGGTGCGTCGTGATCATCGCGCCCTGCGAATGGCCGATGGCATGAACGACGTCTCCCGGCCGCACTCCCGCGTCGTCGAGGGCGCGCTGGGTCGCGACGTACGACGCCGAGGCGACACCGCTGTAGAGCTCCAGGTTCGAGGTGCCGTCCCACGGGTCGACGGTGCTCGGCGCCACCGAGCGGGTCCCCGCGACGTAGAGCACGAACCGCCTCGACCCGTCGGGCATCGTGTAGCGCTCCACCCGCACCTGCGCGTCGCCCGTCGGCATGCGCGCGACGGCCGCGGCGAGAGAGCGCGGGGCGGCGGCCGGGGCTGTCGACACCCGCGCGACGGTGACGGGCGCCTGCCTCGGCGTGAGCCGCGCGTCTCGGGTGAGTCGGCCCCGGCCATCGAGGTTGGCGAGCATACCGAAGGCGAGCGCGGCGCCGCCCGCGCCGACCCCGCCGTAGGCCGCACCCAGGGGACCTGAGAAGTTGTCGCCGATGTTGAAGCCCGCCTCGGTCGCCTGCCGCACGATTTCGCCGGGAACGAGCACCTGCCGCTCGAAGTCCGCCAGACGCGCCGGCAGATCGGCGTCGGGGTACGCGGCGAGCACCTCGGAGCGGCGGGCCTCGGCGAGCGCGGCGGCGGCCCGGTCGCCCGCCAGCACCGCCGCATGATGGGCGGCGTTCACCTCGACGAGCTCGTAGATCGCCGCAGCCTCCCGGAGCGCCTCGGCGATCTCGGCCGCCGCGATGCACTCGTCGGCGATGCGCCTGCCGAGGACGGCGGCGTCGTTCGCGGCCTCCCACGCGGTCGCCCGTGCCTCGAACAGCATGTTCTGCACCGCGCCGAGCCGCTGCGCGATCGCCTCGAGCTCGTCGCGCACGTCGAGGAAGCGGGCAGCCGTCGCGCGGAGGGTGGCCGTGTCGACCGACACCGCCCCGCCGCCGCGGATCTCGAGGCTCATCGGCCCGCCCAGTCGACGCTCAGCACGGTCACCCAGCGCGCCCGCCGCGCCGCGGACCGCACCTGCTCGCTCAGCCCGCCGAGCGCCGAGACGTCGCCTGCGTACGCCTGCGCGCGGTCGTGGAAGGACGCCGCCGCGCGGGCGCGCCAGCGGGTGCCGGCCTCGAGCCCTCGCACGGTGCCGGTGACGGCGGCGAGTCTTTCGACGAGCCGGTCGAGCTCGGACACGATGACGTCGAGTCGCGCGACGTCGGCGGGTGTGCACTGCATGCGGCAATCGTGGCCGCGCAGCACGAAGCCGCGGCATCCGTCCGGCTCATCTGTTGACGAGGGGACGGATGCCGCGGCCTGTGCAGGAGCGGCCTACAGGAAGTCGATCAGACCCCTGATGCCGACGACGACCACCGCCGTGTCGGTCGCGGAGTTGCCTGCCGCATCCGTCGCCGTCCAGGTGAAGCGGTACACCGCCCCGTTGACGGCCTTCACCTTCACGGTGCGGTCGCCGGTCTGAGACCACTCCGCCCGCGGCTTGCCGTTGGTGGTGACGTCGGTGAGCTCGACGGTCACCTCGCCGCTGTCGTCCGCCGCATCCACGTACATGAACACGGTGCGGTCCTTGTTGTTGGGAACGAGGATGAACGACGGCAGCGCGACGGCGTCGATGGTCGGCGCCGTGGTGTCGGGAGCCGGCATCGCGAGGCCCAGCACCACCGGGTCGTGGTCGCTGGAGCGGTAGGCGTCCGCGGCGTACAGTGCGTCCTGCGCGTCGGCCTTGAACGACATGTCGTAATCGATGAGGCTCGGCTCGTCGGCGTTGATGTGCCAGTCGGCCGCACCGGTCACCTCGTCGACGATGTCGCCGCCCGCCAGGGCGTGGTCGAGGTAGCCCGACTGGCCGTCGAACACGTACGAGTACGCCTCCGTGCCCGAGAACTGCTTCAGCAGATCGGTGAACCCGGCGCCGGTGAGCTCCTGGATCGGGTCCTCCTGCGCGTACGAGTTCAGGTCGCCCAGGATGATCTCGCGGCCCGCGCCGGCACCGGTCGGATCGGTCGCCAGCCAGTCGGCGAGGGCTGCGGCGGCATCGGTGCGGACGCCGTTGCAGTTGCCCTGGCCGTTCGGGTCGATCGGGTCGCCCACGGCGTCGCAGGCCGATCCCTTCGACTTCAGGTGGTTGACCACGACCGTGAAGGTCGAGCCGGCGGCATCCGCGAACGACTGCGTCAGGCCCGGACGGTTGAAGTCGTCGAGCCAGCGGGCATCCTTCTCTTCGTCCATCAGTAGGAAGTCGCCCACAGGTGTGACCGCGGCAGGCTTGTACATGATGGCCGTCGCGATGACGTCGGTGCCGATCTCACCCGTCTCGATGTAGTCGTAGACGTCGGCGCCGAGGTGCTCGTTGAGCGCCGCGGTGAGCGTCTCGAGCGCGATGCCGTTGTTCTCGATCTCCATGAGGCCGAACACGTCGGCGTCGATCTCGGCCAGCGCGGCGACGATCTTCGCCTCCTGCCGCTCGAACTCGACGGCGTCGTTCGCGCCGCGGGCGTCGGAGCCGGTGAGCGTCGTGAAGTAGTTGAGCACGTTGAAGCTCGCGATCTTCAGGTCGCCGCCCACCTCGGGCACCTCGGTGCGGGGGTTCCCCACCTCGAACTGCGCACCCTCGGTCGGCTGCACACTCCACAGGTCGAAGCGGTAGTCGAGCACACCGGTGGCGTCGGTGACGAGGTCACCGCTTCGGAACGTGTTCTCGAGCGTGAACTCCTCGCCGTTCGGGTGGATCGCCGGGTCGGGGTTCTGGTTGCCGCGGCCGTCGTCGAGGCCGATGCTCTCGTCGATGTTCTGCGCGAGCTTCGCGATCGCCTCGGGCGACCCCGCGTCGAACAGGTGCGTCGGCTGGTACTGACGCCCGACCGTGAGGGTCACGGTGCCGAAGCGGCCGAACTCGAAGGTCTCGCCGATCGTCAGCTGCTGCGGGAGGGTCACGTACATACCCTCGAGCGCCTCGCGCTGCGCGGCGGTCGCGGGGAGCGTCAGCTCCACCGGCGCGGGAAGCGACTCGCCCGAGGCGGCGACCGACACCGCCGTCGCGTTGATCCTGGTGAGTCCGAAGTCCTCCGCGACGACTCCGGTGACGCTCACCCGGTCGCCGACCGAGACCTCGACGCCGCCCTGGAAGACGAAGATGCCGTCCGACGTCGCCGGGTCTGAGTCGCCGGCATCCTGCACGTAGAAGCCGTTGAAGCCGCCCTGCTGGAAGTCGGCGGTGACGACGCCCTCCACGATGACGGGCGTCCCGGCGTACGGCGACGCGTCACCCGCGCCCTGCACGGTGCCGATGGGCAGCAGCTCCGGCTCCTCGGGGCCGGGGGTGAAGACGGCGTTCGCGGCGCCCGGCGTGTTCAGCGCCTCGCCCTCGACAGGCGTGCCGGCCGTGCCGTCGTAGCCCGCGAGGTCGAAGTCGTTGCGCACCCAGTCGGCCGCGGCGTCGGTGTCGGTGCCGTCCGGGATGCGCGAAGCGCCGCCCGGGGCGAAGGAGAAGCCGTCGTATGCGACGTCGAGCGTCACGCCGCCGTAGGTCAGGTCGCCGGCGCCGCCATCGTCGACGGCGATCGCGTCGACGACCTCGAAGCCGAGGCCCTCGTCGATGACGCCGTCGTCGTTCGCGTCGAGGTCGGCGCCGAGCGCGGGCGCGGTGCCGGTGATGAGCAGGAGGCTCATCGTGCCGTTCTCGAGGGCGCCGTTGGCGAGCGAGGCGAGGCTGCGCCCCTCGGCGTCGGCGGCCGGGAACGAGATCACCTCGTCGACCGTGCCGGTCACCGTGCCGTTCACGTCGCCCTCGACCTCGAGCACGCGGTAGCCGCTGAGATCGGTCGATGCGGGCGAGGCGAGGAGCTCGACGTACTCGACGTCGGTCGACCCGACGGTGTTCGCGGAGAACTCGTTGATGACGACGGATGCCGCGGGCGGCTCCACGTCGCCGCAGTCGGCGGTGTGCGCGCCGAGGCCGTCGAAGGTGTCGACGGCGAACCCGGTCCACTGCGCGGCGGGGTCGAACGCGTCGGTGCCGACGGCGTCGCCGACGCAGACGTCGGCCGCGCGGCGCAGGGTGTTGTCGGCGGTGGAGGTGAGACCCGTGCCCCACTCGGCGCCCGGGTCGACGCCGATCTGACCGAACACGTCGACCGTCGACGTGCCGGAGACCAGTTCGATCGCGTCGTCGCCGTTGAACCAGCCTGCTCCGTTGGTCTGGTCGGCCTGCGCGAGGATCGCGGCGCCGGCGGACGAGTTGGCGACCACGTGCACGTCGCCCGCGGCGACGCTGCCGGTGAGGGGGATCGTGAGGCCGGCGCTGACGCCGCCGTTGAAGTACATCTTCAGGCTGTAGCCGGTCAGGTCGACGGCTGCGCCGGTGGGGTTGTAGATCTCGACAGCCTTGTTGTTGCTCGACCCCTCGATGACCTCGCTGATGAACAGCTCGGTCGGGGTGTCGGCCACGGCGGCGGGGGCACTGATCAGCCCGGTCAGGGCGAGCGCTCCGGCCGCGCCGGCGGCGACGACGGCTCTGGGTGTATGACGCACGATTCCTCCAGCACACGAAGATCGAGCCCGGGTCGGGCCCATCGTCTGACCGTAGGGGAGCGCGCGCGTCGCCGGAAGACTCCCCGGAGGAGAGTTCATTAACGTTCGGTTTCGGCTCGGTGGTCTGTGACGGATCTGACTCTTGGGTCCGCAGGCGCAGAGGGCCAGAATGGTGCGCATGACCGTGCCCGTCGGTGAGCCCTTCCGCGTCGTCTTCGTGTGCACGGGCAACATCTGCCGATCACCCATGGCCGACGTCGTGTTCCGTGGATTCGCGGATGCCGCGGGCCTGGGCGCGCGCGTGTCGTCGACCAGCGCCGGCACCGGCGACTGGCACGTCGGCGAGCGCGCCGATCAGCGGACGATCGACGCCCTCACGCGGGCCGGCTACGACGGCACGCAGCACCGCGCGCGCCAGTTCACGCACGAGGACTTCCGCCGCAGCGACCTCGTGGTCGCCCTCGACCGCTCGCACGAGCGGATCCTCCGCGGGTGGGCACGGGGCGAGGAGGCCGACAAGATCGCGCTGCTCCTGTCGTTCGATCAGTCAGCGCACACCCTCGACGTGCCCGACCCCTACTATGCGGGTCCCGGGATGTTCGACGAGGTGCTCGGTATGATCGAGAGTGCGAGCCGGGCGCTCTTCCGGCAACTCGAACCCGCCATACGTCCCGCGATGTGACGCGCGCCGCGCGGGATGCCGACCACGACGGGAGCCTCGTGTCCTCTCTCCCCCCGCAGCCCCTCAGCCCTCTCGACGGCCGTTACCGCGCCGCCGTGACCGGTCTGGCCGACTACCTCTCGGAGGCCGGCCTCAACCGCGCCCGTGTCGAGGTCGAGGTCGAGTGGCTGATCGCCCTCACCGATCGGTCGCTGTTCGGCACCGCGCCGCTGTCCGCCGACGACACGGCACGCCTGCGCGCCCTGTATGAGGAGTTCGGCCAGTCCGAGATCGACTGGCTCGCCGCGAAGGAGGCGGTCACCCGCCACGACGTCAAGGCGATCGAGTACCTGGTGCGCGACCGCCTGTCGACCCTCGGGCTCGACGGCATCGCCGAGCTGACCCACTTCGCCTGCACCAGTGAAGACATCAACTCCGCCTCGTACGCGCTCACCGTGCAGCGCGCCGTGCAGCGGGTGTGGCTGCCGAAGCTGCGCGAGGTCATCGGCACGCTGAAGACCCTCGCCGTGCAGCACCGCGATGCCGCGATGCTGTCGCGCACGCACGGGCAGCCGGCGACCCCGTCGACCATGGGCAAAGAGCTCGGCGTCTTCGCCTGGCGCCTCGAGCGCGTCGCCGCGCAGATCGACGCGGGCGAGTACCTCGCCAAGTTCTCGGGCGCGACCGGCACCTGGTCGGCCCACCTCTCGGCTGCCCCCGAGGTCGACTGGCCCGAGCTCTCCCGCGCGTTCATCGAGGGCCTCGGCCTCGACTTCAACGTGCTCACCACGCAGATCGAGTCGCACGACTGGCAGGTCGAGCTGTACGACCGCGTGCGTCACGCCGGCGGCATCCTGCACAACCTCGCCACCGACATCTGGACGTACATCTCGATCGGCTACTTCACGCAGATCCCGGTGGCCGGGGCGACCGGCTCGTCGACGATGCCGCACAAGATCAACCCGATCCGCTTCGAGAACGCCGAGGCGAACCTCGAGATCGCCGGCGGCCTCCTCGCGACCCTGTCGCAGACGCTCGTCACGAGCCGCATGCAGCGCGACCTCACCGACTCGACCACGCAGCGCAACATCGGCGTCGCGTTCGGGCACTCGCTGCTCGCGCTCGACAACCTTCAGCGCGGCCTCGGCGAGATCTCACTCGCCGAAGACGTGCTCCTGGCCGACCTCGACGGCAACTGGGAGGTGCTCGCCGAGGCGATCCAGACCGTGATCCGCGCCGAGATCGCCGCCGGCCGCTCGCAGATCAGCGACCCGTACGCCCTGCTCAAGGACCTCACGCGCGGGCACCGGGTCGGCGCGTCCGACCTCGCCGCGTTCGTCACCGGGCTCGACATCGGCGACGCCGCTAAGGAGCGCCTGCTGGCGCTGACCCCCGCGACCTACGACGGTCTCGCCTCGCAGCTGGTCGACGAGCTCGGCTAGGGGCGTTTCGACTCGCTCCGCTCGCTCGACGACCGACAAGCTCCCGCCATCGGGCCGAGACCCCGTCGTCGAGCGAGGGAGCGACAGCGACCGACAAGCTCCCGCCACCGGGCTGAGACCCGGCCGTTGAGCGCGACAGCGACCGAGACGAAACGTCGCGCGGCTCAGGCCTTCGGGGCCTCGCCGGAAGCGGCATCCGTCGTGTCGTCCTCGTCGGGCAGGAGCACCGGCTTGTCGATCGGCGTCGTGAGCTGCTTCGGGTCGACCGCGAGCAGCAGGAGCGCCACGATCAGCAGCACGGCGATGAACGAGATGCCCGCGATGATCAGCGCCAGCACGACCGCCGCCTGAGCCTGCTCGGGCGATCCGCCCTGGAAGAAGCCCATCGAGACCAGCGTGACGATCCCCGCGAACAGCGCGGCGCCGAACGCCAGCCCGAGCAGCTGCACGGGCTTCATCAGGTCGCGTCGGGTGGGGTGGTCGTCGCTCACAGCGTGTCCTTCTGTTCTGCGGGGGCGGATGCCGCCGCGGCAGGGTCGGATGCCGCTCCGGCGGCGACCGTGCGCGGCGAGAACCCGGCGATGGCGAGGTACACCGCGATGATCGCGGCGTATCCGCCGAAGAGTCCGACGCCGATCGTGACGCCGGTGAGGGTGAAGCTCTGGCGCGCCTCTTCGATCGTGTAGTCGAGGGCGAAGTCGGGCCGCACGAACAGCAGCGCGATGCCGAGGATCACCGTGATCGCGCCGACCACGACCGCGTCGCGGCTCTCCGACCGCGGCACCGCCGGCGCGAGCGGGCGGGCGTCTTCGACCCCGGGGGCGATCTGACGGCGCGTGGCGCCCTCGCGCAGCTGGCGCCAGCCGGCGACGAGCTCGATGATTCCGCTCACGAACGCCCACACGACCACCACGACGAAGAATCCGATGACGGTGCGCAGCGGCGTGAGACCGCCGATCATCCCGGCGACCAGGGTCACGAGACCGAGCGCCGCGGCGGGCCAGCGGCGACCGGCGGGGTAGACCAGCCACACCGAGGCGAGCAGCACCAGCGCGGTCGCGATCGCGAAGCCGCTGAACACCGACATGCCGACGACCGCGGAGTGGTCGGGCGAGAACGTGATCATCACCGCGGCGAGCGCGGCGAACAGGGCGCGAAGAAGCTGCACGTGGCGCACGTCGAACGTGCGGGTGGAAGAAGCTGAGGTCACAATGGGATTCCTGCTGAACGCGGAGGCTCCCTGCAAAGCGGAGCGGACTGCCTCCAGTCTAGTTCGTGCCCCGCGCGCGGCTGCCGCCCGGCTCCCGGGCCGCAGTGCTACCGTGCGACCGTGACTTCTGGATCAGGCGACGCCACGACCACGGATGCCGCGACCCGGCGCGAGATCCATGTCTCGGCAGCCGTCATCACCGACGCCGTCGGCCGGCTGCTGCTGGTGCGCAAGGCGGGCACCACCGCATTCATGCAGCCCGGCGGCAAGCCCGAGGTAGGGGAGAGCCCGGCCGAGACCCTGAGCCGCGAGCTCGACGAGGAGATCGGCATCCGTCTCGATCCCGCCGCGCTCGAACCGCTCGGGCGGTACGAGGCGCACGCCGCGAACGAGCCGGGCTTCGTCGTGGTGGCCGACGTGTTCGCGGCCGACATCGGCGCGCAGGTTCCCGAGATCGCCGCCGAGATCGAGGAGCTGCGCTGGGTGTCGCGGGCGGATGCCGCCTCGCTCGAGGTCGCTCCGCTCGCCGCGACGTACTTCCTCCCCGACGCCTGAGCGCGTTTCGTCTCGTCGCCGCGCTCCTCGATTGACCGGCCGTTGAGCGAGCGAAGCGAGACGAAACGCGCTACCGCGGCCGTTGAGCGAGCGAAGCGAGGCGAAACGCGCTACCGCGGGCGCGGAGCGGGCGGCGGGGGCACCTCTTTCGCGGCGATGACGTCGGCCACGGCGATCGTCTCGACACCGCGCTTGCCGTCGACCACCAGGGTCTCGGAGTCTGCGGCGAGCAGCGTGCCGAGAGCATCCGTCGCATGGCCCGTCGGCAGCAGGTAGCGCACGACCACGCGGCGACCGACGGCGATCGTCACCAGGAGCTCTTCCGGTAGTCCTTGAGGAAGATGCCGAAGAGGTCTTCGCCGGCCTCGCCGCGCACGATGGGGTCGTAGACGCGCGCGGCTCCGTCGACGAGGTCGAGCGGGGCGTGGAAGCCCTCCTCGGCGAGGCGCACCTTGGTGAAGTGGGGGCGCTCGTCGGTGATCCAGCCGGTGTCGACGGCCGTCATCAGGATGCCGTCCTTCTCGAACATCTCGCGGGCGCTGGTGCGCGTGAGCATGTTGAGCGCGGCCTTGGCCATGTTCGTGTGCGGATGCCCGGGGCCCTTGTAGCCGCGGCCGAACACGCCCTCCATCGCCGAGACGTTCACGACGTAGGTGCGCCGGGCGGGCGAGGCGGCCATCGACGGCCGCAGCCGCGAGACGAGCAGGAACGGCGCCGTCATGTTCGCGAGCTGCACTTCGAGCATCTCGAGCGGCTCGACGTGGTCGACGTGCTGAGTCCAGCTGTTGACGTGATTCTCGTCGGGCACGAGCCCACCGGCGTCGATCGCGGTGCCGGCGGCGAGGCGCTCGAGCGACGACGACCCGGCGGCCATCGCCTCGGCGGTGAGCTCCTCGGCGGTGCGCGCGGCCGATGCGAGGATCGGGTGGCTCGACACCGACTGCGCGAGCGCGAGCGGGTGGGCGTCGTTGGTGTGCCCGAAGGTGAGCAGCTCGGGCAGGGGTCCCGACGGCAAGGGCGCGAGCTCGGCGTCGACGAGCGGCTTGTACGCGCCGGTCGATCGCCGCACGGTCTGCGCGGCGTTGTTGATGAGGATGTCGAGCGGGCCGTCGGCGGCCACCGCATCGGCGAGCGCGAGAACCTGGGCGGGGTCGCGCAGGTCGATGCCGACGATCTTCAGCCGGTGCATCCACTCGCCCGAGTCGGGGAGCGCGGTGAAGCGCCGCACCGCGTCGCGCGGGAACCGGGTGGTGATCGTGGTGTGCGCGCCGTCGCGCAGCAGCCGCAGCGCGATGTACATGCCGATCTTGGCGCGGCCCCCGGTGAGGAGCGCACGGCGCCCGGTGAGGTCGGTGCGGGCGTCGCGCTTCTCGTGGCTCATCGCCGCGCACTCGGGGCACAGCTGGTGGTAGAACGCGTCGACGAGCGTGTACGGCTGCTTGCAGATGTAGCAGGCGCGCGGCTTGATGAGCTCACCGGCGGTCGGCGCCTGGGTGCGCGTGGCGAGCGGGATGCCGCGCGTCTCGTCGTCGATGCGGTCGGGGGCGCCGGTGGCCGTGGCCGCCACGACCGCCTTGTCTGCGGCGGCGATGCGGTCGCGCTTGTCGCGGCGGGACTGCCGCTTGACGTCTTTGTACATCTTGCCGGTGGCGTGGCGCAGGGCGACGTAGGCCGGGTCGTCCTTGTCGAGAGCGGCTGTCGCCTCGATCACGCGGAGGGCGATCGCGAGTTCCGCGGGGTCGATCGACGCGGGTGCGTCAGGGTCTGGGGTCGCGGAGGTCACAGAGCATTTTATCCGGGGCCGCCTGGACGGCGCCTGCGACGGCCGTGGGCCGCCCGACGCGGGGCCGGCGCGACGCAGCAGGGCGCGTCAGTCGAGCGAGTCGAGGATGTCGACGAGCAGCTCGTACGTGGTGAGCGGACTGATGATCGCGAAGCGCAGCACCGGCTCCCCAGCGTGCGAGCTCGGCACCACGAACGCACGCTGCTCGTCGAGCAGGCGGTCCGACCACGCCTCGTAGTCGGCGAGCGTCCACCCCTCGCGCCGGAACACCACGACCGACAGCTGCGGCTCGCGCACGAGCGAGAGCTCGGGGCGCGCGGCGATGTCGTCGGCGATGCGCCGGGCGAGGTCGATCCCATGACGGATGCCCGCGCGGTACGCATCCGTGCCGTGGGTCGCGAGCGAGAACCACAGCGGCAGACCGCGGGCCCGGCGGGTGAGCTGCACGGCGAGATCGGACGGGTTCCAGTCCGGCTTGCCGGTGAGGGTGTCGAGGTACTCGGCCTTCTGCGTGTGGGCGGCGAGCGCGAGGGCGGGGTCGCGGTAGATGAGGGCGCACGCGTCGAACGGCGCGAAAAGCCACTTGTGCGGGTCGACGATCACCGAGTCGGCCGACGCGACGCCGGCGAAGGCATCGCGCATCTCGGGCACGAGCATGGCGGCGAGGCCGTACGCGCCGTCGACGTGCAGCCACACGTCGCGGGCGGCGGTCACCGCCGCGATCGAGGCGATGTCGTCGACGATGCCGAAGTTCGTGGTGCCGCCCGTCGCGACCACCGCGAACACCGCGCCGCCGTGGGCGTCGAGCGCTGCGGCCACCGCGTCGCCGTGCATCCGTCCGTCGCCGTCGACCGCGGCCGCGACGATCTCGATGTCCATCACGGCGGCTGCCGACGCGATCGACGAGTGCGCCTCGGCGCTGCACACCACGACCCAGCGCGCCGGGTCGGCGACCCCCGCCTCGCGGTTGCGCCGCCGCGCGGCATCCCTCGCCGTCACGAGCGCCGAGAGGTTGCCGATCGTGCCGCCCTGCACGAACACGCCGCCCGCGGTGTCGGGCATCCCGAACTCTCCCGCGAGCCACGCCAGCACCTCGTTCTCGGCGTAGACGGCGCCCGCGCCCTCTATCCACGAGCCGCCGTAGATGGCCGAAGCCGAGACCACGACGTCGAACGCGAGCGACGCCTTCGTCGGAGCCGACGGGATGAACGCGAGATACCCGGGGTGGTCAGTGGAGATGCAGGCGGGGGCGAGCACGTTCTCGAACAGCGCGATCGCGCGGCGGTCGCCGATGCCGGCGGCGGTGATCGATCCGGATGCCAGGCGAGCGAGGTCGCTCGGACGCATCGGCTTGTCGAGGGGGATGTCCTCGTAGAGGGCGCGCCGGCGCGCGTACTGCAGCACGTCGTCGACGGTCGTGCGCGTCTCATCGGTGATCGCGTGCATGCGGTCGGGCAGGGCGGAGGTGTCGCTCATGGTGCTCATCATCGTGCATCCGGGCCGCGCGGCCCATCGATCCGTCCATTGTTCCCTGCGTCGTTCGGGAGCGTGGCGCATCGGTCAGATTTGGAGAAGCGTCGACGGATGGCACCGCGTAGCGTGACCGTCAGGGCGCGAGAAGCCGCCCGGAGACCACGGAAAGAACAAGAACGAAGGGGGCCGACATGGCCGGCAAGACCTCTGCCGACGGGCTGAGCCAGGAGGAGCGCGACGCCGTCAAGGACCGCGCCAAGGAGCTGCGGGCCCAGGCGAAAGCAGGCAAGAACCGTGAGGCGGGCACGAAGGCGGTGCTCGACGCGATCGGCAAGCTCGACGGCACCGACCGCAAGCTCGGTGACGCGCTGCACAAGCTGGTGTCGGAGGTCGCACCCGACCTCGTGCCGAAGACCTTCTACGGCTTCCCGGCGTATGCGAACGCCGCAGGCAAGGTCGTGATCTTCCTCCAGCCCGCGAGCAAGTTCAAGACGCGCTACGCGACGATCAACTTCGACGAGACGGCGAACCTCGACGACGGCGACGTGTGGCCGACGAGCTTCGCGGTGCTTGATTGGACCCCGGCGATCGAGGAGAAGTTCACTGCGCTGGTGCGGCAGGCGGTGAGCTGACGGCCTGGGTCGCCGGCCGCTGAGCGGGCACCGGAGATGGGACGCCCTCAGCGGTCGGCGGCCCGGTCGGCGGCCCGGTCGGCATGGCCGAGGGTGCGGCCAGGCGCGATCACGTCGCGCACGCGCCGCTTGAGGGCGACGATGTCGGGGAACCCGCCGTCCGTCTTGCGCGACCAGACGAGCACGTCGTCGGCGTACACCTCGAAGACGCCCCCGGTGCCGGGTTCGAGGGTGGCGCCGCCGCCCATGAGCTCCTCCTGGAAGGTCGTCAGCATCTCCTGCGCGACCCATGCCGCACGCAGCATCCAGGCGCATTGCGTGCAGTAGACGACGCGGATGCCGTGGGTCATGTCAGTCCTCCGAGATCGGTCAGCGCACGCGGCGGCCGTGGGCGAGGTCGATGAGGCGCGGCAGCACGCCGCCGGCGCGCAGGCCGTTGTGCTCGTGCTCGCTGGTGATCCACGGTGTCACGCCGGGCAGCAGCGCTGCCGTCTCGAGTGAGAACTCCAGGGGCACGTACACGTCGTTGACGTACACCGCGGCAGCCCCGTGGGCGTCGGATGCCGCGACCGCGGCCGCGTCGTAGACCGACGGCCACTCGTGGTCGGCGACGGCGAGTGCGACGTCGCGCCAGGGCTCGAGCACCGGGACGGTGTCGAACCACTCGCGGCGCACGTGCTCGCCGGTGAGGAGGGTCGGGTCGTCTCGGAAGTCGGCCGGCTCGACCCGCTCGGCGGACCACCGGGTCGCGTGCCCGTCGGCATAGCTCGACTCGTGGATCACGGCATACAGCGGGTTGCGCGCGTCGTACGGCATGGCCGCAGCGAGGTCGTGGGCGAAGGCGTTCGTCGACGGGTCGAGTTCGAGCAGCGCCCACAGCGTCTGCCAGCCGTCGTTCGAGCCGAGGAGCGACCCGATCGAACGCACCCGTGACGCCGAGGCCACCTCGCCGCCCGGGAGCACGAGCGACCCCGTCGACGCCAGGTCGGCGAGGCGGCGGACGGCGTCGCGGTGGTGCGGGAACCGCCGGTAGTACCGCTCCGAGGCGGCGCGCATCTTGTCGTAGGTGAGCGTGTACACCTCGTCGGGGTGGCGGCCGATGGCGCTGAGCCCGCCGGTGATGTACACGTCGTCGAGGGCGGCGGCATCCGTCGACAGGTAGGCGAGGGCGGTGAAGCCGCCGAAGGACTGGCCGAGAACGCTCCATGTGTCGGCGCCCAGGTGGGCGCGCAGCGCCTCGCAGTCGCGCACGATCGCGTCGGCGCGCAGGTGCGTGAGGTACTCGGCCAGGTCGGGGCGGGCGAGGTCGGCGTCGCCCACCGGGGTCGACCGGCCGGTGCCGCGCTGGTCGAGCAGCACGACGCGGTGGTGGGCGAGCGCGTCGTCGAGCCACGACGGCGAGACCGGGGAGTGGAAGGGGCGCGGGGCCTCGTGCCCCGGCCCACCCTGCAGGAACACCAGGTACGGCAGGGTCTCGCCGCCCTCCCGCGTGACGACGGAAGCGTGGACGTCGATGGTGCGGGTGTCGGCAGCGTCGCCCCACACCAGCGGCACGGTCAGGGTGTGGTCGTCGACGGTCAGATCCTGCATGCGGCGGGTGGTGACGGACATGGCAGAAGCCTAGGACCGCCCGCCGACCCGCTCACCCCTGGGGCGGAGCATTCCCCGCGAGGAATGCGATCGCCGCGGCGCGGAAGTCGCGCGAGCCCGGGGTGTTGAAGTGGTGTCGGCCGGGGATCTCGACGAACTCGCCCCGCGGCGCACTCGCGGCCAGCCTGCGCGAGGCCTCGATGATCGCGTCGGCGCTGCCGGTGGCGAACAGCACGGGCGCAGTCGGCGGATGCATCGGGTCGGGATCGGCATCGCCGTCGCGCATGCCCTCGGCGAGCGCTACGAGGGCCGGGATGCTGTTGCCCGCGATGCGCTCGGCGAGGCTCACGTAGTTGCGGGTCACCGTGTCTGTGACGGGGGTGCCGGCGTCGGCATATGCCCGCGCCTGGTCGATCATCAGGCGTGCGAGCGGTCGCCCATCGGGGATGCCGCCGAGCACGGTGCGGGTGACGTGCTCCGGGTGGTCGACCGCGAACTGCCATCCCACTCGCGCGCCGAGCGAGTACCCGACGTAGCGCACTTCGTCGATCAGATACGTGTCGAGCACGACGAGCAGGTCGGCGACGAAGGCGTCCATCGCGTAGCCGCGACGGTCGGTCGGCTTGTCGCTCGCGCCGTGCCCGCGCTGGTCGACGCCGATCACCCGGTACCCCGCCCGCAGCAGATCGCGCACCCACCCGGTGTCGACCCAGTTGTCCTTGCAGCTCGAAGCGAAGCCGTGCACGCAGAGCACGGGCGGAGCATCCGGATCACCCCACGTGTAGGTGGCGATCCGGTGCCCCTCCTCCGACATCACGAACTGCGGCGCGGGCATCTGCGTGAGGAGCGAGGGGACGGCTTCCATGTCTGCCATTGTGCCCTCCGCCGGCGCCTCGTCGTCCGCAACCGCCCGCGGGGTGGCGCGTGGGTACGGTCAGTCCGTCATCAGGCTGAGGTCAGCGCACGACGGCGGCGACCGCGGAGACCTCGATCAGCGCTCCGGGCACGCCGAGACCGGCCACCATCGCCGCGGTGACGAGGGCGGGGTCGTCCGACGCCACCTCCGAGGCGATCGCCTGATACGCCCCTGCGAGATCGACGCCGTCGACGAAGAGCACGGTCCACTGCACGACATCGCCGGCATCCGCCCCGGCAGCGGCGAGCGCCGTCTTCGCGTTCTGCACCGCGCGGATCGCCTGTGCAGCGACATCCCCGTCTCCGATGAGGCCGCCATCGCCGTCGACCGCGTTCTGGCCGCCGACGTAGATGGTCGTCGCGCCCGGCGGAACGACGGCGACGTGCGAGAAGGCCGGACTCCGAACGAGTCCTTCAGGACGGATGCGCTCGATTGCTGACATGGCGCCCACCCTGGCACGGGCCGCCGACACCCGCCAGGGCATCCGGCAGTGCATCGAGCATCCGTCCACGCCCCGGCATCCGGCATTCGGCATCCGGCGTCCGGGCGCGCTCCGGGCATGCGGCCGTGCCCGGGCATCCGGCATCCGTCCGCGTCAGCGGCGTCCCGAGCCGAGTCGTTCCCGGAGCGACCGACGGCGCGCACCCGGGAGCGGGATGGGAGCGGTGACGACGGTCTCGACGGTCATCGAGCCGTCGGTCGGACCGACGATCGCGATCGGCGTGGTCGGGGTGACCACCATGGGTGCGACGACCGTGCGTCCGAGGCGACGGTGGGCGACGACGTAGGCGGGGACGAGCAGCACCACCGCGCCCGCCCAGGCGAGCGGGTTCGACCAGACCACGCCGACGTAGCCGTACACCGCGCCGAGCGCGACGGCGGCGCCCACACGCATGAAGAGCTCCACGACGCCGGTCAGGGTCGGGATGAGCGCGTCGCCGAGGCCCTGCAGGGCGCCGCGGAGGACGAACAGGATGCCGAGCACCCAGTACGTCACGCCGTTGATGACGAGCATCAGCGCGGCCATCTCGACGACGGCATCCGATTGCGCCCCGTCGTGCCCGACGAACAGCCGCACCAGCGCCGCACCGAAGAAGACGAGGATGACGCCGAGGATCACCGACGCGATGACGGCGAGCCACGTCGCCTGCACGACGCCGCGACGGATGCGATCGGGGCGACCGGCACCGAAGTTCTGCGCGACGTACATCGAGGCCGCGAGTCCGATCGACTGCAGCAGCGCGACGGCCAGGCCGTCGACGCGTGACGCGGTGGTGTACGCGGCGACCGCGTCGGCGCCGAGGCCGTTGAGCGCGACCTGCACGGCGAGCGTGCCGATGGCGATGATGGATGCCTGGAAGCCCATCGGCAGACCGAGGCGCAGGTGCGCGCTGTAGTCGGCACGCGTGACCCGGAAGTCGGCGCGACGCACCTGCAGCACCGGGATGCGCCGGCGCACGTACTCGAGGCAGAGCACGACCGACACGAGCTGCGACGCCACGGTCGCCCAGGCGGCGCCGGCGACCCCCCACTCGAGCACGCCGACCATCACGATCACGAGCACGACGTTCAGCACGCACGCGATGGTGAGGAAGATGAGGGGCGTGCGCGAGTCGCCGATCGCGCGGATGACGGCGGCGAGGTAGTTGAAGAAGAGCATCGTGGATGCTCCGATGAGGCTCACCTGCGCGAAGACGACCGCGTCGTCCATGAGCTCGGCCGGGGTCTGCATGAGGGTGAGCGCCGGCTCGGCGAGGAGCGGGCCGCCGATCGTGAGCGCCGCCGAGGCGATCGCGGTGAGGATCGTTCCGGTCGCGACCGAGCGCCGCACGGCGGCGTGGTCTCCGGCGCCGAACGCCTGCGCGGTCGGGATGGCGAAACCGCTCGTCATGCCCCAGACGAAGCCCAGCAGCAGGAAGAGAAGGCTGCCCGTCGCACCGACGGCGGCGAGCGCGTCGACGCCGAGGTGGCGCCCGACGACGACCGCGTCGGCGAACTGGTAGAGCTGCTGGACGACGTTGCCGATGAGCAGCGGGACCGAGAACGCGAGGATGACGCGCCACGGGCTGCCGGTGGTGAGTGACTTCGCCACGGGTGTTCCTTCGAGGGCGGGATGCCGGATGTGGGGTGTGTGCCGGATGTCGGCGGGCCGGAGACCGGCGTGTGCCGGTGACCGGTAGGCGCCAGAGTCCCGGCGGTTGTGCCGGAGCCCGGCGGGTTTGCCGGTGACCGGCGGTTTGCCGGTGACCGGCGTGTTTGCCGGTGACCGGCGTGTTTGCGTCCGTCCCCGTGGGGAGTGTCCGAGATCCCGTGCATCGTGGCCGTGGTCGAATCGATTCGGAGCGCTGCATCCATTGTTGCACGGACCCCCCGGGGGTTGAAAAGCCCTGCGCCGAAAATCGTCTCCCGGATTCGCTCCGGGTGGCTGGCGTCCGGCCGCTCCGCCGCGCACTCCGCCGCTCCGCCGCGCACTCCGCCCGCCACGCCTATCCGGCGCATCCCCCTATCCCGCGCATCCCGCGCATCCCGCACTCCGCCAGGCCCATGCCGGGCATGCCGCCCACCCACGCGTACCCGGCCACCCGGCCCATCCCGCGCACGCCGGCCCATCCCGCGCACGCCGGCCCATCCCGCGCACACCGGCGCATCCCGCGCCTCCGTCCACCACGCCTATCCCGCCCACCCCGTGCACTCCGGCTACCCGGCCACACGGCCCTCCCGCGCATCCCGCGCACGCCGGCCCACCCCGCGCACGCCGGCCCATCCCGCGCCTCCGTCCACCACCCCTATCCCGCCCACCCCGTGCACTCCGGCCACCCGCCCACCCGGCCGATGTCGGAGGCCCCCGCTACCGTGGGTTCAAGAGATCACGCCTCGTGCCCACTGCGTGAGCTTGCACCTTCCCTTCGTGAGGCTGGAGCATCCATGGGGCACGACGAACGCGCGACACCGCCGGACTGGCCGGCGCTCGACCACCTGGTGACTCGGGTGAGCGAGACGCGCCGCGGCATCGCCGTGCTCGAAGCTCGGCAGGCGGCGCTGCTGGCCGAGGCGACCGAGCTCGTGCGGGCACGGTCAGACGAGCGCCGCGTCGCCCGTCGCCGCGAGACGCACGACATCGCGCTGCGTGAGGTCTCCGCCGAGCTCGGCGCGGCTCTGCGCGTCAGCGACCGGGTGGTGCAGGCGCGCATGGGTGATGCGTTCGTGCTCACCGAGTCGTTCCCCGCCACGATGCGCACGCTCCTCAGCGGCGATGTCGATGCCGCGCACGCGCGAGTGATCGTCGACGCGGGCGCGGCGATCATCGACCCTGCCGTGCGCGCCGAATACGAACGCATCCTGCTCGAGGCGGCGCGCTTCGAGACGCCGCCGCGGCTGCGCGCGATCGCTCAGGTGGTGGCGGTCCGGCTCGATCCGGAGATGCTCGCCGACATGCACCGGAGGGCGCGGTCCGAACGACAGGTGCGCCTGACCGACCGTGGCGACGGCCTGTCTCGCCTCCTCGTCGACATTCCCACCGCGCTCGGCCACGCGATCATCGATCGCCTGACGCAGATGGCGCACGAGATCGACGACAGTGAGTCGAATGACGAGGTCGACGCCGACGACGATTCCGGTGACGACCGCGGCGCTCACGCACGCAACCCGAGCAACGTACAGGGCGGCGCCTCCCACCATGACGTGCCCGCCACCACCACCGGTCCGTCGATCGGGCGCGACGACCTGACGGCACCCGCGGCGCGTCCGCGGTCGTCTGCACCGCATCTCCGCGCGCGCACGATGGACCAGAAGCGCGTCGACATCCTCGCCGACCTGCTGCTCACCGGCGCGCCGACCGCGCACGGCGATGGCGCGCTCGGCGCGATCCGTGCACACATACAGGTCACCGTGCCGGTGCTCACTCTCGCCGGTGTCGATGACGAGCCGGCGCTGCTCGCCGGCAGCGGTCCGATCGATGTCGAGACGGCCCGTGCCCTGGCGGCCGGTGCACCCGGTTGGGACCGTGTAATGTTCCACCCGCACTCGGGTGCACCGCTCGCGGTCGACCGGTACCGTCCGAGCAAGGCGCTGCGCAGGTTCCTGCGCGTGCGCGACGAGCGCTGCCGGTTCCCCGGCTGCACTCAGAAGACCTGGCGGTGCGACGCCGACCACACGGTCGACCACGCATTCGGCGGCCGCACCGAAGCGCAGAACCTCGCTCACGTCTGCCGACGACATCACACCGTCAAGCACTCCACCGCCTGGCGCGTTCGTCAGCTCGGAGGGGGCGTGCTCGAATGGCGCGCGCCCACGGGTCGCAGGTACCCCGATTCCCCACCGGCGACCGTGCAGTTCGTCCCCAGCGCGTGGCTCGAACACGCCCGCGGACTGGCGCGCACCGGCGGGGAAGCACCGGCCGGCGACGCCGACCCGCCGCCGTTCTGACGCGCGAACTCCAGCGCTCACCCACTTCCGACGCTCTGCCGCTCGATCGCGCTGCCGCTCGACTGCGCTGAAGCACGATCAACCGACGCTCGCCCGCGCCCGAAGCTCGCTCGCCCGCCTCGGCGCCCGCTCGCCTGCCTTCGTCGCCCACCCGCCCGCGCGCCCGACGCTCGCTCGCCCCGACGCTCGCCCGCCGCCGACCGTGGACCGCGCCGACACCCGCCGAGCCTACGCGCGCCCGTGCCCAACGCTGGCTCGCGCCGACGCTCGCTCGCGCCGACACCCGACCGCGCCCAACGCTGGCTCGCACCGATGCTCGCTCGCGCCGACACCCGACCGCGCCGATCCTCGACTGTGCAGCCCGCACGACGGCGTGAGCCGCCCCACGACTCATACGCAATCCATCGATTCAGTGATCCGTCCCAGAGACGCGCCCGACATGCGAGCAACCGCCTTCGGATGGACCCGGTGGCGGCGCAGGCGGGCAACCGCCTTCGAGTGGACCCGGTGGCCCAGGCGGGAGGGGACAGCTCCCATCGAGTGACGACTGACACCGCCAGGCTCGCAAGCCGACTTCCGCCGTCAGAACACATCCCACCCGCGGGCTCGCTCCACGAGCGCATCGATGACGCGACCCACGACGCCCGTCGGGGCATCGCCTGCCGCAATGGCGAGGTGCAGGGTGTTGATCGGCGCCTCGTCGGGGCGATGCAGCACCTCGACGGTGCCGGCGGCCACGGCGGGGTCGGCGAGGTAGCGCGGCAGCGCAGAGATGCCGACACCGGCGACGACGGCCGCGAGGATGCCTCGCAGGTCGGGCACCACCATGGCGACGGGGTTCGCCGGCCGATCGCCGAACTGACTCCGCCAGTACCGGCGCACGATCGACAGATCGGTGTCGTATGCGACGAGCGGAAGATGCACGAGTGCCCGAGCGGTGTCTTCGGCGGCACGACGACGATCGATCGTGCGCGCGAGTGCCGGAGACCCCACGAGCACGAACTCCTCGTCGACGAGCCCGCGATAGCGGATGCCGCGCAGCGGCGTCCGCACCGACGAGACGACGATGTCGAGGTCGCCGTCCGCGAGCGCGGCGAGCAGATCAGGAGCGAGACCGAGCGTGAACTCGAGCCGCAGCCCGCCAGCGCCGTCAGGCCCGTCAGCGGCGAGCTCGGCGAGCGCCGGAATGACCCTGCTCGCCACGACATCGCTCGCACCGCCGATCCGCACGACCGAGGGCACCGTCGCGCGCGGCTGCGACCACACTGCGCTCAGCCGGTCGACGGCGTCGGCTGTCTGCGCAGCGAGGCGATCGCCCGCGGGCGTCGGGGCCGCGCCCCGGGCCGAGCGCACGAGCAGCGGCTCGCCGATCGCCGCTTCGAGCCTCGCGATGCGCTCACTGACCGACGGCTGACTGACGCCGAGGCTCGCCGCGGCGGCACTGATGGATCCGGTGCGGTGCACCGCGATGAAGGTGCGGAGCAGATCGAGATCGGGCATCGACGGCTTCCCATCGGAAAATCTATGGCCGGGTTGCGACATATGAAATCACGGCGATGGGCGAGGCGTTGTCGACACGCAGACGCGAACAGGTCGCGGCGAAGGGAGCAGATGACATGGCACGGGTACTGATGGCAGTGACGGGCGCGGACGCGATCGAACTGACCGACGGCACGATGCACCCGACCGGGTTCTGGGCGGAGGAGCTCGTCGAGCTGCACCGCGGCCTCGTCGAGGCGGGGCACGAGGTGACGATCGCCACGCCCGGGGGCGTGCGGCCGCCGGTCGACCCGGGGAGCATGGCCGGCGACGACCGATCGCTCGGCTCCTACCTGGCTGGCATCGACGCTGTGCTCGCCCACCCGCGGGCGCTCGGCGACATCGCCGTCGGAGAGTTCGACGCGATCGCACTGCCCGGCGGGCACGGGCCGATGGTCGACCTCGTCGCCGACGTCGACCTCGGGCGACTGCTCGTCGATGCGGTCGATCGCGGCGCGCTCGTGGGCGTGCTGTGCCACGGGCCCGCCGGCCTGCTCAGCGCGATCCGCGCCGACGGCTCCTTCGCGTTCGCCGGCTCCCGCCTCGCGGTGTTCACCGACGCGGAAGAGATGCAGGGCGGCCTCGGCGAGCGCAGCCCCTACCTCGTCGAGTCGCGCCTGCGCGACCTCGGGGCGATCGTCGAATCGCGTGAGCCGTGGAGCTCGACAGTCGTCACCGACGGCGCGCTCGTCAGCGGCCAGAACCCGCAGTCGAGCGTCGCCACAGCCCGCGCGCTCGTCGCCGCACTCGCCTCACTCGCCTCGCGATGACGGCGACGGATGCCGCGGCCGACGTAGCAGGGCCGGGCCGCGGCATCCGTCAGCCCTTGACGGCGCCGCCCATCCCCACGCCGCCGAGGAACATGCGCTGGAACACCAGAAACAGCACGATCGGGATGATCGTCGCGATCGCGAGCGCCGCGAGGAAGACGTCGAGCTCGATGAACTGCTGCAGCTGCGGCAGGCGCACCGACAGCGGCTGCAGAGCCGGGTCCTTCAGCACGAGCATCGGCCACAGGAAGTCTTTCCACGCACCGATCACCGCGAACACCGACACCACGCCGATGATCGGCTTCGACATCGGCAGCACGACCGACCAGAACATCCGGTACGGCCCGGCGCCGTCCATGCGGGCGGCCTCGAACACCTCGCGGGGCAGCGAGTCGAAGAAGCGCATGACGAGCAGCACGTTGAAGGCGTTCGCGCCGGCGGGCAGCCACACCGCCCAGAACGTGTTGATGAGCGACTGCTGCAGCAGCGGCGGATCGACGATCGTCAGATAGAGCGGCACGAGCAGCACGATGCTCGGCACGAACATCGTCGCGAGCACCAGCGCGACGATCACCTTGCCGTACCGCGGCCGCAGCACCGACAGCGCGTAGCCGGCGGTCGTCGCGACGATCACCTGCACCACCCACACGCCGAGCGCGAGGATCACCGTGTTGACGAAGTAGGTCGAGATCTCGACCCGCGTCCACGCCGTGGCGAGGTTCGCCCAGTCCATGCCGTTCGGCCACAGCGCGAGCGGCTGCCGCAGTGTGTCCTGCGTCGGGGTGATCGCCGACTTCGCAAGCCACAGGATCGGCCCGAGCCCCACCACGATGAGCGACACCAGCAGCACGAGGTGCGAGGTGCGCGCGGTGAACCGTACGCGACGCCGACGCCAGTCGGCAGGGGAGAGGATGCCGCGGTCCGCGGCATCCGTCTGCTCCCGTCGCCGACGCGACGGCTCCGACAGCGGGGCGGAGCCGGGAGCAGTGCTCGCAGCAGGGGTCTCGACGGCGGTCATCAGCTGCTCCACCCCTTCGTGAGGCGGAAGTAGATCGCCGAGAACACCGCGAGCGCGGCAGCCAGCATGAGGCTCAGCGCCGTCGCCGCACCGTAGTCGCCGCCGAGGCTCGACTGGAACGCGTACTTGTAGATGAGCATGAGGATGGTCATGGTCGAGTTGGCCGGGCCTCCGCCGGTGAGGAGGAACGGCTCGAGGAACACCTGTGCGGTGCCGATGATCTGCAGGATGAACGTGACGAGGAGGATGCCGCGCAGCTGCGGCACCGTCACGTGCCACACCTTGCGCCAGACCCCGGCGCCGTCGACCTCGGCGGCGTCGTACAGCTCGGGCGCGACGCCCACGAGGGCGGCGAGGTAGATGATGATCGTGCCGCCCGCGGCCGACCAGGTGGCGAAGAGCACGATCGACGGCATCGCCATCGCCTGATCCGACAGCCACTGCACCGGCCCGATGCCGAACCAGCCGAGGATCGTGTTGAACACGCCGTTGGGCGACCCGTCGTAGAAGAACTTCCACAGCAGCGCCGCGACCACCGGCGGCACCACCACCGGGAGGTATGCGAGCGCGCTGAACAGGCCGCGCGATCGGCGCACCTCGCTCATCAGCACCGCGACGAGGAGCGGGATCGGGTACCCGAGCACGAGTGCGAGGGCGGCGAAGTAGAGGGTGTTGCGCACCGCGACACCGAGCAGCGGGTCGGAGAACACCGTCACGAAGTTGTCGAGACCGACCCACTCGGCGGGGGAGACCAGGTTGGTGTGCTGGAAGGCCATGATCGCGGCATCCGCGATCGGCTTCCACGAGAACAGGATGAAGCTGAACAGCAGCGGGATCAGGAAGACGAGGATGTGGGGTCCGTCGCCGCGGAACCAGCCGAGCACGCCGGCGCGCTTGCGGCGGCGCGGGCGTTCGACGGCATAGTCGAGCGTCGCGGCGACATCGGCCACGGGCGGCGCCGCCCGCGAGGGGGTGAGCTGTGTCATCGGTGCATCGTTGCTTCCGGGTCAGGGGGTGGTGATCCCGGGGGCGCGGTGCGCCCCCGGGACCACGGTGTCACTTGGCGTACAGCGCCTCGGCCTGCGCCTGAGCGTCGGCCAGCAGCTGGTCGATGTCGGCATTCTCGTCGGTCAGCACGGCCTGCACCACGACGTCGAGCAGGGCGTACACGTCCTGCGTGGCCGTGCGCGGCTCGGCGATGAGCGGCTGCGAGCCGACGTTCTCGGTGTACGGAGCCATCTGCTCCACCGGCACGTTGACGAACGGCGCGATCCACGACTGGTACTGCGCGTACAGCTCATCGTCGAAGATGGTCAGCTCGGGAGCGCCCACCGGCTGGTCGAGGGATGCCGCGAGCTCCGCCGTCTCGACGGCGGTGTCTTCGTCGGCGAGCTTGGCGAGGTAGTAGAAGTCGATCCACTTCACGGCCGCGGCCTGCTCGGCCTCGCTCGCGTTCGGGCTGACCGCCGCGAGCGTGCCGCCACCGAGCAGCCCCGGGTCGTCGCTCTGCAGCGGAACGATGCTCAGCCCGTAGTCGTCAGGATTGAGGGCGTTCTGCGTGACGAGGTTGCTGTAGTTGCCGCCGCCCGAGACGTACATGCCGATGCGGCCCGAGGCGAAGTCCTGGTTGATGGTGCCCCAGTCGTAGAGGAAGTTCGCCCCCATGGAGTTGTCTTCCCACCGCAGGTCGTGCAGGTACTGGAGCACCTCGGCGACCGCGGGGTCGGAGTCGATCGTGGGCTCCGACGCGTCGTCGCTCTCGGTGCGTCCGCCGAACGCGTTCGCGACCGTGGTGAGGATCCACCCGCCCGTGTTGCTCGAGGTCATCTGGGCGTACCCGGCTTCGCCCGTGGCATCCGTGATCGCCTTCGCAGCCTCGCGGATCTCGTCCCACGTGGTGGGCGGGTCGTCGGGGTCGAGGCCCGCCGCCTCGAAGAGGGTGCGGTTGTAGTGGAGCCCCTGACCGTACGCCGCGATCGGAATGGCCCATTGGCTGCCGTCTTCGGCTTGACCCGCCTGTGCCACGTTCGGGTTGAACTGGTCGGCGTAGGGGAGGTCGGCCACGAGCGCGCTGATGTCGGCGATCTGCTCGGCGGCGATCAGCCCTCGGCCGTCGGTGAAGGGGATCGTGAAGACGTCGGGCAGGGTGCCGCCGGCGAGGTCGGCGGTGAAGGTGGTCGCGGTCCAGGTGTACTCCTGGGCCTCGACGGTGATGTCGGGGTTGTCGCTCTCGAACTCCTCGACGCGGGCGTCGAAGTTGTCACGGGCCTCCTGCTCGAGTCCCGCGTCGATCGCGACCGTGATCGTCGCCGTCCCGTCCGCGGGTTCGGCTTCGCCGCCGCCCCCCGTGCAGCCGGCGAGCAGGGCCCCCGCCGACAGCAGTGCGATGCCGGCGAAACCGGCACGGGTGATGTTCGACCTCATTGTCTGGTCCTTTCGTGCTGTGTCAATTGTGTGCGCCCGAGGGGCGCGCTCCGGGTGCCTGTGGATCATTCGTCGATCCACACGGTGGAGTCTGTGGGGAGCAGCCGGCCGTCGAGCGGGATGCTGCTCAGAAGGATGCCGCGGTGCTCGGGCAGCACGATCGGCGGCCCGAAGTTCGTGATCGAGACCGTGCCGCCGCCGCGGCGGAAGGCGATCACTCCGGGCCCGAGGTCGAGCCACTGCAGGCCCTCGGCGTGGAAGTCGGCGCGAGCGCGACGCAGCGCGAGGGCGGACCGGTACAGCGCGAGCATCGACCCCTCGTCGTCCAGCTGGGCCGCGACGGTGAGGTCGGCCCAGTCCTGCGGCTGCGGCAGCCAGGTCTCTGCGTCCGCGGCGGTGCCGAACCCGTACGGCGCCGCCCGGCCCGACCAGGGCAGCGGCACGCGGCATCCGTCGCGACCGGGGTCGACACCGCCCGACCGGTAGTGCATCGGGTCGTCGAGCACATGGCGCGGCAGCTCGACCTCGGGGAGGCCCAGCTCGTCGCCCTGGTAGATGTAGAGCGCCCCCGGGAGGGCGGCGGTCAGCAGCGCCGCGGCGCGGGCGCGGCGGGTGCCGAGGTCGCGGTCGGTCGGCGTGCCGAAGCGCTTGCGGTCGAAGGCGAACCCCGAGTCGTCGCGCCCGTACCGCGTGACCGGCCGCGTGATGTCGTGGTTCGAGAGCACCCAGGTGGCGGGGGCGCCGACCGGCGCGTGCTCGCGCAGGGTGCGCTCGATGGAGCCGCGCAGCTCGGCGGCATCCCACGGCCGGGTCATGAAGTCGAAGTTGAAGGCGCTGTGCATCTCGTCGGGTCGCAGGTACGCCGCGAACCGCTTCGCGTCGTCGAGCCAGACCTCGCCGACGAGCGCTCGCGGCTCGTCGTAGGCGTCGGCGATCGACCGCCAGGAGCGGTAGATGTCGTGCAGCTCGTCGCGATCGAGATGCGGGTGCTCGCCGGGAGCGACGGCAGCGGCGGGCAGCGGGGGGAGTGCCGGGTCCTTCACGAGCAGGGCTGCGGAATCGATGCGGATGCCGGCGACTCCGCGGTCGAACCAGAACCGCAGGATCTCCTCGTGCTCGCGCCGCACGTCTGGGTTGTCCCAGTTGAGATCGGGCTGCTCGGGGCTGAAGAGGTGGAGGTACCACTCGCCCGGGGTGCCGTCGGCGTTCACCGTGCGGGTCCAGGTGTCACCGCCGAAGCTCGAGACCCAGTCGGTCGGCTGCTGGTCGCCGTTCGCGCCGAGCCCGGGGCGGAACCAGAACCGCTCCCGCGCCGCGGATCCCGGCCCGGCGGCGAGCGCCTCCTGGAACCAGCGGTGCTGGTCGGAGACATGGTTGGGCACGACGTCGACGATCGTGCGGATGCCGCGAGCCTGCGCCTCGGCGATCAGCTGCTCGGCGTCGGCCAGAGTGCCGAACGCGGGGTCGATGGCGCGGTAGTCGGCGACGTCGTACCCGCCGTCGGCGAGCGGCGACACGTACCAGGGGGTGAACCAGATGGCATCGACGCCGAGGCTCTGCAGGTACGGCAGGTGTGCGCGCACGCCGGCCAGGTCACCCGTGCCGTCGCCGTTGCCGTCGGCGAAGCTGCGCGGGTAGATCTGGTAGATCACCGCATCGCGCCACCACGGGCCCGCCAGGGTGCCGAGCGCGGCACCCGCCTCTGCTCGCGCCACCGGGGGCGTGCCGTCCAGATCCTCATCGACCATCCGCTCGCGGCCTCCTTCGTCCGCAGGCGCTCGGTGCTCCGCGAAGGTTTAGCGGTACACCAGCGAGATGACCATAAGACACCGATCCGGCGGCTGTCAATCCTCGCGACGCAGATTCGCCTCTGGAATCGCGCGTGTTTATCGGTACACTTCCCACGACCCGTTCGCGGAGCGATTCGGGCCGTCGAACGAGCGCCTAGGATGTGCGCGGAGGATCTGTGACCGTAAAGCTGAGCGACATCGCCCAGGAGGCCGGCGTCAGCGTCATGACCGTCTCGAACGTCATGAACGGCAAGAGCGCCCGCGTGTCGAAGGCGACGATCGAGCGCGTGCAGTCGATCGCCGACCGGCTCGGCTACGTGCCGAACATGCCCGCCCGCAGCCTCGCGGCATCCCGCTCCCGCATCATCGCCGCCCTCGTGCCCGTCGGCGAGAACAACAGCCTGCTGCTCAGCCCCCACACCGTCGCCGTGATCGGCGGCGTCGAGCAGCACCTCCGCCACCGCGGGTACCACGTGCTGCTGCGCGGCATCGAGCACGAGACCGACATCCCCGACGCGATCCGCGGGTGGTCGCTCGACGGGGCGATCCTGGTGGAGTTCCCGGATGCCGTCATCGACCGCATCCGCATCGATCAGGTTCCGCTCGTCGCGCTCGACAGCTACTCGGCGAACCCGCGCACGATCGGCGTGCGCACCGACGACCACCGCGGCGGCTGGCTCGCCGGCGCCCGGCTGACCGACGCCGGGCACCGCCACATCATCTTCGCCCGACCCCCGTACGAGGGGATGGGCGTGGTCGGCCAGCGCTGGGAGGGCTTCCGCTCCGCCTGCGCCGCCGCCGATGCCTCGGTGCGGATCGAGACCGAGCAGGTGCACACGACCTTCGAGGCCGGACGCGAGTTCGGGCTCCGGCTGCGGCGCGACCACCCGGAGGCGACCGCCGTCTTCGCCACCGCCGACGTCATGGCCGTCGGCATCATGGCGGGCATCGCCGAGGCGGGCGGACGGGTGCCCGACGACATCTCGGTCATCGGCTTCGACAACCTCGACATCAGCGCCTACACCTCACCCGGGCTCACCACCGTCGCGCAGGACATGCCGGCGAAGGTCGCCGAAGCTGCGCGCATCATCCTCGACGAGATCGAGCGCGACGAGGGACCGCGGGCCCCGGTGTCGCTGGGCGTCGCGCTCGTCGAGCGCGGCTCGGTCGCGGCGCCGCGCCCCGCGTAGCGAGCGACGGGCGACGTGCGGCGTGCGCCACGCGCCGCTTTCCCCGTCGGCCTCAGGTCGTGACGCTGCGGAACGCCTCGGCCAGCCAGCGGGCATAGCTGTGCCACGGGTCTCTGTCACCGGCGAGCGCCCGTGCGTGTGCGAGCAGTACCGGATCGGCCCGGAACCACTCCCCGCCCTCGCGCAGGTCGGCGAACTGGGCATGACGCTCGCGCTCGAGCATGCGTCCCCCGCGTTCGAACGCGAGCAGCTCCTGATGCCAGATGGCGGCGAGGCGCTGCCGCGGCTGCGACGAAGTGCCGATCTTGACGCGCTGCTCCCACCGCAGGTAGTAGACGACCTCGACGCGCGGCCGCGGCAGGTCAGCATCCGGACTGTCGCCGAGCGCCCAGCCGCAGACGATGCAGCTCGGCGCGCCGCCACCACCACTCCGGAGCACACCTTCGGGCGCTCCGCAGAACACGCACGGCTCCGGCTCCGCCGGCATCCGCGGGTCGTCACGTGCCATGTCGAAACCGTAACCCGACCCTCCGACGTACACCCTCGCGGATCGAATCCTCCTCTGGCATGCTTGCCCCCACCGGACATTGGAACTCATCGTGGGCAGGTCATCGAGAGGTCCCCGCAGCGACACTCCGCTGCCGCCGTACCGGCGCACGGTCGCCGGAGTGCTCGGCGGACTGGTCGGGCTCGTGGCGCTGAGCATCGTGGCAGGGCTTCTCGTGGTGGCGCCCATGGCGCCGGTGCTCGCCCTCTCGGGGCACGCGGCGACGGGCGCCATCTCGCTGTTCGAGGCGCTCCCCGGCTACCTCGCGATCGACCGGCTCATGCTGCCGACGACGATCTACGCCCGCGATCCCGACACCGGCGACGACGTCGAGCTCACGTCGTTCTACGACCAGAACCGGGTGCCGGTGAGCTTCAACGAGGTCGCCGTCGTGATGTACGACGCCATGCTGTCGTCGGAGGATCCGCGCTACTACGAGCACGGCGGCGTCGACATCATCGGCACGACGCGCGCCATCGTGCGCAACGCCCAGGGAGGTCAGATCCAGGGCGGGTCGTCGATCAGCCAGCAGTACGTGAAGAACGTGCTGGTGCAGCGGTGCGAGCGCGACGCCGTCGCCACCGAGACCGAGACGCGCGATGAAGTGCTGCGTGCCTGCTGGACCGATGCCACCGACGCGACCGATACCGACGGGTACCAGCGCAAGCTGCAGGAGATCCGCTACGCGATCCAACTGGAGCGGAAGTACTCGAAGAACGACATCCTGCTCGGGTACCTGAACATCGCGAACTTCGGCGGCACGACGTACGGCATCGAGGCCGCGGCGCGCTACTACTTCGACACGACCTCGGCCGAGCTCACACTGGAGCAGGCGGCGACCCTCGCCGGCATGGTGCAGAATCCCAACACGTTCCGCATCGACCGCCCGGGCGGGTCGATCCCCGGCGCGGACGGCGCCACGTTCAACAAGAAGGCGGACGGATCGGTCGACGACGTCACGCCCGGCACCCTCGCCGGTCTCGACACGCTGCTCGCCGACGGCACGATCACCCAGGAGCAGTACCTCGCGGCAGGCGACGCCTACAGCGCGACGAAGGGCCGCCAACTGTACGTGCTCGATCGCATGCGCGAAGACGGACGCATCACGCCCGAGCAGTACGTCGCAGCCGCCGTCGAGCCCATCGCACCCGTGATCCACCCGGCACGGGTCGGCTGCGTCTCGAGCGCCGCGCCGTTCTTCTGCCAGTACGTCGTGAACACCGTGCGCTCCGATCCCGACTACGCCGACGCGTTCGGCACCACGATCGACGAGCGCGATCGCGCCCTCACCCGTGACGGCCTGAACATCTACACCACCCTCGACTGGCGGCTGCAGAAGGCCGCGCAGAACGCGATGCACCAGTACGCGCCCGAGAAGGTCGCGGGCATGTCGTTCGGGTCGGCCTCCGTCAGCATCGAGGCGACGACCGGGCGCATCCTCGCCATCAGCCAGAACAACCGCTTCACCGAAGACCGCGACCTCGCGGCATCCGACTCCGCATACACGTCGCTCGTCTACGCCGGCGATACGGTGCACGGCGCATCCGACGGCTTCTCCGTGGGGTCGACGTTCAAGCTGTTCACGCTCATCGACTGGCTCGAGAAGGGCAAGTCGCTCAACGAGAGCGTGAACGGGCGGCTGCGCGCGATCCCGCGCCTCGCCGACCGGTGCGACGGACCGTGGGTCAACCTCGAGAACCACGTCGTGCGCAACTTCGGCGGGGTCGGTGGCTACACCGGAACGCCGATGGCCTTCACCGCGCAGTCGCTCAACACCGGCTACCTGGGCATGGCCGAACAGCTCGACCTCTGCGACATCGAGGGCGTCGTCGCCCGCCTGGGCGTGACCCGCGGTACCGGACAGGCTGTCGACCTCGACGGCGCCGCCTCGATCATCGGCACGGCGAACATCGCTCCCGTCGCCCTCGCCTCGGCCTACGCGACCGTGGCGAACAAGGGTGTGCGCTGCGCCCCGCGTGCGATCGAGCGCGTGGTGAACGCCGACGGGGAAGAGCTCCCGGTTCCGGGGGATCGGTGCTCCCGCGCGATCAGCGCGAAGGTCGCCGCCGCAGCCGCCTTCGCACTGCAGGGCGTGATGCGCCCCGGCGGCACCGGATCGCTGGCGAACCCCGGCGACGGTGCGCAGCTCATCGGCAAGACGGGCACGCACGAGCAGATCCAGACGTGGCTCGTGTCGTCGAACACCCGGGTGACCACCGCCGTGTGGGCCGGCAACTCGCGCGGCACCGCCAACGTCTTCCGCACGTGGCACAACGGCATGACGCTCTCGAACCTGCGCTTCGTGCTGTCGCGCGACATCCAATCCGCCGTCGACCGGGTCTACCCCGGAGGCACGTTCCCCGCGCCGCCGACGGAGCTGCTGCGGCGCCCGTACGTGCCGCCGCCGACGTCTCCCTCACCCGACGACTCCGACGACCGCGGGCCTGACGACGATCGCCGCGACAGAGGCGGCGGTCGCGACCGAGACCGCGACGACGACTGACCCGTCGCCCATCGGGGAGGCGCGGCGGTCTGCCGTCAGGGGATCGGGAAGACGACCGACGATCCTGACGGCACGGCGGTGGTCACGATGCGCGTGTCGAACGTCGCGAGGAGGGCGTCGTGGGATGCCGCGAGGTGCAGCAGGTACGAGTCGGTGACCTGCGTGCTCGCGAGCAGTCGCTCGGTGTGGATCGAGCTGTCGAGCAGGCTCACCGAATCGGGGAGGAACGTGTGCCCCTCGCGGGCGGCGAGGCTCGCGAGGCTCGCGATCACCACGGGCGCCGGCTGACTGTTCGGGTACTTCGGGTTGCTCACCACCCGCACGACACCGTTCTGCACGATCGGGCAGGTGTGCCAGACGCCGTCGCCGCGACCGGCGAACCAGCGGTGTGCACGGTCGTGGTGCACGTGCAGCGGGTCGATGAGCGCGATGACCGCGTTGACGTCGAGCAGGTAGGCCGTCACGCGGTGTCGTCCCGCAGCGTGTTCACGTCGTCCATCGTCGGCCGGCCGGCGGCGGGCGGTGCGGGCAGCAGCACGATGCCGTTGCGGGTGCCGAACCGCTGACGCTCGGTGAGCGTGGCACGTGCGAGCTGCGACACGGCTTCGCCGAGCGTGATGCCGCGTGCGTCTGCGAACTGCTTCGCCGCGGCGAGCACGTCATCGTCGATGGTGAGGGTGGTGCGCATGCATCAAGCATCACGCATCACGCATCACCCGGTCAAGCATCCGTCCGCCTGTTCACCCGCCCGCCCGCATCACCCCCGCTCGACGGGCAGCCACAGCTCGCAGGTCGCGTGCGTCTCGGTGAACTCGAGGTAGCGCACGATCGACGGGCCCGGGCGCATCCGCCACGGGTTCGACGGGAACCACTCGGTCGCCGTCGCAGCCCACAGGTTCTGCAGGGTCTCGGGGAAGGGGCCGCTCGAGGCGAACACCGCCCACATGCCGGCGTCGACGCGCAGGGTGTCGAGATCGTCGGGCGGCACGGCGCCCGGAGCGACGGCGACGCCGTGCAGGTAGGTGAGCAGCGTCCCCTCGGGCGCATCCGGTTCGATATCTCCGGTGATGGCGAGGATGCCTGCGGGCTCGGCGCTGCTCAGCGCCTTCAGCCGCACGTGCTCCTCGGGCGCGATCCCGGCGATGTGGGCCTGGATGTGCGGATTGACCCCGGTGTGGATGAGCGGCACCTGGGCGGCGTGGCCGATCAGGATCATCTCGGGGCGGTCGACGACGGTGACGTGCATGGGGGTGCTCCCTTCGACGCTCAGACGGAATCTGAGCAGTGGTTGTGTGCGAAGAGGACCCCCGTCACGGCGCACGTCGGCCGGTGCGCTCTCGTGCACCGACCGGAACGCCCGTCCGAACGCTTCGACCGAGCCGTACCCGTACCGCACCGCGACCTCGAGCAGGTCGGGCGCCCCGGCGACGAGGTCGGCGGCCGCCAGCGTCATCCGCCGACGACGCACGTATTCCGACAGCGGCATGCCAGCGAGCGTCGAGAACATGCGGCGCAGGTGGTACTCGGTCGTGCCGTGCTCGCGCGCGAACGCGGCGACGTCGAGGTCGGCCGCGTCGAGGTCTTCGACGAGGTCGACCAGGGCGTTCAGCGTGCCGATCATGCGGTCCTCCTTCGCGATCCATCCTCGGCGCCCGGCGACACCCTCCACCCGATCATTCCGGTCCGATCCGATCGGAGGTCGGACTCCGGGCGGCGAGACCCGATCAGCGGGATGCGGGCGCGATCGTCTTGCGCATGACGGTCTTGCTCTTGCCGATGTGCCGCTCGAAGGTGAAGCCGGCCTTCTCGAACATGGCCCGCGTGCCGTTGTGCAGGAACGACGACGATGTGCGCTTGCCGGGCACGAGCTCGTTGGGGAACGAGACCACCTCGCCGCCGCCGGCCTGCGCGATGAGGTCGAGCGCCCCGTCGAGGGCCTCCCGGGCGACGCCGCCGCGACGATGGTCGCGGTCGACGAAGAAGCAGGTGATCCGCCACGGCGCGGGATGCTCCTCACCCGCGTCGTACTGCTTGCGGTGGTAGATGTTCGGCAGCTCGACCGGGCTCCCGTACTCGCACCAGGCGATCGCATCCTCGCCGTCGAAGACCAGCGCGGCGTGCGCGATCCCCTCGGCGACGAGCCGCTCCTTGAACGTCGCACGGTCGTAGTCGTCCTTGACGGTCTGCTCGGTGTCGCCGTGGAAGTACGAGCAGTAGCATCCGCCCCACACGCCGTTGTGCTTCTCGGCGAGCGCCAGCCACGCGGGGAAGGTCTCGGACGTGAGCGGCCGGACCACGTGCCCGGTGGGCGCATTTTCGTCGATCACGGCATCCTCCTCCGACCGGTGGCGCCAGTCTGCCGAGGGTGGCTGACATTCGGCAAGGGTGGCTGGGACGCGTCGCGACGGGCCGTGTATCTGCGAGCGGCTCCGTCCGCTCCTCTCAGGTGGATCGACGTACGCGACGACGCGCCGCCGCTCGTACGAAGGAGGATCTCTCGTGGGAATCACTCGTGTTCTGGAACTGCGCATCCACGGCATCGCCAACTCGCCGCCTGCTGACGCGCTCCTCGCCAACGACGAGGAGATCATGCGCGAGGACGGCGACGCGCAGGGGTCGTTCTGGCGCGTGAAGGCGCCCGCCGTCACGCCGCCGGGCCTTGCCCCCATGACGGGAGCGACGGATGCTGCGCCCCAGATCACGACCGAGGCATATTCCTGGGGCAACCAGGCCCGCTCCGGCGGATCCGCGCTGGCGGTGATCGGCCGCTCGATCGTGCACGTCGGCTGGCTGCTCGTGCTCCCGTTCGGCCTGTGCAACCTCGCGTACTGGGCGCGCCGCCGGATCAACGGCGAGGGAGAGCACCCCAAGATCTGGCTCGGCGGTGACGGCGCCGGCCTCATCCGCGTGTTCGCCCTCCTGCAGACGCTCTTCTACACGGTCGGTCTGCTGGCGGTCTTCGTGCACCTGATCGCGGCCGAGTGCTTCCCGACGCCCGCGCGCGGCGAGCCTCAGGAGGTCTGTGCGGTGCTTCCCACCTGGCTCGACTTCCTCGCCGCGTGGACGCCCAATGCGCGTGCAGCACTCCTCTCGCTGGCGCCGATCGCCGTCATCCTGTTCCTCTACATCGTCAGCCGGCGGGCTCGGGCCGACTTCCACCCCGAGACCGCCTTCGACGACGAGGCCGTGCCCCGCGCGGATCGAGGGAAGACCCGCGGCGAGAACGCGCCTCCCATCCCGCCGATCCTCGGATCGCAGGGCTTCTGGCAGCGCACGCGCACGGCCGAGACGGCCGAGCGCACGCATCTGGCCGCCGTCTTCGGGCTCATCCTGGCGGTGCTCGCCGTCGATGCGCTCCTCGACGCGACCGGGTTGGGGCTCGTGGAGGTGCTCGGACAGATCCCCGCGGTCATCGACACCGCCGCCTTCCCGTTCGTGATGAGCCTGATCGGCATCGTCGTCGTCGCCGTCACGCTCGCGCTGGCCTGGACCGGCGCGCTGAGCGGCGAGAACCAGGGCAGGCGATCGCTGCGCGGATTCTCCGCCTTCGTCCTGATCTTCGCCGCGCTGGCGTTCGCGGTGTGGCTCGTATGGGCGATCTGGATCGACAAGGCCGAGGCGGTGTACACGGATGCGGGCACGACGAACGGCCTGCACGGGATGATCCTCGTGCCCACGGCGATCGCGGCACTGGGCGCGCTCATCGCCCTCGCGAGCCTCTCGTGGGGATACGGCCGCATCGTCCGCTACGTCTGCGCAGCGCTGATCTTCGCGGCGCTCGTGTGCGGAGTCATCGCGACGGCGTTCCTGACGACGTTCGAGGATCAGCTCAGGATGTCGGCGGTCGCCGCCGTGCTCGTGGTGATCGCGGTCGCCGCGTCGTACTCGCCGCTGGGGGCGGCGAAGAACCGAGAGGTCAGCGTCGTGGCCGGCTGGCACGGCAACGGAGCC
Source organism: Microbacterium terrae (assembly GCF_017831975.1). Taxonomy (NCBI): domain Bacteria; kingdom Bacillati; phylum Actinomycetota; class Actinomycetes; order Micrococcales; family Microbacteriaceae; genus Microbacterium; species Microbacterium terrae. The sequence continues at coordinate 3,311,090 of NZ_JAFDSS010000001.1, read as the reverse complement.
GCGGTGGCCCTGCTCATCGCCTGGTTCTCGTCGCTCGCGATCACGAGCCTGCTCGTGCTCGGGTCGTACGCGCTGCTGACGACGAACACCGACACCCCCGATACGCGCGCTCACCTGCGCACGGCATCCGCCGGCGACGCGGCGGCGGGCACCCCGTCGGAGATCCCGCTGCCGGAGTTCTACTCCCGGTTCGCGACGATGCTCGTGCTGATCATGATCGTGATCGCGGTCGCCGTGCTGATCGCGCTGGTCGGCGCACTGCACCGCTTCCCCGCCTTCAGCCTGCCCGGGATGCTGTTCCCGAAGGATCTGACCCCCGACCAGTCGCGTGAGCAGAAGGAGCGCGACGTCTCGCTCGGCGGCGTCACCAGCATCCCGAACGACTACCCCACCTCCGAGCACCAGCCGAGCGGCCGCCTGCGCAGCGTCGCCCACGCTCGTCGCATCGCCGGCCTCGCCCACCGCGGCGAGCCCGTGCTGCAGCTGCTCGCGATCCTCACCGCGGCGGCGCTGCTCGTGCTCGGCATCCCGGTGCTCGGTGTCTGGCTCGAGGGGTTCCCGCTCTGGGGCGAGCTCCAGCGGGTCTCGGGGTGGGCGCTGGGGCTCCTCGCCCTCACGGCAGTCGCGTGGGTGGTGTCGAATGCCGCCACCTCGGCCGAGCGCCCGCTCGGACTGGTGTGGGACATCGTCTGCTTCTTCCCACGGGCAGGGCATCCGTTCACCGCGCCCTGCTACGCCGAACGCGCGGTGCCGGAGGTGGCGAAGCGGGTGCGCCGATTCATCAAGGAGACCCGCGCCGACGGCGACGACCCGTACGTGATCCTCTCGGCGCACTCCATGGGTGCGACGATCGCGATCGCAGCGCTCTTCATGCTCGAGCTCGGCACCGCCGTCGCGCCCGACGCCGACAAGAGCGCCGACGACGAAGCCGACGACTCGCAAGACGTGGTGCCGCGCGTCGCGCTGCTCACGCACGGCGTGCAGATCCGTGCTTATTTCAGCCGGTTCTTCCCCGAGGTGTTCGGCCCGCGGGTGCTCGGCACGCGCGGCACGCGCGGCCCCAGCCTCGTCCGCACCGATCCGTGGAAGAAGCAGGTCATCGACGAGGCGCGCCAGCCGCGCGCGTCGCTCGGTGCGGCATCGGATGCTCCCACCCTCGTCAGCCTGCTCGGCGGAAGCTTCACCGACGCCGACGCCTGGAAGGCTCCCCGGTGGCGCAACCTCTGGCGACGCACCGACTACCTCGGCTTCCCCGTGCTGGCGTACCCGAGTGAGATCAGCGAACGCGACGGCACGACGGTCATCGGCAACCCGATCGACCGGGGCGCGACCGAGCGCTGCCCGAGTTCGTACCTCTGGAAGATCGCCCGGCACAACGACTACCTCTCCACCGCGCAGTACCGCGAAGCGCGCGACGAGCTGGTGGACCAGCTGCGCGAAGGATCGGCGGTGGCGGTCACGGCGGTGAGCGGAGCGCGATGAACTGCTTGCCCGAGCGGATGCCCTGCCGACGACTCCCCGCGCCGCGACGTGAGATGGGGCAGTTCGTCCTGCTGGGGAGGATCAGACGGTCCTGAGTCCGACGTAGATCAGCACGAGCGGTACGGCGAACGCGGCGATCGCGCCCCATACGCCGATCGACACCACGAGACCCGCGAACGCGAACCCCAGTCCGACCAGGATTCCGAGGACCACGAGCGGAGCGAGGATCTGCGTCACTCTGCTCGCGATCCCGAACCCCCGTGAGCGCTGCTCGTGCGGGTCGGTGCACACGGTACCTGTGCTCAGGAACCGTGCGATCTCGGGCATTCGGGACGGGTATCCGTCATGATCCTGCAGGGCGCCGCCGTGCCCCTGGGGAAACACGGTCGGGTGACTGGTGACGTCGAGTGCGTGCGACCCTTCGAAGCCCCGCAGACCTGCGGCGCCGATGTCGCGGAACCCGAGACCCGCGATCGCAGTCGCGAGGATCCCGACGGGCACGTCGAACCGCGCGCAGTCGTTGTGCACCTCGCCGTCAGCCCACACACCGTTCGCGTCATATGCGCCGATCTGCCGTCGCCCGCGAAGCTTCGCCCAGTCGAACCCGGGCGGCAGAACGGTACCAGCGAGCAGGATGCGACGGAACCTGACCGCGCGCACGTGCTTCATGACCGTCGCCATCATGTACGTGCCGTTGCTGTGACCCATGAAGGTGAACTGATCCGGTGAGTGCGTGAGCACGGCGGCCATGTACGTGTCGAGGAACTGATGAACATTCCTTCGGCGCGTGAACGGGAGCGCGAATTCGATCGCACTGAAGAACCGGTAGTTGAGAGACACCACCTTCGGAGGCGGGCTGCCCGCATCCGTCGATTGCGAACGCAATGCGGCCGCGACTCCGCCGATCCAGCCGTCATAGGCGGAGGCGCGGATGCCGTGCAGCAGGAAGTGCACCGGTGTCTCTACGGGCGGGGTGAACGTGTCGGCGCCGTGGAAGGTGCCGAAGATCACGTGTCGCAACTCCGACCACCGCTGATCCTTGGTGGACGCGTCGGTGAGATCGACCAGACCGCCGTGGTCGGTGCTCGAGATGCGTGTGCGCACCGTTCCCGGCATGTACTCGCTGTCGTCGATGTCATCCCTCGTCACGAGTTCGTCGTCGTCGCCGTAGGCCTGGACGATCAGGGGCCGCGGGCCGGATCCCTTCGGTGCCTCGGTCGTTCCGAGCACTCGGATTCCGTGCAGCCATCGCAACCGCAGATCGGCGAGCCAGTACGCGCCAGAAGCGACCGATTCGATGGTGAATGCGGCGAAGCCGGAGACGATCGGCACCGCCCAGCGCCAGGACCGTGGGAAGTTCTCGACGTGATAGCCCGAGTTGGGCGACCCGAGCAGCACGATGCGGACGGTTTTGGTGGCCCAGCCGTTCGGCTCATCATCGGGGGCCTCCGACCCGAATCCAGCCGCCTCGAGGAAGGCTGCGCGCGCGATGATGCCGCCGATGCTGTGCCCGACGAGGATGACGGAGGCGGTCTCTTCGCGTCGGCCGTCGTTGTCGCCCGCCCAGGCGCGGATCGAGTTGGCGAGCCTGTCCACGACGGCATCGAGCCCCCGGCGAGTCGAGAGGGGCTTGATGCCATGCTGGAACGTCTTGACGCGATGATTTGGATACGCGGCGATCAGCTGCTTCTCGAGCGATTCGATCTTCGTTCGTCCCAGTCCCGGCACGAGGACGATCAATCCCGTGGGCTCAGCCGTCACGACCTGCTCCTTCCCGAGCGATCAACGCAACCACGCGCGCCGGCCGCATCGCGCCGCGACGCAACTCCTCGCGCAGGCGAACCCCGGTCAGCCCTCGACCCACCCCATCGGATCGTTGCGCACAGTGTGGCATCAGCGCCGTTGCCTGGCAACCTCCGAAACCTGGCGGACCCTCGGCGTCGGTGATCAGCGCAGCGCCGGCACCGCACCTGCCGTCACGCTCGGGACCGGTACCGCTGCACGACCGCGCCCGACCGGAACTCCCGGCGCTCCACGAGCTCGAGCTGAATGCGCTCGCGCAGACCGGCGAGCAGCGTCGGCCCGTGGCCGGCGAGCACGGGCTGCACGACGAACTCGTACTCGTCGATCAGTCCGAGATCGGCGAGCGCCAGCGGGAGCGTCACTCCGCCCACCCACAGGAGGTCGCCCGGCTCCTCCTTGAGGCGCCGGACCGCCTCACCCAGGTCGCCGCGCACCAGCTCGGCGTTCCAGTCCACGTCGCCGAGCGTGCTCGACACCACGTGCTTCCGCGCCGCGTCGATGGTCTCCGCGAACGGGGTCTCCCACGGCTGCATCCAGTCGGGCCAGACGCCCGTAGCCGGCTTCCGCCAGGCGGACTCCATCATCTCGTAGGTGACGCGACCGAAGAGGAGGGCATCGGCCTGCGCCATCTCGTCGGTCCAGTACTGCATCGACTCCTCGTCGGGTGGCAGCCCTGCCTCGTGGTGACAGCATCCGTCGAGCGTGACGTTGATCGAGTAGCGAAGTGACCTCATGTCGAACCTCTCCTGTGAGTCGGCTATCGCACCATCCGGGCGTCGGTGATCAGCGGAGCGTACGGGTCGATCTGCTCGACGCCGTCGAAGCGGAAGCCGTTGCGCAGGTAGAACGCGGATGCGCGCGGGTTCTCCTTCGCGACCCACAGCATCGCCGGTCCGTCGCCCAGAGTCTCGTCGAGGAGCGCCTGTCCGGCACCGGTTCCGTAGTGCGCTGCGCTGACGTAGATCGCGTACAGCTGACGCTCGCGCGGCGGTTCCTCTCCGTCGAGCCCGATGCCCGGCCCCACCCACGCGAACCCGATGATCGCACCGTCGCTCTCGACGATCCGGACGGTCATGTCTTCGCGCGCGTCCGTGAGCACGTGATTCCACATCCGGTGGCGACCCGCGACGTACTCCTCCGAGAAGAAGTCGTCGGGCAGCAGGTGGGCGTACGCCTCGCGCCACGTCGAGACGTGGAGGTCGGCGATGGCCGCGGCATCCTGCAGCACCGGAGGCCGGGTGGTGAAGCTCATCCGCTCATAGTGTCAGTGTCGGCGTCCAAGATCTCTCGGAGTCGCGACGCGAACGCTTCGGGCTGCCCTGCGTAACCGAACTCGCCACCCATGAAGCCGCCGTGATGGCTGGGGAAGACGGCAGCCTCCTGCCCGAGTTCACGTGCCAGCCCGAGCGCTGTACGTCCGGTGTAGACCTTCAGGGACTCTTCGCCGACGGCGACGACGATCCGGGTCGGCGCTGCGCGCAGGGCGTCGAGGTCGGGCCGGTAGTGGGTCACCGCCCAGGACCGGTCCGACAGCAGCGGGTCATCACGTGTGCCGTCGTCGTCCGCGGGCAGTCCGAACGCAGCCGGGTCAGGCTGCGGCCCGGCGAGGAACTCGTCGGTGATCTCGCCCTCCCAGGAGGTCAACGCGATGAAGCCCGCCATCCCAGCGCCCCATCCGCCCTCTTCGTAGCGCCGCGTGTACGCCTCTCGAGCCTGCTGAACGGCCGCCGCGTCCGGCAGCACGCAGTCGATCGGCGGCTCATGGGCGACGAGAGTCGCGACGTCGCCGGGATGCGCGGAAACCAGCGCGAGGGCGGTGACCGCACCGCCGCTGCTCGCGAGCATGTCGACCGCGCCTGCTCCCAGCGCCTCGATGATCGCGTGGACATCCTCGGCCTGAATCTCGGGCTCATTCGTGACCGCGCCGTCGGTTCGCTTGCTCCTCCCCAGCCCGCGCGGGTCGTAGGTCACGACCGTGCGATCCGCGAACAACGGCACCTGTGCCTGGAATCCACTGGCGTCCATCGGCTGGCCGATCATCATCAGCGGCGGTCGACCGTCCGTCGTCGGCAGAGGCCCGTGCACGTCGTAGACGAGATCCACCCCAGGCAGCTCGAGAGTGCGTTCAGTCACCGCAAGCTCCATTCCGTCGTGTCGACTTCACCGTACGACGCCGAGCCTCGCTCGGCCAGATCGGGCTCTGCAGGCGTCGACTTCTCCGAGCCCGCGCGGTTCGCGTCTCGCGGGCTCTCCCTTTGCTCAGGCCGCGGTGAGGATCGCCTCGCGCCGCCGCAGCAGCGCGGTGATCTGCGTCGAGGTCGCGGCGGCGTCGCCGGCGAGCTCGTCGGCGAGGTGAGCGAGGCGGTCGCCCAGCTCGTCGGCGCTCGCGCGTGCCGCGGAGACCCGGTCCATCACCATCCAGTCGCTGAGGATGTTGTCGAACAGCACATCGAAGACGGCCAGGGTGTCGGATATCGCGACGCTGTCGATGGCCGCGGTCCCGATGTCGGCGAGCTCGGTGGAGAGGCGCTCGAGCGCCCGGTTGACCTGCGTGAACGCGTCGGTGGCTTCGCTGATGTTCGAGTGCTTGATCATGTCGGCGACGAAACCGCCGCCGAAGAAGGTGTCGTACGTCGACCAGCCGCCGGCGCTGTTCAGCTTCGCGAGGGCGGTGTCGAGTGCTGCTCTCGTGGCGCGCAGCGCATCGACGGCCTCGGCGACCTCGCGCTGATGCGCCCCGGCCACACCCAGCTGGTCGGCGATCTCCGTCAGTTCTGCCGCGGCCCGGCCGCCGGCAGCGTGCACGGCGACCTCGTAGGCCGCGAGTGCCTCGCCGTATGCGCGCTCCGCGCCGCTCAGGGCATCGTGTTCGCGGCGGACGCGCGCGTCGTCGGCGATGGCGCTGTCGAGCCGTGTCTGCGCTCCGGCCACGGCGCGTGCGGCGGCATCCGCCTCGGCGCGCTCGATGGCCAGGCGATCGAGCGTGTCTCCGCGCAGCGTCGCCCAGATCTTCGTCAGCGACAGCTGCTCGAGCCGCCGGACATCCGACTGCTCAGCGTGCAGGCTCCGCTCGAGTTCGGTCAGTTCCCCACGCCGCGTCTGCACGAGTGCCGCCGTGGTCTCGAGCTGGATGCCCACCCGCCGGTGACGAGCGCGCGCCTCTGCGGCGGCGCGGACCGCCTCGGCGGGCGCAGTCAGATCTGGTTCCGTCATCCAGCCACTGTGCCACACGCCTCACGGGGGTGACCGGCCACCGAACGGGGCCCTCGTCAGGGCGTGATGAGCTCGCCCGAGTCCCGCAGGTACACCAGCCGTATCTCGACACCGTCCTCGGTGGGTCTGGTGTACACCCACACGGGACGCCAGTCCAACGGCGTCGGCCCGATCTGCGTCGGCTGCTCAGACAGTCCCATCTCCGCCACGAGTTGATGTGCTTTCTGACCCTCAGCCGGACGGACCGTCACATACGTGGTCGCCCGGTAGGGCTCGCGAGTGACCCGAGGTTCGCCGACGACGGATGCTCCGGCCGGCGCCGTGATCAGCCAAGACGGCGGCGGCACATCCTTGACGGTCACGAGGCCGATGAGCTGCCAGACGACGTAGCCCCCGAGGACGATCGCGGTGATCGTCAGCGTCAGGATGCGGCGGTCTCGGGCGTCTGGACGCCGCGGCGGCCCGGCGGCATCGGGATCCCGCGATTCCGTCATCACGCGCTCCCTGGCGAGCGTGCGCGCCGAGCGTCTCATGTGTTGACCGTAGCGGCCGCGGGAGCCCGAGCCCAGGTGGGCCGTCGCCGGGCCGGTTGGGGTGGCGGCGTGTGGGCTTGCCGCCGGTGCAATCGGAGCCACTGCCACCTACGCTAGGGACAACGGGATCTGCGCCGGCCCGTCCTTCTGGGGCTTCCCGCCGGCCGTCGGCTGGAACCCGTTCGTCCACAGTGGACGTGACTGCGATTGAAGGAAGTAGGGCAACCGATGTCACACGGAAATGAGCTCCGGAACTTCTACATCGCGGTCGCGCTGATCGCGGTTGTGAGCATCACCCTCGGCTTGATCGTAGGCATCGCGACTGGTCAGTATGCGTGGGTCTTCATCGCCCAGATCCTGATCGCTGGTCTGCTCGCTGTCTGGCGCACACGTATCAAGAGACGGTCCACTGCCACGAAGTAGTGAATCGCTTCTGCATATGTTGCAGTAGCACTCAGCCCCGACCCCCGAGCGGAGGCTCAGGGCTGTTGCGTTGGATGAATTCCCACATGATGGTGACGTCAACCAGGCCCTCCTTAGGAGGCATCCGGCGGCGTCGGAGCGACGGTGGAGTTGAAGCTACCCTCCACGGAGGATGTCCGACTCATCTGCGCGATCGATTCGACGAACGTGTTCGTCTACCAGCAGCTGGTTATTGCTCCCGGCGAGACGTCCACGATCACGCTCCAGGTGCAAGTCGCCGATGTTCCTCCCGATCACGAACGCATGGGTCACGCCTCTGATCTATGTGGGGCGGATTCAGGGGTGTGGGTGCTCCGGTCGCTGATCCCACGGCGAGGGGACGTCCGTGTACGCGGCAACACCCTCTCTCTCGTAGCGGTCGAGAAGCGCCCACAGCTCGACCGGCGGCAGATCCGGGATGGCGGCCCAGTAGTCGTACATCGAGAACGCGCTGCGGGTCAGTGCGTCGCGGCGGCGGTCATAGCGAGCTCCCGCGACGCGCAGGGCGATCAGCCAGCCGCCGAGGGCACAGGAGAGCACAAGAAGGGCGGCGATGAAGACCGGCCAGGCGAGGCGCATCCACGTCGGCAACGGGCTCTCGCGGCCGAGGGTCGCCGGCACCGTGATCGCCAGCGTGAGGATGCCCGCGCCCGATCCCACCAGGACGCCGAGCACAATGCCGCCCGTCTCGATCACGCGCCGCGAGCGCTGGGCGCTGCGCATGGCAGGCTCCGATCCGGGCCGCACAAGTCGGTAGGAGTCGACGATCACCCCATGGATACTCGCACTCCGGCCCCTGCCGGGCCAATCCTGCCGGGCAGGTCGAGTTCCTCGTCGTCTGGGCATCCGATCGCGGTCGGGCTCCGAACACTGCGTGAAGGCGATCGGGGGCACGGTGTCAGAACGCGGCAGAAGAGGCGTGTACATCACGTCCGCCGCGGTCGCCGGGGTGATCAGCGGACTGGTGTTCCTGGCTGCAACAGAGCTGATGGCGCTGCTGGTGGCCCGCGAGGCGAGCCCGGTGCTGGCGGTCGGGTCGTTCGTCATCGACGTGATCCCGCAGCCGCTCAAAGAGCTCGCGATCACGACATTCGGGGAGTACGACAAGATCGCCCTCCTGGTCGGGCTCGGCCTGGCCGTGGTGATCGCCTCGGCGATCGCCGGCGTGCTGCAGACCGCGCGACCGCCGCTCGGCGTGATCGCGCTCGCCATCGCGGGAGCACTGTCGGTCGCGGCGATCGTGACGCGCGCCGGCGTCACGCCGCTGGCGTTCCTGCCCCCGGTGATCGGCGGAGTGGCCGGTGCTGCGGCGCTCCACGTGCTCTGCCGCCGACTTCGCGCCTGGCAGCGTTCGGCCCTCGCCGCACGACGCACGTCGGAGTCCGCATCCAGCACGCCGGTATCGCCCCCCGGCGGCACCGCGAGCCTCGACCGTCGCCGGTTCTTCGTGCTCTCGGGGATCGTGGGCGCTTCCGCCGTGATCGTCGGCCTCACCGCACGTGCGGTGAGCGCGGCGACGTCGTCGGTCGAGGCGATTCGTCAGCGCCTGCGCCTGCCCGCACCGCGCTCGTCGGTGAGCATCCCCGCCGGCGCCGAGCTCGACGTACCCGGCATCACCCCGCTCATCACGCCGAACGCCGACTTCTACCGTGTCGACACAGCGCTCACCGTGCCGGCGATCGACCCCGCCACCTGGCGTCTGGTCGTCGACGGCATGGTCGACCAGCGCGTCGAGCTGAGCTTCGACCAGCTGGTCGCCATGGGGCTCGATGAGTACGCGATCACCCTGACGTGCGTGTCGAACATCGTCGGCGGGGAGCTCGTCGGCAACGCCCTGTGGCTCGGCGTGCCGGTGCGTGACATCTTGCGCCTGGCGGGTCCGCAGTCGGGCGCCGACATGGTGCTGTCGCGCAGCATCGACGGCTACACCGCCAGCACCCCGCTCTCGGCGCTCACCGACGACGGGCTGGATGCGATCCTCGCCGTCAGCATGAACGGCGAGCCTCTCCCGCTGGAGCATGGATTCCCCGTGCGCATGGTCGTGCCGGGCCTGTACGGCTACGTGTCGGCGACGAAGTGGCTGACCCAGCTCACGGTCACCACATTCGAGAAGGACGAGGCGTACTGGACGCCGCGCGGGTACAGCGCCGAGGCGCCGATCAAGTTCTCTTCGCGCATCGACACCCCCAAGCTCGGCAAGTCCGTCCCGGCCGGCCGCATCCCGATCGCGGGTGTGGCATGGGCACAGTCGGTCGGCATCCAGGCGGTCGAGGTCAGCATCGACGACGGCGACTGGCAGCAGGCGACGCTCTCGACCCCGATCAACGACGACACGTGGGTGCAGTGGGTTCTGGAATGGGATGCCGTTCCAGGCACGCACTACGTCTCGGTGCGAGCGATCAACAAGAACGGCGAGCTGCAGCTCGAAGAGCCAGCCCCGATCGCACCCGACGGCTCATCAGGCTGGCAGAGATCCCTGATCTCCATCACCTGAGCCGCCTGTCACAGGGTGTCGGGCGGGACGGCGGGTTCGCGTCGGCATTCTCACGGCTGTGCAGAACCGTCAAGGGCATGCCGCGATCCGTGGGCAGCGACTACCGTCGTAAAGGCCGTCGCGGGCTCGGTCCGCGTCGAGGAGGTACCGATGACAGATGCGAACGCCGACGATACGGCGCCGCTGCTCGACGGCCGCTATTGGCTGGGCGAGTGCGTCGGTGAGGGCGGCATGGCCCGCGTCTACCGCGCGGAAGACGTGCTGCTCGGCCGCACGGTAGCGATCAAGCTCATCCGGCCCGGCACGGACGACGCTTCGACGGAGCGCGCGCGCAGCGAGATGACGGTGCTCGCCTCGTTGAACCATCCGTCGCTCGTCACCCTTTTCGACGCCCGCCTCGTGCCCGGTCAGCCTGAGTACCTCGCGATGGAGTTCATCGACGGGCCGACTCTCGCCTCTCGACTGGCCTCGGGCGGGCCACTGCCTCCCGACGTCGTCGGTCATCTCGGAGCCGAGCTCGCCGAGGCCCTGCACGTCGTGCACGCAGCCGGTGTCGTGCACCGCGACATCAAACCATCCAATGTGCTGCTGAGTCCTCCGCAGATCGCGGGCGCGCGCCCGCGCGCCAAGCTCGCCGACTTCGGCATCGCCTACTTGCTCGACACCTCACGGATGACCTCGCCGGGTCTGGTGATCGGCACGCTGGCGTACTTGTCGCCCGAACAGCTCCGCGGTGACCCGCCCACCCCCGCGGCCGACATCTACTCCCTGGGTCTCGTGTTTCTCGAGGCGCTCACCGGCGAGCGCGTGCATCCACAGGGCGGAGGCATCGCCGCCGCGGTGGCCCGCGTGGGGCGCCGACCCGAGATCCCCACCTCCCTGGGTGAGCCCTGGATCGATCTCCTGACAGGGATGCTGCATCCGAATGCCGCACAGCGCCCGGCGGCCGCCGAGGTCGCGGCCGCCGCAGGCACCCTCGCGCAGCGTGCTCCCGCCGGCAACTCCGCCCCGACGATGGCGGCCACGGCCCCGTTCACCGCGCCGACGCTGATAGCTCCGGCCGACGGCGTCCCCCCGGCCGCGTCCGGCCAATTCACTCCGGCAACACCCGCCCCCGACGCACCCGAGGCCGGGCGGAGCGCACGGCGCCGGCGCCTGACGGCCGCAGTTGCGGGCGGGCTTGCGGGGGCTGCCGTCCTCATCGGAGCAGCCTTCGGGATCGCGGCGCTCAATCAGCCGCAACCCGCGCCGGTGGCGACCACGCCCGCAGCCCCCAACCCGTCCGACGCGCCGCCCACCCAGGTGAGCACCGGAACCGGCGGCGCAGGCGAGGACTCGAACCTGACCGAAGAACAGCGCAAGCAGGCTGAGCAGGAGCAGAAGAAGCTCGAGCAGGAGCAGCGCCAGCAGGCCAAAGAGGAGGAGAAGCGGCTCAAGGAAGAGCAGCGGAAGAACGAAGACGACTGACGCCACGGATCACCCGTCGCACGACGGCCGTCAGAGCAACGCGGCAGCAGCGTGCAGACCGTCAGTGCCGGACGTGGCCCAGCGATTCACGATGCGCCGGGCTCGTTCGGCCTCCGGCCCCGTCAGTCGTGCGAGCAAGGGCCGCACCACGTCGAGCGTGAGCGGCTTGACGAGATCGGGGACGCGGGCGTCGCGGAGGAACCCCTCGATGCGGGTGAGGTCATTGCCCGTGAGCGTGTCGACCTGACCCTGCAGCAGCACAACAGCTGCGAGGCGCCGTTCGAAGACCGGCACCGCCCACAGCTCCGACGCGAGTGCCGTGATGTCGTCGTGCTCGAGATCTCGATGCCGACGCAGTGCGTCGCGGACGGTGCCGCGGATCGCACCGATCGACGTGCCGTACACGCGCAGTCCGCCCACGGAGGCGTCGCCGTCCGCCCAGGTGCGCCATTCCGACGCCTCGGCCCGCAATGTGCGGTCGATGAAGGCTGCAGCATCGGAATCCACGCCTCCATCCTCACCCGACGCGGACCCGCTCAGGTTGGGCGGGGGTCTGCGATCGCAGCGGTTAGTGTGGCCGTGTGCGGGCGCATCCGATCTGGCCGAACCTTCTGGTCCACGACGACGACGAACTCGGCGATCAACTCGGCGGTCCCGTGACCTCGCGCGTGAGGGTGCACGAGTGGCCCCTCACGGTCACCGACAGAGTGATCCTCGATGACGGGCGTGCCTTTGCCTACAAGGCGCAGCTCCCTCCCAGCATCGAGGTCGAGTTCTACGCTGCCGCCCGAGGCAGTCTCCTTCCGCCACACATTGAGTTCCCCCGAATCGAGGGGAGCGCAGGCCGCTGGATAGCGACAGAGTGGATCAGCTCTCCTTCACTTCGCGAGCTCGTCGACGATCCTGCGTTCGGCACACTGACTGCCGCGGCATCCATCGCCGAACGAGCCTGTGCAGAGATCTCGCTGCTCGACCCGCGGCTCCCGGTACTTCGCGACATCGGAGGAGTAGACGCGTGGCGAACGCTCGCGGCCCGTACGCTCGACGGGCTGGCGCGAGAAGTCGACGCCCAGCGCTACCCCGGGGTGCACGGCGCAGACGTGCGGCGGCTGCGCGATTGGTCGGAGTCGCTTCCCGTGCTCGCAGCGGTCGACACCGAAGCGGTGATCCAGCACGGAGACCTCACCGGTCACGAGGTGTTCCCCATGGCGGACGGACCGCGGGTGATCGACTGGCAACGGCCGGTGCGCGGACCACGCGGCATCGACCTCGCCAATCTCCTCCACGACATCGGAATCGATCCCCGGAGTCACGTCGACGAGGCGCTCGTCCAGATCAGCCGGTTCCTGCTCATCGACTGGGCAGTGGATGCCTCGACCGAGATCCTCCCGGGCGCTGACCCGGCGATCCCCGGTAGCTGGGTTCGCCAGGCACTCGTCGACTTCTTCACTTCCTAGCGAATCCACCTGGCGAGCCCCGACCCTGGTCCTACTTGCGCTGAACGCGCTCGGCATCCCGGAAGACCGCATCGACGGCCATCCGCAGCGTCGACCCTTCGAACTCCACTCGCGCGTGCCCCGGAGGCAGACCGCACCGCGCGCCGAGTCAGTGGCCGCGGGCGGCGACGGCCTGGATCTCGATCTTGCAGCCGAACGGAAGCGCGGCAGCCTGGAAGGTGAATCGTGCCGGCGCGGTCGTGACGTCGGGAAACTGCTGACGCCACCAGTCGTTCAGGGTTGCGTAGTCGGCTATGTCGGCGACGACGCACTGCACGTAGATGATCTCCGCGGTGGTGTACCCGGCCGCGGCGGCGATGCTCGCGATGTTGCGCCATGCAAGCTCGGCTTCCTCCTGGAATGTGCCGGGTACGTAGGCTCCATCGGGCCCGAGCGCGGGCATCCCGCTGATGAAGCACGTGTCGTTGCTTGCGGCGGCCAGGCTGAACGGGAACCCCGTGGGCAGCCCATCACCGGTGAGAGTGCGAGTGATAGTCATGGCGCCTATCCTCACGGCCGCGCCCGGCAGAGTCCACGCCTCCCGAGCGCCTGATCGGATCACAGCCCGCCTCGACCATGCCCGATTGAGAGACGGGATGCTTCGCGCAGACGCGTAGTGCACTAGACATACTGTGTCAGACGTAGTACGTTGAGTGACGCATCGCTCACGTCTGACAGGGGTTCCGATGATCAGTGCCGACGCCATCCGCGGCTACGTCGATCTGATGATCCTGTCGCTGCTCAGACACGGCTCCTCCTACGCCTACGAGCTCGCGCAGCGCATCAGCTCGATCAGCGGCGACGATTATTCGATCAAGCAGACGACGCTCTACTCGGCCGTCAAGCGGCTGGAGTCGTCGGGGCTGGTCAGTTCCACACCCGGACTGTCGCCTTCAGGAAAGGCTCGCACCTACTACCTGATGACCGATGACGGCCTGGCCCATCTGAACGCCAAGGTCGCGGAATGGCGGGAGACGAAGGCTGTCGTCGACCGATTCATTGATTCCGATACTGGAGATGCCCCATCATGAACGTTCTCGTCGACTACTTGTCCACCATGTTCAGCGGGTACCCGCAGACTCCGCGGCTGCTCGAAGCGAAGGCTGAGCTGCAGGGAATGATGGAGGATGCCTACGCGGCACTGATCGCGCAGGGATGCTCCGAGAACGAAGCCATCGGTCGGGTCATCAGCGACTTCGGCAACCTCGACGAGGTCGCGCCTGTGCTCGGCATCACCTCGGAGCTGCATACGTCGATTGCCACGGGCGCATCCACAGAGGATCGGGCCGCGGCTGACGGCACTCCGCTCCTCCCGATCACCATGGACGAGGCGCGTGACTACGCCGAGGCCGAGAGGCGGGCCACCTTCCGAGTCGCCCGCGCGATCAGTCTCTTCATCCTGTCGCCGGCGGTGCTGATCGTCGGCATCCTGGGTGTGAAGTCCGGACTGCTGCCCTTCACGTCCGAGGTCGTGACGTTCGTCGGAATACTGATCCTCCTGGGCCTCGTCGTCGCCGGACTCGCGATGATCTTCACCGCAGACGGCGCGTACGCATCCGTGAAGCGAATCCAGACAGGGCGCTTCTCGCGCAATCCCGAGGTCAGCCACTGGGCCGAGAGCCTGGCGGAGCGTCACGACCCGACGCTCGTCCGCGCCCTGATCGTCGCAGTCGCACTCTGGATCCTCGCCCCCGTGCCGTTGATCGCCTACTCGCTGTTCGCTGACGAAGGCGATGGAGGCCAGTTCTGGACCGGCATCTTCACCGCCGTGATACTCCTCCTCGTCGCCGCGGGACTCGAGATCCTCATGCGCAACGCCTGGCCGCGCGCCGTCGCTGAAAAGCTCACCCACAGCAAGCGCACACGGTCCCACGCTCAGCGCTGACGCGATCCTCTTATGTGCGATGCACGGGAGAGGGACGTTCGCGATCCTGCGTCGGTGAGTGTGGTCATGTTCTAGTCGGGCTCCGCGGGGGGATGGGCGGAGCCGGCTTCAGAAGAGGTGCGTCTCGCAGGTTGCGAGGAACGCCTTGCGACGCTTCTGGAGCTCTCGATAGACAGTGGCGCGAGAGACACTGAACAGCTCAGCGACTTCCGCCTGGGTGTACTCGCCACGGTCCTGGACCTCGAACAGCAGCCTGCGCTGCGATAGAGAAAGCTTCGGCTGCTTGCCCTTCAACCTGCCTTTCGCTTTCGCGACCGCCATCCCCTCCTTCGTTCGCATGCTGATCAAGTCACGTTCGAACTCCGCAACCATCGCGAGCACGTTGAACAACAGCCTCCCCACCGGGTCGGTGGGGTCGTACCTGCTGCCGCCGAGACTGAGTGCGACGCCCTTGGTCGTCAGCTCATCGGCGATGTCCCGGGCGTCCTTCACCGACCGGGCGAGCCGGTCGAGTTTGGTCACGACGAACGTGTCGCCTTCTCGGACGGCTGCGAGGGCTTCGCGGAGCCCGGGTCTGGCTCGGTTAGTGCCGGTCAGTCCGTGATCGACGTAGATGTTCGCATCGCGAACTCCCATGCGCAGCAACGCGTCGCGCTGGGAAGTGAGGTCTTGATCGGTGGTCGAGACCCTGGCGTATCCAATCTGTATTCCATCCATCCGCTCAGAGTCCCACCGAGGCGCCACCGCACCCCGGTCGGGATCCCTGTGCGGGCAATGCCCGATGGCGGGGCGTTACGGGCGAACAGGTTTCGCGGCGTCGACGCCGACGACCGTGGTCCAAGGACGTGCCGTCCATGACTTGACGAGGCCCGACGTCACGTAGGGATCGGCAGCCGCGAAGGTGGACGCCAGCTCCACTGCGTCCTCGCCCTTGAACACGAGCAGGCCGTCGAAGGGTCCGGTTCCGACGGCGCCCCCGAGAACCAACTCGCCGCGTTCGACGGCTGCCCAAGCAACTTCGAGGTGGGCCGACCGATACCTCTCGCGAGACTCCAAGTAGTCGTCTCCGTAGGTGTACTGAAGGACAGCGTGCATCATGCGTCAAACCTATCGGCCCGAATACGGGTGCTTCATAACCAGTCCACCAGCGAATCAGACGATCCGTATCCGGGCATTGCCCGTTGGTGGAGGGGTTGTGGGCGACTGCATGATGCCGCGCGAGTCTCCCGCGCCGATACTTGAAGCATGAGGAGCTTGCGTCATGTCGGCGTTCAGGCGGCGCTCGCGTCTGCGGTGCTGTTCGGTGCCGGCACACCGTTCGCGAAGGTCCTGCTCGGCGACGTGAGCCCGTGGCTGCTCGCCGGGTTGCTGTACACGGGCTCCGGGATCGGGCTCATCGCCTGGCGGCTGGTTCGCCGCGCACCGCGCGTTCGCCTGCAGGCTCGCGAGCTCCCACCGCTGATCGGAGCGGTGTTCTTCGGCGGCCTGGTGGCACCGGTTCTGCTCATGGCCGGACTGGCGAACATGCCCGCGTCCGGTGCGTCGCTGCTCTTGAACGCCGAAGCGGTCTTCACCGCGATGCTTGCGTGGTTTGTTTTCCGGGAGAACTTCGACCGTCGGATCGCGCTGGGGATGATCGCTATCGTCGCGGGTGCGATCGTGCTGAGCGTCCCGACGGGGGCGACGTTCGGGTCGCCGTGGCCGGCTCTCGCGGTCCTGGGTGCGTGCCTGTGCTGGGGGCTCGACAACAACCTGACCCGGAAGGTCGCGCTCAACGACGCGACCTGGCTCGCGGCCGTCAAGGGGGCGGTCGCCGGACCGGTAAATCTCGCGTTGGCGTTCTTGCTGGGAGCGACGCTCCCCGGGCCGTGGGTCGTCGGTGGTGCGATGTTGGTCGGGTTCTTCGCGTACGGGGTGTCGCTCGCGCTGTTCATCGTGGGGATGCGGCATATCGGCACAGCCCGGGCCGGGGCGTACTTCTCCGTCGCACCGTTCTTCGGCGCCGTCATCGCTGTCGCGTTCGGCGAGCCGATCACCGTTCCGTTGCTGGTCGCGGCAGCGCTGATGGGGCTCGGGGTCTGGCTGCATCTCACCGAGCGGCATGAGCACGAGCACACGCACGAGCCGATGATCCACGATCACTGGCACACCCACGACGAGCACCACCAGCACGAGCATCCTGACGGAGAGCTGGTCCCCGCGGGTGGGTGGCACCGACACGAGCATGAGCACGCCGAGCTCACGCACACTCACGAGCACTACCCCGACGCGCACCACCGCCATAACCACTAAGGCAGCCGTTTGGCCGCCGCCCACGATCCGTATCCGGGCATTGCTCGCTGAGGGGACCCGCGTGAGCGATCGCGTCGCGAGCGCTATGCAGTAAGGAGAAAGTCTCGAAGCGTGTTCATGCGCGCCGCGCTTCGCTCAGCGCTCTCGAACGGCCCGGGCATCCGGAAGAGGTGACCTCCCCAGTCGGTCGCGTGCTGCTGAAACCCGACGACGCTCTGTTTGCCGAGGATCGCATCCGCCGGGTGTCGGAAGATACAGATCACGAGTGGAACACGGCGTCGCGCCAGCTCGGAAATGAGCGCGGATCGTCCGTGGCGTTGCTCCTCCACGGGGACGTCGTTCTCCCCGACCGTGGGTCGCTTGACAAGGTCGGTGAACCCGACGCCGCCGACAAGAGCGTCCGCTTCGAAGAACGGTCCGTCCGAGGTGCGCGGGAAGAGGCCAGCGTCGACAAGCCGGTTCATCTGACGCCGGCCGACAGCACCCTGGTAGTAGTGCCCCGCCGTGACGCTCTTCGGCGCTGGATTCAAACCGACGATCATGGCGGTTGGCCGCTCAGGCCAGATGTCGGCGAGCGTCAGCACAGTCGAGCCCATCCACGGTATGGACTCCTGGTACCCGATCAGCTGCATGAGTCAGTTGTACCCGAGTGCGCCACGCCTGCGCGGACGGCGGGATCCCGTTGCGGTCATTGCCCGGTGATGGCACCGTTGCGTTCGTCGGCGCTGACGACGGGTGGTGCGTGTCACCTGTTGTTGGCAGGGGTGGCCTCGCCGGCGTGGATCGTGTGGATGCCGACTGGGAAGGTGGTGACGGGGAAGTCGGGGAACGCGCGGGTGAACTTCTCGGTTACGAAGACGTTGTCGTGGGCGTAGCGCGGGAGGAGTTCGCGGATTTCGCGGGCGCCGGCATCGAAGATGCCCGCGGTCTGGAACGCGATCTTCGGCATGACCGTGTAGCGGATCTTCCTGTTCCATTCCTCGGATGCGAGTCGGGCGAGTTGCTCGTAGCTGATGGGCGTGTCGCACGGCAGGTGCCAGGTCTGCCCGTACGCAGACGTGGTGTTTCCGATGAGAGCCATCGCCCGGCTGGCGTCGGGAGTCCAGATCAGGGTGCGGAGGGTGTCGTCGCGCAGCGGGACGCGGGGTATTCGGCCCTGCTGGATCGGGTCGAAGAAGAGGCTGTTGGTGAAGCTCTGGGTCCTCCCTGGGCCGTAGAACTCCGGCGCACGGCAGATCACCGCTTCGACGCGACCGGCAGCCATGGTCTCGAGCAGCATTGTCGCGATCAGTGCCCGGGTCTTCGCCTTGGGTCCGTGCGGATCGAACGCGGTCTCCTCCGTGAGCGGCCCGCCGGTCATGGGGTACATGTACGTGTTGTCGAAGAACACCAGCTTCGCGCCGTGCCTCTCGCACGCGTCCATCGTGTTCCGCATCATCACCGGAAGCTGCTCCGCCCACAGCTTGGCGTCCGGCGGCAACCCCACAGTCAGGTACACGATGTCACTTCCAACCACGGCCGCATCGGTCTCCTCTGGGCTCAGCAGGCTCGCAGCGATGAGGTCGTCGGTTTCGTGCAGCCGCTGCGGGTTGCGGCTGACCAGCCGCAACTCCGTCGTGTAGTGATCGTGCAGCTCGCGCGCCAGCTCGGTCCCGATCTGGCCGCCTGCTCCGAGGATGGTCTGCATGCGTCACCTCTCCCCAATGTTGACACTGCTTACATTGGGACTCTAGCATCAGGTGTGAGCAGTGAACACATCAGAAGGATGGCCATGCAGGAGACGCAACCAGCGCCGGCCGTCCGGGACGGATACCATCACGGTGATCTGAGGGCGGCGCTCCTGGACGCCGCGACCGAGATGCTCGAGGCGGGGGCGTCGTTTTCGCTGCGCGCCGTCGCCCGACATGCGAACGTGTCGCAGTCCGCCCCGTACCGGCACTTCGCGGACCGCGAGGCGCTGGAGTCCGCGTTGGCGGTGCGCGGCTTCCACGAGCTTCGCGGGCGGTTGTCCCAGGGAGGGCGGTTGGCGGCATCCGAAGCGGAGCTCACCGAGTTCGCGGTGGCGTACGTGGGGTTCGCGCTGCAGCACCCCGCCGTGTTCCGCCTCATGTTCGGTCAGCCCTGCGACGACCGCAACGACGAACGCGTCCTCGCTGCCGGCGAACTCCACACGCTCCTGGAGGACTCTATTTCGCAGGTCTACGCGCATATCGATCCCGCCCCGCTGGCGACCGCACTGTGGGCGCTGACCCACGGGCTCGCGTTCCTCCACCTCGACGGCAAGCTCACAGCGGACTCCCCGGAGGCCGTTGCCGTCCGAGTCCGAGACGCGATCGCAGCCATCCGCGCGCTCCCCACAACCCCGGCGAGCGCCTGAACAGCTGCCGCCGGCATCCATCTGACTCCACTTGCACCTACCTGATCCCGGAGGGCCCCATGCCCCGCATCCTCAACGTCGTCACCAACGTCGGCCACTACGACGACACCTCCCGGCACCCCACCGGGCTGTGGCTGTCTGAACTCAGCCACGCCTGGGACGTGTTCGACGAGCACGGATTCGAGCAGACCATCGTCAGCCCCAGCGGCGGCCCGTCCCCGCTGGAGCCGCGATCGCTGAAGTTCCCGAACTACGACAGATCCGCGAAGGCCTGGCGCGTCGACCCCGCACGCATGGAGCTGCTGCAGAACACCGCCAATCCTGAGAGCATCGACCCCGCCGACTACGACGCGATCTACTTCACCGGCGGTCACGCCGTGATGTACGACTTCCCCGACAGTCCCGGACTGCAGCGCCTCACCCGCGAGATCTGGGAACGCGGCGGGGTTGTCGCATCGGTCTGCCACGGCTACTGCGGGCTCCTGAACACCACCCTCTCCGACGGCACCCTCCTCGTCGCAGGGCGACGCGTGACCGGGTTCGCGTGGCAGGAAGAAGTCCTCGCCCGCGTCGACAAGCTCGTTCCCTACAACGCCGAAGAAGAGATGAAGAAACGCGGCGCGCTGTACGAAAAGGCCCGGCTGCCCTTCGTGTCATATGCCGTCACCGACGGTCGACTCGTCACCGGGCAGAACCCCGGATCCGCGAAGGAGACCGCACAGAAGGTCGCCCTCGCCCTCGCCCTCCGCTGACCACCCTCGTACGGTCGGCATGCGACGCAGGGGCACCACACTCGACAGCTCCCCCTCGATCCCTATCCGGGCAATGCCCGTAAGAGGGACGGCGACGCGCAAATCCCCAAGACGGGCATTGCGTCGTCACACGGATGGCAGGACCGAGCGCGGGGCGTGTCGTCGGCATCCGGCAGGATACTTGCTGTGCCCGGACTGACTCCGGGCTTCCGTCTGGGGCGGAACGCGATAGGGATCGGATCAAGACGCATGGGGATGTTCGACTGGCTCTTCGGCAAGCGGAAGACAACTGCCGCTGCCACAACTGAACTCAAGCGGCCGACAACGCCCCCGACGAGCAGCGTTCCACATTTTGCGATTGTCGATGTGGAGACGACCGGGCTCTCCCCGCGCCAGAATCGCATCGTCGAGCTCGCAGTGGTGCGCGTCGACAGCGAGGGGAACTTTGTCGATGAATGGTCGACGCGATTCAATCCGGAGGGCCCTGTGGGTGCGACCCACATCCACGGGATCACGCAGGCGGACGTGGCGGGGGCGCCACTCTTTCGCGATGTTGCCGCTGGTCTGATCCCGTACATCTCGGGCGTGCCGATCGCGGCGCACAACGCGAATTTCGACCTCGCGTTCCTGCGAGCGGAGTTCCAGCGCGCGGGCTGGGATACACCGTGGCTACCGGCGTTCTGCACCCTTGACGGTAGCCGCGAGTATCTCCCCGATCTGGATCGCCGGCGACTGGCCGACTGCTGCTGGGCGGCCGGAGTCCCGCTCGAGAATGCTCACTCGGCGCTCGGCGATGCTCGTGCGACGGCAGGACTGCTTCGCTTCTACCTCGCCCGGACGGGCCGGCGTCAAGGTCAGGTCCTGACCGCACTCCGCGACGATGCCCGCAATGTCAGCTGGCCGCAGAGTCCCTCCCGTGCACCTGCAACCTCGTTGGCGAACGCTGACGATGAGACGCGTGACCGTCCGAAGCGAATCACCCCAGCCAGGCAGAAGCAGCCTCCGTTGCTTCGTCAATTGACCGACGTCAGCCTCCTCGAGACCGTCGAAGAGGGGGCACCTGAAGGTACGCTCGCGTACCTCGAGACGCTCCTCGACGCCCTTGAGGACGGTGAGATTAGCGACGAAGAAGCCGGCGAACTTGGCGAGCTGATAGAGGTCTACAGGCTCACCGATATCGACCTCCACGCAGCCCATCGAGCGTTCGTCCTCGCCCTCGCACACAAGGCCGTCGATGACGGGCACGTCTCGCACGACGAACGCGCAGAGCTGCACACCTTGTGCGACGCGCTCGACGTCCCCCGCGCGACCGTCAACGAGCTGATCGCGCACGCGGCCGCGGCACGCGCCGCACGAATGAGCGCTGACCTGCTCCCACTGCCCGACGACTGGGGTTTCGGCGTTTCCCTCCGAGTGGGCGACAAGGTCGCCTTCACCGGCTGCGACGACCGTCAGCGCGACCGGCTCGAACGCCGCGCAAACGAACTCGGCGTTCGAGTGATGAACAACGTGTCCCGACTCACCGCGATGCTCGTCACCGACGGGTCCATGGACGGCACCAAGCTCGCCAAGGCACGCGAAGTCGGGACCCGCATCGTGCACCCCGACACCTTCGAAATTCTCCTCGCTCACCTTCAGCCCGCCGCCCCTGCGGAAGAACGCCCCCAGGCCGACGCTGCACGGACCCAAACCACAACGACCGGACCTGGAAATCCCGCTGCGACGGCAGCGCGATCGATTTCCGACGCGTCGCCCGGTGCCGTGCGCACCTGGGCGCTCGCCAACGGGTACGCAGTCGGTGTCCGCGGACGCATCTCCGCCGAGATTTGGGAAGCATACGCAGCAGCGCACACCCCAGTCGTTGCTCCCGTGCGCGTGGGAGCGACAGACGTCCGCGTCGACGAGTTTGAGTTCCAGGGCGAACCGATGGCTCCCCTCGGCGAGTGGGCCTACGCCCCCATCGTGCCCACCCAAGCGATGGGGCTCACAGGTGGTGATGACCTGCATGTCGCCAGGACCGACGAGTATCAGGCCAACGTGCGGGACGCGCTCCTCACGTGGAAGGAGGAAGAAGACGGCCAACTGATGGCCATGCTCATCGCCGAACCCCTCCACCCACACATCGCGAACGCCGTGCGAGTCGACCTCGTAGTAGGCCGCGCGCGCACCGTCGCCGGCTACCTCCCGGAATCCCAGTCGGCGACACTCCACGAGCTGGTCAAGTCAGCGATGGACATCGGCGCGCTTCCACTGTTGAATGCGCATGCGTCCGGGGGCACAAGCGATCAACCGGCTCTAGAACTCCGGCTCATCCATCTCGCCGACGACCCCGCGAGAACCTCCGTCACCGACGAAATCATCGCCCGCACAAACGAACGACGCGCAGGCGAGCTCAGCAACGGCTGAGCGCCGCCCGTCGCGCAGCTCGCCAGAAGCGGTCGAGGCATGGAGATGATCCCTGCACGGGCTGCGACCGATCCTCTTGCGGGCCGTGCACGGTTGGGGGACGCTGGCGTGCTCGGGCGTCGAGTTGCCTCGATTCGTCAGCGTGAGTCGATGAAAGACGACAGTGCGATGATCCAGATATCGAACGCGTCAAGGTGTGCGTCGTGGGACCCGGCGCTGAGGTCGACGCGCGTCACGTTGGTACCGCGGGCAACGAAGTCGGCCTGCTGCTGCGTGGTAAACATGCCGTGCTCGGCGTAGATCACGAGCGCCGGCGCCGTGACCTCCGCCCACTCGGCCCATCGAGGTTCCGCGACATCGGTGATCGTGGCGACCATCACGTCTGGATCGAAGCGCGGATAGAACCCGTCGGCGCGCTGCTCAAGGTCGGCGGCCCATGCGCGTGCGAGCGGGCCGCCGCCGAGGCTCGAGGTCGCGGCATCCCGATCGGGAAACGGCACCTTCCATGACCGGAAGAACGCGCCGAGCGCGGCACGCTCCTCGGGGGTTCCGCTGCCCGCATCGCACTCGAGCAGAACCAGACGGCGAACCATGTTCGGGTGAGAAGCGGCGACGAGCATCGCGGTGTGAGCACCCATCGACTGCCCGACAATGTCAACCGGGCCGGTGGATTCGGTTTCAATCACCCGTACGACGTCGCCGACGTAGGCGGCGCGGCTCGTGTCCGGCGGGGTGCGAGTGCTGTGTCCATGACCACGCTGATCGATGAGGATGACCCGACGCCCGGCGAGAGCCCGCGCTGTCGGTTCGAACTCCCGGCCGCTGCCTGCCAGCCCATGCAAGATCACGACGGTCGGTTCCGTGCCGGGGAACACGAAGTAGGACACCGTCGTCCCATCGTCGACGACGACTTCGCGGCGAGCCGGTTCAGTCATCGCCGTCGGCCCAGAGCCAGCGGAGCGCGTCCGGAAGGAGCACGCCGCCGTGGTTGGGGCTGTGGCCGCCGTCGCCGACGACGAGACGGAAGTCGTACCCGGCGCGGGCGAGCGCGGCAGCGGTCTCGAGGCTCTCGGCGAACCAGTTATCGTCGCGCTGGTTCCAGTTCAGATCACGGTGAGCAGCGTGCAGGAAGACCCGCGTCGACCGCCGCGGCTCGGTCGCGAGCAGTGCCGGGTACGGGTTGCCGCCCGGCATCTGCGCGAAGCTCGCGTTGAACGCGATCACCCGCCCGATCCCGTGCGGCCTGGTCCACGCCGCGGTCATCGCCGCATCCCCACCGCTGCTGCCACCGCAGATGCCGCGCATCATCGGATCTGCCGACACGGTGAATCGCTCCTGCACCAGCGGAAGAACCTCTTCGAGGAGGAAGTCGGCGTAGTCGGAGTTGAACGCGTCGTACTCCATATTGCGGTTCTTCACCGTCTCGCCGTCGACGGTCAGCACTCCAGGGTCGACGAACACGCCGACCATCGGCGGCAATGCACCCTCAGCGGCCAGGTTGTCGAGCACAGCGGCCGCGCGAACCGCGGCCGTGGGGTCGAGGTACCACCAGCCATCGTTGAAGAACATCACCCCGCTCTCCGCCTCAGCGGAGTGACCAGCCGGGGTGTGGAGCCACACCTTCCGCGCCGTCCCCGGAAAGCAAACACTGTCGGGAAGGCACAGTTCCTCCAAGCGGCCGCGCGCAACCCCCGCGCGCAACTCAGAGTCCGGCCCGTACGCGTACTCGACGTCCCGCGGCGAGAACGGCAACGGGCTGAATGGCATCGTGAACGGCACCCCACGACTCTATTCACGCAGAGCGGGTGCGATCCCCATACGGGCATCGTGCGGAGTAGGGACCGCAGCGTGCGCTCGCGATCTCTCCGCGGGCACGGTGCATCGACCGGTGGTCTGCGTCGACCCGTTTGACGATGTCGGACGCCCCGCGTACACAGGGTGCATGGCTGAGGTATTGATGTTCCACCACATCCTCGGGCTGACGCCCGGCATGCGTGAGTTCGCCGACCGGTTACGGGCCGGCGGTCATACGGTGCACGCACCCGACCTGTACGACGGACGCGTCTTCGACTCGATGGAAGGCGCGTTCGCCTTCGTCAAGAGCGGAGTGATCGACATCGATGAGCGGGCGGATGCCGCAGCCGCTGATCTTCCGGAGAGACTGGTGTACCTCGGTGTCTCGTCCGGAGTGATGCGGGCGCAGCGGCTCGCTCAGAAACGCGCGGGTGCCGCGGGAGCGGTGCTGCTCGAGTCGGCGATCCCGGTGTCGGGAGAGTGGGCGTTCGGGCCGTGGCCCGACGGCGTGCCAGTGGAGATTCACGGTATGGACGCCGACGAGTTCTTCGCTGGCGAAGGCGATATCGACGCAGCGCGCGAGATCGTCGCGGCAGCCGACGACGGCGAGTTGTTCACATACCCGGGCGACCAGCACCTGTTCGAGGACAGTTCGCTCCCGAGCTACGACGCCGAGGCAACGGACGTGCTGGTGAGCCGTGTGCTCGCGTTCCTCGGCCGGGTGGATCACTGAGGCCGGCCGGCTCAGGGCATCAGCCGCTGCGACAGGCGGCCGCGACCTCGCGCGGACGCCCGATCATCGGCCGGCAGACGCGATCCTCATACGGGCATTGCGCGGATGAGGTTCGTCCGCGGGCGAGCGGGCTCCCCCGGGATGCGTCGGGCTTACCTCTTGACGATTGTCACCTCGACGTCGTCTCCGATGCCCTTGCCGAGCAGCTTGCGTGCCTTGGCGTTGAGGGACACCATATGGCCGCCATCGCCCGTTGGCAGGGTACCGACGTTCACCAGCAGCACGTCATCGATCTTGGCGTCGACCCGGACAGACTTGCCTGTGCCGAAGAAGTCGGCGCTGCCGAGGATCTCAACGCAGTTCCAGGTCTCGCCCTTGACGTCGACGCCGATCGTCGTCCGAAAGCTCAGTTCTTCCGCGTCCATGGCGCCAGCGTACGGGCGCCATCCACCTGCGGGCAGTGCTCACTTGAGGGCTCCGCATCGTGCATGAGCGCTACGTTCGAGGCATGGACGGTCGGGAGAACGCATTGGCGCGTCGCCATATCATCAGCGCCATGCTCTACGCCGCCGAGCACCAAGACGAGTTGCTCCGTGCGTGCGCGACAGTCGAGGGAGACATCGCGTCAGCGAACGCAGCGATACGAAAAGCCTTCGATGTTGACGTGATTCAGGCGGACGCGATCCTGACCATGCAGGTGCGGCGATTCACACCCGAGGCGATCCAGCAACTGCGGGTAGAGCTGTCCGACGTCGAAGCCGTCCTCTCTCCGTAGCGAGCGGTCACGATCCTCTTACGAGCACGGCGCGGATGCGGGAGCCTCGCGCGCATGAGGTACGTGATCTCGTTGAGGTGGGCGCCAACGTTCCCACCCTGAACTTCGAGAGTTGGAAGTTCTTCTCCACGCTCCAAGTGCTGTTTGAGTGACCACGCGACCCTCCAAATCAGGCTGCTTGCGGTTGGAACCGGACGCAAACGCTCCAACGCGACTTCAGAAACGCGCGCGAAGTTCCAAATCAAGGACAGCTTCAGTTGTAAGTTCATGACGTGGATGCATCCAAGTTCGTCGACTCACCCTTCGGCGCCCCGACGAAAGAGCCAGGGAACAAGTGGGCTTTCACCTACTACCTGCCGAAGCCAATGCCCCGGTCAGTCGATCTGCCGACACCGGTAATCGCACAGCTGAGCGAGGCTGATGCCGCCCTGGGACACCTTCAAGGGCTCGGTCTCCTCATCACCGATCCAGGACTGCTGATTGGTCCATACCTGCGCCGCGAGGCACTTGCCAGTTCCAGGATCGAGGGGACCCAGGCTTCTCTCTCCGACGTGTTTCAGGCCGAGATCGACGCCAGCAGCGTGAGCGATGACACGTCGGAGGTCCAGCGCTATCTCGAAGCTACGAAGCAGGCATACGAGCTGGCTCGGACGTTGCCGATCACTCAGCGACTGATTCTTCAAGTCCACGCCACGCTCATGGAGGGCGTGCGGGGCGAAGAGAAGTCCCCGGGTGAGTTCCGCAAGACACCGGTTTGGGTTGGCAGAGCGGGCGCGACTCCCGATACGGCAACTTTCGTGCCACCTTTGCCGGTGCATCTCGGGGACCTGCTGGCCGACTGGGAGCGATTCGTCAACGACGATGGGCGCGCACTGCCCGCGCTCGTTCAAGCGGCCCTCATGCACTACCAGTTCGAGACGATCCACCCCTTCCTTGACGGAAACGGCAGAATCGGCCGACTCCTCATCAACCTCCTCCTGATGGAGCGCGGGCGCCTGCCCCTGCCACTGCTCTACCTGTCGCACTACTTTGAGACACATCGCGACGAGTACTACGAGCGGCTACAGGCTGTGCGTGAGCAGGGAGACATCGACGGCTGGCTGACCTTCTTCTTGAAAGCAGTGCATGCCCAAGCCGACGACGCGGTCGCTCGGTCGCGGAAGCTGGTTGAGATCCGAGAGGCATTCCATAGCGCAGCGATCAAGGAGCGATCAAGTCTGCCGAGACTCGTCGATGTAATCGTGAGAAATCCGTTCGTGACCGTGAAGTCGGTGGAGACCCGCCTGGAGCTCACTAACCAGGGCGCCCGCAATCTCATCAAGAACGCGGAGTCGCGCGGTTGGCTCCGAAGTCTTGGCTCGCACGGTCAGGGTGGACGCGAGCTGTGGTACTCGCCTGCCATCTACGACGTCATGGAGATGCCAATGACGTACGAGCAGGACGGCGGCGCCCAGTCCGTCGATTCGTAAGAGATTGACCTCGCCAAACATTCAACCAAAGCGCCGTGCGCGCTCCGATCCCCATACGCGCACTGCACGCAGAGGGCGCCGATCCGCGCAGTGGGATCCGGGCGGCAGGCCTATTGGCCGAGGTTCTCGCGCATCTCCTGGTACGACCCCGTGTCCAGTACCTCGCCTGTCGCTTCGTCGACGAATTCGACGATAACGTCGATGTCGTCCGGAGCGACGCCGTTGAACTGCTGGTAGAGCGCGCCCTGGATGTAGAACCCGAGTGCAAGGAAACTCTCCAGCGCACCGTACTTCGCAGCATCGACAGACACCTTGACCGATGTCATCGCGTCGTTGAACTGCACCCCAGTTACGGAGTTCGTGTCGTCCGCGATCAGCTCATCGGCGGCGTCCTGTGCGGACGAGCGCATCTGCGCGAGCATCTCGTCGCGCTGGGGCTTCGTCATCGTGTAGACGACGGTGTCGCCCTCAACGACCGCGGCGATGCCGTTCTCCTGTGCGCCGGCCACAATCTCCTCGTCGGTGAGTGACCCGTTCTGGTCCAGAAGCGAGCGGGCGATTCGCACATCGACGGTCACCAGATCCTCCTCAACCTCGATCGTGGCAGGCGAAGCGGACGAGTTGCTGGTCGCAGCGTCCCCGCCGGCCGAGCAACCGCCCAGCACGAACACCGAACAGGCGATGAGCGAAGCGATCGCACCACGAATCTTCACGAAGAACTCCCCAGGTTTGTCGTCGGCTTCCGACCCATCGATCCTAGGGAAGCCCGCCGACATGCGATCCCTCTGCGGGCGGTGCTCGGATGCGGGATCCTTGCGTGCATCCGACGCCACCTCAGACGGTCGAAGACTGGCGTCACCTCAGGCTGGTCAAGATAATGGCGCAATGCCTGCCGCCCTTATCGAGGTTCGCCGCCAGTACTCCCTCGACGAGGAAATCGCCATCATCGGCGCTGTCCACAACGCGCTGGTCGAGGCGTTCCAGATCCCACCGGAGGACCGCAACATCCGGCTGATCGTTCACGAGCCGCATCGCTTCGCCTGCTCCCCGGATCTCAAGCTTCCGGAGTATCGGACAATCGTCACAATCGACTGCTTCGTGGGCCGCTCGCTGGACGCCAAGCGCAAGCTGTACGCCGCGATCGTCGAGCAACTGGGCACACTCGGCATCCCAGGCGATCACGTGTCGACCATCCTGCACGAGATCAACCGCGACAACTGGGGCATGGGCGGAGGCCACGCCGCCAGCGACGTCAACCTCGGCTTCGACGTCAACGTCTAGCCCTTCGCCGATCCCCCTACGGGCAGTGCCCGGTAGAGGTTGGTCGCGTGCGGCGTTGCCTCGGCGGCATGAAATCCTGGGGTCGTGTTCGCCTTTTCAGACGAGGGTGTCGTTGTCGATGCTGAGTTCTTCGTTGAGTCCGACGCCCCGTGGTTGGCGGTGATTCTCGAGAGTCGTGGGGGCGCCGTGAATGGAGCACTGCCACGCAACCCTGACTACACGATTGCCATGGAGCTTCTCCTAGCCCGGCTTGCAACCCTCGGAAGCGAGCTTGTCGATGCATTCGTCGACTCCTCGACGACCGCGGTCTCTCGGATTCTGCTCGTCGGATCATCGAGGGCCCGGTGCATCTCGATGGCAGTACGGACGTTGCCGAGCTCCGCATGAAGCTCGGCAAGTCTGCGGCGGCGGTCCACCGTGCACCTAACGCCATTGGCGAAGGGAACCGGACCAAGAAGATCAGACTCATCGTCGCCGTGCCCGGGTTTGAACCGAGCGAGTCAGCGCTCTTGGCTTCAGTACTGTCGCGGCCGTCGAAGGTGTTGGATGCTTCCCTCAGCGCTGTCGATGGGTTCTTGCGGGAGCTGATCGGGACGCCGATCCCCACCGTCTCGGGCACCCGGACCAACACCATCCTCTCGGTAGGGACTGATCACGTTCTTGTTGCCACGAGCCGAACTCCGACGGGTCAGCCAGTGCCGATCGCCGAAGTAGTCGCAGCCCTGGAGCACCTGAAGCAAGACGGCATCATCGACGCCAATGTCGAGTCGCTGGGGTATCGGAGTGCGTTCTTCGGCGCCGTCCTGTTGCAGGTGCCAGGAGCGCGAGTTGTCGGTGCGGCGCCCCCGCGCATCACAATCAGCGAGAGCAGCGATGCCGAGCCCGGCCACCCGCCTACACGGATAGCTCCCGACGTCGAACCGGGGCCATTCCAGGGCGCGCTTGATCGTCCTGTCACAACCCGGCAACGACGTGAGCAACATCGTCTTCGCGCGGCCCTCCTCCGCGGGCGCGACGAAGCCACATGCGCGCTGTGCGGAGAAACGTTTCCCGCACGGTTCCTTTGGGCGTCGCACATCAAGAAGCGTGCGGCGGCGACGGAAGCGGAAGCCCGCGATCTGCCGCGAATCGCGATGCTCGCATGCATCTTCGGATGCGATGCCTTGTTCGAGGACGGCTACGTGAGCGTTGAGGCCGGCGCAGTGATCGGCACTGCGGCCGTCGACGAAGCTAGCGCGATCGGGCGCAAGATCAACCAGATTCGAGGTCGCGCGGTGGGCGAGTACGCCACGAGTGCGACCTACTTTGCCTGGCACCGAGAGCATGTGTTCCGTAGCTGAGCGCTGATCCCTATACGCGCATCAATCAATGAGGGGACGAGAGCGGGCAGCAACGCTCGGCGCTTCTATCCGACTAGGAATCGCCCAGCAACCGTCGCTCCATGACCGATAGCCGCTCGGCTGCATCGAACCGTTCGACGTGCTCGGCGCACATTGGATGGCCGTCGCGGACGCCCGCGTAAGGCTGACCACAAGACGCGCCCAGGCCGATGGCCTGCTGGCAGTCCGGGTACTTGATCGACCGAAGTCGAGGCCCCCATAGCTCCTCGGGCGCTTCCTCCCAGTGCGACCACGGCAGGTTCGTCCGCGTGAGGTGGTCGGGGCAGTACCACCAGCCGTACACGTGTGCGGCGACATCGGCCTTGGGCTGCCAGTGGAAGACAACCGAGATGTCTTCGGCGCGGTACCACTTGTCCTCTTTGCCCGTTCCGCATGACGAGCACTGCGACTCGGTCTTTCCAGGGCTGATCTGGGCGAGCGGATAGACCTCTTCGATGAACAGACCGCGAGCCCCCCAGTCATCCTCGGCGGGACCGGCTGCGCCGCGGCGTTTGGTCCAGGTGCGCGCTTCGTCGTCGGAGTCCATCGCGGGTGCCCCTCTCGTTCGTTCGATACCTGGATTCATTCTCGTGGAGTGGACTGCTCGGCAGTAGAGGTGAGCGTCCCGTGATCCTCGATATCGCCCACGGCTGCGATGCCGTTGGTGATGGTCGCGAGTCGCCAATTGCACGTCGCCGAACGCGCTGCTCGGTTGCTTGCAGCTGTGTAGCCGGCGTGTCGGCGACGGTTGAAGAATGAGGCCATAGCAAGACGGATAGTTTCCAGTGATCGTCTCGTAATGCTCACCCGATCGAATGGATCTCCATCCGATTAGGTACTGCCAACGGCAGCAGGTGAGATCGGCTACTCAGACAGCTCGAGGACAGCTCCACCAAGCACCCTGGCGAGTTCGCTGAGGTCTGGCTGATGGGTATTGATGATCCAGTTCGGGCCGATGAGAAGGTGGACCGGTGCATAGCCCTTGGAACCCTTGACCGTCTTGTTGACCTGTGTTTGGACGTCAGCAGCATTAGCGAAGGTCGAGAAGACGTCTCGGTCGGAGCAGTTGCCAGATCCGGATGCCAACGAAACATTGTTGTTCTGGGTCCAGGACTGGCAGTAGTAGCCAGCAGAAACTGCCGCGTCCTTGAGTTCCGTAACCGACTCGTACTGCTGCGCCCAGCCGACGTCGTAGGAGACACTCGCTCCTGTGTTGCTTGGCGCGGCCGGATCATCGAGAGCCGCTGCGGGCACGCTCCCGCCGTTCAGTTGCGCTTCGAATTCGGCGGCCGCCGCCATGATTTCGGCCTCCGTGACGAAGGACTCTCCTTCAAGGAGGTAGGGGCGTTGGCTGTCGTTGCCGTTGATGCAGAGCACGTCGTCGTGCCAGTCGTCGTTGTAGGTGGGTGAATACGAGCACATCCACCCGTGGTCTGACTCGGGGATTTCCCAGTCGTCAGGCTCGTAGTCCTCAACCGCGACTTCCTCCGGTGGTTCATTGGCGAGCTGGTCGTAGTACTCGGAGGAGGAGTGGGACGCGCAGCCCGTTGTTGCCGCAAGTGTGAGGGATGCGAAAAGCATCAGCCCGATAGTGCGGCGCGGCGCGACCATATGCGTCCTAACAGTCAGTGCCAGTGCAGGCAAGCCGGGGCTGGCGCTGCCGCCGTTGGCTCGGCGAGCGGCGATCACCTCGAGTGAGCGGGTGCGATGAGCATAGGACATCCCGTCCCGCTGTACAGGCGAGCGGACCATCCTCATACGGGCCTTGCCCGGATGAGGGACGACAGCGGGCCACATGGGGCGTCGCCGGAGGGGCTCGCATCCACAATCGACGTGTCTTCATCGGAGTTGCGTCCCCGGTACGGCAGACTCAGCTCTCGGTGGCCCGATCTGGGGGGGCTAGTGCGAAGGGGCTGCAATGACTACGAACCGTACGACTGAGAAACCGGCGGCGTGAAGGATGCTCGATTTCACGACGATCGACTTTGAGACCGCCAACTCTTATCGAGGTTCTCCGTGCTCCGTGGGCTTGGTTCGTGTGCGAAACGGGCAGATCGTCGAGAGCCAGCATTGGCTGATCCGGCCGCCGGAGGGCGCTGATTGGTTCGACGGCTGGAACATCGCCATCCACGGGATCACCGCCGAGATGGTGGCGGACGCTCCCAGATGGAAGGACATCCTTCCGGCCATTGTGGACTTCATCGGCGACGACGTGGTTGTCGCTCACAACGCAGGCTTTGACCTCGGCGTGATCCGGTACGCCTGCGCCGTGGACAACATCGAATGGCCCGAGATGCGCTTCCTCTGCACACTGGTCATGGCTCGCCGCGCAATGGCCCTCCCCACTTACAGGCTGCCGTTCCTCGCTGAGACGATGGGCATCCCATTCGACGACCATCACGACGCGCTCGCTGACGCGACCGTCGTCGTGGACGTTGCCGCGCGATTGGCCGAGCACCAGCAAGCCACCGATCTGCTCGAGTTGGCGGGGTCTCTCGGCGTCGCCGTCGGACGCATGGGCTCCGGGATCTACCGAGGCAGCGTCGCCGTCTCGAGCGGCGGCCACGGTGCAGGCAAGCTCACCCCGGTCGAGGTGAACACGGACGCCGACCCCAGCGGATACCTCTATGGCCGAGTCGTCGTTTTCACCGGCGCGCTCATGTCGATGACACGGGACGCGGCCCGCCAGGAGTGCGCCAAGGTCGGCGCGATTCCGGAACAGGCCACCACCAAGCGAACCAACGTCCTCGTCGTGGGCGACATCAATCCGGCTGCACTCCGACCCGGCTCCAACGTCACCGGCAAAGCTCGCAAGGCGTTCGAGCTGCAGGACAAGGGCCAAGAGATTGAAGTCATGACCGAGGACGACTTCCTCCGCTGCCTCGATGGCAACACGCTGGAATCGGCCGAGGTGCTACTCGCCGAATCGGAGCGCTCGGCCTGACGCGATCACTCGATCCCCTTGCGGGCGGTGCTCGCTGAAGGCTCCGTATTGCAGAGGAGCGCCTCGTGCGAGGCGTGGACCTATCGGGGGAGCGCGTTGTGGCGGTCCCTTGTTCGTAGCGGACGGCGGCGATCCTCAAACCGGCGCTGCGCGCAGATCGGGCGGAGACGTACGATCAGCCAAATGCGGAGGGGCGACGCGCGCGAATTCGAACCAGCCCTCGTTGCCAATAGGGTGATGCCGTGAGGCGATACTTCTCGTGGCGATGGCTCGGCGTGTCGCTCACGGTGATAGGACTCGGTGCCGCGTTCCTCGCGGCACGGGAGGGCCCGTTTCCGTCCACGCCGGTGGGGCTGACCCTCGTCTGGGCTGGCCTTGCGATGTTCGTCTGCACTCTGATCGCACCTGCCGTGATGGGCCCCATCAACTTCGTTCGAGAGGTCCGAATGTACGGACTGGTGAACCGGTGGCACAAGAATGGCGCGATTCCCGCTGACTACCCCGAATGGGTGCGACGGCGGATCTACGCCGACCCCGATGGGAAGTATGCGCCGCAGTGGGAGGTCTCGAGAGCCGGCAAGCAGAGGAGACTCCGCAACACGGGCGTGGATGCGCACGTTGAGGTAACGCGCGTGAGTGCGATCGGTCCGGTCGCCATTGAACTCGACCTCGACCTCTCGATGCCCGCTGTAATCCCTCGTGAGGCGTCGTTCGCACTCACGTTCATTGATGAGCGCGCAGGCTTCGGGGACTTCTGCGCCGTTCTCGTGAAGTGGACGCGCCCCAGCGGCGGCGACTTGGAGGAGGTCTTCTACTTGTAGCACGCTCGCAATGCCCACACTCACTCGTGGTGAGCTGCTCTGCAGCATCCCCAAACGGGCATCGTCCGGAGGTGGGGCCGTCACGTCCACGGTTGCGAGGATCCCTACGTGAGCCTCACTGGTCCACCCCCTCGGCTTTCGACCGCCGGTGATCTCTCGGCGGTGTGCAAGCCAGTACGGTAGCGGCATGGCCGAGAAAGTCCGGACGTGCGATTTCGTGGAAGGCGCGACTTGTGCCTTGCCTGCCGCAGAAGACCGCCTCGACGAAGCCTCCCACTTCCTCTTACAGCTTCAGGCGAATTACCACGATCCGCGCGCATTCCGGTTCAACCTCAACGCGGTGCTCGCCGCCGTGGCGTCGACACGAGCTTTGCTCCAGGTGGAGATGCAGAAGCGTGGTCTCGTTAAGGAATGGAAGGCGGCGCGCCAGCCATTCTGGGACGACCCTGTCCTGGCAGCTTTCCACCGGAGCAGAAACGTCACTCTCCATCAGGAAGCCATCTTTGACGGAAGTCGGATTGATGTCGGCCTGTACCGCGGGCGCCGAATGAAGCTATCCCTCCAGCAGGAAGTACGAGCGGACCGCACGAGCGCGGAGATTCTGGCTCACGCAGTCCCTCAACTCGAGAAGGTCTTTCTGGACCCGACCCATTCGGCTCTTGGTGAGCAAGGTGGGCTGGAGCGACGCTACTTCATACGTCAGCTCAGTGCCGAGGAGGATGCTCTCACAGTGAGCCGCAAGGCTCTGATCCGTTCGATCCAGATGATCGCTACTGCGCACGTTGTCGCAGGCGTTCTATCGGCGGAATTCTTTGAGGGCAACGAGGACGACGATCAAGATTTTGCTGCTGCCCCGACGGCAGTGACTGTTCTCCTGGAGTCGGACGTTGACCCGTCTCTACCCGGCTCGTGGGGTTGGGAGTAGGCCTCGCCAACCCTCACACGGGCGATGCGCGAAAGCGGACCGCGACGCGCAGCAGGCGTGGTCGACGGCTCACTCCGAGGCTGCCGGGGTTGACTTGATGCGGTCAGTGATGGACTTCTCCATGGCGTTCCAGCCGCCAGCGGCGACCGGCCCCAGCCTTGTGCGTTGCTCATCCATCTGATCGCGAACCATGCGCCTGAGCACTCGCTCCTCGACTCCGGCGTGGTTGGATCGGAACTCGTCCGAGAAATCGATCAGCGCACGCGGGACGTTCTCGAGGTGTGAGACGTCAAGGATCACCGGTAGCGCGACCGAATCGCCCCGCTCGAGTGAGGCTCGCATTGGCCCAAGCTGAAGATACTGGCTGAGAAAATCGGGGCTAAGTGCAGGTGAGGACGTCGGCGCTCCTGAACCCATGCGATCCCTGAGATAGCTCTTAATGCGGAGGGCGGTCCGGTCCATGGTCAGCCACCAGCTTCGATACCCCATCGGACTCGCCGATTCAGACTTCCGCATTTCGAGGACGCCGATTGTGTTCTCGACGTCGTGCGCGACTAGCCGAGCGACGGTGCCTGGATCCATTTGCCACGGATCCATGGATTGACGTCGCTGGTCGTGCTGCTCCATCCAGAGCTCCTTAACCGCCGCTCGGAGAGCTGGGTCAGCAGAGTCGGCGAGTTCCTCAAGGCTCTCTTCGCTGATTGAGAACAAGTCGTGCAGATACTCCCGCACATCATCTTCGGGCCTAGCACGCCCGCGGATTCCTTCAAGCCACGAGAGGAACGTGCCGCTAGCGCGGCCAGAGTAGATGTACGCGGAGTAGATGAACGGCACTCGGCCGCTCCACTCATCCCGTGGGACGTGACAAAATGCCGCGCAAAGATTCAGGTGGCGCTCGACTTCCTCGATCACGCCCGGCGTGACGAACAGCTCAAGTCCTGCATCGGACGCCGCGCGAAGTAGCTGCGTGTATTGACGGTGGTCCGGGGAGTCGAGAAGGGTTTCAGCGATCAGCGGAAGGACTGCGGACGTATCGAGCCAGATCTTGCCGCCCGAGAAGACGGTGAGCACGACCTTCTGAACGTCGGGCGTCTGCCGAAGGAAGGCAAAGAGTGTGTACGAGTCCGCGAGTCGACGTAGGTGGGATGTGGTCGAAGGTGAAGGGGCAGCGAGTACATCTTGGATGGCCACGACGGCCGATTCCGGCGACACACCCAGTGATGATCCGGCGCGACTCGCCTCGTTCAAGAGTGCCTGTGCGTCGACGTGGACGGACTCTCCTGTCGTGACTGCGGCGGCGAAGTCTTCAGCTCGCTGGAGAATCACGGTCTCGAGTATGCCGCGGAGCACAACGCCTAACTCGTCGCCGTCAATCTCGCCTTGCTCCTTGCCCGCTGCTCGGACAGCCCGCGCGGCGAGCTCATCGCCGAGAAGTTGTTCTTCGATGAGGAAGCGCGCCGTTTGCTCCTTGAGCAACGTCGACTCCGCGTGACTGAGGTGGAAGTGATCACTGGAACGGTGGTGCTTGATAGGCCCGTTCTTCTTCGCGAGTCGCGCGAGCGCACCGTCAATCAGCGCTTCAAGTTGTCCCGGCACGCCGGCCGGAACAAACGCCGCGATGGCTCGGTGTACCTCGTCCCGAGTACGCATATCGTCGGATGAGGTTCCTCGCAGAGCGGCGACAACTAGAGATTCGAAGCAACTCTTCGTCAAGTTGCGCTCGGAGCTCGTGTCCTCCACATCCAGCGCGAGTTGGAGCAGCGCAATGCGTGCTTCTTCGTCCTTCAGTGAAACGGGGCTACCCTGCACGCCCGTGCTCATAATGAGCGGATCTACAAACTGCTTCGCGAGCGTCTCCGCTGCGACGGCCCGCTGAGCGGGAGAGTTTGCTCGCTCGACGAACCAGTGACGATCACGGATGTCCAGGCTGATCTTCGCGTCTGTCCGCAGCTTCCGCTTAAGCTCGTCCGCGTCAGCGCCAATTGTTTGGTTCGTTGCGTATATGAGCTCCGTGACCCCAGGAAGCGTTTCGCCGAGGCGCTTGACCGTCTGCCGGATCTTGGCGTCCCAATCCTGCTGAACCGAAATCTGAACGACGACCGTTGAGTCCTCGAGCGGAGAGTAGAGCTCTGCGTCCCGACCGCCGTCGCCCCCCGGAGACGCCGTCGTTCGGAGCGAAGGGAACTCGACAGCAAGGAATTCAGAGGCAAACTTCTCAAACGCTCTCCAGTCGCTTGACGAGAGGAGGCTCAGCGCTAGTTCGAATCGGGATTGCGGCATGCGCTGACATTAGCAACGTGCGACCCGATGTCGGCTGTCCTAATCCGCTGAATCACTCCCGAGGTTCTCTCGCACTCTGACCACGTCGTTTACGCACGGCGGTGTGGTGCCCGCGCACGCACGCCGGTCGGTCACCGGACAAACTTCGCGTGTCTCGCCAACCCCACCGCGGTGGCGTTCGCCGCCCGCAAGACCAGACCGGTGAAATGCACGGTCCGGCTCCCTCAATTGCAACACCGGGTTGCGCAGCTGTCAGCCCTGAGCGCCGCGCATGCGCGACGCACACGGGCCGCCCCCAACCACTGCAGCGCTACGACGCCGCCGCCGCCGCTACGACTACTACTGTCGGATCCCGATGGACCTTGCGCTGAACCCGTCTGATTTCACGGTAGTTTGCGTGATTTTCGTCTCTCGCGTCCCCGCTAGTTTGCGGATTCCTACATCGGCGCCCGCCGTCCGGGGTTAAGTGAGCGTCGATGGAGCAACCCGACGATGAGGACCTCGGGCGCGTGTGCCAGAAGGCCCGTTTGACGGTTGATCAGTGGCGACTCATTGCTCCTCCAGCGAGAGTCCGATCACCTCGGTCCAGAGCTCGTCGGGGATGGCGAGCTGCTGATTGCTGATGAGGGCTGCCACGCGCGACGGCGAAGAGGCGCCGACGACGGTGGATGCGATTCGCGGGTCTCGAGTTGAGAACTGCAGCGCCAGTGCCGCCAACGGCACACCATGGTTTCGGGCCGCGTCCTCGAGGTGGGCGACTGCGCGTGTGACGGCGGCACCGGCCGGTCGGTAGCGGTATCGAGCTTGGGTTGCGGCGCCTTTTGCGAGGATGCCGCTGGCGTAGGGTGCGGCGTTGATGAATGGAATCCCGGCCGCGACGGCATGGTCGATGAGGCTGCTCGCTGTCCGGTCGATCAGGTTGAACTGGCTGTGGTTGAGCAGGACGTCCAGTTTGCCGGTGTCGATATAGCGGCGCATCTGATCGATGTCGCCCCCGGCTACACCAATCATGCCGACGTGCCCTGATTCCCGTAACGCGATCGCAGCGTCCAACGCGCCGCCTGGCGCTGTGACGCTTTCGAACGCGAATCTTTCCGGGTCGTGCAGGTAGAACACGTCGATGTAGTTGACGCCTAGTCGGGCGGTGCTTTCTTTGAAGGACGTCCGGATGCGCTCGGCGGAGAAGTCCCGGCTGCCCGGCGCGGGGTCTGCCTTGGTGGCGATGACAAGATCGTCGCGTGGAGTGATTGCTTCTCGCAGCGCAACGCCGATCCGTCGTTCGCTTTCCCCGGCTCCGTAGTCGTTTGAGGTGTCGATGAAATTGAGGCTGGATTCCAGAAACGCTGTGACTGTGTCGATCGCGGTTGTCTCGTCGACGTCGTACCCATAGATGTGCGGCATGCCTCCGAGCGGGCTGGTTCCCAGCGCGACCGGGGTGACGGCGGGACCATGCGGACCGAGGGTTCGGTGGCGGAGGCGATCTTCGGTGCTCATCAGTTTCCTTCGCTTGCACCCAGGATGAAGGTGTTGAGGGACTGGGGGCTGAGGGTGGGGCTGATCATCGTGTCACCCATGCTGATGTGGACGGGCAGGACTTCGGTGGTGTCGTTTTCGATGACGATGATGCTGCTGCCGTCAGGGTTGAGGAAGACGAGTTGGTTGTCGTAGCCGGCGAGGCTCCAGGTGTGGATGACTCGTGCACCGGGTTGGACGAACGCGCTGACGTGTTTGAGGGCGTAGTAGTCGGGCGTGAACCGGTATGCGGCGTTGTCGGCGTCGACGGTGATGAGCGAGTTCTGCGTCCATCCCCACCGGCTGAGACCTCCGGCGAGGAGGGAGATGTTCCAGTACATGTACGCGTTGGCGCCGTTGTCGAAGAAGTGTTTCATCAGTGACCAGGCGTGGCGGGCTTGCCGCGAGTCGTTGGCTCCGTCGCCGCATTCTTGCTCGGTTTGGTAGATCCGCAGCGCCGGGTAGAGGGCGTGCAGTGCGGCGACGGCGCGTTTGCCTTCCCATTGCACGCCGATTCCGGTGACGGCGGCAGCGGCGGCGGGGTCGTTGAGGACGTCGCGGACGAGGTGGTCGTCGCCGCGTTCGAGGGTTCCGAGGAAGATTTCGACGCCTCGGTTTCGCATGACCGGTGCCAGGTGGTGCAGGAACTGTGCGAGACCGCCGGGTGTCCAGGTGCAGCTGGGGAACACTTGCGGGGAGTTGAATTCGTTCTGCGGCATCACCATGGAGATGGGGATGTTCTGTTGCCGGTACGCGTCGATGAACCGGCCGAAGTAGTCCGCGTAGGCGCGTAGGTAGGGCTCTTCGACTCGGAACATGTCGGTTCCTTCGTGGCCGATCTGGTCCTCGCGCAGCCCGTTGGTCGCGGCGCTCATGAACGGGTGGGGTTGGGCGCCGGCGTAGTGCTGGTTGGTTTTCATCCAGGTGGGCGGGCTCCACGGTGATGCCCACACCTGCAGGTCCGGTTGGTGCTTCTGCGCTGCGTGGATGAACGGGACGAGGGTGTCCAGATCGTTGCTGATGTTGAAGTGCTCGAGCGAGAAGTCGTCGGCGGTGTCGTCGTAGGAGTACCAGTCGCGGGAGAAGTCGTTGGCACCGATTGGCATGCGGCACAGGTTGAGCGCGGCGCCCACCCCGGGCGCGAACAGTTCGCGGAAGATCTCGTCTCGCTGGGCGTCGGTGAGGATGCTGAGGGATGTCCATCCGAGTTCGTTGAAGCTGGCCCCGAATCCTTCGACAATCTGTTTCGGGTCATCCATCATGCCGATCACATCGGGCATTGCGACCGTTCCGGTGATCGCGATGCGTTCCTGCTCCTGCCAGGGAGCGTCCGGGGTGGTGGCGATCCATC
Organism: Microbacterium terrae; assembly: GCF_017831975.1. Lineage (NCBI taxonomy): Bacteria > Bacillati > Actinomycetota > Actinomycetes > Micrococcales > Microbacteriaceae > Microbacterium > Microbacterium terrae. The sequence goes on along the minus strand of NZ_JAFDSS010000001.1, from coordinate 3,271,164 downwards.
GCGCGCTGGCGGTCGTGTCGGGCAGGGTGTCGGGCAGGTCTGATCGATTGTCCGAGGCGGGTGAGGGTGCCATGGGGGTCCTTGCGTGGGTGCGGTGCTGTCGGCGGAGATGTTTCAGGTCGGATTTGATGAGTTTGCGCAGTCGTTTGGGGCGGGCTGTGTCGTAGTCCACGTCCGGTTCAACGACCTGCCCGGCCAGTTTGCGGGTGAGCTCGTGCCGGAGTTCGTCGGCGGCGTGCTGTTGTGCGCTGGCGACCAGGTCAGCGACTTTCGCATCGTCTGTCGCGTACTGCTGGAGTTCGTGGGCGAGGCGGCGGTGCACGTCGGGTGCTCGTTGCAGCGAGGCGTAGTGCATTCGCTGCGCTTGGCTGTGCTTCGATGACTCGGCTGGGGGACGGTCCACGGCGGCCAGCCGATCTGCACTGGCCAAGTTCTCGTCGGCGAGGTGGCGCAGTTCTGTCCGTGTGAACGCGGACAGGCTGGCCTGGTTGTAGTCGAGGTGGTCGCGCAGCGCTGACCGGAGGAGGAAGTTCTTCGTGGCCATGCGCACGGCGGATTCTGCGATCAGCACGCCGTCGGCAACCACCCCGTCGATGGGTGCCAGAGGTGGGACCGACGGGGGTTGGTAAGGGTGGGTCAGAACACGGACTCCCCTCCATCGGAGGGAAGGACGACGCCGTTGATGTTCACGCTGTCGTCGCTGAGCAGGAAGGTGATGGAGGCGGCGAGAGCTTCGGGGACGGCGATGGGGACATCCGCGGTGTGGCTGTTGACCCGCTCTTGCCCGAACTGGTTCGTGCGAGTGGGGCGCATGCCGGTGAGGGTGCCGCCCGGAGCGACGCTGTTGGTGCGGATGCCGTAGGGCTCGTACATGAACGCGGTGCTCTTGGTGATTCCCACGACAGCGTTCTTCGACGCGGTGTAGGCCAGACCGGCTGCGGACCCGCGCAGCGCCGCCTCGGAGGCGATGTTCACGATGGAACCGGCGCCTGCCTCGATCATGAACGGGAGGACGGCGCGGGTGAGGCGGATCAGCCCGAACACGTTGACGTTGAAGACTCGCTCCAGGATGGTGTCGTCCACTTCGTGGAGGGGGCTGAAATCGTCGAGAAGACCGGCAACGTTGGCCAGGGCGTCGACACGACCTGCTGCGGTGTCGATGATCGCCGCGATTCCCGGCGCCGTGGTGATGTCTCCCACGACGGGGCGGAGGTCGTGGTCGCTGAGTTCGCGCTGCAGGGCGGTGAGCGGTTCTGCGGAGATGTCGACGGCGACCACGGTGCCGCCCTCGCGGGCGACCCTGGAGGCGACCGCGCGGCCGATTCCGGATGCCGCCCCGGTGACGATCACCGTTTTTCCGTCGAATCGTCCGGGGGTGATCCGCTCCGCCCAGGCGAGCCCTGCGGCGTCTGCGTCGGCGGGGATCCGTCCCCCGTTGGCTTGGCTGACGAGCGTGTCGAGGAGACCGGCGGGCGCGTTGGGTGAAGAGGCGATCAACCGGCCGAGCGGTACTTTGCGCAGGACGCGCAGGGCGTGCTCGTCCATCCCGGCTTGCTCAGCGATGCCCCGCACGATCTGCGCGCCGACAGGGTGGTGCAGCCACGCGTCGATGGTGCTGTTTCCGGTCAGGGTGAGGTCATCGCTCACGCGGGGACTCCTTCGTGTTCGGTGTCTGCCGGGCTGAGGATGATCGTCGCGGACCCGTGCCGTGCGGATGTTGCGGTGATGGTGACGAAACCTCGTTGGTCGCTGCCGCGGACGATGGCCAAGGCGCGGCCGCGGTGGGTGCTGTGCTGGTCGTCGGTGAACGATTCGGTGGTGGCTGCTGCGCCGGTGCCGAGCGCGGCGAGAGTGCCGGCGCCGTCGACGGTGACGGTGACCGTGTCGTTGGTGCTCATATCGACGGTGCCGTTCTCGTCTGCCAGCTCGATCCACACGTGGGCCAGATCGTCCGGCCCCTGCAGCGCCGTGGTTTCCGGGCGGAGTCGGAGGGTGGGGGTGCCCGCGGATCGGAGGGTGCTCCGTCCGGTTTCCGCGCCGTCGCGGTAGCCGATCGCGACCAGTTCGCCCGGTTCGTACTGGGTGCGGAATCGTGTCACGAACCCGACCCGTTCGCCGGCCTTCTTGCGGCCGAGGGACCGGTCGTTGAGCAGAACCTCGACCTCGTCGTCCGCGGAGTACACCTCGATCTGCGCCTGCCCGGCCAGTGCCCGCCACGACCAGCTGGGGACTGCGTCGGACGTGCGCCAGGGTGTCCTGTTGGCTCGTTGCCCGGAGGTGCCGAGCGGTCGGACGGCGATGCCGGGCGTGGTTGCGGTGCCCCAGACCGCCTGGGCGAGGAGCGCCGGTGCGCCGGGCAGCCCGGTGATGTCGAACGCGCCGGGGCCTGCGGTGAGGGCGGGGTAGGGCTTGTTGATGCTGCCGGGCTCTGACCCATAGCTCCACGTGCCGATGCCGGATTCGCCGAGGTAGTCCCACCCCGTCCACATGAAGTCACCGATCACCCCGGGCACCGTGGTGACCCGTTTCCAGATCGCAGGCAGGTCGCCGGGCATGGATTCGCTGCCGACGATCACCCGGTTCGGGTAGCGCTTCCGGTCGGCGGCGTACCGCCCGTACGCGTAGTTGTAGCCGGCGACATCGACCGTGCCGAAGGCGCCTCGGCTGGCTTTGTCGGCGGCGGGTAGGCGGGCGGCGAGTTCCATGACACGGCCGAGCTTCGCGGTGAGCATGTTCGCCGCGGTGCTGGTCGCTTCCTTCTTGTCTTTGGCTTCCTTCTTCTCGCCCAGGTACTGCTCCCGTTCGAACGGGGACGATCCGCGGCTGGACATCAGGTTCAGCAGCAGGTTCACGGCAAGTGTCGTTGGTCGGGTCGGGTCGTTCTGTGCGAAGTATCGGTGGATGGCGTGCGCCGCGTCGATGCCGTCCTGGGTGGCGGTCTCGGCGATCTCGTTCCCGATCGAGTACATGATCACCGAAGGACGGTTGCGGTCCTTCTGGATCATCGCTGCGGCATCTGCCGGCCAGACGTCGGCGAACTGGTCGGCGGTGTCGTGGTGGGTCTTGTGCTTGAGCCACACGTCGGTGAGCTCGTCCATCACGTACAACCCGATTTCGTCGCAGGCGTCCAGGAACGCGCGCGAGAGTGGGTTGTGGGAGCTGCGGATGGCGTTGTACCCGGCCGCTTTGAGGATCCGGGCCCGCCGGCTTTCTGAGGCGGCGAACGTTGCGGCACCGAGGATGCCGCTGTCGTGATGCACGCACGCGCCGCGCAGAAGTTCTGTGGCGCCGTTGATGCGCAGCCCGCGCCGTGCGTCCACCGTGACAGTGCGCAGACCGGTGCGCAGCTGCTCCTGGTCGACCGGGTCCCCGTCGACGGCGATGCTGGCCCGGACCTCGTACAGGTGCGGGGAGTCAGCTGACCACAGGCGGGGGGTGGGAATCGTGACCGGGATGCTGAACACTCCGCCGGTCGCGGTAGCCGCATGCTCGCGGACAACCCGCTCGCCGTCATAGGAGAACTCCGCTGATGCCGTCGCGCCGGACGGAAGCTCGCCCTCGACGCGGATGGTGACATCGACGGTCGCGTCGCCGCTGATGGAGCGGGTGACCACGTGCACCCCGTCGGGGGCGATCCGCACCGGGCCGGCCGATTCCAGCCACACGGGCCGGTAGATGCCCGAGCCGGAGTACCACCGACTGTTGGGCACCCGGGTGTTGTCGACGAGCACGTCGATGAGTGCCGTCTCGCCCGGGGCGACCCCGGTCAGCGGTGCAGTGAATTCCCGGTAGCCGCTGTTGCAGCGGGCAACCTCGCGGCCGTTGACGAGCACCCGGGTGTCGCCGTACACGCCTTCGAAGAACAGCGAGTAGGTGCGCTGCGTCGCATCCGCCGGCGCGGTCCAGGATCTGGCGTACACGTAGGAGCCGCCCGGGAAGTACCCGCCGTGGTTGCCGGTCTCCGCGTCGGCGGTCCGGGTCTCGAGGATCATGGCGTCGTGCGGAAGCCGCACTGAGGCCGAGGTGTCATTGTCCGTACGGCGGAAGGTCCACCCGTCGGTGAATAAGGTGCGGGCGCTCATACGGGGATCTCCGTCCGGTCGAGGGTCGCCTCATGGGGGGCGATCGCGGCGTGCAGATCGCGGCTGATCTCGCTGGTGTCGCCGCCGGGGAAACGTTCCAGGACGGCACTGAGCGGCATCGCGGCCAGGTGGGAGCCGGCCGCGTCGATTGGGACGCCGGGGAAGTAGATCTTGAAGACCTCGACAACCTGCGCCCACACGTCCGGGTCGGCGGCGATCTCTTTCAACGGGGTGTCCATGGTGAACGGTGCCCGCTGGCCGTATCCGACCGGTGCGGGGTACCGCCATGCGTGGGTTCCCGCGGTGACCTCTTCGGTGGCGCCGTCCGGGTGCAGCGGGAGGACGACAGTTGCGGCTGCGCCCTCCGGGATGGTCACGTCAAGGACGACCTCGCCGTCTTTGACTTGCCAGCTCACCTCGGCGCGCCCCAGCGGGGTGATGTGGCTGGTCCGCGCCCACATGAGTGCCCCACCGGGCTGGGGGGCGATCAGGATGCGTTTCCATCCGGGCTCGAGTTTGGACAGCCCGCCGACGACGCGGTGCAGCCAGCTGGCCACCGCGCCGAGCGCGTAGTGGTTGAGGGAGGTCATTCCGGTGGCGTTGACCGTCCCGTCGGGCAGCACCGAGTCCCACCGCTCCCAGATGGTGGTCGCCCCCATGATGACCGGGTACAGGAAGGAGGGGCACTGCTGCTCGAGGAGCAGCTTGTAGGCCGCGTCCAGGTGACCGGTGCTGCTGAGCGCGTCGGAGACCAGCGGGGTGCCGGCGAACCCGGTGGAGATCGTGTAGCCGGTCGCTTCGACGATCTCGGCGAGACGTTCGCCGGCTTTCTGTTTCTGCGTGTCGGTGAGGATGTCGAACACGATCGCGAGGGCGTAGGCGGTGGCGGATTCGTTGACGACACGGCCGGATGCGGTGACGTATTCGCGGTGGAACGCGGTGAGCACCCGGTCGTGGAGTGCCGCGAAATGCTCCGCGTCCTCGGTGTGACCGAGCAGTCGTGCCGTCTGAGTCATCTCTCGGGTGGTTTTGCACAGGTACGCGTTGGCGACCAGGTACCGGTCGGTCTTTCCGCCGGCAGGGTTGTTGGCGGGTGCGTCCGGGTCCAGCCAGTCCCCGAACTGGAATCCGTCGCTCCACAGCCCACTGTCGTCGAGGAGGCCTTCGACTTGGCGGATGAAGGTGGCCATGGATTCGTAGCTGGCGCGGAGGATGTCCAGGTCGGCGTACTCCTGGTACAGCTCCCAGGGCAGGCTGACCGCGACGTCGCTCCACACCGATGTGGGTGAGGAGGAGGTGGGGAGCACATCGGGGACGACCCAAGGCACGTCGCCGGAGGCGAACTGTTCCGCGGCGAGGTCCTGCAGCCAGGAGGTCAGGATCCCGCGGGTGTCGTAGAGGTAGTTCGCGGTGGGTGCGAACGCGTTCAGGTCGCCCGTCCAGCCGAGGCGTTCGTCGCGCTGCGGGCAGTCGGTGGGGACGCTGACGAAGTTGCCGCGCATCGCCCACACCGTGTTCTCGTGCAGTTTCGACACCAGCGGATCGGATGTGTCGAACCACCCGGTTCGGGTCATGTCGGTGTGCACCACGACCGCCCGGATCGCGTCCGGTTGCAGGTCGCCGGGCCACCCGCCGATCTGGACGTACCGGAACCCGTGGAAGGTGAACTGCGGCTCCCACGCCTCCTGCCCGGTCCCGGCCAGGATGAACGTGTCCGTCGCTGCTGCCTGTCGGAGGGTCTCTGCCTCGAGCTCACCGGCGGGGGTGAGCAGTTCGGCGTGACGCAACGTGATGGTCGTGCCCGCCGGACCGTCGACCGTCAATCGCACCCACCCGGACAGCAGCTGCCCGAAATCGATGATGCTCGCCCCGGAGGGGGTGGTGGAGATCGTCACCGGCGCGAGCTCTTCGATGCGACGCACCGGTGGCGCGCTGGTCACTTGCAGGGTGTCCAGATCCCACGGCACCAGTACAGCCGGCGACCAGTTGTCGACGGTGAATCCGGGACGGTCCCACCCGGCCGGTTCGAGGCGTGCGTCGAAGGTCTCGCCGGCGTAGATGCCGTTCTCGCGGACTGCTCCCTGCCCGACGTGGAAGCTGTCGTCGCTGCCGATGACTTCGACGCGGTCGGGGTAGTGGAGGGTGATTTCGGTCCACAGCGCTGGCCGGTCGATGTAGTTCTCCCGGTTCAGTTCCCAGGTGAGCGGGCCGACCGCCCACCCCTCGCCCACGATCGCGGCGAACGTGTTCGCGCCCTGCTCGATCAGGTCCGTGATGTCGTACTCGCTAACGTGCACCCGGTGCGTGTAGGAGGTCCACCCGGGAGCGAGCACCTCGTCGCCAATCCGGGAGCCATTCAGCCGGGGCACCACGATGCCCAGCGCCGTCACCTTGACTGTCGCGCGCACCAGGTCCGCAGCGACCGGGAAGTCACGGCGGAAGTACACGGCGGGGCCGGCGGGTGTGTAGTCGGCGGTGCTGATAAATGCGGGCGTGGTCATCGACCGGATCTCTTTCGGTGGGAGGGCGTGCGGGGCACGCCGTGCGGGTCAGTCGGCGACGGTGACGCGGGCGCGAGCGATGTTGAACACGCGGGCGTGCGGGTCGACGGTGTCGTCGTTGCCGGTCTGGGCAGTGACCCGGGCGGCGATGAAGTACGTGCCGGGCTGGTCGAACGTGGTGGATCGCTCAACCGTCACCGACACGGCGGGCTGGACGTCGAACGGGTCCGTGAGTGTGCCGGCGCCGGTCAGGTCGGTGGCCACCTGCACGATCATTCCCGCCCCGGTTGCTGCGGTCGCCTCGATGCGCACCTGGACGGGCTCTCCGGGGCGAACGGTTGCGTGGGCGGATCCGTTGGCGGTCACGGTGACGACCGGTTGCACGCCGCCACGGTTCGGGTCGGTGTCCGAGACCAGGACCTGTCCGTCGAGGATCTCGTAGGCGGTGTTGTCCGCCGGTTCGATTCCCTGCTCGACCCAGGCGCTGAGCTGACGGAGCGCAGCTTGCAGGACGGGGACGTAGGTGATGGTGTGGGTCTCGTGTTCCTGGATGCCGCTTTCGTCTCCGTGCAGGGCGTTGTCGGTGTACCACAGGCGGAACCGGTCATCGACGGTATCGCCCAGGAAGGCGCTCACCTGTGTGCGGTACCAGTCCGCCTGCCACGGGAATGCTTCACGGTCCAGCAGCGAGGCCACGACGATCATCTTGCCGCTGATGTGGCCGGTCTGGACGGTGCCGGCTGCGGCGGAGGCGAACAGCGGGCCGAGCAGCATCTGCCGTTGCGGAGCCTGGGGCGTTCCGTCCTCGTGACGGAACTGGTCCCAGACGGGGTAGCCGTCGGCGGGGACCTGGTGGCGGTGGTAGGTCTGGGCGGCGAGGAAGCTGGAGTTGTCCAGCAGCACCTCATCGCCCACGCGGAGCGCGTCGAGCACCTGACCGGGCTCGATGCGCACCGTGTCGCCGTCCACGGCGGACAGCCGAAGGGTGGCCCCCGCCGCCTCCCCGGTCAGGACGTGCAGTTCGGCCCCGAGCGCCCACCCGGACGGTGCGTCACTCAGACGCACGCCGGTCACGGCGGAGGTGCCGGCGGTGGTTGCTTTGAAAGATTCGTCCACCCCGCCGGAGGGCCGATCTTCGGCACTGCCTGTCTCGGTGAGCAGGTCCGTGATGCGAGTGTGCAGCCGGATCCGGTCCTTGTGCACCGAGGCGGCAGGGTCCGCGCCGAGGTATCCGTCGACAGTCCAGAAGTCATCGGCGTAGCTGGGGTCGGCCATCATGATGCCGGGGTAGAGCACGCTGAACGCGTGCATCCCCATGCTCTGCCAGCCGAACCACGACTTGACGGGGAAGCCCATCCGGGACACTTCCTCGAACGCGGCTCGTTCCTCGTCGGACAGGTCCAGCGTCGCCGGGTCCCCGCCGACGTCGTACGCGTTCACGATCGCGGGGAATTTGTCGCGCAGGATGCGTTGCGCGTGCATGCGGACGGCGAACACGTTGGGGACGGCCATCGGGCTGCCGATGACGTAGGGCACGAACCCGTCCCACACGTTCTGGGTGTTCTCGGACGCACCGATGGTGCGGTACCCGCCGCCGCTGCCGCCGTACAGGTAGCCGTAGATCCGCTGCGGACCGAACACCTGCGCGGCGATCTGCCGGGACAGGCGGGCCGCGGCCGCGTTGGCCCGGTAGGCGCCGATGGTCGGGTCGCCCCCCGCCATCGGGGTGGCGACGCTCGGTCCGCCGCCGTTGGTCTCCACGAAGTACCCGCCGCTGGCGATCGTGAACGGCACCGGGTTCTCGTTCCGGCTCTCGTCCTGGGCGAGGTTCTCGCTTTGCGGGACCGGCGTGACGTGCTGGAAGAACCGACCCTCGAACTGCCCCGCGGGCGGCAGGTACAGCGAGAAGCGGGTCTCGTTGTCGTGGAAGCCGCCGTGCACGTACCGGTGGCGGACGGGCCAGTCCCGCTCTTCATCGATGTCGACGTACGGCTGCTGGAACGCGTCATCCTCGGCGTCGGGGCTCCAGCTGACACCCGTCAGCGACGCTGCGGCGGTGATCGTCATGAGTCGGACGCTTTCGGCGAGGAGGAAGACGGTGTGGACGTGTCCGCGTCGGTGTCGGCCGCGACCGGCTCCGGAGCGAACTTGGTGCCGTGCTCACCCTCCACCGCGGGTGCGTCGATGTCCGGGTCCCCGGCGAGCACCACCGCGAGCTCCTCGGTGATGGTGGGCAGCATCTGCTCGAACTTGCGGTAGGGCCGCATGACCAGGATCACGCCGACCCACAGGACGGCCGGCACCACACCGGCCACCACGACGATGCCGGTGATCGCCGAGCTGGGCTGCTCGGCGAGGGCCGCGTCATACCCGGTGAGTCCGAGGACCACACCGGTCAGGCCCGCGCCGATGCCGTTTCCGAGTCGCTGAGCGAACGCGGTGATCGCACCCATGGTGCTCTCGATGCGGCGCCGTCCGGACCACTGGTTGTAGGTGGCGTTGTCGAGGATCAGCACCTGCGCCAGGAACGTGACCGGCAGGATGCCCAGGCTGGACAGGATCGAGGCGAGGAAGACGAGCAGCAGGTTCCCACCGGCGAAGATCATCACGATGCCGCCGAGGACACCGGCGATGGCGCCGAAGGTGATGGTTCGGCTGGCGCCGATCTTCTTCATCAGCCACGGGAAGATCAGCAGCGACGGCAGCACCAGCAACGGGATGAGGGCCACGACGCTCATCAGCGCGATGTCCCCGACCAGGTACTTGAAGTAGTAGATCAACACGCCGGTGCCGCTGGCCACGGTGGAGACGAACGTGATTCCGGCGACGATCCAGATGTACTTGTTCGACTTCAGGACATCGATGATGTCGCGGAAAGTGACCTTGGGGACGTCGGCCGCTTCGGTCTGGTACTTCTCCTTCACGAAAATGAACCGGCCCAAGCCGATCACCGCCATCGGGACGGCGATGAACAGGATCATCATCGACCACGCCGGCGCGCTGGTACCCGCCTGTGCGATCAGGATCGGCAGGGCGACGTTGAATGCGACCACGGCCAGGACGGTGAAGAAGCCGGTGCGGCTGGCGACCTTGGCGTACACCACGCGGCCGCGGAAGGCCCGTGCCAGGTACAGCACGTCGTTCGCGCCGAGGAGGGACGTGAAGACCACGTTTGCGAAGAACAGCGCGACGAAGACCCAGACGGCCTTGCCGACGTCGTTCATGTCGGGGGTGGAGAACAGCATCCAGGTCGCGGCCCACACGCCGACGATGGACAGCTCGTACGGGCGCGCCTTGCCCCACCGGGTCTCGGGTGAGCGGTCGACGATCCACCCGGCGATGATGACCGCGACGGCCTCGAGGACCTTGCTCAGCAACGCGAGCACACCCAGCAGGGCGGCGTTCAACCCGAGCACGTCGGTGCCGTAGAACACGACATAGCTGAGGACGATCACGTTCACGGCGCCCGAAGCGCCGGTGGTCGTCCACGCGAGGGTGGCACCGGCGGAGAGCCGTTCAGGGGAGTTCTTCTTCGCAGCCCGCCGAGCGGCGCGATCTGTTGTTGCACTGGACATCTTTGTCATCAACTTCCTTCGTTGGAGGACGTTCACCGCAGTGGGGCCGGGTCGGTGAACGAGGAGAATGCGGGTCGTGAAAACTGAGTAAACCACAAGGTTCAACCGTGGGCAAGCATCTGATCGGGGAATTTGCAGGTTGAATCCTGGTCATCGCTCTGCTTCCGGGCTACGGTGAGAGCATGACTACGGCAGCCACTGCGAAGCGCGGACCCTACGCGCCGACGCGCAAGCGACGGGAAGCCATCGCCGCGGCTGTGCTCGAACTGGTGGACGAGATCGGTCACGAATGCGTCACCACGGCGCTGGTCTCGAAGCGCTCAGGCGTCGGCGAGACCACCGTGCTGTACCACTTCCCCACGAAGGATCACCTGCTCGTGGCCGCCCTCGAGCGCATTGAAGACACCCAAGCCGAGGAGTCGGGGGCGTACGAGGAAGACACGATCCTGGATGCGGAAGCGTTCGGCGCGCTGGCCACTGTCGATCTGGACGATCGCCGGAACCGTCTTTTTCTCATGCTCCGAGGGCAAGCGGCCACACCAGACCATCCCGCGGCCGCTCACTTCGCCCAGCGCACGGCACGCCAGATCGACCTGTTTGCGCGGCTCATCGTCCATAGTCAGAGAGTCGGACGCGCCCATCCAGGGCTGGACCCGGTCACCACTGCCCGGCAAGTGATCGCGGTGTGGGACGGACTGACGCAGGTCTGGATGTCGGACCCGACCTTCGATGTGGCGCCGGTCCTCATCGACGCCATTCAGCGACTCACCGGCCAGAACCTGATGGAAATCCAGGCGATGCTCAGCGCTACCAGCAACTCGCTGCGGTCCTAGCGCCGGAGGGATTGCGGAACTCTTCTCATTCTCCGTCCGACCGGGTTGAGCCGCTGTGCAGTAGCTGAACAGCGAGCTGGGTCGAACCGCATCACCAGGTGCTGGCGACGATGCGGGCGGCGACCCAACCGGTGGGTGTGTGCGCGTAGGTGATGTGCAGTTGCAACGGCCAAGTTCCGGTGGCGCCCCAGATCGTGGCGTGGGTGTGCGACCGGGCGGTGAGGGTGACGTCGTCTCCGCGGACATCGGTGCTGATGTCGACGTTGCGGATGGAGTGATAGGTCATCTGCCCGCTCGCGATGTCGTCGAGCCACTCAGCATTGGGCTGCAGGTAGCCGGTCATGTGTGTGAGGGTGAAGTTTTCTGCTAACAGACCCCGGAGCGCGTCGACGTCGGCGCCGACCACGGCGTCGCACTGTTCCCGGTAGTTGCGGGTGATCTCGTCGACGATCTCCGCGTCCTGACTGTTCATGCGGTGGCGATGCCGGTGAGGTGCTCCAGCTCGGCGCGGACCACGGCTGGTTCGTCCGCTACCGGCTGATTGTCCTGGTCGCCGGGGCCGTCCAGCTCGACGTCTGGGGTGAGGCCAGCGAACAGCGGTTCCAGGTCGGTCTGCGCAGGTCCGCGCTCGGCCACCAGCTCGAGCGTCTTGCCTGCGGCGGCCGGTGAGGTGAGTGCGGCCACGAGGACGTCGGCGATTTGGGACCGGGCGATGACACCGTCCGACGCGTTTCCAGCGCGCCGGGTGTCTCCTTGTAGGAAGTGGAGCTGGTGTTGATCGGCGTCGTTGTAGTCGAACCATCCGGGGCGCACGATCGTGTACGGGTGTCCGCTGGCTCGGACGAGTCGTTCAGCGCGACGCTTCCAATCGTGCGCTTTCGAGGACCGGTTGTAGGAGCCGTCGCGGACGGTGACGCCGATGGCGGTCATCAGAGCGACCCGCACCTGCTCGCCTCCGATCGCGGTCAGGACGTTGCGGACGCCGCCGTAGTCGACGTCACGGTAGCCGGCCTCACCGCCGTGGGTGCCGTGGGTGAAGATGACCGCGTCGATCCCGTCGACAGCGGGGCCGAGGGTGGACTGATCGGTCAAGTCTCCCGTGACGGTGTCCACCCCGGGAGTGGAGGCCTCTCCGGGGGTACGGCTGAGGATGCGCACGCGGTGCCCGGCGCGGGTGGCGGCGGTCGTGACGTGCCGGCCGATGCTGCCGGTTCCGCCGACGAGGAGGATGGTGAGAGGGGTGGTGCTCATGGGGTGCCTTTCGGGGCGGTTCAGGACTGGGCGGCGTTCTTGATTTTCGCGAGGGCGTCCATGAAGCCCTCCGAGCAACCGGATGCGCCCGCGAGTCGGTCGATCTGGAGTGTGTCGATGTCGCGGCCGATGATCTCCCCGGGCAGCGCGGCAGCGAACCGCTGCTGATACTCGAGAGAGACGGGGTCATCGGCGGGGGTGGTGATCTGCACCTCGGTGACGGCGTCGTCGCGGAGGGTGAGGGTCACGTCATGGTGTGAGGGAAGCGACCCGTACCATCCGGTCGCGTCGTAGCTGCCGTCCTGGTAGTCGCTCACCGCGTCCGCTTCTCCCGTCATCGAGGGGGTGGGTGTTTCGGGGGCGGCGCAGGAGGCGAGAGCCGCGCCAAGAAGCGCCACCCCCACTGCTGCGCTGCTCCGACCCGTTATGGAAGACATGTGCACTGGCGATCAGCGGCGGCGGGCGGCGGGCTGCAGTTCGTGGGTGCCGTAACTGTTGTCGTCGGGGTTGATGGTTACGCCCGGGGCGACGAGCGCGTCGATCTGGTCGAGGATCTCCGTCGAGAGAGTGCGCTCGGCGGCGGGAAGGTATGACTCGAGCTGCTCCATCGTGCGCGGGCCGACGATCGCGGCCGTGACACCGGGGTGGTTGATCGCGACCGCGATCGCCATCTCGATCAGCGTCATGTCGTTCTTCTCGGCCAGCTGAGCCAGGTTCTCCACGACATCGAGCTTGCGCTGATTGGCGGGGCTGCTCATGTCGAAGCGTGCGCTTGGGCGGGCCGAGGAGGCCGGCTTGCCCGCGGCGTCTTTCCGCCATTTCCCGGACAGCCACCCGCCGGAGAGGGGACTGTAGGTGAGCGCGCCCATCCCGTACCGCTGAGTGGTGGGGAGGATGTCCTCCTCGATGCCGCGGACGAGGATCGAGTACGGCGGCTGCTCCGTGACGAACCGCTCCAGGTTCCGGGCGCGTGACGCCCACTGCGCTTCGACGATCTGCGACCCGGAGAACGACGACGATCCGATGTAGCGGACCTTCCCCTGGTGGACGAGGTCGCTGAGCGCGCCGAGGGTCTCCTCGATGTCGACCGCGGGGTCGGGGCGGTGCACCTGGTAGAGGTCGATCCAGTCGGTGCCGAGGCGTCGCAGAGAGTTCTCCACCTCCTGGATGATCCACCGACGGGATCCGCCGCGGTGGTTGGGGTTGTCGCCCATGGGCATGAAGAACTTAGTGGCGAGGAACACGTCGTCGCGGCGTCCAGCGAGCGCTTTGCCGGTGATCTCTTCGGAGACACCGTTCGAGTAGACGTCGGCGGTGTCGACGAAGTTGATGCCGGCGTCCAGGGCGCGGTGGATGATGCGGATGCTGTCTGCTTCGTCCTGGTTGCCCCAGGGGCCGAACATCATGGTGCCGAGGCACAGGGGGCTGACCTGGACGCCGGTGCGTCCGAGGGGGCGGTAGTCCATCAGGGGTTCTCCTTCTCGGTGTCCGGTGTCACGCTTCGGGGATCTGGCGGGCGAAGTACGCGTCGCTGGGCTGGTCGGGGTCCGGGCCGCCGCGGACGCCGGTGTCGAGCGCGTCGATCCGGGCGATCTGCTCCTCGCTCAGCTCGAAGTCGAACACGTCGAAGTTCTCGGCGATGCGGGTCGGGTTGGTGGATTTGGGGATCACCGACCGGCCTTCCTGGGTCCCCCAGCGCAGCATGACCTGTGCGGGGCTCTTTCCGTGTGCCGCGGCGATCTCGGCGATCGAGGGGTCCTGCATGACGCTGCGACGTTCGTCACCCCACGGGCCGGGGTAGAAGGTGATCCCGCCGATCGGTGACCACGCCTGGGTGAGGATGCCGTGCGCGCTGTCGGCGCGCTGGACGTCGGGCTGCGAGAAGTACGGGTGCAGCTCCACCTGATTCACCGCCGGAACGATGTCCGTTTCGGCGAGCAGCCGTTCGAGGTGGTGGGGCATGAAGTTGCTGACTCCGATCGCGCGGACTTTTCCGTCAGCGAGGAGGGTCTCGAGCGCTTTGTACGCGGCGATGGTGTTCTCGAACCGGGTGGGGATGGGCTGGTGCAGGATCAGCAGGTCGAGGGTGTCGACGCCGAGCTTGCCGGTCGCCTTTTCGAACGCGTGGAGGGTCTGGTCGTAGCCGTAGTCGGTGACCCACACCTTGGTCTCGAGGAACACGTCGTCCCGATCCACGCCCGAGCGGCGCAGGCCTTCACCGACCTGGCGTTCATTGCCGTATGCGGCTGCGGTGTCGATGTGCCGGTACCCCGTGCGGAGAGCCGCTTCGACGGCGGCGGCGGTCTCTTCGGGGTCGCTTTGGAAGACGCCGAGTCCGATGGTGGGGAGGGTGACGCCGTTGTTCAGCGTGAGATTCATGATGGGTCCTTCTTCGGTCAGCGGGAAGCGGTGCAGGGAGAGGAGGGGTCAGGCGTCGGCGGTGTCGCTGAAGACCTTCTTGGCGACGGTGACGGCGCTCATCGCGCGGGGCCAGCCGGCGTAGAACGCGAGGTGGATGATGGCCTCTATCAGTTCGTCTTGGGTGAGGCCGTTCTCCTGCGCGATGCGGAGGTGGCCGACGAGTTGTTCGGTCGAGCCGTTGGCGATGAGGGTCGCGACGGTGATCAGGCTGCGGTCGCGGGGTGCCAGGCCGGGTCGCTTCCAGATGTCTCCGAACAGGACATCGTCGGTGAGTTCGACGAGTTTGGGAGCGAAGTCGCCGATAGCGCGCTGCGCGGGGGTGGGTTCAGGCATGAACGTCCTTTCGTGTGGTGCTGCCGGTCAGGCGTGTCGCGGAGCTTTTGACAGCGGGAATGTCTCGCGCGCCCGTGGTGGTGGCGGTGGTGTGGGTTCGGCGGAGTGCTGCGGATGCGGGAGCGATGAGGGCGAGGACGATCACCAGGCTCACGAACAGGAAGATGCTTCCAGCGGTGAGTGCAGCGCCGGCCTCCGTGGTAATCGTGGCCGCGACATCCCCTGTGCTTCCCGAGGCCGCGGCACCGGCGACGGCGACGAGGATGCCGAGGCCGAGGGATGACCCGACCTGGTGGAACGTGTTCACGACGCCGGACGCAGCGCCGGCATCGGTCGCGGTGGCCCCGGTGATGCCGAAGGTGGTCATCGGCGCGAACGCGAGACCCTGGCCTGCGCCGATCAGCAGCATGGGGAGGGCGACCGCGGTCAGGTAGGTGCTGTCCGGTCCGATTCGGCTGAGCCAGAACATCCCGGCGAGGGTGAGCGTCACACCGACGATGAGGAGGACGGTGTTGCCGAGCCGGGCCGTGAGGCGAGGGATCCCGATCGCGACGGCGAAGTTAACCAGCGTCATCGGCAGGAATGCGAGCCCCGCTTGCAAGGGGGTGAAGCCGAGCGCTTCCTGCAGGTACTGGCTGGTGAAGAAGAAGAATCCGATCATCGCGCCGAGATACAGCAGCCGGGTCAGGTATGCGCCGGTGCGGAATCGGCTGGCAAACAGACGCAACGGCATGATCGGCTGTGCCGCGCGGGACTCGGCGACGATGAACACCGTCAAGATGACGGCAGCGGAGACGAACCCGATGACGGTGGCGGGGTCGGCCCAGCCGTTCTCGGCCGCGTTCAGGATCGCGAACACCAAGGATCCGACGCCGAGCGTGGAGGTGATGGCTCCGGTGATGTCGAACCGGCCGGGGAGAGCGGGGGTGCGGGGCAGGAAACGGGGTGCGAGGATCAGCATCGCCAGCCCGATGGGGACGTTGATGAAGAACCCGGCGCGCCAGGAGAACCAGGACGCCATCGCTCCGCCGACGACCAGCCCGAGGCTGGCACCGATTCCGGCGGTCGCGGAGTACCACGCCACCGCACGGGACCGTTCCGTGCCTTGGAAGGTCGCGGTGATCAGCGAGAGGGCGGAGGGGGCGACGATCGCTGCGCCGATGCCTTGGATGGCGCGGGCGGTGATCAGCCACCATCCTGCCGGGGAGAGTGCGATCAGCAGTGACGCGACGGAGAAGACGATGAGGCCGAAGATGAACACGGGTTTGCGTCCGAGGATGTCACCGGCGCGGGCACCGAGGAGTAGCAGGCCTCCGAAGACGAGAGTGTAGGCGTTCTGCACCCAGGCGAGTTCCGTGCCGGTCAGCTGCAGGTCTGCTTGCAGGCTGGGTAGCGCGGTGAAGATCACGGAGTTGTCGAGCAGGATCATGAAGTAGCTGACGAGGATGATCGTCAGAATCGCGCCCTTATGGAGCGGGGTGCTGTGCCGCGGTGTGGTGCGGATCGCACCGGAGGTCGAGGTCATCGGTTTCCTTCCCACCTCCATGTCAACACTGGGCCTGTTTCCGTGGCAGTGCCGGGTGTCCCAGGTACTACCGGAACCCCCTTCCCTATTCGAGGATTTCGGGCTGGCTCAGACGCAATGCCTCCCGGTCCAGGCGGGTCTGCATCGTGCGGAGGGTGGTGTCGTTGATGGTGCCTTCGTCGCGCAGCCGGATCATCACGTCCCGCTTGCGTTCGAGAACTGCCAGGCGAAGGGTCGTGTACTCCACGTCTCGGGCGGCGGCGACCTGGTCGTCGGGCTGACCCGAGCCCTCGATGACGTCGAGGTGCTCCGTGTATTCGCCCAGGATGCGGTCACGAACGAGGTCGGTGACGTGAAGGCGGGCGGCGAGCTCGGGGATGTCGCGGGCGGCCTCTGCGGTGGCGGTGCGTTGGGCGGTGGCGAGCTCGTCGTCGAGGGAGCTATCGGGCGCGAACCCTGCCCACCGGACGACGGGGGGCAGCAAGACACCTTGGACGACGAGGGTGAGGATGACCACACCGGTGGCGACGAAGATGATCTCCGCCCGCCCGGACAGGGTCGCTGGGACGGCCAGCGCCACCGCGAGGGAGATCGCGCCGCGAAACCCGGCGATCGCCGAGACGACGCGGGCGCGGTGCGACATGCGGCGGGTTCGTTGCGATGGGCGCCGGTCAAGCAGCCGGATGAGCGAGACGGTGATCATCTGGAACACGAACCGGATCACGACGATCGCTATCCATGCCAGAACGGTCAGAGCGAGGAGTGTGGGGATCTCCGGGGTGGGAACTGCGCGAACAGCGGATTGTGCTTCGATGCCGATCAGTACGAACAGTGCCCCGTTGAGGATGCTGGTGCTCAGTGACCAGAACGCGAAAGTCTGTTGCCGGGATTGTGGTGTGCTGGCGCGTGGTCCGGTCTGGCTGAGCATGAGTCCGGCGATGACGACGGCGATCACCCCGGACGCGTGGATGAGTTCAGCGGCGAGGAACGCGACGAACGGGATCACGACAAGTGCGGTGTTGTTCACGACCGGGTCTGTCAGTCGTCGCAGCAGCAGGGTGCCCAGCCATCCGGTGAGCAGACCCATCGCGCCGCCGCCGAGGTAGGCGAGGGCGACCAGCCCGGTGATCTGCCACCCGGTGTAGGCGAGGTGGCTGACCGCGGCCCCTACCGCGATCGAATATACGACCAGGGCGGTGCCGTCGTTGATGAGGCTTTCCGCGCGGAGGATCGTCATGTTTCGGTGTGGGAGGGCCCGCGCCATCGCACCGACCGCGGTCGCGTCGGTGGGTGCGAGGGCGGCGCCGAGGATCAGTGCGGCGCTCCACCCCAACCCGAGGGCGACACCGATCCCGGCGACCCCGAAGGCGCTGGCGACGACGAGCAGGGTGGAGAGGATGAGGATGCCGCGCAGGTCGCGGCGAATCTCCCGCAGGGAGGTGGTGAGCGATTCCCAGAACAGCAGCGCGGGAAGGAACAGCACCAGGACCGCCTCAGGAGGCAGATGGATCTCGCGGACCACCGGCACGAACCCGGCCAGCAGGCCCACCGCGAGCTGCAGCAACGGGGCGGGCACCCTGACCCGCGGACCCAGCCAGGACCCGAGCAGCACCAGGACACCGACGAGAACGATGATCTCCAGCGGGTTCATCCGTCCGCTCCTTTCCGGAGGCGTCGGAGCCCGGTCGCGGGGGAACGACCGGGCTCCGATAGCAACAGTGCGCCTACGGGGTGACCATCACCTTGAGGGCTGTACGGTCATCCATCGCCTGGTAGCCTGCCGGCACCTCGGCGAGAGAGATCGTGCGATCGAACACCCGTCCCGGGTTGATCTGACCGGACAGCACCTGCGGGATCGCCGCTTCGATGTATGCGCGGACGGGGGCCGGGCCACCCGCCAGGCGGGCGTTCTTCCCGAACAGCGAACCGAACCCGACCGGGGCGTCCTCGTACTGCGGGACGCCCACGCGGGAGATGATCCCGCCGGGACGGACGATCCCGTACGCCTGCTCGTACGCAGGCATGTGCCCCACGGCTTCGAGCACGATGTGCGAACCCTCACCGCCGGTGAGATCCATGACCTTCGCGATACCGTCATTGCCGCGTTCGGCAACGACGTCGGTCGCGCCGAACTCCACACCCAGGTCGGTGCGGGCGGTATGGCGGCCCATCAGGATGATCCGCTCCGCGCCGAGCTGGTTCGCGGCGAGCACGGCGGACAGACCGACCGCGCCGTCACCGATCACCGTGACGGTCTTGCCGGGCTGCACCTGCCCCATGTGGGCGGCGTGATACCCGGTCAGGTACACGTCCGACAGGGTCAGCAGCGACGCGAGCATCCCGTCATCGGCCGTGGCCGGGTTCAGGTCGGGAACCTTCACGAGGCTGCCGTCAGCGAGCGGGATCCGGGCAAGATCCGCCTGCAGCCCACCGGTCTCGGCAGAGCCGTACCAGCCACCATGAATGCAGGAGGTCTGGAACCCTTCTCGGCAGAACACGCAGGTGTTGTCCTGGAACGCGAACGGCGCGATGACAAAATCGCCGGCCCTGACCGTGGTCACGTCGGCGCCGACCTCTTCGACGACGGCGATCAGCTCGTGGCCCATCGGGCTGCCCTCGCTGGACGCATCCATCGAGTGGTACGGGTGCAGGTCGGAACCGCAGATGCAGGACCGCACGGTGCGGACGATCGCGTCGGTCGGGTTCTTGATGGTCGGATCGGACACGGTCTCGACGCGCACGTCGCCGGCGCCGTACATGAAAGTCGCAAGCATGCGAAACACTCCTCAGTGGTCGGAATGCTTCAAGACAACCGCGTCCCTCTCGCGCGCGGGAGTGACCGCTGTCACCGGTACTGACAGACCCTCCCGCACCCCGCGGCCGGCGCGTACCGTCGAGCACATGGATCACCGAGGCGAAGTGCGCGAATTCCTCTCCACGCGCAGAGACCGCATCGCCCCCGACCAGGCAGGACTTCCCGCATACGGCGGGAACCGGCGTGTCCCCGGGCTGCGCCGTGAAGAGGTCGCTCTCCTCTCCGGAGTCAGCGTCGACTACTACACCCGCCTCGAACGCGGCGACCTCTCCGGAGCGTCCGACAGCGTCCTGGACTCCCTCGCCCGTGCCCTGCAGCTCGACGACGCCGAAACAGCACACCTGTTCGACCTCGCTCACACCGCCAACGCCTCACCATCCGCCAGGAAACCACGCAAGCGCGCTGACGGTCTCCGCCCCAGCATCCTGCGGCTCCTGGACGCGATCACCGACGCCCCCGCGATGATCCGCAACAACTACTTCGACTACGTCGCCGCCAACCAGCTCGGTCGCGCCCTGTACTCGCCCGTCTTCGCCGAACCCGCGCCGAACAGTGCTCGCTTCGCGTTCCTCAACCCGGTCGCGCCAGACTTCTACGTCGACTGGGACAAGAACACCCAAGAGCTCGTCGCCACCATGCGCGGCGAAGCCGGGCGTAACCCCTACGACAAGCGCCTCACCGACCTCGTCGGCGAACTGTCCACGCGATCAGAGCGATTCCGCACCCTCTGGGCAGCGCACAACGTCCGCTACCACCGCAGCGGCGTGAAACGCCTCCGGCATCCTGTCGTAGGCGACCTCGAGCTCACATACGAAGCCTTCGAATTGCCCGCCGACCCTGGGCTGACGATGTCCACCTACACCGCCGAACCCGGCTCCGCGTCCGCCGACGCGCTGCGGGTTCTGGCCAGCTGGGCCGCGACAAAAGTCCCGCCCGCGCCGACACCGCAGGCACACATCGACGTTGGAGCCGGGAGAACCGAATGATCATCGAAACAACTGCTGCGACCGCGAAGAATCCGCCTGAGCAGTTCGCCGGCGACGTGTGGGTCGACGTGATCGCCGCACCACACCAACCCGACCAGCGAATGACCGTCGCCACGGTGCGTTTCGCGCCGGGGGCCCGCACAGCCTGGCACTCCCACGCCCGCGGCCAGTACCTCCGCGTCACGCAGGGCATCGCCCGATTCGGACACCGCGACGGCACCGTCATCGAAGTCCACCCCGGCCAGACTCTCTACACGCCCCCGGGTGAAGACCACTGGCACGCCGCCGCACCGGGCTGCTTCATGGAACACATCGCCATGCTCGAAGCCGGCGACGACCCCGCTACCACCACGACCTGGAAAGAACACATCACCGACGACGACTACGCCGGAACGACTGTCGACCAACGTGAGGAAGGCCGTTGAGCGCGTGGACGTCGGAGGAACTCCGGGAACTGGATCGTGCCGGTGAGGTCCGTGTCGCAGGACGACGTGCAGACGGCACGTCACGCACACTCGTCATCGTCTGGCACGTCGTCGTCGACGGGAACCTCTACCTACGATCCGTCAAAGGACCCGAAGGCCACTGGTACAAATGCGTCGCACGCTACTTCGAGGGATTCCTCGCCTGGGGCGGCCAGACCCGACCGGTCACCTACACGCTCGACCCCACGCACGATTCCGCGATCGACGCCGCCTACACGGCAAAGTACGGCAACGGGTCCGCCACCCGCGCCATAACGAACTCGCTCTCGAAACAGACCACGCTGCGAGTCGACCCAAGCTGATCACACCGACCCGCCACTAGCGCGCCACGTAGTTCGTGGTGGCTTCTACTCGACGGGCGTCGGCAGCCCCCTGCCTGTCAGCCGGAAATGTCAAAAGGGACATCTCGGGACAAGTTCACTGGGAATAGGACATCTTCAGCCGGAATTCACAACAACTACCCGAAGTCGCCCGGCGCCATATCGGCGAATCGCGAGAAGTGACCCTGGAACGCGATCTCGAGCGTCGCGGTGGGGCCGTTGCGGTGCTTGGCGACGATCAGGTCGGCCTCGCCGGGGCGCACGTCGCGGTCGTAGACGGAGTCGCGGTGAAGCAGCACGACCATGTCGGCATCCTGCTCGATCGAGCCCGACTCGCGCAGGTCGCTGACCTGGGGGCGCTTGTCGGTGCGCTGCTCGGCGCCACGGTTGAGCTGCGAGAGCGCGATGACCGGAACCTGCAGCTCTTTCGCGAGCAGCTTGAGCGCACGCGAGAACTCGCTGACCTCCTGCTGACGCGACTCGACCTTCTTGCCGCTCGTCATGAGCTGCAGGTAGTCGATGATCACCATCTTGAGACCGACGCGCTGCTTGAGGCGCCGGCACTTCGCGCGGATCTCGACGAGCGTCATGTTGGGGCTGTCGTCGATGTACAGAGGCGCGTCGTTGATGCGACCGCGCGTCGAGGCGATCGTCGTCCAGTCGCGCGAATCGAGTGTGCCCTTGCGCATGTTCTGCAGCGGCACCGAGCCCTCGGCGCTCATGAGGCGCATCGCGATCTCGCTGCGCCCCATCTCGAGCGAGAAGAAGATCGTGGGCATGTTGTGCTTGATGGCCGCCGCACGGGCGAAGTCGAGCGCGAGCGTCGACTTGCCCATCGCGGGACGCGCGGCGATGACGATCATCTGACCGCCGTGCAGGCCGTTGGTGAGCTCGTCGAACTGGGCGAAGCCGGTGGGGATGCCGGTCATCGACCCGTCGCGACCACGGGCGGCCTCGATCTCGTCGACCGCGGCATCGACGGCGATCGTCAGCGGCACGTAGTCTTCGGCGGCATCGGCGCCGGTGACCCCGTAGATCTCGGCCTGCGCGTTGTTGACCAGGTCGACCGCGTCACCCTCGCCCTTGTAGCCCATCTGCACGATGCGCGTGCCGGCCTCGACGAGCCGGCGCAGCAGCGCGCGCTCCTGCACGATCGACGCGTAGTAGCCGGCGTTCGCAGCCGTCGGCACGATCGAGGTGAGCGAGTGCAGGTAATCTGCGCCGCCGGCGCGCTGCAGCTCGCCCGTCTTGATCAGCTCGTCGGTGACCGCGACGACGTCGGTCGGCTCGCCGTGCGAGTAGAGGGTGAGGATCGCCTCGAAGATCAGCTCGTGCTTCGGCACATAGAAGTCGGCGCCGCGCAGCGACTCGATGACGTCGGCGACAGCATCCTTCGACAGGAGCATTCCACCGAGCGCGCTCTGCTCGGCGAGGATGTCGTGCGGAGGGGTGCGCTCATGGTCTCGGGATGCCCCACCGAGACGGTCTTCGGAGATGTCGGCAATCGACATGGATGCGGATTCTCCCTCGGGTACGCGCGCCCGTAACCGGGCCGAACACAACGGTATGGAGGGCCTCGGACACCCGCAACAGCGCCTGTGGATAACTCTGTGGAGAGTGTGCGTAAAACGCCGGACGTCCTGTGAACAACCGCTGTGGACAACTCGGCCAGTTTCCCCCATACCCGCTTTGGAAAAGCCGTTTGATCTCGCGTTTACTGTTCCACAGCCTGTGGATGACATGCGGGTTGAAGCAGCGGTTGAAGGTTTGCCCCCACAGGGCGACCTGTGCACAAGTACCGGGGTTAAGCAACTCCACCCGCGCCCGCGCGCGTCGCGCGAGGCATCCGGGGTGAGCGCGCGGAAATTCCGGCGGGGCCTCTGGACAATCTTCGCGCCGGGGGAGTAGGTTCGGTGCTCCAGGCACCCGCAAGCGCGATCCGTTCGGACCGTGTGACGTTATTCGTTGTGGGAGGTGAACGTGAAGATCGCAGCCTTGCCGGCCGTGCCTCGCTGGTCGCGACTAGCCCTTGCCGGGGTCGGAGTCACGTTCGCCTGGGTCGCACTCAGCCTCGTGCTGGGCCTCGGCTCCACGCAGGCCCACGCCGACGAAGACGACCGCACGGGCTTGCTGGGTGCTGTCACCTCGGTGGTCGACAAGACCGCCGCCGCCGTCACCGACACAGTGGCCGAGACCACCTCGGCCGTGTCGAAGACCGCCGCGAAGACTGTCGACGCCGTGGTCTCGGTCGCACCGAAGCCCGTTCAGAAGCCCGTTCGCGAGGTGGTCGCAGCCGCCGGTTCGGTCGTCGACGCGGTCGTCGAGCCGGTATCGGATGCCGCGTCGAGCGGCATCGTCTCGAACGTCGTGGCCCCCGTGGTGACCGTCGTCGAGCCGGTCGTGGAGGTCGTCGAGCAGGTTCCCGTCGTGGGCGGCGTCGTCGCCGAACTCGGCGTCACCGAGGCCGTCACCGATCTGGGAGAGACCGTCGACGACACCGTCGTGGGCGTGGTCGACGTCGTCGCCGACACCGGTGCCACCGTCACGGCTCCCTCCGCACCGGCCGACGGTTCCCCGGGCGTCGTGCTGCCCGAGGTCACGCTCCCCGGTGACGGCGCCACCGACGGTCTCGCACCGAGCGTCACGACACCCTCCGCCCCGACCGCAGCCGACACCGCTCGCACCGAGGCGCCGACGGCACCCGCCGCTCTCGGCGATGTTCCCCTCTCCGCCGGCCCGGCGACGACGTGGGCGAGCGTCGACAGCCTCGCCACCGCGTTCCGCGCTGCCGGCGACTTCGTCGATGTCGCGGTCGCGGCTTCCGTCGGCCTCGCGACCTCGCTCGCGCACTCGATTCTTCCGTCGGCAGGCTCGCCGTCGGCACTCGCCATCTCAGGATCCGCCGGTGGTGCGGGTCCTGGCGTCTGGGCGCTCGCGTCCTTCGTCCTGCTCTTCGCGCACCGTGCCTGGGTGCGACGAGCCGGCCCCGAAGATGAACGCGCGCCCGCGGCGCCCGCGGCCGCCACCGACGTCTCCCCCGACTGATCGGGCTCCCGCCGCCCTCGTGGGCGGCAGAGCTCCGGCGCGCCCTCACGCGCCATCCAACGATCAGAACTAAGGGGAATCCATCATGCGCACTTTCTACAAGCGCGCCCTATTGGGCACGCTCCTCGCCGGCGGCATCACGCTGTTCGGCGCGACAATCGCGGCCAACGCGGCCGAACCACCCGTCGACGCCGACCTCCTCTCGTCGGTCGTCGCCGACGACGGGCTCGTCGACTCCCTCGTAGGAGACTCCATCGTCGACCCGCTCATCGGAGACGACGGCGCGGTGGCGCCGGTCACCGACGCGGTGGCCGACGTCGTCGATGAGGCCACCGGCACGACGGCCGGCACCGAGATCGTCGAGGCCGTCGTAGGTGACGACGGCGCGGTCGATGACGTCGTCGCCGACGGCGCCATCGTCGAAGGCGGCACGGTCGGCACACTCGCCGCCGATGTCGACGCCGTGATCGACGACGTCGCCGCCGGCGACGTGGACGCAGCGGTCGACGACCTCGCCACCACCGTCGACGACCTCGGCGCGAACGTCGGACAGACCGTGACGGATGCCGCGGCCAACACCGACGACCAGGTGGTCGACGGCCTCGTCGCCGACGCCCTCACCGACGTCGACGGCATCCTTTCGGGCGACCCTGACGCCGGGCTGGACGAGCTGGTGCAGAACGC